>CAWGXJ010000001.1:0-223799 GCA_963826465.1 uncultured Alphaproteobacteria bacterium
ACTCCGCGCCCTATCACGCGATCCTGCTGCTGGCGACGCTGATGCCGGTCGTTCTGTTGTCGAAGCAGCTCTCCCGGCTGATCGACTATGGCGTGGAGCAGGGTGGCCTGCCGGTCGCGCTCGGCGGCGTTCTCATCGCCATTCTCATTCTCTCGCCGGAATGGACCGCCGCTTGCCAAGCGGCGGCGCGCGACCATCTCCAGCGCGCCGTCAATCTCAGCCTCGGCTCGGCGCTTTCGACCATCGGCCTCACCGTTCCGGTGGTGCTGGCGATCAGCGTCATCACCGGGACGCCGATCGAGCTCGGCCTATCCAATGTCGAGATCACGCTCCTGGCGGTGACCTTGTTCGTCAGCCACATGACCTTCTCGGGCGCGCCGACCAACGTCCTGCTGGGCTTCGTGCACCTCGTGCTGTTCGCCACCTATCTGGTTCTTATCTTCACCCAGTAGCCGAGGGCTCAGCCCCATTTCTTGCCGAGCGCGTCGAGCCCCGCTCTAGCCAAATCCTCGCCGCTCATGACGATCTTGAAGTGGCAGTCGGCGTTGAACTTGAGGAAGAACGGCTCGGCGAACCGTGGGACGTCGGACGGGGCGGGAAGATCGACAACCAGGATTGCACCACGCTGTCCCCGAAGCTCGGTGAAATAGACGGCCTCAGGCTTCAGATCTTCGATGATGCTTTGCAGGAGCTTTCCTGCCTCGCCCTTGCGGGCCAGGGTGTTGAACGGCTCGGCGGGAAAACGCGCGGTCAGAAGCATCCTCATGGGTCATCTCCCTTGGTAAGGTCTTTGGCGGTAAGCGGCGCAGTCTAGCGGCGCAAGTGCGGCAGCACGACGACGCGGGGCCCGCTAGTCCACGATCATGCTTGTTACGGTTTCGAGCGTGTCGGCCTCCTCGGCCGGCTTGTCCCAGCGGATGCGGTGGATGCGTGGAAAGCGCATGGCGACGCCTGATTTGTGTCGCGTGGACCGGTGCACGGAGTCGAAGGCGACCTCGAATACAAGCTTCGGCTCCACCTGGCGCACGGGGCCGAAACTGTCCACCGTGTGGCTGCGCACGAAGCTGTCGAGCTGTTTCAGCTCCTCGTCGGTGAAGCCGAAATAGGACTTGCCCACCGGCACGAGCTCCGCCGCGCCGGTCTCGCTCGTCCGCCATGCGCCGAACGTATAGTCGGAATAGTAAGAGGAGCGCTTGCCGCTGCCGCGCTGGGCATACATCAGCACCGCGTCGATCATGAGCGGCGCCCGCTTCCACTTGTACCAATGGCCTTTTGGGCGACCGGCGATATAGGGGCTCTCGCGGCGCTTCAACATCAGCCCTTCGATGCCGGTCTCCCGCGCGCCGGCCCAAAGCGTCTCGAGCTCGGCGATGGACTGAAAGTCGATGATCTCCGAGACGTCTGTGCGCTCGGGCGCATGCGCCGCGTGCCACGCCTCAAGCCGCGCGCGTCTCTCGACGAAGGGCAGGGCGCGCAAGTCCTCGTCGCCCTCGAACAGCATGTCGTAGAGGCGGATATGCGCGGGATGCGATGTCAGCATCCCCTTCGTCACGGTCTTGCGGTTGAGGCGCTGTTGGAGATCGTTGAACGGAGCGACGTCGCCGTCGCGCATCACGAGAAGCTCGCCGTCGAGCACCACGCCCTCAGGGAGCGCCTCCACGACGTCCGGAAAGGTGCCCGAGATGTCGTCGCCCGTGCGTGAGAACAGTCGCCTCTCCCCGCCTTGATGGCTCGCCTGTACGCGGATGCCGTCCCATTTCCATTCGGCCACGAAATCCGATGGGGCAATGGCGGCAAGCTCCCGGTCCTCGATGGCGTGCGACAGCATCAGCGGCCGGAACACGGCGCTTCCGTGCGTCTCGGGCCGCGGGCCGTTGCCCGTCAGCCAGGCAAACAGCGAGATATAAGGCGGCGAAAGCCCGTGCCAGACCTCCTCGATATCGGCAAGCGGCTTGCCCGACCATTCGGCGAGCGCCGTCTTGGCAAGCCGCGCCGACACGCCGACGCGGAGCGCACCCGTCAGCAGCTTGAGCAGCGCCCAGCGGCCGGTGGCATCGAGCCGATCGAGAAAGCCCGCGATAAGCACAGGCAGCTCCGCGGGCGCCGCGGCCTGGACCGCCTCGACCACATCGGCAAGGCGCGGCGGCGCGCTGCCCTCTTCTCGTGCCGGCCACATCAGCGCGATGGTCTCGGCCGTATCGCCCACATAGTCGCGCGAGAGCGTGAACAGCACCGGGTCGACCCGCGCTTCCAGCATCTCTGTCAGGATGCGGCGGAACGGCAGCCTGAAGAACAGCCCGTCGGTGAGGGCCGCCAGCGCATAGCCGCGGTCGGGATCTGGCGCGGCCGCGAAATAGTCCGCCAAGAGGCGCAGCTTGTCGTTGCGCGACGGCGTGTAGGACAGCCGGTCGAGAAGCGCGGCGAACGCCTTCACTGGTCTTCGTCCTCGCGGCCGATCAGCGCGAGCGCGCGGCCCCGGCGCCCGGTCGTCTCGATGTGATGGATCAGGGCGTCCTCGCGCCCATGGGTCACCCACACCTCCTCCGCGCCGGTCTCGGCGATGGTATCGATCAGCTCGCGCCAGTCGGCGTGGTCGGAGATAACGAGCGGCAGCTCAATGCCTTGTTGCCGGGCGCGCGCCCGCACGCGCATCCACCCCGACGCGAAGGCGGTCACCGGATCGGGAAGCCGTCGCGACCAGCGGTCGGCGATCGCGGATGGCGGCGCGAGCACGATAGCGCCTTTCAAGTCGTCGCGTTTAGCGCCGGTGGCAGGGAGGAGCGTCCCGAGAGCAACGCCGAAAGACTGATAGAGGTCGCAGCAGGCTTGCAGCGCCCCGTGCAGATAGATCGGGTGCTCGTAGCCCGCGTCGCGCAGAAGCGCGATCACCCGCTGGGTCTTGCCGAGCCCGTAGGCGCCCACGACATGCGCGCGCTCGGGAAACTGCGCAACCGATTTGAGGAGCTTCGCCACCTCGGCGCGCGCGTCGCCGTGCTGGAACACTGGCAGCGCGAAGGTCGCCTCGGTGATGAAGAGGTCGCACGGAACAAGCGCGAAGGGCGCGCAAGTGGGATCGGCGCTCCGCTTGTAGTCGCCGGAGACCACAGCGCGCACGCCCTCATATTCGATCAGGACCTGGGCGCTGCCGAGCACATGGCCGGCCGGGAACAGCGTGACCGTGACGTCGCCGATGGTGAGGGGCTCGCCATAAGGGACCGCTTGGGGGCGACGCGGCGCCCCTTCACCGAGCCGGGCGCGCATGATGGCAAGCGTCTCTTCCGTCGCCAGCACGGCGTCATGGCCCGGTCTTGCATGGTCGGAATGGCCGTGGGTGATGACGGCGCGCCGAACGGCACCGTGCGGGTCGATATGGAAACCGCCCGGCCGGCAATAGAGGCCCTTGGTGTCGACCTTGAGCCAGCTAGCGAATTGGTCGGGTCTCATTTCGCTGGACCTGTGGGGAACAAAGCACGGATTCACCAACCCACGATTGTAGTGTATTCGGTTGCGCGCAACCTAGTTGCGGTGGTCCCGCTGGTTTCGCGCCTAAGATGCATCATCGTTGATGCAGCAGGCGAGTGTTCGCCGTGCAGGGGGGCAGTATAGCAGGCGTCCGATCCGCACTCCGCGGAAGCGGGGCGCTTTATGCTGCCGTTCTCGCGCTTGCCGTCTCGGCGGACACGGCGCGCGCCGGGCCCGATGGGCCACATACCGAACTCTTCACCGGCATCGAGACCAGCGACAACTACACCAGCGGCTATGTGGGCGGCGGCTACGCCTTCGGCAAGGGTCTCTATGCGCCGGGCCTACGGCTCCGCGCGGTCGGCGCGTATGGCCGCTATGACTATGACGGCGCGCTGTTCGACGGCAGCAACTATGTGGCGACGACGTTCGACGGCCAGGACAGTTTCGCCGCGGCGCTGATCGGTTATCAGTTCGACCTCGGCACCGGCTCGGAAGATCAGCAGCGGGGCTATGATCTCAGGTGCCGATACTACCCCAGCTCAGGTAACTTTTATACAGCCGGCTCGCTAGAAGCGGTACAATACCAATCCATGTCTTAAGAAAAGGAACTGGAGAAGCGTCTTTTGAGTCTCGGAGAAATAGAAGCCGAGGTGAGTCGCGGTCTGAGTCTTATCGTGATAAATGCGGACAGAGGCGAGAACCGGAACGATTAGTCTATTCGAGTGGGCGAAGATATTTCTTGCAGGCTATGAACGCGGGACCGTGAACGAACACGAAGCCTCTAACGTTATTCTTTTGAATAGAGGCTAGACACTAGACTAGCAAGATAGGCAGCTTTGCCACGTTCAGCGCAATCCGCTGCGACTCATCGAAAGTCGAGCACTTTGGCTATGTCAGCTCGGTTCGTGTCTCGTCGAGCGTAGACGTAGACTAGTGACTGGCCTTTAGAGTATATTTAAAGGAGATGCAAACTGGTCACGAGGTTATTTAGCTTCAGCCGGAACATTAGACTTACAGGTTGGTTATGCTTATCACTGGTTGCGAAACATGATCGCTGTCACCCTCAGAGGGAATGATCAAATGCGCGATATCATCGGGCTCGTACTGACCATAATGGTCATAGTAATAGTACTTAGAGTTCTGGGCTTGATGTAGCAGACACTAGGTAGATAACTAAAAAGAAAGAAGATAATATATAAAAGATTAATGAATGAAGTATTACGCCTTCCTAGTCTCATTGTTACGTATTAAAATCTAGTAAAGTAAATGTAAAGTAAAAAATTAAATAGAAAAGAAAAAAAGAGAAATTGAGATTGTTTCTCTATTGTAGTATAAAAATGATTAAGGGACGGTAGGATCGCGTAATGACGGACCATCTGACACCTTCCTTTAAATTCATTACGGAAAGCTTACTATGCCTAGGCTGCCGCGTCTCATCGAAGGTCAGCACCTTAGCGGAGTGTATGGAACTGATTGGCCTATCATCTCGTTTGTATTCGAGTAGCCGCACCAACGATTACGGAGATTAAACGGGGGAAATAAGGCCGTTTCACAAAAATTGGATCTTTTTAGGTTTCAACTAGTAACGAAGCGATAGGCAGACTTATTGGCTCTAAAGCTTTATGTGTAGATTCTGATTCTGTTTGGCCTGATCAAGGCTGGGTTTCTTTAGTATCTTATAGAGATCGACTCTATCTGAAGCTTGCTCATTCCTACCCAACAGCTCCGGCAGCTTCGCCACGTTCAACGCAATCCGCCGCGCTTCGTCGAAGGTCAGCTCCTTGCTAAGTCGGCTTCGGCTTTCGTCTCATGACATAGATATAGACGAGAGTAGATCGGAAGAGTATAGCACTTTGAAACCTCTAGGAGTCTGCTCTACTAGATAAGGTGATGAGAAACGACGTGATGATGTCTTGAGAGCTTCTCTCTTGGCTCTCCCTGCAATTGAGAATAGAAAAAGAAGGTAGAGAGATAAAGAGAAGATTAAGATGATAGGATATAGAGATATTGCTATGAGATTTCAACTAGTGATATATTATGATGAGAGAGATATAGATAAATTGATGAGAAGAAGAAAGATGTTAAATTGTATCTGACTTCTACCGTCAATTATATATGATTTTTTGATGATTGTCTATAATATATTTGATGTATAAGTTAGCTAGAGAGCTTTTTGAGCTTTATAAGAAAATGGTATATAAGATGGAAATTTAAGTGTTGGTAAAATTGTTTACTTTGCTTGTGCGTTAATAGTTCTTTCTTGATCTCTTAGATTGGCAGTTGACGTGTTGCTTTTATCGATAGGTATATTAGATATATATGTTGTTACAAGAACAGTATAATGCTCTACTGATTGCTAAAAACTCTAGGCTCTTTGTAACTCACTAGCTTCTGTACTAATCGATCGCACGCTGTTAGCTCGAGCACTTTGCTCTGTCGCACTGCTGTAGAGTTAATCAATCTTTAATTCTAACACACTCAAATGGTCTTAGCTTTGTCACGCTTTAGCGCTACACCCGAGGTTACGACTATGCAAGCGCACACAAGGGTTACGTCAGATCAGTTCGAAGTCAGAGACGATTTGGTCGTCCACACACCAACTGGGGCAGAATGTACTCCACATCCGGAGCGTAGGATTTTTGGTCGTGTGGACTGGCGAAATTGGTAGGAAGCTGTCGAGTGGCGCTGTCTATCAGTATGCCGATGTGTTAGCTGCTATGAAAGCTGTGTGGCGGGAACGGTCGAAGAGATAGAAGGTGTAGCCGCCGCATAAGCGCAAAGAGAAGCGGCTCCA
Organism: uncultured Alphaproteobacteria bacterium; assembly: GCA_963826465.1. Classification (GTDB taxonomy): domain Bacteria; phylum Pseudomonadota; class Alphaproteobacteria; order Rhizobiales; family Methyloligellaceae; genus Methyloceanibacter. The sequence goes on from CAWGXJ010000001.1 coordinate 6,260, forward strand.
GGAATGTTCAAGTCCTGAAGCCGCATCTCACTTGCCGTCTTACGCAAAACAGGGGGACGGCGGCCCGCGTAGGACGGGCGTCTGATAGCTTTCGCTAAAAGAAGGCGTGGAGATGTCGATGCCGCCGCTATCGGGTAACGGATCTGCGCTCAGGTTTTGCATTGGTGCTTATCGCTTACAGGAAATTTATCCGTGAGGGCCAATCCTACGAAAACGGAGGCATTGTAGTTCTGAGATGCCAAGAAACTCGCTCCGGTGGGAGTCTGCCTCATAAAGTCTCTCACAGTGCTGACTAGGGCGTCATTGCTGATGCTATGCGGCAAACAAAATTTGCCGTTGTTATCTTCTGCGTCCGCGACGCTAGACACGTAGCCGATGCAATGCCTTCACTTATAGGATTAGCAACAGCCTCCAAACAAACACCTTGGATAAACTCCGGGCTGTAGGCCATCGTCTTTTGAGGCGAGCTGAAAAGCAAAGAGACCACGGCAATCAGTATGGCTTGGCTGCATAGTTGGTATGGTTCCCTCCCACTCATCGAGCATAGCAGCCCGGGGTCATGCGCCAAGGTAGCAGCGGGTAAACGCAAAGGGCGTCGACCGAAGCCGACGCCGTTAGCTGTCATTGGCGGCGGGAGCGGCCGCGACAACTGCAAGAGCCTTGCGGCGATCAATCGGATTGGCCGTGTATGTGTTCCTCCTGAGTGGGTGTTACCTAGGTGGTTACCTACGGAGGGAAACGGCAAGGCTGGACCGCATCTAAGCCATTGAATAATAGGATAAAAGATCAATAGCGCGGCTTGATCGGTTATCAGTTCCGCCCCGGCGCCGTCATCGTCAAGCTGTTCGGCGGCATTGCGGTGGAGGACCAGCATATCGTCCCGCACGATCCGAACAACGCCGTGCAAGGCACCGAGATCGGCTTCAGGCTTCTCGCCGAGACCTGGTACGACATCGCGCCACGCTGGTTTCTCTCCGCCGACGCATCGTACGGCACGGCCTTCCAGGAATATTGGAGCCTCGCGCGAGTCGGCTTCCGCGTCCTGCCGAAGCTTTCGCTCGGGCTCGAAGGCGGAGCGCTCGGCAACGAGGAGTATGATGCCGGCCGCGGCGGGGGCTTCGTCCGCATCAACCTCCGCAAGCTCGAGTTCACATTGTCCGGCGGGTTCACCGGCAACTATCTCGAAGACGATCCGAGCGGCTACCTGGCGCTCGGCGTCTATCGCGCTTTCTGAGGGTTGCCGGAATGGACCCAAGATCGCTCCATTCTCACGGACCCGTCCTTCCGGTGCAGGACGGCGCGGCCTCCGTTTTTGCGCGCGAAACGACGCGCCTTATCCCACGCGTCCGTCTGCTTGGTCCAAAGTTCGAACCAGCCTCTTTCGTCTCGGAGACGCCACATAAATTCTGAGTGGCCCACGGCGAAGGGATTTGGCCCATACTCGACATGCCACTCCTGCTCGCTCATGGAATGCTCGAAGACGACGTAGCCTTAGGGCTCTATCGGATATTCTAAGATAGGAGATCGTGGGTTGACCAGAGTGCACTGCCGGCCCCGCCCCGGCAGTGCTTAGGATCATTAGCATGGCCTCAACCGTCTGAGCCAAAGCTCAAAAGAGGCATGCCGCTCTCTGGTCGTGCATTCTGTGTAGAGAGATGTCCGTGGGCTACAACCCCGATGACTCGCTCCAAATCTAAGGATGACATGAAGACGACAGCCAAGGCAAATAGGACTTGTCGCTTACCCGCACTTTATTCGGGGGACAATTCCTAGGGCGCGGCCTTGCTCACAGGCTGTTCTTTCGCCGCCTCTTTCGCCTTGCGTTCGGCTTCCTTAGCGGCCGCCGCCGACTCCACTTGCGTTTGCCACTCGGCATAGCGTTGCGTCAGCGCCGCGCCATTTTGTGTCCACCAGGCCTCGTCGAATTTGAGCGCCTTCTTGAAGTTCTGAGGCGCCGTCGGCAGGTATTCCTGCATTTCCACATGGATGATGGGATGCTTGCCCACCAAGGCGATGGCGGATTTGCGCATCGGCCCATAGGCGATGAGCTCTGCTTGCGCCGCAAGCCGCTGTGGCGACGTGGCGAAGCTGATGAAGCGCATGGCTTCTTCCTTGTTGTTCGATGTCTTGGGGATCGCCCAGGCGTCGATGTCGTAGATCTGGCCGTCCCACAGGACGCCGATATGGTGGTCGCCGACCGCGGCACGGAAGATGCGGCCGCTATAGCCGGCGGCCATCGACACCTTCTCCTCGAGCAGCCAGGTGATCGGCTGCTCGGCCTTGCTCCAAAACAGAACGTCGTCCTTGATCTTGTCCAGCGCGGCAAAGGCGCGGTCGGCACCGGCCGGGGTCGCGAGCTCGCTATAGACGTTCTCCGGCGGAACGCCGTCCGCAAGCAGGGCAAGCTCGAGCGTGTAACGCGGATTTTTCGGCAGGGCCCGCTTGCCGGGGAAGCGGGCGGTGTCCAAGAGCGCGCTGATCTCGGTCGGCTGGCCTTTGCGGAAGGCCTGGCGATCGTAGGCGATCGCTGTCGACCAGGCGACGCTCGCGACCCCGCAAGGTGACAGGCCTCCGTCCATGAAGTCGTCCGCAACACTTCCGCCGTCGGGTGGAGCGCCGAGCGAGCCGGCGTCGATTTTCTCAAGCAGGCCGTCGCTGCACAGTCGGCCCAACGTACCGGCCGAGACATCGACCACATCGACCGGAGTGCCGCTGCCGTCGATCATGCTTTTGAGTTTGGCGAGGCTGCCGTCATAGGTCTCCGTGGCGATGACCGTGCCCGTCTCCTTCGCGAAGGGCTCGAACAGGGCGATCTCCTGCGACTGTCCATAGGCGCCGCCCCACGTCGCCACGCTCAACGTGCTTTGCGCGGCACTGACGCCGGGCGCCACGCCGATCCCGGCAGCAAGTGCTGCGGCAAGCAGGACGGTCCGACCGCACCTTGCGGTGACGGCTTGGAAGAATTCTCTATGGCGTTGCCCAAACACGGCGATGGTCTCGGTTGAGTTTCGTTCCGGCGAGTGCTTAGCGGGGCGAGGCAGAGCTCGTCCCCGGGTTGGCCTGCGTTGATCCGTCTCCAAGGGTGGGGCAATTCGCTCTCTGAATCAGGGGTTGCGTTAGCGGACCGCGCACGATCACCTGCGGCGGCGTTTCCATGACGAGCTGCGAAGCGCTCAAAGGGGCCACAGGATTGGCGATCAGGAAGTCCCAATCAAGCGTTTGCTTTCCTACATCCACGCCGCCGGAGCCTGAAACCACGGCGCGGGGCGTCTCCATGCTGAAAGATTGGCACCAAATATGGCCGGCAGAGAGGCGGCAGTCGGCATCAAGCGTCTGGAAGGGGGTGACACTCTCGTGGCTCCAGCCGGTTCCCTTCGGATCGGCTCCCGCCATGAGTTGGGGCAAATCGACGGGGACGGCGCCGTTTTGAGCGGTGACCTGGAACTCCCCGACGAGCCCCCGGATCAGCTCGTCCCGCGTCTTGCCCCCGGTCGAGACGTCGAGCTTCAGAGTGCCGACGCCTTTGAGCGGGACGCCGAGAGCGAAGGGCTGCAGGCAGGTCTCGAGGGTGATGTCCGTGAGGTCGCCGACCAAGGACGCCCTCACTCTCTCGCCGGAGAGGTCGAGCCCCATACGCCCGGCGGCGTCGCCACCGCACAGCTCAAGCTCGCCCACCTCGGTCGAGATCACGCCGCCTTTGGCGGAGATCGTGAAGCCGCCGCCCCCGAGCTTCAGGGAGGAAGCCGCGATTTCGCCGGCCGAAATCCGCAAGTCGGCATCGAAATATTTGAGGAGCGCCCAGTCGAAGGGCGGCCCTTGAGGCGCCACCTCCTCGCTTTCGCCGAGATAAGGGTCGAGAACGAGGCGCTCAAACGCGAGCGTTCCTTCGACTCGCGGCCGCTCGCCCGCTGTCAGAGCGAGGAGCCCGTCAGCTTCGTTCCCATCGAGCGAGAACGTGCCGTCGTCGAAGGTTAGCGTGGAGCCGCTCCAATGGGCGGTCCCTGAGGCCGAAAGGCCCTTGAGGCTCTTCCCCTCCGGGAGGGCGACCCCGACCCAATTCAAGAACCGGCGTGCGTCCGCCATCTCGGCCTTGACGTCACCGTCCAGCTCGAGTCCCTCGGCGTATCGCGCGGTTCCCGAGAACCTGGCCGTCATGGGTTTGGACGTCACGCTGATTGTAACAGGCGCGCTCGGTTTCTCTTCCGTGTCCGAGAGCGCGCCGCTATCCACGGCGAAGGCGACAGTCTCGCCCCGGAAGTCCAAGGACCCCATGGCCGTCAACGCCCCGCCGCCGCCTGCGGCGAGCCGGACGTCGAGGTCGCTGACGATACTCTCGCCGGAGGCCGTCTTGATCGTGCCGCGGCGGATGCGGACGGCGCCGACCGGGACGTCGGCAAGTGCGCCGGCAATCAGCGCGGCGGACGCAGCGTTTTCTTTCAGAGTGATGGTCGGCTCGGCGAGCCGCAGTCCATCGATCTTGATGCGTCCCATCAAGAGCTCAAGCGGGTCCAACGAGATCTTGACGTCCCGCGCGGTGATGGCGCTGACCGAGGGCAGCTTGGTGGCGTTCGTGAGCACCAACCCTCCGCGCAACGACAGCGGCGGGTAATACCGCACGCTCAGCGGCTCCGTTAGGGTGACCGTTGCGCCGGTCCATTCGGAGAGGACGGCGGCGATGCGGTCGCGGACGGCGGATGGCGGCTCGAATTCGCGGGGAAGCAGCAGGAGGCCCGCGATAACGATCGCGACGAGCGCGAGGAGAAGCCATTTCCAAGTAAGTTGGCGAGGCTTCATGCCGGCCTTTCCACTCAAGTTTCGGCAGGGGGGCTCCAGGGATCGAGCCCGACGTCCCGTGCGACCGCCGCAGGGATCGTTTCTTCTAGCTCAAATGGATGGGGCTGAGCGAGCCCAACCCTCACATTCTCTTGGGTTATCAAGAGATCCGCAACGCCCATTCGGACCCTGTTTGGGCCCCCGATCCTCGGCTCGCCGAAGCGCCCGGGCGGCTCCTCGCGATGATCCCGTGAAGCAAGAGCACCGGGGCCAGGCTGACCACGACGATGGTGAGCGCCGAAAGCCCCGCCTCCTCGTAGCGGTAAAGCGAGGCGAGCGTGAAGACCTGGGTCGCGAGCGTATCGAAGTTGAAGGGCCGCAGCAGCAGCGTGGCCGGAAGCTCTTTCATGGAGTCCACGAACACAAGCATCGCTGCCGCGCCGAGTGCCGGCCGTAGCAAGGGGAGATGCACGGTCCACAGCATGTCGCTGACCGTGGCGCCGAGCGTGCGCCCTGCCGCGTCGATGTTGCGGGAGATCTTGCTCAAGCCCGCCTCCACCGCTCCGAGCGAGGCGGCAAGGAAGCGGATCGTGTAAGCGAGAACGATGGCGAACGCGGTGCCGGAGAACAGGAGCCCGGTGGAGATGCCGAACAGAGAGCGCATTGCCGCGTCGATGCTGTTGTCGAGGCCCGCGAGCGGAATGAGGAGGCCGATCGCAAGCACGGTGCCCGGGACGGCATAGCTGATGGCGGGGACAAGGCTTGCCACCTGAACGAGCTGCGAGCGCGTCTGCCGCCGCCCGTAGGCAAGGACCACGGCGAAGGCGACGCCGAGCACCGCGGCGGCGAGCGCGAGCAACAGGCTGTTGAGGGCCGCTTGCCAGAACGCCGGCGAAAGGCCCGATGAGACGTGAACGATGGCGTCGCTGACGAGCACCCCCACCGGCAGCACGAATCCCACGAGCAGGGGCAAGACGCAGGCGAGCACGGCAAGGACGCTGTGCAGACCGGACAGCGTGCCCTCCGGCAGATCGCGGTATTTGCCGGTGGTGTGGTGGAACTGGCGTCCGGCGCGCAGCGCCCGCTCGAGCAGGAGCAGCGCGAACACGAAGAGCAGCATCACGCAGGCAATCTGCGTGGCGCCGGCAAGGCTGCCGCGGTCGAGCCAGGTATCGTAGACGGCGACGGTGAGCGTCCGCACCCCAAAGAACTCGACCGCACCGATGTCGTTCAGAGTCTCCATCAGCGCCAATGCCACGCCTGCGGCGAGCGCCGGCCGGGCGAGCGGCAGCGCAATCTGCCAAAACGTCTCCGAAGCGCTCCGCCCGAGCGTGCGGCTCGCCTCGATCACGCACACCGACTGCGCAATGAAGCTCGCGCGCGCCGTGACGTAGACGTAAGGGTAGAGCACCGCGCTCATGACGAAGATCGCGCCGCCGAGGGTGCGGATGTCGGGAAACCAATAGTCTTGCGCGTTGCGCCAGCCGAACAGGCCGCGCAAGGCCGTCTGCGCCACGCCGGAATAGTCGAGCAGCTCCAGATAGCAGTAGGCGATGATGTAGGTCGGCATCGCCATCGGCAGGAGCAGAAGCCACTGGAAATAGCGCCGCCCGGGGAACCGGTACATGGTGACGAGCCACGCGGTGCCGGTGCCGATGAGAAGTGTGAGCAGGCCCACGCCCAGCATCAGGCCGGCCGTACGGCGCACCGCGCCGGGCAGCACGTTTTCGATGAGGTGAGGCCAGGTGTCGCCGCTCGGCTGCAACGCGATCACGGCGATGGCGATGATCGGCGCAAGGGCAATGAGCGACAGCACGAGCGCCGCCACCGACCAGCCGAGATTGCCGCTTTCGGTCAGGCGGGCGAGCTTGCGGCGGAAGGGGATGGTCTCCCCGCGGGAAGCCGCGATGTCCTGCTTAGCGCCGGTCAGCGAAGCCGTCCCCGCCGCCTTTGCGTTTGCTCGAATTGAGCGCCGCGACCGCCTCCGGCGACAAGCGCTGATCGGCGTCTTGAAGGGCGTCGGCGAAGGCGTTGGCCGCGTCGATCACCGGGTCGACGAGATCGGAACCGGTCAGCGCCAACGCGCAAGCGCGCATGGCCGGGCAGCGATGGTGCTGTGATGCGGCGATCAAGGAGATCGCCATGCATTCGTCGGCGCAAAAGCCTGAGCAGCCGAACGGATAATACTCGATCTTGCGCGAGGCTGAGGACCGCACGGCCCTGACCCAGCAGGCAAGCTCGGTCACGGCCCGCTTCGCTCGCGACGGGCCGAGCACGCGATTATATTCGTTCCAGCCGTTCTCCCAGCAGGCGATGTCGCCCGTGTCGTAGCCGGCAAGCCAGCACCTGAACCCGACGCCCACCAGCCACTCGGCGCCGCTACGCGCAGGGACGAATGACCGGTGCCCGGCTACGCCGGCTTTATCAATTCTTTTGTGGAAGCTCATCGTTGTCCCCTCATGAGCTCGGACCTTCGTCAAAGCCGACTTTGTCGACCATTTCGCTCGCCGTCTTGCGCAAAGCCGCGATCTCGTTGAGCGAGATCGGATCCGGCTTGAACGTGCCCCAGGACTTGACCAGCTCCGACCAAGCGACGCCGTCCTTTACCGGATATTCGTTGTTCACTTCCGCATACATCTCTTGGCCTTTGTCCGAGGCCAGAAACTCGAGCAGCTTCATCGCGTTCTCTTTATGCGGCGCGTTCTTGGCCAGCACCGCGCCCGAGACGTTCACATGCGTGCCGCGATCGTTCGTATTGGGGAACAGCATGTTCACCGAGTTGGCCCATTCCGTCTGCTCAGGGTGTTTCTTGTCCCGAAGCATGGCGCCCATGTAGTACGTGTTGCCGACGGCGATATCGCATTCGCCGGAATAGACGCCCTTGACCTGAAGCCGGTCGTCGCCCGCAGGCTTGCGCGCAAGATTGGCCTTCACGCCGCGCAGCCACTGCTCGGTCCAGTCCTCGCCGTGAGCGGCGATCATCGAAGCGATCAGCGCGACGTTATAGACGTGCTGTCCCGAGCGGATGCAGATCTTGCCGCGCCATTTCGGATCGGCGAGCTCCTCGTAGGTAATCGTCTTCTGCGTCACCCGGTCCTTGGAGGCATAGACCACGCGCGCGCGGCGGGTGAGCCCGATCCATTCATCGTCCGTGGCGCGATACTCTTGCGGGATTGCCGCGTCGATCGCCTCGGATTCGATAGGCTGGGCGATTCCCGCATCCGTGGCCTGGGTGAGATTGCCGACGTCGACGGTGAGCAGGAGGTCGGCCGGGCTGTTGCGCCCCTCGGCCTGGATACGCTCGATCAGTCCCTTCTCGGCGAAGATCACGTTGGCCTTGATGCCGGTTTCCTTGGTGAACGCTTCGAGCAGCGGATTGATGAGATAAGGCTGCCGATAGGAGTAGATGTTCACCTCGCCGGGATCCTCGGCGTGGGCGGCGGGAAGCGCGAAGGCAGGGAAGATAAGGATCGCGAGCGCCGCGGCGCGCGCCGGTGTCCAACGCATCAATGACCTCCAATGGCCGGGGTTCAAGGCCCCGGTATCGGACCGAAAGATTTTCGCTTCTCAGGCGAGAGCCGGAGAGCCATTGACTCGCTTAAGGCTTGCGCTTGGCCAATGTCAACAAGAATATCGTAATGGAACTAAACTTAGAAACCTTCTAATCGGCGATGATAAATTAGAACGGTTCAAGAAATATAGTATTCAAGTCGCGCAATAAAGTAGTGTTGTCAGAGTTCATTGTAGTAAGTCTAGCATCGGACAATGCTTCGCAATTGCGAGAATGATTTCGCCGGCTGAGGCGCGCGACCGGGGAGCGGCCGGTTCAGGGTTTGAACAGCCGCTCGGCGGGAAAGATCACGTCGGCCGACGTGCCGACGCCGGGCTCGCTCGAAAGCTCGAGGCGCGCGCGGTTGGCGTCGGCAAGCGCCTTGGTGAGGGGGAGCCCGAGTCCCGTCCCCGATTGCCGCCGGGGCGACGTGTCGAGCTGATGGAAGGGCTGCATCGCGTAAGCGATCTCGTTCTTGGTCATGCCCACGCCGTTGTCGCGGACCCGCAAGCGGAGCTCGCCGTTGACGAGCGTGCCCGACACGATGACCTGACCGCCTTCCTTGGTGAACTTGATCGCGTTGGTGAGCAGGTTGAGGAGGATCTGTTTCAGCCGCCGCGGATCGGCGACGACGACCGGCAGATCGTCGGCCAGCGAGGTCCTGAGCACGATCCGCGAGCGCTTGGCGAGCGGCTGCAAGCTTGCAACGCAGGCCTCGACGCTCTCGGCGACGTCGACCGCGGTGAAATCGAGCTCGAACTTGCCGGCCTCGATCTTGGAGATGTCGAGCAGGTCGTTGAGCAGGCTGAGCGCATAGAGCCCGCTCTGATGGATGTCCTCGGAGTAGCCTTTGTAGCGCGCGTTGGCGATCGGCCCGAACCGCTCCTGGAGCATCAGCTCGGTAAAGCCGATGATCGAGTTGAGCGGCGTGCGGACCTCATGGCTCACCTTGGCCAGGAAGTCGAGCCGGCGCGTCGCGGCGTCCACGTCGAAGGCGGCGCTCGCCTGTGGCGCAGGCGCCGCTTGGATTTCGGGGGCCGGCGACCGGCGCTTCGGCCTTGGCTGGTGTCGGTGTTGGCGGCGTCTCGAGATCCGCCTGATCGATGAGCCTGAGGAGCGTCGTGTCGGACCCAGCCTCGAGGAGGCTGAGCGCAAAGACGACTTTGAGGCGGCGGCGCGAGCGCGTCAGCGCGTCGACTTCGCCAGTCCGTCCGCCACCGTCCTCGCATTGAAGCAGGCCGGCGCCGCCGGGAAGGACGGCGTCGATGCCGCCCGCTTCGATCAGCTCTGCCGGCGAACGGTAGCCGAAGGCATAGGCAAACGCGCTGTTGACATAGATGAGCGTCCCACCCTGAAGGAGGCCGATCGCCGCCGGCATCGCTTCGAGCAGAAGCCGTAAAGCCTCCGGCTGAAGCGCAAGTGGATTCGGTGTGTCCGTGTTCGTGGCTTCCGCGATGTCGGTCGTCTCTTGAGGAAGGGGCTTCGCGCCTGGGCCGAACAGAACCCGGCCCTCGAGGGCGCGGGCAATATGCTCAAGCGCCTCGCGGTCGCCGTCTTCGATGCGCCGCTGCGGTCTGAGGTCGGCCATGGTCGGCCCCAATTCCGTACAAGAGAGCCCGCTCCGGCGCTTCAAAGCGCAAGGTCCGGCTCGGCCACGTCACCCCGGCTTGGGGCGTCTGCTCGACTCAGCCACTAAATTTAGGCGAATTCGCTCTATTGCATAGCGCGAAAGCGAGAATCTCGTCCACAGGGCAAAAAAGACGCGTCTTTGGGCAAATGCTGCTTGAAGCATCGCATTGCAGCATTTATATTGCAGTGCAACAAAAACAAGCGGTCGCAGCGGAGCAAACCGCGGTTGTTCCCCGAGAGGCGAATCGAGGAGATCATCAAAGAGGTGCCACTATGACCGAGACAGCTACCATCCCCCAGACCCCCCAGGAAGCCGCCGAGAAAATCACCGAGACCTTCAAGACGGCTGCCAAAGAATTCGAGCCCCTCAAGCTCGACACCACCGTGCCCGAGAGCGTCCGCGCGCTCGCCGAGAAGACGGTGAACCAGACCCGCGAAGCATATGAGCGCGGCAAGGACGCCCTCGAAGAGTCCATCGACGCGCTTGAGCGCTCCTTCGATGCTGCCGGTCAGGGCGCGACCGCCTTCAACCGTAAGCTCATCGACATTGCCCAGCGCAATCTGAATTCCGCTTTCGATCTCGCCAAGAGCCTGGCCGGCGCCAAGAACCTGGCCGAGATCGTCGAGCTCCAGTCCGCCTTCATCCGCGGCCAGTTCGATGTGTTTGCAAGCCAGGCCGGCGAGATCCGGGCCCTGACGAGCAAGATCGCCGCCGACACCACCGAGCCGATCAAGGATCAGGTTTCGCGTTCCTTCGAGGCCGTCCGCAAGGCGTCGTAATACGCCTGCGGTGAGTGCCGCGACGTGCTGTTTGCGTATCGAGTTAAGCGTTTCGAGAGTGCCGTCGCGTGAGTGTAAGGCCCGGGATTAGCCCCGGGCCTTTCGCTTATCTGCCTCTTGATTTTCCGGCCCCGTCGTGAAATCAGCGTCACCCTGGCGCGCGGGGCTTGCCCCGCTTGCAACGGGTCGTGCCTACCCTTAGGTTCCGGGGCTTGAGGCTGCCTGTGCCGCTGTAGCTCAGTTGGTTAGAGCGCTTGACTGTGGATCAAGAGGTCGGTGGTTCGAATCCCCCCAGCGGTACCAATCAATCAACTGCATCGTGGCTTGGCGCTTCCCGGCGTTAGTCGACACGGGATGGGTCGCCCAGCGCGTTAACGATTGTCGAGGACCGCTGCAGGGTCCGGCCGACGGGGCAGTGGTCGGCGATCTCCAGAAGCTGTGCGCGCTGCTCGCCGGTCAGACGTCCCTTCGGCTTGAATAGTTCGCTCGAACCGGTCCTCGGCCGTCTTGCCGTCACTGCCGACGACAATTTTGTGCCGGACCTCGACGGAGATCTTTTCCAGAGGCCAGCCGTGGCGGTCGGCATACATGCGCAACGTCATGGCGGTGCATGCGCCCAGCCCGGCCATCACATATTCGTAGGGAGAAGGACCTGTGTCGTGACCGCCCACGGCCTCGGGCTCATCGGCGCCCAGAGTGTGCGGCCCTATGGTGACGGTCTGTCCATAGGGCTTGTCGGCGTTTTCAGCGACGACGACAGTACGTTTGGGTGCGGCCATAAGCCCCTCCGGTTTTAACTCCCATCGGACGGAACTACATAACTTCGAGCAGCGGCTCATAGAGCCCTAATCCATGTCGGCGCTGAACGTCTGGAAAAATATCGGCTGACCAGCCGAGCGGAGATGGATCCGATCGATGCGCATGGTGAACAGGATGTTCGCGACGAGCATCGAAGCCTTGAATGTGTGTTTTCGGCGCGCAATGCTCGGTCACCTTTGAATCGGCCGCTCGAGCGGCAGGAAGGAGAGACAAATTCCTCCGGCAGAGCCGTTAGGGGCGACGGACCCCACGCAAACCGACTGAAGGAGCTCCCAATGACGAGGTCATCCTTAGCGAGATCATGCGCCGTCGCCATCTTGGCGCTTATCATTGCCGGGCCGGCTCTGGCCCAAGAGAACATTCGCGGCGACACGACCGGTCCCACCACGGCGCCGGGCTACAGCCATCCCGAGCAATACATGCATGTGACACCGGTCGCGCCGGCTGACAACATGTATCCGGTGGTGCAGCACCCCGATCAAGACAAGCAGGCCGACGAGAAGCTTGCGGCGCTTGCCGAAAAGACCGGCAAGAAGCCGAACATCCTCATCTTCCTGATGGATGACGTCGGCTGGATGGATCCCGGCTTCAACGGCGGCGGCGTTGCCGTCGGCAACGCGACGCCTGAGATGGACAAATACGCCTCCGAAGGCTTGATCCTCACCTCGGCCTATTCGACCCCATCCTGCTCGCCCACCCGCGCCACCATTCACACCGGACAGAATCCGCTCCATCACGGCATCCTGCGTCCGCCGATGTACGGCGAGCCGGGCGGTCTCGACGGCGCCACCACCATGCCCGACCTGCTTAAGAAAGAGGGCTACATCACCCAGGGCGTCGGCAAGTGGCACATGGGCGAGAATGTTGGGTCATTGCCGCAGAACACCGGCTATGACGACTATGTCGGCTTCCTCGGCGTCTCCGACATGTACACCGAATGGCGCGACGTCTACTTCAATCCTGAGGTCGCTCTGTCGCCGGAGCGCTTCAAGATGATGGAGAAGGACAACTTCGATCACTACGAGGTGCACTGCACGCCGGCCGACACGAAGCAATGCGAGAACGGCAAGCTCATCGACCTCGACTACATCAAGCATCTCGATGAGCATTGGCTGAACACGAGCCTCGCCTTTCTCGAAAAGATGAAAGGTAGCAAGCAGCCGTTCTATCTCTACCACGCCACGCGCGGCTGCCATTTCGACAACTATCCGTCGGATGAGTGGGCCGGCAAGTCCATGGCCCGCACCGTGTACAGCGACTGCATGGTGCAGATGGACTATGTGCTCGGAAAGCTCATGGACAAGCTCGAGGAGATCGGCGAGGCCGAGAACACGATCGTCATCTTTACCTCGGACAACGGACCGGAGTGCGAGATTCCTCCGCGCGGGCGCACGCCATTCCGTGGTTGCAAGGGCTCGAGCTGGGAAGGCGGCGTGCGTGTACCCACCTTCGTCTATTGGAAGGGCATGATCGCGCCGCGCAAGTCTGACCAGCTGTTCGACCTTGCGGACATTCTGCCCACGGCGCTTCATCTGGCCGGCTACCCTGGAGCCAAGCTCGCCGAGCTATTCCCCAAGAAAACCTATATCGACGGCGTCGATCAGGCATCGTACTTGATCGCAGATAACGGCCTCTCGGCGCGTCGTAGCCGCGTCTACACCTTGAACCAGTACTTCGCGGCGATGCGCATCGACGAGTTCAAGGCTGTGGTCACCGGCGAGATCGAGAACGGCATCGTCCAGCGCGGCTATACCGGCGGCTTCTCGGGCTCGATCTTTACCGACACCGGCGGAGCCGTCATCTTCAACCTCTACACCAACCCGCAGGAAGACGTGTCGATCGGCATTCGCCATATCCCCATGGCGGTGCCGCTCGGCGAGACTGCTGGTTGGTATTTGAAGGAGCTGTTCAAGTATCCGCCGCAGTTCAAGATCGGCTTCATGTCCAACAATCCGCCGTCCTACGACGTCCTTCCGGAGGTGAAGATGGGCGTCAAGGCTTGGCTCAACTCGCGCGGCTTCGGACGGCCGCAGTTCTAGACGCGGTTGAGGGGGCGCGGCGCCCCGCGCCCCCTGACGCGTTATCCACTGTTCCAGCCCCCGACTGTTGCAATCGCGCCACAAGGACCGAGGAATATCGGCCATTACGGGTGCAAAGGCGCGCATGCATTCCTGAGCCCAACTATTCTGAACCCACCGGAACGGGCGCCTGCAGGGGGGCGCAGGGATGAAGCGCGTGACCTGGTTGGGAATGCTCGCCGCCTGTGCGCTCGCGGCATCGTTTCCGCTCGCGGCAAATGCCGGGGGCCTCCCCGAGCCTCCGCCTGAGCCGCCGTCCGCCTGGACCTTCGACGGCGGCCTCTACGCCTGGGCGCTCTGGGTGCAAGGCAACGCCACGGCCCGCGGGCTCAACTTCGACGTCTATGCCGACCCCATTGATCTCATCGATGCGCTCGACGGTCCCATCATCATGGCCAATTTCGAGGCCGCGCGTGGTCCCTTTGCCCTCTACGCCGACGTCGTCTACGCCAAGTTCGCCCTTGATGATAATTTCGCGGGCGAGGCGCAGCCGATCCCCGCCCTCAAGCTGAAAGGCAACGGCCGCTTCGGTTCCGATTACACATTCGGTGTCTATGAGGCCGATGCCTTCTACCAGGTCGCGAATTTCGCCGGCGCGAACGGCAACACGAAGCTCGAGCTGGGCGGTGGCGCCCGCGTCGTTCAGCAAGACCTCAGCATCACGGCCGGGATCGACGTCAGCGCCCAGCTGCGTCTCGGCAGGTTCCTCGGCACCCTCGAAAACCGTATCAAACATATTCAGAACCAGCAGCAGCGCTTGGCGGCACTGGCGCAGTTCAACGCCCTGCGCAAGGACCTTGTTGGGAAACGTATCGTCCGCGCCGGCGACAAAGGTCTCAAGCGGCGCGTCGCCCGCCTCGAGAACAGGCTCGAAAAGGTCGGCAATCGGGGCCAGGCCGTCGCCGCGCTTCAGGCTCTCGACAAGTTCCGCCTGGCGCTTCTGCGAGACGCGCTCAACCTCGACAACAAGGACATCTCGGGCAATTTCGCCTTCGTCAACAGCGGCGAGATGGACTGGGTCGACCCCGTGATCGCCCTGCGCGCGAAACACGACTTCGGCAACGGCCGGTCCATCACCGCGATGGGCGACGTCGGCGGCTTCGACACCGCGAGCGACTTCAGCTGGCAGGTGCTGCTCACCTACGACATAGACGGGAAATTCCTCGGCTTCGATACGACGACCTCCATCGGCTACAAGGCGCTCGGCCTCTTGTTCGAGGAGGGCACCAGCCATGGCGACCGCGGCGTCGACGTGGTGCTGCACGGCCCCGTCGCCGAGTTGACCTTCCGCTGGTAGACGCGCCGCCGCGGCTCACCGCGCAAGCCGCGACTGCGGTCCCGCACCGCCTTAAGACGGTCCCGAGCGTCAGCCGGCGCGTTGGAGCCCGATCATATCGGCAAGCCGCATCGGTCGGGCTTGGTGAGGTTGTGGTTTCTGGGACTTGGGCTCTTGGGCTTGCGGCTGTGCCTTGGGCACGGACGGCGCGTTGCCAAGCCTTCGCTGCTCGGCTCCCAAGAGTGTTTTTACCGCTTCAAGGTCGGCCTTTAGATCCTTGAGTCTGCCGTCATGTTCCTGCTTGAGTTGGTCGATATGCCTCTCGAATTGAGCCTGCGCGGCGTTCATCTGCTCGCTCAGAAAATTGACCCGGTCTTCCAGATCGGCACGGATGTCGCGCATTGACGGTCCCCCTTTTGATTTTTGACTTCGCGCCGCTTAAACGACCGGGCAAGCCATGGGTTCCGTCAGGCGTTGATTAAGGCACTCACCCGCGGCAGAGCCGCGCGAGTCCATCTCGGTCGAGCACCTGAATGCGGGCGTATCCGTGATTGATCAGCCCCGCGTCGGCGAAGCGCCGCATGACGCGCTTGAGCGTCGGCAGGGAAACCGCCGCAAGCGCCGCCAGCTCGGATTGCGACAGGAGGATCCAGCCCTCTTTGTCGCCGCGTCTATCGACCTCCAGCAAGAGGCGGTCGGCCAGGCGCTTCTCCGACGACGGCATCGCTAGATTGGAGATCACCTCGAAGGCCGTGCGGAAATTCTGGTAGGTCAGCGCGTAGAAATCGGCATAGAGCCGCGGGTCGTCCGTCACCAGCCTCCGAAGGTCTGTCGCCGGAAGCTGAACCATCAAGCGTTGGTTCGGCGGCGCGGACCGATACGAGGCGCACCTGTTCCGAGAACAGCGCGAGATCGCCGAGCCAGAAGCCTGCCCCGGCCCTGTGCACGGTATAGTCCTCTCCGTCGCTGCGCGGGATCGAGATGTTCAACGAGCCGGAGATGAGTCCGAAGACGCCGGTGGGCCGATCGCCGGCCAAGTAGACGAGATCGTCTTTCGCAAAGCTGCGAAGCTTCGCGATGGCCCCGAGGCGCGCCCGCGTCTCCGCCGAGCGCTGCGCGAACCACCCCCGCGCCGCGAGGGTTTCCAAGGCACGGCTCAAATCTCATTATCGGCGCGTCCATGGGCCCAATCCGGTCATTTGAGCGCTTCTGCGGCGACGGTTGAAATATACCATGCCAAGTTGTCCCGACTAAAAAAGTGGCATGGCTCACGGGGTTGGGGCGGAAAAAAGTAGCGCGCACGGGCCTGGACGGGCCGGTGACGCGCTCGGCTGCGTTGAGAGGAGGAGCGCGTCATGGAACTGCAGTGCAGACGAACGATTCTCGCCGGCTGGGTGCTTTTGCTTGCCTTGCTCGCTATGGTTGCGGGCCTGAATGCGGCGCAAGCGCAAGCCGCCGAGCCGCAAACCTCGAAGCCCAACATCGTCATCATCTGGGGCGACGACATCGGGCAGTCCGATATCAGCGCCTATTCGCACGGCTTGATGGGTTTCAAGACGCCCAACATCGATCGTGTTGCCAAAGAAGGCGTGATGTTCACCGACTATTACGCCGAGCAGAGCTGCACGGCGGGTCGCGCGTCTTTCATCACCGGCCAGTCCGGCTTGCGCACCGGCCTCACCAAGGTCGGCTTGCCCGGAGCCACATTGGGATTGCAGAAGGAAGACCCGACCATTGCCGAGCTGCTCAAGCCGCTCGGCTACGCCACGGGGCAATTCGGCAAGAACCATCTCGGCGACCGCAACGAGTTCCTGCCGACCGTTCATGGCTTCGACGAGTTCTACGGCAACCTCTACCACCTGAACGCGGAGGAGGAGCCTGAGCTGCCGGACTATCCCAAAGATCCTGCATTCAAGGCCAAATACGGTCCGCGCGGCGTGCTGGATTGCAAGGCCACCGACGTGGACGATCCGACGGTCGATCCCCGCTTCGGCAAGGTCGGCAAGCAGGCTTGCACCGACACCGGCCCGCTGACCAAAAAGCGGATGGAGACGATTGACGACGATATCGCCAACCGCGCCGTGGACTTCATCAAGCGGGAGGCGGAGGCCGACAAGCCGTTCTTCGTCTGGGTGAACTTCACCCACATGCATTTCCGCACGCATCCCAAGCCGGAAAGCGTCGGCCAGTCTGGACGCTGGCAGAGCCCGTACCACGACGTCATGATCGACCATGACAAGAATGTCGGCACGATCCTCGATGCGCTGGATGAACTTGGGATCGCCGACAACACCTTCGTCATGTACTCGACCGACAACGGCCCGCATATGAACTCGTGGCCGGATGCCGCGATGACGCCGTTCCGCAACGAGAAGAACTCGAACTGGGAAGGCGCCTATCGCGTGCCGGCCATGTTCCGCTGGCCCGGCAAGATCAAGCCGGACCAGGTGTCGAACGGCATCGTCTCTCATCTCGACATGCTGCCGACGATCCTCGCCATCGCCGGCGATCCCGAGGTGAAGGACAAGCTGCTCAAGGGCGATACGGTCGGCGACATGACCTACAAGGTCCATCTCGACGGCGACAACCTCGTCCCCTACCTCACGGGCGAAGAGGACAAGAGCCCGCGGGAGTCTTTCTTCTACGTCAACGACGACCAGCAACTGACCGGCTTGCGCTACGACAACTGGAAGCTCGTGTTCATGGAGCAGCGCGCGCCCGGCACGCTGCTGGTCTGGGCCAACCCCTTCACCAGCCTGCGTGTCCCGAAGATCTACAATCTCAGGACGGACCCGTATGAGCGGGCGGATATTACCTCCAACACCTACTATGACTGGGTATTGGACCACGTCTTCCTGATCGTTCCAGCTCAGGACTATGTCGGGCAAATTCCTCGCGACGTTGAAGGACTATCCGCCGCGCCAGAAGGCGGCGAGCTTCAACCTCGATGAGGTCATGAAGCAGATGACCGAGGGGCCAAAGTAGTCGGTTCGGCGGCCGGTCGATGACCGGCCGCCATCTCCGCTCTGCAAGGGAGGGGCGCCATGTACGGCATGCGCGTGATGGTGTCGGCGGGCGTGCTCGTGCTCGCCGCAGCTGGTTTGTGTTCAGCCAAAGCGCAGGACACCGGAAACCTCGCCCAGCAAGCGCAGAACCCGATCGCCAATCTGATCTCGGTGCCCTTCCAGAACAACACCAACTTCAATGTCGGCCGCCTCGACAACGACCAGAACATCCTCAACATCCAGCCGGTCATTCCGTTCAAGCTGAACGAGGACTGGAACCTCGTCACCCGCTGGATCCTGCCGGTGGTGTATCAGCCGCCGCTGTTCCAGGGTGACGACACCGATTTCGGCCTCGGCGATTTCAATCCGAGCTTCTTCTTCGTCAACCAGGTCAACCCGAAGCTCATGATCGGCGCCGGCCCGACCTTCCTCCTGCCGACCAGCACCGACCGGCGCCTCGGGCCTGACAAATGGGGCACGGGCCCGACCGCCGCCATCGTCTGGACGCCGGGGAAATGGGTCGTCGGCGCGCTCGTCAACAATATCTGGTCGTTCGCCGGCAGCGACCGCGATCCCGACGTGAACCAGTTCCTGCTCCAGTACTTCGTCAACTACAACCTGGCGCACGGCTGGTATCTCACCTCGTCGCCCATCATCACCGCCGACTGGACACAAGATCCGGACAATCGGTGGGTCCTGCCGTTCGGCGGCGGCATGGGGCGCGTCTTCAAGATCGGAGCGCAGCCCGTGAACATGTCCCTCCAGGCCTACGACAACGTCATCACGCCTGACGGCGGCCCCGACTGGCAGCTGCGCTTCCAGGTGCAGCTCCTGTTCCCCACCGGAGGAAAGTGACGGCGAACCCATTGATCGATGCAAATCAGTAGAGGTGATCATGATCCGCACAAATCTCAGAACGCTCGCGCGTGGCCTTCGCCGCCACGTTGGCGATTGTCTCCGCACTCGCCGTTTCGGCCGCCTTTGCGCAGTCCGATCCGCTGCCGTCCTGGAACGACGGTCCGACCAAGCAGGCGATCGTCAGCTTCGTAGAAAAGGTTACAGACAAGGAAGGCAAGGACTACGTGGCGCCTGAGGATCGCATCGCCACGTTCGACAACGACGGCACGCTCTGGATCGAGCAGCCGATGTACATGCAGCTCGCCTTCGTCCTCGATCGCGTCAAGGCGCTGGCGCCCGAGCACCCCGAGTGGAAGGACCAGCAGCCCTTCAAGGCCGTGCTCGAAGGCGACATGAAGACGCTCGCCGCATCCGGCGAGAAGGGCGTCGCTCGAGCTGGTGGCCGCCACTCACGCGGGCATGTCGCCCGCGGAGTTCCAAAAGATCGTCGGCGACTGGCTCGCGACGGCCGAGCAGCCGCGCTTCAAGCGGAAACTATACGCAGCTCGTCTATCAGCCGATGCTCGAGCTGCTGTCCTATCTGCGCGCAGAACGGCTTCACCACCTACATCGTCTCCGGCGGCGGCATCGAGTTCGTGCGGAACTTCTCCGAGCCCGTCTACGGCATTCCGCCGGCGCAGGTCGTCGGCTCGAGCATCAAGACGAAATACGAGGTCGTCGACGGCAAGCCGACGCTCATCCGTCTGCCCGAGATGAATTTCATCGACGACAAGGACGGCAAGCCCGTCGGCATCAACCAGCATATCGGCCAGCGCCCGATCGCGGCGTTCGGCAACTCCGACGGCGACTACCAGATGCTCGACTGGACCACGGCAGGCGAGGGGCCGCGCTTCGGCCTCATCCTTCATCACACCGACGCGGAACGTGAATACGCCTATGATCGCAATTCGTCGGTCGGGCGCCTCGATAAGGCGCTGGACGATGCACCCGCCAAGGGCTGGGTCGTGGTCGACATGAAGAACGACTGGAAACAGGTGTTCCCGCCGGAGGAATAGCGAAGACGCCGGCAGCTTCGATTGGGGTTTATTGAAAGGAGGAGACTACATGAGTTTGCTAAAACATGGCAGCGGCATTCTGGTCGCTGCGCTTGCTGGCTTGCGTGGAGTTGCCCACGCGCAAGGTACGGACGCGCAGACAGACACATCGAAGGCCAAGAAGCCCAACATCCTGCTGATCATCTCCGACGACACAGGCTGGGGCGATCTCGGCCCCTATCTCGGCGGCGAGGCGCGGGGCATGCAGACCCCGAATTTCGACCGGCTCGCGAGAGAAGGCATGATCTTCACCAATTTCTACGGCCAGCCGAGCTGCACGCCCGGCCGGGCGGCGATCCAGACCGGGCGCATCCCCAACCGCAGCGGCATGACCACCGTCGCCTTCCAAGGGCAGGGTGGCGGACTTCCGCATGCGGAATGGACGCTCGGCTCCGTCCTCGAGAAGGCCGGCTACGACACCTATTTCACCGGCAAATGGCATCTCGGCGAGTCCGACTACGCGCTGCCGAACGCGCAAGGCTATAACAGATGAAATATGCCTTCCTCTATCACCTCAACGCCTACACCTACGGCGACCCGAACTGGTTCCCGAACATGAGCCCCGAGTTGCGCGCGATGTTCAACAAGATCACCAAGGGCGCGCTGTCCGGCAACGAAGGCGAACCGGCAAAGCAAGACTGGAAGGTCAACGGCGAGTATGTCGAACACGCCGGAGAAAGGTGTCGTCGGCATTCCCTATCCTCGACGCCTATGTCGAGAAGGCGGCGAATGGAGTTCCTCGATGAAGCGGCGAAATCCGACAAGCCGTTCTTCATCAACGTCAACTTCATGAAGAACCACCAGCCGAACATGCCGGCGCCCGACTTCATCCACAAATCCATCTCGAAGTCCAAATATGCCGACTCCGTCGTCGAGCTGGACTCCCGGGTCGGCGATCTCCTGAAGAAGCTCGACGACCTCGGTCTGGCCGACAACACCATCGTCTTCTACACCGTCGACAACGGCGCCTGGCAGGACGTCTATCCCGATGCCGGCTATACGCCGTTCCGCGAGCACCAAGGGCACGGTCCGCGAAGGCGGTAGCCGCGTGCCCGGCGATGGTGCGTTGGCCCGGCAAAGTCAAGCCCGGCTCCAAGAGCGACGATATCCTCGGCAGCCTCGACCTGATGGCGACCTTCGCCTCGATCGCCGGCGAGGCGCTGCCGACGGAAGACCGCGATGGTCAGCCGATCATCTTCGACAGCTATGACATGACGCCGGTCTGGGAAGGCACCGGCAAACCGACAAGCGCAAGGACTGGTTCTATTTCACGGAGAACGAGCTGACGCCGGGCGCCGCCCGCGTCGGCGAGTTCAAGTACGTGTTCAACCTCCGCGGCGATGACGGCGCGGACACGGGCGGCCTCGCGGTCGACACAAACCTCGGCTGGAAGGGCGCGAAGAAATATGTCGCCACCGTGCCGCAGGTGTTCGACCTCTTGGCGGACCCGCAGGAGCGCTACGACATCTTCATGAACAACGTTCACGGAGAGCACCTGGGCGGTCGTCCCGGCCAACGATGCGGTCGAGAAGTTGATGAAGACCTACGTCAAGTATCCGCCGCGTAAGCTCCAGAGCGAGACCTGTACTCTGGCCCGATCACGCTCACCGCGTATCAGCGGTTCAAATGGGTGAGGGACGAGTTGGAGAAGGAAGGCATCAACCTGACGATGCCCACGGGCAACTAAACTCGTGAAAGGCGGCCCGGCCACGGGCCGCCTTTTTCTGCACTTATAGGAGTGGTGGCGCCTTCCCGCCGATCATGGGAAGGTCCCGCTCCTTGCGTGTCTGTGAAATGGGAAGCCTTTGGCCCGCCGACGAAAATCGCCGTCACGAGGAAAGGCTGGGAAGCCGCGCGCCGCCGCGGTTGAGCCGAAGACGCCGGAAGCCGAGAGCAAGCCCGCCAAGCCTGCAAAGAGGCGGCGATGGCTCCTGATCGGCTTGGCCGTGGCGGTCGTGGTCGCCGCCGCCGCCGGGATCACCTGGAAGTTCACCGTCTGCTGCACGTCCTCCGGCACCGCGGACATCGCGCACGCGGATCTCGCCCCCGAGCCTGTCGCCTTCGTCGGCACCGAGACCTGCATCTCCTGCCATCAGAAGGAGGGTGCGTTGTGGCATGCCTCCCAGCACGCCCATGCCATGGCGCATGCGACCGCCGACACGGTGCTCGGCGACTTCGACGACGCGAGCTTCGACTATTACGGGGTCAAATCCCGCTTCTTCAAAAAGGACGGCAAGTTCTTCGTCGAGACCGACGGCCCCGACGGCAAGCTCGCCACGTTCGAGGTGAAGTACACGTTCGGGCTCGATCCTTTGCAGCAATATCTCGTCGAGTTCCCGGACGGGCGCATCCAGGCGCTGTCGCTCGCGTGGGACACACGGCCGAAAGAAGAGGGCGGCCAGCGCTGGTTCCATCTCTATCCCGATGAGAACATCACCCACGACGATCCCCTGCACTGGACCAAGCTGAACCAGAACTGGAACTTCATGTGCGCCGAGTGCCATTCGACCGGCGTCGCCAAGAACTACAACGCGGCCAAGGACTCTTTCGCCACCACCTGGAAGGAGATCAGCATCGGCTGCGAGGCGTGCCACGGCCAGGGCTCGGCTCATGTCGCCTGGGCGAAAAGCGGGGGTACGGACGGATGCGGCCATGGGTCTGCTCGCCCGCTTCGACGAGCGTTCCGGCGTCACCTGGAGCCGGGACCCGAAGACCGACCAGCCGCAGCGCAGCGCGTCACCCGCGCTGTTGCGGAAAGAGGTCGAGATGTGCGGGCGCTGCCATGCGCGGCGCGGCGAGATCTCGGAAGACTGGGTGCCGGGACGCCCGCTCTCCGACACCCATGTCGTGTCGCTGCTCGCCCACGGGCTCTATCAGGCGGACGGACAGATGCTGGACGAGGTCTACAATTACGGCTCGTTCAAGCAGAGCAAGATGTTCGCCAAGGGCGTGACGTGCAGCGACTGCCACGACCCGCACAGTGCCAAGCTCCGCGCATCGGGCAATCAAGTCTGCCTGCAATGCCATGCCAGCCGCTACGAGACCCCGGCGCACACCCATCATGAGGGCGTCACGCCGGCCCCCACATGCGTCGCCTGCCACATGCCGGTGCGGACCTATATGCAGCATCGATCCGCGCCACGATCACTCCTTCCGCGTGCCGCGTCCCGGATCTCTCGGCTTCACTCGGCGTCAGCAATGCCTGCAACGACTGTCATAAGGACAAGTCGCCCGAGTGGGCGGCGGCCGCCGTCACCGATTGGTTCGGTCCCGAGCGGGAAGGGTTCCAGACCTACGGACCGGCGTTCCACGCCGCCTGGGAAGGTGAGCCGAACGCGCAAGAGCTGCTTTCCGCCGTCGCCGCGGACCCCGGCACGCCCGCCTTCGTCCGGGCAAGCGCGCTCGAAGAGCTGGCCGCTTATCCATCGCCAGAGACGGCCGCGCTCGTGAAGACGGGGCTCGCCGACCCCGATCCCCTGGTGCGCATCGCAGCGCTCGATCATCTCGATGCGGGCGCGCCGGCGCAGCTCTGGCCGCTCGTCTCGCCGCTTCTTGACGATCCGGTGCGCGGCGTGCGCATCAAGGCGGCGCAATTGCTCGCCGGTGCACCGACCCAGGACCTCACCGCGCGCGACCGGTCGCGTCTCGCTGGCGCCGAGAAGGAGTTTCTCGCGGCGCAACAGCTCAATGCCGATCGCCCCGAGGCGCGGAGCCTGCTCGCCCGCTACTACGTGCGGAAGGGCGACGCGGCGGCGGCGGAGCGGGAGTACCGTGCGGCGCTACGCTTGAGCCCCCATTTCACGCCGGCGGCCGTCAACCTCGCCGATCTCTACCGCCAGCTCGGCCGCGACGAGGACGGCGTGGCCGTGCTGCGTGAGGCGCTTCAAGCCTCGCCCAATGACGGCGGGCTCCATCACGCACTTGGCCTTGCGCTCGTGCGCCTCAAGCAGCAGGACGCGGCCATCGAGGAACTGCGCCGCGCAGCGGAGCTCGAGCCCGACCGCTCCCGCTACGCCTATGTGTATGCCGTCGGCCTTGAGTCCCTCGGACGGCGGGCGGAAGCCGTCGCGGTGCTGAAAGAAAATCTCAAGCGCCACCCGCACGACGCCGAGACGCTGCTCGCGCTCATCAATTTCGCCCGCGCCGACGGCGATGCCGCGACGGCCCTTGGCTATGCGGAGCAGCTTGCCGAGGTCGAGCCCGACAATCAGCGCCTCAACGAACTCATCGGGGCGCTCAAGGACCAGGTCTCGACGCAGGAGAGCAAATAGGGAAGCGCTAAAGCCTAGCGGAAGAAGGGGCTGGTCGCATAAGCCGGGGTCGGCTGGGACATCCCCGGCGCGGGAATCGAGATGGAGTTCCCGTAGTCCGAGATATGACCGTTGATGCCCGTGTCGCTGTTGCTATACGGCATCGCCAGCGAGCTGCCCTCGAACTGGGGCATGCTGTAGACGGGGGGCAGGCCGTGGAACGCCGCTGCGCTCTCCGGCGCGTTGTCGCCGCCGCCTTCGATCTCGAACGCGTTCACGCTCGCCGGCAGGAGTGCCAATCCGGCGGCGCTGCAAAGCACCAGGACGAGCCGTTTCATGGATTCCCTCTAAGCCGCTTTTCTCAGCTATGTGATTCTAGCGCCTAACAGCCCAGAATTCCAGGGCGGTGACGTCCTTTGTCCCCGCTGGGCCGGGAGGCGTGACCTGCCCGCAACAGTCTCCATATTGCCGAAAATTGCGGCATGAACGGGGAGTTCGGAGGCCGCGAGGTAGAAAAAAGAGGGCCGGATCGCTCCGGTCCCTCTCCGGTCCGCCGATTTGGCCTGTTGTCAGCCAGTCCATAAACAGCGCCGCAGACGCGAAACGCCGTTCTGCCCGCTTGAACGCCGGAACCGCGCCGTCTGTTCCGCCGAAGCCCCGGCTGATACAAGCGTCCGCGATATGGCGCCCCGCATCCTCTACGTCGTCACCGAAGACTGGTATTTCCTGTCGCATCGCCTGCCCATGGCCCGGGCGGCCAAGGCGGCGGGCTATGAGGTGCATGTCGCCACCCGAATCAAGGACGGAAGCGCCCGGATCGAGCAGGAGGGCTTCACGCCCCATGCGCTGTCGTGGAGCCGCGGCAGCCTCTCCCCCATGGGCAGCTTTTCCGCCGCGCTGGAGCTCAGGCGGCTGTTCCGTGAGGTCGCGCCCGACATCGTCCACAACGTTGCCCTGAAACCGGTCTTGCTCGGCACGCTGGCGAGCCTGGGCTTGAGCCGCATCGCCGTCGTCAACGGCCTGACCGGTCTCGGCGCCGTGTTCGTGGACGATGGCGGCTCAGGCGCGTTCACGCGCCGCGTCGTCGAGTTTGCGCTCAAGCATCTCCTCAAGCGCGCGCGGAGCTGCACCGTCGTGCAAAACCCCGACGACCGCCGCTTTCTGCTCGATCTCGGCGTCCCGGCGGACACCGTCACCATCATTGCCGGTTCAGGCGTCGATACCGACAAATATCAAGCTTTGCCCGAGCCGCCGGCGCCGGTGACCGCGGCCTTCGTCGGGCGCATGCTGCGGCACAAAGGCGTGATGACGCTCGTGGACGCCTTCAGGCTCGTCACCGATCGGGGCGTCAAGCTCCGCCTTCTGCTCGCGGGCGACTGTGACCGGGAGAACCCGGGGTCGCTGGCGCCGGAGCAACTCCGCGAATTCGCGAGCGCCTTCGGCATTGTCTGGCTTGGCCACGTCACCGACGTCAGCGAGGTCTGGCGCCAGGCGCATTTCGCCGTCCAGCCGTCCAGGGGCGGGGAGGGATTGCCCAAGAGCCTGCTCGAGGCGGCCGCGTGCGGCCGCGCCATGGTGGCGACCGACGTGCCCGGCTGCCGCGAGATCGCGATCGAAGGGGAGACGGGTTTGCTCGTGCCGGTGGACGACGCCGAAGCCTTGGCCGACGCCATGGCGCGCCTGGCGGAGGATGCGGATTTGCGCGCACGGTTCGGCGCGGCAGCCCGCCGCCTCGTCGAGGCGAAGTTCTCTGCCGACGCGATCGGCCAGGAGACCGTTGCACTTTACGACAAGATGATCGGCCGCTAGGCGCCCGCGCCGTTCTCCATGCGCATCATTCTGACGATACCGGCGCGGGTCTCTACATGCGGCTGCCACCCGGTCGCCAGCAATTTCGACACGTCGACCACGAATTCGCCCGAGACTCGCTCCCAATCGGCCTCGCGTCCGAACGACTTCAGGAGGCGCTTCACCGCGCCCGAGGGCACCTTCACGAGGTGAGGGGGCTTGCCGAGCCCCTCCCGCATGGCGCCGACGAGATCGGCGACGGTGATCGGCGCTTCATCGGCGACGAGAAACGTCTCGTTCTTGGCCGCCTCGGTTTCGAGCACATGGGCGACCGCCGTGACGAGATTGTCGATCGCGAGCAGCGAGCGTTTGTTGTCGAGAGCGCCGAACGGAAGCGGCATGGGCGTCTTGGCGATGGTTGCGAGCGAGGCGATGTTGCCTTTGACGCCCTTGCCGTAGACCACCGCCGGGCGCAGCACGGTATAGGGGACGCCGCTCTTCTCGACGAGACGCTCCGCTTCGAGCTTGGTACGGCCATAGGTATCGGTCGGCTGCGGCACATCTTTTTCGGTAAGGGCGTGGTCCGCCGCGAGCCCCGCTTGCGCGCGCACCGACGACATGAAGATGAAGCGCTCGACCTTGCCCTTCGCCTGTGCGGCAAGCTCGCCGACCGCCTCGGCATTGATGCGGGTGTAGACATCGTCGGGCAGGACGCCCGGCGCATGCGCGATGCCGGCGAGATGGACCACATCGCTCACGCCATCGAGTAGCGCGGACCAATCGGAAGGTGCCGCGAGCTCCGGCATGACCACGCGCTCCACCTCGCTTGCGGCGATGATGGCATTGGGATCGCGCGCCGCGGCCCGGACCGCGAAGCCCTGCTTGGCGAGCGCGGCGACGAGCTTCTTGCCGATGAAGCCGGTCGCACCGGTGACAAGGACGCGCCGCGTCATTCAGCGGCCCCGCGTGAAGTTGAAGAGCACGACACCGACGGCCACAGCGCCGAGCGCAAGCGACGCGACATCGAAGGCAAGCGAGCGGGCGAGTGCGGCGCCGACGGCAAGGCCCATGAGCACGAGCTCGAGCGCGAAGACCCGCGCTGTGACTTGCGGCACGCGCAGGCCCTGCGCCACGGCCCGTTGATAGAAATGGCTCTTATGCGCGGAGAAGATCCGCTCGCCGTTGATGAGACGCCGGCCAAGGGTCACCGTTGTGTCGGTCAAGGAATAGAGTGCGAGCAGGAGGCCCGAGACGATGTGAGCCTCCGCCACGTAGATCAGCATGTAGGCCAGAACGAGGCCGATGGGCAGGCTGCCGGCGTCGCCGAGGAAGATCTGCGCGGGATGCTTGTTGAAGACGGCGAAGCCGAGCATGGCGCCGAGAAGTGTGACCGCCAGCAGGCCGATGCCCGCCGGCACGGCGCCGAGCCAGCAGAGAACCGCCACGCCGAGCGTCATCGGCACGACCTGCGCCACCGTCATCCAATCGAGGCCGTCGAGGAAGTTGATGGCGTTCACGAAGCCGACGACGCCGAGGACCATGAGCGCCCGCTCGAGGCCGAGAGGCAGAAGCTGGGGCAGCAGGCGGAAGTCCTGCGGCAGCAGGAACACGATGGCGAGTGCGACCAGCGTCTGGGCCAGCAGCCGCCACGACACCTCGATCGCGTGCGCATCGTCGAGAGCGCCAACGACGGTGAGAACCGCGGCGCCCACGAGCACCGGCAGGAGATCGGGCTGCGGAACGGCTTTGAGCAGCAGCGCCGTGGTGCACACGATGATCAGCGACGCCATGACGGCGAGCCCTGCGCCCTGAGGTGTCGCGCTGGCGTGCGACGAGCGTGCGTTGGGATGGGCGAGCAGGTGACGAACGAGAAGGGGTTTCAAGACGAGGATGAGGCCGGCGGTGATCCCGGCGCTGGCGGCAATCACGGCGAGCCAGAAAACGAAATCGGGCTGAAGCATCTACCTAGTGCAGCGTGCGCGAGACGGGCTGCCACTCGTCCTTGGCGGAGACCGCATGGACGGCGCCCGGCATATAGCCTTCGACGGTGGTCCGGAGCATGTCCTGCAGCTCGGTCACGTCGACCCTCTGGATCGCATCCTCGAGGCGCTCCAGCGCCGCCATCAACTCCTCGTAGGACAGGATCGGCTCCGAGGTCTTGAAGATGCGCGGATGGTTGGTCCCGGTCGCGTTTTCGCCGATCAGGAGCTCCTCGTAGAGTTTCTCGCCGGGCCTCAAGCCCACATACTCGATGTCCACGTCGCCCTCGGGATGGGCCTCGTCGCGAACCTCGAGACCCGACAGCCTGATCATGGTGCGGGCGAGATCGTCGATCTTCACGGGCGTTCCCATCTCGAGCACGAACACCTCGCCGCCGGTCGCCATGGCGCCGGCCTGGATCACGAGCTGGGCGGCCTCGGGGATCGACATGAAATAGCGGATCACCTCGGGATGGGTGACGGTCACCGGGCCGCCCGACTTGATCTGGTTGCGGAACAGCCGCACCACCGAGCCCGAGGAATCGAGCACATTGCCGAACCGCACCATGGTGAAGATGGTGGCGGGGCTTTCCTGCGCCATCCCTTGCAGGATCAGCTCGGCGAGGCGCTTGCTGGCGCCCATGATGTTGGTCGGGCGGACCGCCTTGTCGCTCGACACGAGCACGAAGCGCTTGACGCCGAGCTCCTTGGCGGCTTCGGCGACGACGAGGGTGCCGAACGTGTTGTTCTGTAATCCAGAGAACGGGTTCACCTCGACGATCGGCACATGCTTGTAGGCCGCCGCGTGATAGATCACCTCGACCCCTAGCTCCTCGATGGTGCGCGCGACGAGCTTGCGGTCGAGCACGGAGCCGAGAACCTGAACCACGCTCGTCTCGGCCTGCAGTCCACTCTCGTCCTCTTTGCGTAGCCGCCGCTTCAGCTCCTCAATCTCCATCGAGATCTCGTAGAGGGCGGCTTCGGACACTTCGAACAGAACGAGCGACTTCGGCCCGAGCTTCAGGAGCTGTCGGGTCAGCTCCGAGCCGATGGAGCCGCCGGCGCCGGTGATCATCACCACCTTGCCGTGCACCTGCGCGGTCAGGAGCTCGAAGTCGGGCGACACCGGATCACGCCCCAACAGGTCCTCGACGTCGATGGGGCGGAGATCGCTCACCTCCACGTGGCCCGAGGCGATGTCCTCGAGCGCGGGCAGCGTCTTCACCACCACGGGAAAGGCCTCGAGCAGTTTAAGCGCCATCCGGCGCTCGCCGCGGAGCGCCGACGGCGTGGCCAGCAAGATCTCCTTCACGTCCTCGTCGGCGATGACCTTGCCGATCTTCTCAGGCCTCAGGACCTTCACGCCGTGGACCAACTGGCCGGCAAGTGAGGGGTTCGCGTCGATGAAGGCGACGGTCTTGTAATTGCCGGTCTCGGCCAGCGCGCGCAGGAGTTGAATGCCTATGGGGCCGGCGCCGTAGATGATGACGTTCTTCCGCTGGTCGAAGCTCAGCGGCTTGAATTGCGGGGCGGCCCTCAGCAGCAAGGCGCCGGCCCACTGCCGGCTGACCCGGATGAGACCGGCGGCGATCAGGGCGTAGATCACCACGACCGAGCGCGGCTGCCCCTTGATGCCGCTCATCAGCACGATCAGCGCCCACAACACCGCGGCAATGACCACCGCCGTGTAGATGCGCGTCGTGCCCTCAGGCCCGATGAACCGCGTGACGAGCTTGTAGAGCCCGCGCCAGTGGAAGACGAGCACGCCGACGACCGGCGCCGACAGCATGAGCAGGAGGATCTTCCAGTCCTCCGGCACGTAGTACTCGCTGAGGCGCAGGGAATAGGCGGCCCACAACGAGATGCTGAGCATCACGAAGTCGTTTGCGATCAGGAGCGTCCGCTTGAACCAGCGAGGCCGCTCGATCAGCCAAACGGCAAGACTCATGTCGACCGACCCCGTATCGGACCTAAGCCCACCCCAAGAAGATCAGGCACATAGGGAAAGTGCGCTGAACCATAGCCGAAGCCTCGCCGGAACGGAAGCAAGGCGAAGGTGCTAGCCTTTAAGCCTTTCCGGGCCGGGCTTGAGGTCTCATGGCCTTCCGGTCATAGCTCTGCCAGGCTCCGGGAAGGTTGGGGATGTAGCACTGCCGGCATGATGAGGGAAACCGACATTCGCGCGCGAGGGGCTGTGGCCGCCCTGGCGGTCGCCGTGGCCTTGGTGCTCGCGCCCGTCACGGGCGGCGCGGCCGAAGGCGACACGGTCACCCTGGTGACGCCGCTCGCCTATGGCACCCATCTGCCGGGCCTCGGAAAGCCGGCGCTGGCCCTCGCCCGGACCCTCAAGAAGCGTTCCGGTGGCGCGCTCGTGCTCGACCTGAAGCAGCCGGGCGACGGCACGCTGCCCCACGAGATCCTCGACAAAGTGTCCGACGGCAAGGTGGATGCGGGCTTCGCCACGGCGGGCTTCTGGGCCGCGAAGCTTCCGGCGGCACCGCTCTTCGGCGGCTTCCCCTTCGGCCCCGACGCCAAGGGCTATCTCGCCTGGTTCGATCAGGGCAGCGGCAGGAAGCTTTATCAGGAGATGTACGACCAGGCGGGCCTCAAGGTGCATGTGATGCCTTGCGCCTTCGGTGGGGCGGAGTCGGGCGGTTGGTTCGCCAAGGAGATCCATTCCAAGAAGGACCTCGACGGCCTGCGCATGCGCATCTTCGGGCTTGGCGCGCGGGTCATGTCGCAGCTCGGCACGATCCCCGTGCTCGTCCCCGGCGGGGACCTGCAGCAGGCCTTCGAGAAGGGCAAGATCGGCGCGGCCGAGCTCTACACGCCCGCGGTCGATCGCGAGGAAGGCATCCAAAACACGGTCAAGCTGATCTACATGCCAGGCTGGCATCAGCCGGCGACCGTGCTCGAGCTTCTCATCAACAAGGACCGCTGGAACGCGCTTCCCCCGGAGCACCAGGAGCTGATCGAAAAGACCTGCCGCGAGCTGCTCCAATCCTCGTTCGGCGAAAGCGCTGGCCTCCAGTCCGCGGCGCTCGCGAGCCTCTCAGCCAAGGACGGCGTGCGCATCCTGCCTTGGCCCGCGGGCGTGCTCGACGCGCTGCGCGCGGCGTGGGCGCAGGTCGCCAAGGAGGAAGGTGTCCGCGACTATTTCTTCAAGGAGGTCCTTGAAGACATGGAGAAATTCCAGGCGGGCGCGGCCGGCGCAGCGTCCGGCTCCGCCGCGCCCATGCCCCAAACGGCGGAGCCAGCGGCGGCGGGGGAAAAGCCCGCCGCGCGCTGAGGTGCTACTTCTGGGTTGCCAGGTAGGCGATGATGTTGGCGCGCTCGTCCGCATCGGCAACGCCTGGGAAGGCGAGCGCCATGGGCGATTGCGGCAGCATGGCCTTGGGATCGGCGATCCACTTGTCGATGTTCTCTTCCGTCCAGACGAAGCCATCGTCGCCGAGCTTCTTCATACCCGGCGAGTAGGGATAGCCTTCGACGCTCGCCGCCTTGCGGCCGACGATGCCGTTTAGCTCCGGCCCCACCAAGGTCTGGGCGCCCGGGCCCACTTGGTGACAGATGGCGCATTTGGCGAAAGCCTCTTTGCCTTTTGCCGCGTCGCCCCCGGCGGATGCCGGCCCGGCCAAAGCGATAAGTGTCACGGCACTGAGCCCCAATAGGCCAAGTTTCCTCATCCCAGTTCTCCTTGGTAGACTACCCAGCGGATTTACTTGCCTCTCCGGGGCCGGATTTTATCAAACCCGGGGACGCCCGCAAAAGGTGGCATGACGCCACCGTAATGCTGAGCGCAATAGGGCGTTCCACTTTGAGCCATTTTGGGACTCTACAAGGGCGGATATTGCCCGCATCCCGCGCCCATGCGAAAGACTAGCGGCAGCTCTTCCCGCAAACGCCACTCTTGACGGCTTGGAGCCTTTTTAGATGTCGACATTGATCCTTCCCGATCCGGATCGCGCGGTGATGGCGCGCCGCAACGACATCGTTAAGCAACTCAGGCGGCTCGTCCCCGGGGCGACCATGATCGCCGATCCGGAGGGCTGCCGGACCTTCGAATCCGACGCGCTGACCGCCTATCGCGTCCTGCCGCTCGCCGTCGTGCTGCCCGAAAGCACGGAAGAGGTTTCGGCGATCCTGCGCTTCTGCCATGACAACCACGTCAAGGTGGTGCCGCGCGGGGCGGGGACCTCGCTGTCGGGCGGGGCGCTGCCGCTCGAGGACGCGATCGTGCTCTGCCTGTCGCGCATGAGCAAAGTTCTCGAGGTCGACACGTCAAACCGCGTGGCGCGGGTCGAGGCCGGCACCACGAACCTCGCCATCACCGAAGCCGCCGCGGGCAAAGGCTTCTTCTATGCCCCCGACCCGTCGAGCCAGATCGCCTGCACCGTCGGCGGCAACATCGCCACCAATTCCGGCGGCGCGCACTGTCTCAAATACGGCGTCACCGTGAACAACCTGCTTGGGCTCCGCATGGTCATGATGGACGGCGAGATCATCGACATCGGCGGGGCCTATCTCGATGCGCCGGGCTATGACTTCCTGCCACTGATCACCGGGTCCGAGGGCCAGCTCGGCGTCGTCACCGAGGCGACGGTGCGCTTGCTCGCAAGACCGGAAGGCGCGCGGCCCATGCTGCTCGGCTTCGATTCCACGGAGGCCGCCGCGTCCTGCGTCGCCGCCATCATCGCCGGCGGCATCGTCCCCGTGGCCATCGAGTTCATGGACCGTCCGGCCATCCATGTGTGCGAGCACTTCGTCGCCGCCGGCTACCCCCTCGATGCGGAGGCCGCGCTCATCGTCGAGGTGGAAGGCTCCGAAGACGAGATCGAATATCTCCTCGAGAAGGTCGAGGACATCGCCGCCGATTTCCTGCCCTCGAGCGTACGCCGCAGCCAGAGCGCTGAGGAGAGCGCGCTCATCTGGAAGGGCCGCAAGGCCGCGTTCGGCGCCATCGGCCAGCTCTCAGACTATGTCTGCATGGACGGCGTCATTCCGCTGTCCAAGCTGCCCAAGGCGCTCGACGAGATCGGCTGGATCTGCCGCAAATACCGCTTCGACGTCGCCAATATCTTCCATGCGGGCGACGGCAACCTCCATCCGCTCATTCTCTACAACGCCAACGATTCCGTTCAGCTCGAGCGCGTCGAGATGTGCGGCGCGGAGATCCTGAAGCTTTGCGTCGCGCTCGGCGGCTGTCTGACCGGCGAGCATGGCGTCGGCATCGAGAAGCGCGAGCTCATGTACGAGCAATATTCCGACGACGACATCGACCAGCAGGTCCGCATCAAGGAAGAGTTCGACCCGTCCTGGCTGCTCAATCCCGGCAAAGTGTTCCCCATCGAGGGCCGCGACGCCCAGAAGATGCGCGGGCTGGAGTTGCGGGACCTCGGACCCGCGATCGAGGACGAGATCGAGGTCGAGATTGAGTCCGAAGTGGTGGAAGGATACGACGCCCCGTGACCGGCCACATGCGCCTCGGCTTCCACGCTCCCGAGACGGAGGAGGAGCTCAAGCACCTCGTCGACGAGGCTATCGACACGCGCACGCCGCTCGAGGTCATGGGGAAGGGCACCAAGCGCGAGATCGGGCACCCGGTCGGCGCGGGCGCGGTGGTCTCGACCGAAGCCATGGTCGGCATATCCCTTTACGAGCCGACCGAGCTTGTGATGGTGGCGAAGACCGGGACGCCGCTTTCCGAGATCGAGGCGAAGCTCGCCGAGAACGATCAGGAGCTTCCTTTCGAGCCGGTCGATCTCGGACCCATCCTGGGCTACGGGCCGCGTGAGGGGACGATCGGCGGCGTCATCGCCACCAACATCTCCGGCAGCCGGCGCCTCCTGAAAGGCGCGGCCCGCGACCATGTGCTCGGCGTGCGCGCCGTGAATGGCCGCGGCCAGATCATCAAGGCCGGCGGCCGGGTGATGAAGAACGTCACCGGCTACGATCTCGGCCGCACGCTCGCCGGCTCCTGGGGCACGCTCGCCATCATGACCGAAATATCGTTGAAGGTGCTTCCCGTGCAGCGCGAGTCCCGGACGATCGTCTGCTTCGGACTGACCGATCAGACCGCGATCGAGGCGCTGTGCATCGCCATGGGCACGCCTTTCGAGGTCTCCGGCACGCTGCATGCGCATGCGGAGCTCGCCGCGCGCTTCTCCGACGCGGAGATCGTCGATGCGGAAGCCCCCATCACGGCGATCCGCGTCGAGAATTTCCCGGCGTCGGCCCGCTACCGGGCGACCCGCTTGCGCCAGGCGCTGCTCGCCTACAGCCCGGCGCTCGAGCTCGACCACGAGCGGAGCAAGAAGTTCTGGAACGAGGTCCGCGCGCTGAAGATGTTCCAGGACAAGCCCAACCCGCTGTGGCGCGTGTCCACCACGCCGAGGAACGCGACCAAGCTCATCAACAACCTGTTGCGCAAGATCGATGTCCGGGCCGCCTACGACTGGTCCGGCGGCCTGATCTGGATCGAGACGCCGCCTTTGACCGATGGCGGCGCGGTCGATATCCGCCGTACTCTCGCCGAACTCGGCGGCCATGCCACTCTGATCCGGGCCGACGATGCAACCCGCGCCGGCATCGATGTGTTCCAGCCGCTCGAGCTGCCGCTCGCGAACCTGTCGGCCAAGCTCAAGCACGCCTTCGATCCGCTCGGCATTTTCAACCCGGGCCGCATGTATCAGGGAATGTAGGCGAAAGGCCATGCAGACCAATTTCAACGCCCTCCAGCTTGGCGACCCCTCGATCGCCCGCGCCGACGAGATCTTGCGCCGCTGCGTCCATTGTGGGCTGTGCACGGCGACCTGTCCGACCTACGTGCTGACCGGCGACGAGCGCGACAGCCCGCGCGGCCGCATCTACCTCATGAAGCAGATGTTCGAAGGGCGCGACGTGCCCGCCACGACGGTGCATCATCTCGACCGCTGCCTCTCGTGCCTCGGCTGCATGACCGCCTGCCCGAGCGGCGTCGACTACATGCACCTCGTCGATCTCGCCCGCGTGCGCATCGAGCAGCGCGGCCACCGCGGAACGAAACAACGCCTCACCCGCTGGTTCTTGAGCCGCACGCTGCCGTATCCCAACCGGTTCAAGTCCTTGCTGGTGCTCGGCTGGTTCGCCAAACCCTTCCGCAACATGTTCGCCAAGATGGGCATGCGCCGCACCGCAGCCGCGCTTCAGCTGGTGCCGCCCGGCGCGCTGAAGCTCAAGATCCTGAAGCCGAAATCGGCCTTCAATCCCAAAGCGCCTCAGCCGAAACGCGTCGCGATCATGCTCGGCTGCGTCCAGGAGGTGCTGGCCCCGCAGATCAACCAGGCCGCCATCCGCCTGCTCAGGCGTCACGGCGTCGACGTCGTCGTGGTCAAGGACGAAGGCTGCTGCGGCGCGCTCTCCCACCATCTCGGCCGGGAGGAGGAGGCGAGGTCGCATGCGCGCCACAATATCGATGCGTGGACCGCGGTGATGCGCGAGCGCCTGCTCGACGCCGTCGTCCTCACGGCGGGCGGCTGCGGCACCATGCTCAAGGACTATGGCAACCTGCTCTCCCGCGACCGCGGCTATGCCGAGCGCGCGGAATATGTCGCGAAGCTTGCCCGCGACATCACCGAGTTCCTCGACGATATCGGCCTCAATCCGCCCGTGATGTGGACCGGCCTGAAGGTCGCCTATCACGGCGCCTGCTCGCTCGAGCACGGTCAGAAGCTCGATGCCTTGCCCCGCGCGCTGCTCGAGCAGGCTGGGTACACGCTCACCGAGATCCCCGAGGGGCATCTCTGCTGCGGCTCGGCCGGCACCTACAACATCCTCGAGCCGGAGCTTTCCGGCCAGTTGCGCGAGCGCAAGCTCAAGAACATCGATGCGATCAAGCCCGACGTCATCGTCACCGGCAATATCGGCTGCATGACCCAGCTCAAGGGCGGCACCGACGTCCCCTTCGTCCATACGGTCGAGCTGCTCGATTGGGCCACGGGCGGTCCGTGCCCGCCGGCGCTGATCAAGATGAAGGACAGCGCCCATCCTATCGAGGCCTTGGTGGAGATCGCCAAGGCCACCGCCAAAGAGCGCGCCCTCGCGGACTAGAGCCGGCTTGCTTGCTGCCCCGGGACCGATGGGCTAGAACGCGGCGGCTAGAGCCCCTTTAGAATCAGCCGCATCCTCCGATGAGCAAGAAAGACGTTAGCCCGCGCCCAGAGGCCCGCCTGCCGAAGGGTTTGCAGGACATATCGGCGCAGGAAATCCGCGCCACCGAAGCGATGCTCGGCACCATCAGGGGTGTTTTCGAGACCTACGGCTTTGAGCCGTTGGACACGCCGGCCATCGAATATACCGATGCGCTCGGCAAGTTCCTGCCCGACCAGGACCGGCCGAACGAGGGCGTGTTCTCCTTCAAGGACGACGACGAGCAGTGGCTGTCGCTGCGCTACGACCTGACGGCCCCGCTCGCCCGCTACGTGGCGGAGAACTACCAGACCCTGCCGAAGCCCTTCCGCCGCTACCAAGTGGGACCGGTTTGGCGCAACGAGAAGCCGGGGCCGGGGCGCTTCCGCCAGTTCATGCAGTTCGACGCCGACACGGTCGGCGCCGCGTCCGTCGCGGCCGACGCCGAGCTCTGCATGCTCGCCGCCGACACGCTGGAGGCGCTCGGCATCCAGCGCGGCGACTATGTGGTCAAGATCGGCAGCCGCAAGATTCTCGATGGCGTGTTGGAGCGCGCGGGTGTCACCGCGGATGACAAGGCGAAACACCTCACCGTGCTGCGGGCCATCGACAAGCTCGATCGGCTCGGCGTCGAAGGCGTACGTCTTCTTCTCGGCAAGGGACGCAAGGACGAGTCCGGCGACTTCACCAAGGGCGCCGAACTCGCGCCCAAACAGATCGAAGCGATCATTGGTTTTGTCGAAGCCTCTGGCGGCGACCGCGACCGGACGCTCGCGGATCTAAAGACATTGGTCGAAGGCGTGGCGATCGGCGAAGAGGGCGTCGCCGAAGTCACCGCCATGCACGATCTTCTCTCGGCGAGCGGCTTCGCCTCCGACCGCGTCGTGGTCGATCCGTCTGTCGTGCGCGGGCTCGAGTACTACACCGGCCCGGTGTTCGAGGCGGAGCTAACGCCGTCCATCGTCGACGAGCGCGGGCAACAGATCAGACTCGGCTCCGTGGTCAGCGGCGGCCGTTATGACGGCCTCGTCGAGCGCTTCACCGGCGAGACGGTGCCGGCCACCGGCGTCTCGGTCGGCGTGTCGCGTCTCCTGTTCGGGCTCCAGCTTCTCGGCAAGTACAAGGGCGACGCGGTGCAAGGCCCCGTCGTCGTGCTCGTGTTCGACAAGGACCGCATGGCCGACTACCAGCGCATGGCGCAGGAGCTTCGCGCCGCCGGCATCCGCGCCGAGCTTGTATCTCGGGTCGTCGGGCATGAAGGCGCAGATGAAATATGCCGATAAGCGGGGCGCGCCTTGCGCCGTCATCCAGGGCGGCGACGAGAAGGCGAAGGGCGAGGTGCAGATCAAGGATCTCGTCCTCGGCGCCACGCTCACTTCCATCGAGGACCGCGAGGAATATCTGAAGAAGCAGGCCGAGGCGCAGTTCGCCGTGCCCGAAGCCGATCTGGTCAAAGCGGTCCGGCAAGTTCTCGACCGTCACAAGGCCTGAGCCATGGCCGCGGAATCCGCACAGAAATTCGAGGCTCTCGAAGCCCAAGCACGCGCGCTTCTCGACCTCTTCGCGCGCGCGGGCTACGAGCCCGTTGCGCCCTCGATCATTCAGCCGGCCGACGTGTTCCTCGACCAGATCGGCGAGTCGGTGCGCGGCCGCACCTACGTCTTCACCGACCTTGCCGGCGACGAGCTCTGCCTGCGCCCGGACCTCACCGTGCCGGTGTCACGGCTCTATCTCGAGCGGCACCCGAAGGCCGATAAGACGGCGCGCTATTGCTATAACGGCCCCGCCTTCCGCTTCCAGCCGCTCGGCCCGAGCGCCACGCATCCCCGCGAGTTCCGCCAGGCGGGCATCGAGTGCTTCGGCGCGTCGGACAAGGAAAGCGCCGATGTCGAGGTCGTGCTGCTGGCGGTCGAGGCGGTGAAGAGCGCGGGCTTGCGCGAATATTGGCTCCGCTTCGGCGACATCGCACTGTTCTACGCGCTGATCGATGCGCTCGATCTGCCGGAACGCTGGCGCCTCAAGCTGCGCCACTATTTCTGGCGGCCGCCGGTATTCCACGCGCTGCTCGATCGCCTCGCCAAGGGCGAGCGCCCCGACTCGGACGGCCTGGCCGCTGCGCTTGCCGACGAACTGGTCGGCGAGACGCAGGCGCGCGCCGAGGAGATCGTCGGCGCCTATCTCGACGCGCAAGGCATTCCTCTGGCCGGCAACCGCTCATTGCGCGAGATCGCCATGCGGCTGCTCGATCATGCCGCGGACTTGCGCGCCGACCCGCTGCCCAAGGAGGTGGCGACGGTCATCGACTATTACCTCGCCGTCGCCGCCCCGCCGCGGGAAGCCGCCGACAAGGTCGCCATGATCGCCAAGGGTGCGGGCCTCGACATCGACGCGGCGCTCGATGCGACCTTGCGCCGGTTCGATCGTCTGGCGCGCGACGGCATCGATCTTTCCCGCGCGACCTTCGCCACCGAGTTCGGCCGCAACCTCGAATATTATTCGGGCGTCGTGTTCCAGATCGAAGGGGCCGGCATGGACGAGACCGAGCCGGTCGCGGGCGGCGGCCGCTATGACGGGATGCTTCGCGCCCTCGGCGCGCCCCGCGACGTGCCCGCCGTGGGCTCTGCCATCCACACCGAGCGCCTGCTCGCCGCCGTGGAAAAGGCCGCGTGATGGCCTCTCCTGCGCTCGTCATCGCCGTCCCCTCCAAGGGGCGTCTCAAGGAGCAAGCCGCCGCCATGTTCGAGCGGGCCGGCATGCCGCTGCGCGTCAAAGGCCATGAGCGCGGCTATCGCGGCCAGCTCGAAGGGCTCGACGAAGTGGAGGTGGAGTACGCCTCGGCCGCAGAGATCGTGCACCAGCTCAAAGCGGGCCGCGTGCATCTCGGCATCACCGGCGAGGACCTGGTGCGCGAGACGCTTCCCGACGTGGACGCCACCGTCGACTTCTTGAAGCCGCTCGGCTTCGGCCACGCCGACGTGGTGGTCGCCGTCCCCGATTGCTGGCTCGACGTCTCGCGCATGGCCGACTTGGAGGACGTCGCCGCGCAGTTCGCGCGGGCGCACGGCCGCCGGCTGCGCGTCGCCACCAAATATATGAATCTCACACGGCGCTTCTTCGCCGGGAAGGGCGTCACCGGCTACCGCATCGTCGAGAGCGTCGGCGCCACCGAGGCGACGCCGGCAACCGGCACGTCCGAGCTGATCGTCGACATCACCACCACCGGCACGACGCTCAAGGCGAACCACCTCAAAGTGCTCGAGGACGGGCTGATCCTGAAGAGCCAAGCGCAGCTCTTCGGGGCGCGCGCGGGCGCCTGGGACGACGGCGGCGGCGCGGCTTAGGGATGCCATTCTCGACCGGCTCCAGGCCGCCTGAGCGGCGCTTCACACTTTCTTGTGAAGACTTGTGGCTTATGGCCCGCGTCCTCGCGCGGTATGACCTCACACGTCTAGCCCGCGCGCGGGAAGCCGCCAGGAGGTCACGATGCTCATTCGCTTAGGTTTGGCAGCCGTCATGACGTTTTGTCTTGCCGCGAGCGCGTTCGCCGCGCCGAAGCGCATCATCATCTTGCGCCATGGCGAGAAGGCAGACGAATGGAAGCTGTGCAGCATTGGTAAGCAGCGCGCCGAGGCCCTGAAGTTGAACTATCTCGGCCAGAACGCCGCGAAGTCGCTGTTCGACAAGGACGAGCCGCCCGCCTACTTCTTCGCCATCACGCTTCACACCGCCGAGCTCGCATCGCCCGCGGTGGCGAGCTGGAACAAGCCGATCATCTTCTATTCGGCGATGCCCCAGGACAACGAGAAGGAATGGGTCGAGCTGCTGAACGAGCGCACGCGTGCGGCCGCAGCAAATATCCTCACCAACCCGGCACTCAAAGGAAAGACCGTGGTGATGGTGTGGGAGCACAAGCACATTGCCGATCCGAAGCTCGACGCCGACCATGAGCGCGAGGATGCGGTGACGCTCCGCAAACTCTTCCGCATGGACATCCTGCCCGGCGTTCCCGCCGCCTGGCCTGACGATACCTACGACTATTTCTGGATTCTCGACTTTCCCAAGGACTCCAACGTGCCGTCCAAGTTCACCATGGTGAAGCAGGAGTTCGGCAAGTCCTTCCCCGACGTGCCCGCCAATGACTGGGGCAAGCCGGAAGATCTCCCCGCCGGCAGCGGCTGCGAAGCGAAGGCCAAAGACTAGGCCGGGGGAAGCGCCGGCTCGCGCGGGGCGTCTTCTTCCTCGTCTTCAACGGAAACGGTGGATGCCGCCTTGTCCGCTTCGGACAGGCGGTGCAGGCCTTTACGCACGGGCGAGAGCTTGAAGAACCGTCCGTGGAACTGCACGAGGCTCGACCGGTGGCCGATCGAAACGATGGCCGTGTCAGGCAAGCGCTCGAGCAACAGGTTATACAGCGCGGCCTCCGAGGTCTCGTCGAGCGCGCTCGTCGCCTCGTCGAGGAACAGCCATAGCGGCTTTTGCAGCAGCGCGCGGGCGATGGAGAGTCGCTGCTTCTCGCCGCCCGAGAGCTTGTCGGTCCAATAGGCGGTCTCGTCGAGCTGGTCGCGCAAGCCCGAAAGCCCCACCGCGTCGAGCACCTCGTCGATCTCCTTGGCCGAGAACGAATCTTGCGGGCCCGGATAAGCGAGCGCGCCACGCAGCGTGCCGAGCGGGAGATAGGGCCGCTGCGGCAGGACGAGCACGCTTGCGCCTTCGGGGATGCGCACCGAGCCCGAGCCGAACGGCCAAATGCCGCCGAGCGCGCGGAACAGGCTCGTCTTGCCCGAGCCTGACGGCCCGGTGACGAGGATGCGCTCGCCGGGCGAGATGACGAGGTCGGAGAGGTGCACGATCTCCTGGCCGTTGGGCAGGCCCACCGCCATTTGCTCGACATGCAGCGTGCCGGCGCCTTCGCTGATGAACTCGACGCGCGGCGCGGTCTCGCCGAGAGCTTGCGCCCAATCGATGGACGCCTCGAAGCCCGCCAACCGGTCGACTACCGCCTTCCAGTCGGCGATGCTCGAATACGCGGAGACGAAGAAGGAGAGCGCGCTCTGCACCTGGCTGAAGGCTTGCGAGATCTGCATCAAGCCGCCAAGGGTCAGGGTCCCGAAGAAATAGACCGGGCTCACCACCAGGAATGGAAAGATGATGGCGGCCTGGTTGTAGCCGGCGGTCAGGAAGGTGAGCCGTTTGGTCCGGGTCATGATGCCGTGCCAGTTCTTCACCACGTTGGCGAAGCGGTCGCGCAAGCGCTCCGACTCGGCAGGCTCGCCCGCGAGCAGCGTCACCTCCTCGGCGTTCTCCCGCAAGCGGACCAGCGAGAAACGGAAATCGGCCTCGAACCGCTGCTGGTCGAAATTGAGCTTGATCAGCGGCCGGCCGACGAGATGCGTCACCCACGTGCCGAAAATGGCGTAAATCAGCGCCGCCCACACGAGATAGCCCGGCACCTGGTACGACGCGTTGCCGATCATGAGCGGCGTCGCCGCCGACAAGTTCCACAAGATCACCACGAAGGAGACCAGCGTGACGATGGAGCCGAGCAACGCGATGCCGATATCGAGCGTCGCGTTGATGAAGAGCTTGATGTCTTCGGAGATACGCTGGTCCGGGTTGTCGGCCTCGTCGCCTCTGAGCCGCATGCGGTAATGCGTGCCTTCCGTGAGCCAGCGCTCGAGATAGGCCTCCGTCAGCCACCCTCGCCAGCGAATCTGCAGCCATTGCTGCAAATAGAGCTGATAGACCGCGGTGACGATGAAGAACACGGCGAGGATGGTGAACACGCCGAACTGGTAGAGGAACACGTCCCAGTTCTTGTCCTGGAGCGCCGTGTAGAACGTGTTGTACCAGGCGTTGAAGCGGACGTTCAGCCACACCTGGAAGAGCTGCAAGCCGATGACGACGAGCAAGAGCCCGCGGCCCCACCAGCGGTCATTGCCGCGGAAATAGGGGAAGGCGATGCGGGCAAACTCTTTGGCTGTGGCGCGAAACTTCTCCATGTGGGGAGAAAACCCTCGAAAAGCCCCCGCATTGGTGGCGGGGCGAATCTGAGCCGACGATAGGGCCAAAGCGCATCGCCTGGGAAATTACGATTGCGTAAGGCGGGCTGAATCGGTGGCCCGGGCGGGCCAAAAAAGCAAAAAGGGGGCGGCTAAAAGCCGCCCCCTTCGCTTAACCCTAAGTGGCTTTTCCGGCCGCCTACATCATGTCCATGCCGCCCATGCCGCCGCCCGGCATGTGCGCATGGCCATCGCTGTCCTTCTTCGGCGCCTCGGCCACGCCCGCCTCGGTGGTGACGAGGAGGCCGGCCACGGAAGCCGCGTCCTGCAGCGCCGTGCGCACGACCTTGGCCGGGTCGATGATGCCCTTCTGGATGAGGTCCACATAGGTGTCGTTCTGGGCGTCGTAGCCGAACGACGCCGACTTCTGATCGAGCACCTTGCCGACCACGATGGAGCCCTCGACGCCGGCATTCTCGGCGATCTGGCGGATTGGCGCCTGGAGCGCGCGGCGGACGATGTTAATGCCCGCCTCCTGGTCGTCGTTGTCACCCTTGACCTTGATCGACTTCGAAGCATGGAGCAGAGCCACGCCGCCGCCCGGGACAATGCCCTCCTCGACGGCCGCGCGGGTCGCGTTCAACGCATCGTCGACGCGATCCTTCTTCTCCTTCACTTCGACCTCGGTGGCACCGCCGACCTTGATCACGGCCACGCCGCCGGCGAGCTTCGCCAGCCGCTCTTGCAGCTTCTCGCGGTCATAGTCGGACGTGGTGTCCTCGATCTGCTGCTTGATCTGGGCGACCCGCGCCTCGATGTCGTCCTTCTTGCCGCCGCCACGGACGATCGTGGTGTCGTCCTTGGTGATGGTGACGCGCTTGGCCTTGCCGAGCATCTGCACCGTGACGTTCTCGAGCTTGATGCCGAGATCCTCGGAGATCAGCTCGCCGCCGGTCAGGACAGCGATGTCCTGCAGCATGGCCTTGCGGCGATCGCCGAAGCCGGGGGCTTTCACCGCGGCGACCTTCAGACCGCCGCGCAGCTTGTTGACCACCAGCGTGGCAAGCGCCTCGCCCTCGACGTCCTCGGCGATGACGAGCAGGGGACGGCCCGACTGCACCACCGCCTCGAGCAGCGGCAGCATGGCCTGCAGACCCGACAGCTTCTTTTCGTAGATGAGGATGTAGGGGTTCTCGAGCTCGGTGATCATCTTCTCGGCATTGGTGATGAAGTAGGGCGAGATGTAACCGCGGTCGAACTGCATGCCCTCGACCACTTCGAGCTCGCTGTCGAGGCTCTTGGCCTCCTCGACGGTGATGACGCCCTCGTTGCCGACCTTCTGCATGGCCTTGGCGATCATGTCGCCGATCGACTTCTCGCCGTTGGCGGAGATGGTGCCGACCTGGGCGATCTCGGCCGAGCCGCTGACCACCTTCGACTGCTTTTTGATCGCCTCGACGACCTCGGTCACGGCCTTGTCGATGCCGCGCTTGAGGTCCATCGGGTTCATGCCGGCGGCGACGGCCTTGAGGCCCTCCCGCACGATGGCCTGAGCCAGCACGGTCGCCGTCGTGGTGCCGTCGCCCGCGGTCTCGTTGGTCTTCTGGGCGACCTCTTTCAGCATCTGGGC
The DNA here is from genome assembly GCA_963826465.1 of uncultured Alphaproteobacteria bacterium. Lineage (GTDB taxonomy): Bacteria > Pseudomonadota > Alphaproteobacteria > Rhizobiales > Methyloligellaceae > Methyloceanibacter. The sequence continues at coordinate 49,934 of CAWGXJ010000001.1, forward strand.
GCCCATGTTCTCGAACTTGTCCTCGAGCTCGATCTCCTTGGCGACGGTGACGCCGTCCTTGGTCGAGCGCGGTGCGCCGAACGCCTTCTCGATGATGACGTTGCGGCCTTTGGGACCGAGCGTCACCTTGACCGCGTTGGCCAGCACGTCGACGCCGCGCAGCATGCGCTCGCGGGCGTCGGCGGCGAATCTCACATCTTTAGCTGCCATTGAAGTGCTCTCCGTTCTTGGTTCTCACCCTGAGCAGCCGGGCATGAGCCGGGTCACGCAGGGGGGTGCAGGGGTTTCGTAGGTATTAGCCGAGGATGCCCATGATGTCGGACTCCTTCATGATGAGAAGGTCCTCGCCGTCGATCTTGACCTCGGTGCCCGACCATTTGCCGAACAGCACGGTGTCGCCGGACTTGACGCCCAGGGGCTGAAGCTTGCCATCCTCGCCGCGGGCGCCGGGCCCAGCGGAAACGACCTTGCCGGTCTGCGGCTTCTCGGCTGCCGTATCGGGGATGATGATCCCGCCTTTAGTCTTCTGCTCCTCCTCGAGCCGCTTGACCACGACGCGGTCATGCAGGGGACGGAATTTCATGGATTTCGCTCCTATATGCTGAACCTGTGCCCTTTGGCACTCACCTCTGGGGAGTGCTAAATAATGCCCGCTTGTAAGGTCCCCCACCGCAAACTGTCAAGGCGGCGCGTTGGCCAGCCGGGCACGTGACGCCTTAGGCGGCGGGCTTTTTCACCACGATGGCGAGGCCGGCCAGCACCACGAACAGGATCGCCAGCAGCAGGAACAGGTCGCCAAAGGCCATCACCACGCCTTGGACGTGGATGAGCTGCATGAGCGCCTTGAGCGCCATGTCGTGGGCATCGCTGCCGAAGCTGTGGAAACGCTGGGTGAGCTGGTCCAGGGTCTCCACCGCCGGGCGCCGCGCGAAGGTGATCGCCTCGTGCAGGCGCTCCAGATGCAGGTCGGTGCGGTAGTTCAGGATGGTGGTCAGTCCGGCGAGGCCGACCGCGCCGCCGAGATTGCGCATCAGATTGTAGAGACCCGAGGCGTTCTTCAGCCGGTCCGGCGGCAAGGTGCCGAGCGCCACGTTGTTGATCGGGATGATGGCCAGCATCAGTCCGGCGCCGCGGAAGATTTGCGGCCACATCAATTCCCAGAAATCCCAGTCGGCCGTGATGTAGGTCATCCACCAGGCGCCGATCGCGAAGCTCAAGAATCCTGCCGCCAGCATGAAGCGCGGATCGACCTTGGTGACGAGACGCCCCGCAAAGGGCGCCGTCAGGAACATGGCGAGGCCCGAGACGAACACGGTCTCGCCGATCATGCGCGCGTCATAGCCTCTGATCTCGGCGAGATAGAGCGGATAGATATAGGTCAGGCCGTAGAGCCCGATGCCGAGCGTGAAGGAGAACAGCGAGCCGAGCGCGAAGTTGCGGTCCGTGTATGCCTTGAGGTCGACGATCGGCTCTCTCGCCAGAAGCACGCGGGCGAAGAAGGCGATCGCCGATAGGCCCGAGACCCAGGCGAACAGCAGCACGCTCTGATCGCCGAACCAATCGTTGCGCGGACCCTCCTCGAGCACATATTGGAGACCGCCGAGAAAGCCCGCCATGAACAGCAAGCCCCACCAGTCGAACCGGTCGAGCAGCTTGAAGTCGGGCTTGTCGAAATCGATCAGCGTCAGCGCGGCGACCGTCACGGCGATGCCCGGCACGACGTTGATGAAGAACAGCCAGTGCCAGGACAGCGTGTCGGTGAGGTAGCCGCCGACGGTCGGGCCGATGGTCGGCGCGAGCGTGGCGATCAGGCCGATCAGGGGATTGATCAGGCCCATGCGGCTCCGCGGGAAGATGATATAGGCCGAGGCGAACACGGTCGGGATCATGCCGCCACCGATGAAGCCCTGGATGGCGCGCCACACGATCATCTCGTTGATCGAGCTCGACAGCCCGCACATCAGGCTTGCCGCGGCGAAGCCCCCCGCCGAAATCGCGAACAGGATGCGCGTGCCGAGCGCCCGCGACAGAAAGCCTGACAGCGGGATCATGATCACCTCGGCGATCAGATAGGCGGTCTGCACCCAGGTGATCTCGTTGGAGCTCGCCGCGAGCCCCGCCTGAATCTCGGTCAAGGACGCCGACACGATCTGGATGTCCAGGATGGCCATGAACATCCCGAACACCATGGAGAGGAAGGCGATCAGCCGGCGCGGGTCGATGCTGTCGTCGGTGCGCGACAGCGCAATCTCCGGGACCGGGCGCCCTTCGCTGACTGTTGCGGAGGTGGCCATACCGGCTCTCTTAAGGGAGCGCCGCGGCCGCCGCGTCGTGCGCCGTGGGCGCAGTTGCGGTTGAGGTCGCGCCCGGCTTGGTGTTGACGCTCACCTCGACCGACATGCCAGGCCGCAGCACCTCTTCGTCCGCGACCTTGGCCGGGACCTTGATGCGCACGGCCACGCGCTGCACGATCTTCGTGAAGTTGCCGGTCGCGTTGTCGGGCGGCAGCAGCGAGAACACTTGGCCCGCGGCCGGCGCCACACTCTCGACCGTGCCCTCGATGTCGCGATCGGGGAGGGCGTCGACCGAGATGTCGACCGTCTGCCCCGGCTTCAGGCCGTGGAGCTGTGTCTCCTTGAAATTCGCGTCGATATAGACCCCGCCGAGCGGCACCAGCGTTGCAAGACGCTGCCCGGGCTGGACGTAGTCGCCGATTTGCACGGCGCGGTTGCCCATCACGCCGTCGAAGGGCGCGCGGATGACCGTGAAGGAGAGGTCGCGCTCGGCCTTGGCGAGCGTGGTCTGAAGTTGCTTCAGCGTGTTCTTGGCCTCGTTCTGCTGGCCCTTCAGCACGTCCACATTGGCTTCGGCCGCCTCGACGCCGGCTTCAGCCGCCTGCACGGCGGCGATCGCCTGATCGCGATTGGCTTGCGCCTGCTCGAGCGTCTGCCGGCTGGCGAAGTCCCTCTTCGAAAGCTCCTGCTGGCGTTGAAGCTCGAGCTCGGTGCGGGTCTGCTCGGCTTGCGCCGAAGCGAGATTGGCCCTCGCCTGATCGACGGCCGCCATCTGCGCGGCGATCTGCTTGCCGATGCGGTCGATCGTGGATTGCTCGGTGGCGACGTTGTCCTTCGCGGTCTGGACGGCGAGCTGATAGTCGCCGTCGTCGATCCTGACCATGACGTCGCCCGCCTTGACATGGGCGTTGTCGTCGATGGCGACGGACGTCACGTAGCCCGAGACCTTGGCGGCGAGCGTCGCGGTCTTGGCGCCGACATAGGCGTCGTCGGTCGAGACGAGGTACTGGCCGATGGTCCAGTAGTAATGGCCGTACCAGGCGCCGGCCGCGAGCAGCACGACGAGGCCGGTGATGAGGGCGAGCTTGCGGAAGCGGCGGCGCGAAGGTGCCGGCACAAGCTCCGCGTCGGCCTCGGCGGGCGCGGACGGCGCCAGCGCCTCGGGCGCGTCAGGCGAGGGGGCCCGCTCTTCAGGAGGAGGGGGGGCGGGAGAGGGAGACGTCTCGGCCTCCGGCACCGCTCGGAGCGAGGGCGATTGCGGACGGCGCCCCGCAGAAGGCTTCACTGGGCCTTCTGCCGGCTCTGTCTGCTCCAGGACATCTTCGGCTACCGCGGTCTTTCCACGATCCCGAAACATGGCAGTCTCCATTCATTGACCGAACGGTTCGGTCATTGACTTACGCACGAACCTGACCTATGTCAATACCGACCGAACCGTTCGGTCATATCGTCGCGGAAGCGAGGAAGGAGCCGACCCATGTCCCTTGCCGCCGAAGCCGTCCATGAGGAGGCCGAAAGCGCCAAGCGCCGCCAGATTCTCGACGGGGCGCGGGCCGTTTTCCTGGCGCGGGGCTTCGATGCCGCAAGCATGGGCGAGATCGGCCGCGAAGCCGGCGTCTCTAAGGGCACGCTCTACGTCTATTTCGATTCGAAGGAGGCGCTGTTCCAGGCCATCGTGGAGGAGGAGCGCGTCGCCCAGGCCGAGCAGGTCTTCGCCCTCGATTCAGAGGATCATGACGTCGAGGCTGTCTTGACCCGCCTCGGCCGCGACTTCGTCGGCTTCCTTTGCGAGCCCCACCGCGTTTCCTCGCTTCGCACCGTCATCGCCATTGCCGAGCGCATGCCGGAGCTCGGCAAGCGCTTCTATGCGATGGGGCCGGCCTGCGGCATCGACCGCCTCGCCACCTATTTGAAGGATCAGGTCGCCGCGGGGATCCTCGACGTTCCGGATTGCGAGGTCGCCGCCGCGCAGTTCCTCGATTCCTGCAAGTCGATGACCTTCCTTCCGTTGCTCATGAACGCCGCCGGCCCGCCGAGCGAGGCGTGGACAGACCATGTCGTGGGAACGGCTGCCAGCACCTTCCTCGCCGCCTATCGCCGCCCGGTCGGCACGTAGTCCTTACGGCGCGAGCCGGCGCGTGAAGGACACGATGTAGGCCGGCGAGCGTATCGCGAAGATCGGATCGTCCGTCGGTCCGGCGATGCCGTCGACCACGTTGCCCGGGAGGAAGCTGAAGGCATCGCATGTTGCCTGCGGCGCGATGGCTTCGATGCTGATCTTGCCGAGCATCGTCGTCGGGCGGTTGTCCTCGCCGTCCCATCTCTGCGTCGGATCGCTGGTCGGGTCGCCCGTCTTGCCCATGATCGCGGTAAGGTCGAAGACCGCCGGCCCCTTGGCCAAGCGTCCTTTCAGCTCGTCGGCATAGAAGTCCGGTCCTTTGGCTTTCGCCTCTTCGGGGGTGAGCCCGAGCTCGCCCGCCTCGGGGATGAGCTTGTATTTCACGAGCGTCGCCTCGCCATCCGCATTGGTGAAGGTGAAGGCGTGCACGCCCCAATAGTCGACACCGGCAAAGCTCGCCGGAACCGGGTGCGAGGTGAGCCACGCGTTTTGCCGCGTGGTTTCCGGATGAGCCGCGAAGAAGGCCTTGATCTTGTCCTGATCGCCCGAGCCGACAGCCTGCAAGAACGCGACGAACTGCTCGGGCGTCTTGGCGAAGAACACCGGCGCCGAGATGGTCACGAGATCGGTGCTGGCGCCGTCGCCGAGGTCGAACTTGATGGCGAAGCCGCGGACATTGTCCTGCGCATTGTCGGGCGCGTTGGGATTCCCGCCGCCCAGCGAGAAGCGGGCAATAATGGGAACAGGCTTCGCGAAATGCGGCGCCTTCGAAAGCTTCGGCGCGTCCGCCGAGGGGGTGAACATGCCGGTCAGACAGACGCCCTTGGTATGGGCGGCGCGGTCGCCGGCATGCTTGCCGAACACCGCGTTGAGGGCATCGACCAAGTCGACCGGGCTCGCCTGCTGGGCATTGGCGGCAACCGACATCCCGCCAATGAGGGCGAGCGCAAGGATGGTGGCGAAGACGCGTCTAGGGCTTTTCATGCTCGGGACTCCTCGTTGGGCGTACCGCAGTCTAGTTCATGGACGATGTCACGAAAGATACGTGAGGGACACGCCTTGGTGATCCGCGTGTGGCACGCCGCCGCATCGCCCGCGACCAAGATCACCCGGACCCTCGCGCGGCTGCGATGAGAACGGCGCGTGTCTTGGCCTTCGCAGCCTTGGCTGCTATCACAGGCTTGCGGCGGTGAGTTTGATGTTGCGTTGCAGTAGCCTGTCGCCCATGATTCCGTGCGAGGGGGTGGCGCCAGCATGCAGAACAGCATCACCATGTCTCCCAGGCACGGCGCCGCCTCAGGAGGGCTCGCCATGCTTGACGTGATCGTACTGATCGCCATGGCCATCACCGCGGCCGCGTTCGCCGCTGGCCTGACGCTCCAGGCCGGCCTGCCCCTGATCCCGGTTCTCATCGCCACTGCGGCGCTGTTCCTCGTTATGGCTGCGTCCTTCGTCAGGCTCGGGCGCGGGTCGCGCGCGGGCGGCGGCGACCGTCTCGCCGAGCTCGAGGAAGCGCTCGAGATCATCGACACCGATCTCCAGCGCATCGACCGGGTCGAGGACGACGTCGCCCGCCTCGATCTCTTGACGGATCGCGTCGAGCGGCTCGACCAGGCCCTCGGCGGCGGCGCGCCGTCGGACTTCTCGGGCGCCCAGGCGCGGCCAGAGGAGCTCGCCGTGGAGTTCGAGAATGTCTATGGGCGGATCGAGTCCTTGCGTGCCGACGTGGAGGCCGAGAATCGCAGCCAGCGCGACCGGATCGCGAGTGATCTCGGCGTCCTCGAGGACCTGATCAAGCGTCTCTCCAACAATCTGACGGCTGCGAGTTCCGTCGCCGCTTCCGCCGAGACGGTGTACCGCGAGCGGCCGCCCGCACCGCCCGTGGCGGTCGTCGAGGAGGTCGAGGAAGAAGAGATCGCGATCGAGACGGCCGAGGAGCCCGAGCCGTCGCCGGAGCCCCTGTTCGAGGTTGAGGCCGAGGAAGAGCCCGCGGACGAAACCGAGCCCGAGATGGTGATCGAGCCCGAGGCGGTCATCGAGGCCGAGCCGGTGGAGGACGAGGAGCCGGAAATCCGGCGCCCGCTCTTTGAGGACGAGGCCCCTGAAGCAGAGACCCTTGCGGAAGCAGAGGTCTCCGAGGAAGCAGAGGCCGTCGAGGAAGCAGAGACCGCAGCGCCGGCCATGAGCGCCTTCCTGGACGACGACGAGGCCGAAGACGCGCGGATGCGGGATATCATCCGTCATGCGGTCGAGACCGGCGGCGTCGATCTCTATTTGCAGCCGACCGTCACGCTGCCCGACCGCAAGGTTCACTATTTCGAGGCTTTGACCCGCATCCGGACGGCGACGGACGAGCTTATCCTGCCCGGCGACTACATGCCCGTGGCCAAGCGCGCCGCCTTGATGCCGCTGATCGACAACGTCTTGCTGGTGCGCAGCGTGCAGGTGCTGCGCCGGCTCGGCCCCGATTCAAAAATCCGGGGCCTGTTCTGCAACGTCTCCATGCACTCGCTGCTCGATCCCGACTACTTCCCCGAGCTGATCGAGTTCATGGAGGAGAACAGCGGCCTCAGCGAGCATCTCATCTTCGAGTTGAGCCAGGCCGAGATGCTTGGCCTCACCGATGCGGAGCTTGGCTGCCTCGATACACTGGGCGCGCTCGGCTACAATTTCTGCCTCGACAACGTGTCCGATCTCGACACCGATTTCGCCACGTTGAGTGACCGCTATTTCCGCTACGTCAAGCTCAGCGCCGCGCGCTTTCTCGGAAGTCCCGGCCGGACGGCGTCCGGTCTGAAGCGGGACCTCGACGGTCTCGGCATCCAGCTCATCATCGAGAAGGTCGAGGAAGAAGGCGACGTGGCGGAACTCCTCGACCACGGCATCGAGGTTGCGCAAGGCTACCTGTTCGGTCAGCCGCGGCCGATGAATGCAGCGCTCTCCATCGAGCTTGCGGGCGCCGGCGCCTAACCGGCAAAAGCGGCGCGCCCCGTTTGTAGGAACGCGCCGAGAGCCTGCGATCTGACGGCGCCTACTCGGCCCCGGGGCCGATCTTGTCGATCATCTGGTCTTCGACATTGCCGGAGCCTTCGCCTTCCATCTCCTTGGGAGGCGGTGCCATCGGTGCCATCTCTGGCTTCTCGCCTTCCAATGCCTCCGGCGGCTCGTCGGGCCGCAGGTCCTCCTCGACGCTGAGGTCTTCCTGGTCGACGACCGGAACCACGAGGGATTTTGCCTCATCCAAGCCAAGCGGCGAGACGGCCTTGGCGGGGCCCGGCGCCGCGAGGAAAGCGAACGCGCATGCGCCCGCAACCACACCTGTCTTCAGAAGAAGATGATGCATCTCAGCCTCCATCGCCGAAGGCTTCGCGGCCTGATGCCGCCGGCCTGATTCGGCGCGGAGGCGAATTTATCACAAGGCTGGTTAAAGGAGCTCACATGCGGGGAGGCGCGAAAAAGCCCCGTCCTGAACGAGGGCGGGGCTTTTTCGAGGTCAGACCCTTAGATCAGACATAGCCCTTGCATTGGCTGTTGCCCTTCAAGGCCTGCTCGGCGCTCGCATGGCTGTCATAGCCCTTGGCCTTGCCGATGATCTTGAGAGTCCTGTCCGGCTTGGCATCGACCACGGCGCAATTGCCGACCGTATCGATCACCGCGTAGTGCTCCGCGGCGAGAGCTGGCGTCGCGACGGCGACCGTCGCAAGCATTGCGATTATGAGTCGTTTCATGGGTCGGTACTCCTTCCGAAGACCTGCCCTGAAAATCACATGGTGATGACGGCGGCGAAAGTCTCCCCCTACGCCTTGCGGCCTATTTGCGCACCCGGAGCAAGCCTCTCCCGCCTTGACCCCTTCGTCGCAAGCCTCTAACCGAGCCCCATGACCGTCGCCTCGCCCACCATCCCCGTTATCGATTCCATCAAGGACATTGGCGGGCGCTATCGCGCCTGGCTCGTCGACATTTGGGGCGTGATGCACAATGGGCGGAACGCGTTTCCGCGCGCCGCGGCCGCGACCCGCGCTTTTCGCGAGTCCGGCGGCATCGTCGTGCTCCTGTCGAACTCGCCGCGGCCGAGCCCGTCCGTGCAGGCGCAGCTCCGCCAGTTCGGCGTGCCCGACGATGCCTACGACGCCACCGTGACCTCCGGCGATCTCACCCGCTACGAGCTCGGCAAGCACAGACACGCACGCGTCTTCCATCTCGGCCCCGAGCGCGACCGCCCGATCTTCGACGGCCTCGACGTCGAACTGACGGGCCCCGAGCACACCGACCTCGTGGTCTGCTCAGGGCTGTTCGACGACGATATCGAGACGCCCGACGACTATGTGCCGCTCTTGCGCGATCTCGCGGCGCGCAAACTTCTCATGATCTGCGCCAATCCCGATCACCTCGTCGAGCGCGGCAACCGGCTCATCTGGTGCGCGGGCGCGCTCGCGGCAGTCTACGAGGATCTCGGCGGCGGGGTCATTTACGCCGGCAAGCCTCATGCGCCGGTCTACGAGCTTGCGCTCAAAACCATCTCGGACCTTGCCGGAAGCGACGTCGGCAAGGATCAGGTGCTCGCCATCGGGGATGGGGTCAAAACCGATATCGCAGGCGCCGGCAGCTTCGGCCTCGATGCGGTATTCGTGGCAAGCGCGCTGCATGCGCCGGGCGAGGGGGGTGAGGCGCTCGATGCGCCGCATCTCGCCGAGCTTTTCGCGCATCAGAGCCGGCGGCCGATCGCCGCCATGCATGCGCTTGTGTGGTAGGCGCTAGTTTTTGTCGCGAAACAGCGCGTCGATCCGCGCCTGGTCCTGGGCCGCGCTGTCGTGGCCCGGCCCCTCGAGCGCTATCTCCGAGCCTCTCTTGGCCGACAACTTGGCCTGCGCCGGCTTCTCGCCGGTAAGGCGGCTCGCGATGACGCAGTCGAGCGTCTCGGTGATTTTGGTGACGCGCTGGCCGACGAGGTCATGGAACCCGCACGCCGTCATGATCGCCAGGATCGCTTCCTCGGCCTTTTCGGCTTCCTCCTTGTCGGCGAGCGCCAGCAAGCCTTCCGCCGAGTCGAGGATGCGCGCCGCCGCGTCCTCAGCGGTGCTGCGGATGGCCGCGAGCTCCCGCAACGTGTTCAACAGCAGCGTGATTTCCGCCGTCACCGAATGATCCCTGTCGCCGCGCGCAGTCTTGCGGCGGACGGACGGCATCTTCCGCTTCGGCTTCGTTCCCCCGACCTGAACCATGAAATTCCCTTTGCTGAAACGATCTTGTGCAGGTCCCTTCTCTTTGGAAGGGCTCGTAGGCTTGTCGTCAGGAGGCCTCGCCGAAAATCGCGTCGATCTTCGACTTCAACGTTGCCGCGTTGAACGGCTTGACGATGTAGTTGTTCACGCCGGCCTTCTTCGCCGCGATGACATTGTCGGTTTTCAATTCGGCGGTGACCATGATGAAGGGCGTACGCGACAGGCGGTCGTCGGCGCGCACCTCGCGCAGCAGCTCATAGCCCGTCATCGGCTCCATGTTCCAATCGGAGATCACGAGGCCGTAATCCTTCTGCCGCATCATGCTGAGTGCCGCGGTTCCGTCGCTCGCCTCGTCGACATTGGCGAAGCCGAGCTGCTTCAAGAGATTGCGAATGATCCGGATCATCGTCTTGTAGTCATCGACGACGAGAACCGGCATGCTGGGATCGAGAGCCATTCTTGAACCTCCTCACGAGCCTTTGGCTTGCCGCTTGGACGTCGCCAAGTCTTACCGCCAAAGGACACCCGCCCAAGGCCTGTCCCGGGGCGGGTAGAAAACACGGGTGAAACCTTAACTTGTGGCCGTGAATGGAGGGTTAAGCGCCCGGTTTTTGGGCTCAAGCTGGCATTTTTCGAGAGCGTCCCGCTTATTGCGGTGCAGCAATGCCTTCGCTATTTTGCGCGCTCATCCAATGAATTGAGAAACAAGCAGGGAAAGCAATATGAGCATCGCGAACGGCAAGACGAGCCTGGGCCACGGCTATTACTTGGAGGATCTTTCTCCCGGCATGGAGGCGAGCGTCTCCAAGAAGATCACCGACGACGACGTGAGGGCCTTCGCCGCGCTCTCCGGCGACGTCAATCCGGTCCATCTCGATGACGAGTTCGCCTCCGGCACCATCTTCAAGAAGCGCATCGCCCATGGCTTTCTGACCGGCGCCCTGTTCTCCACCGTGCTCGGCACCAAGCTGCCGGGGCCGGGGTGCATCTATCTCTCCCAAGGCCTCAAGTTCCGCGCGCCGGTCTATATTGGCGACGAGGTGGTGGCGACCTGCAAGATCACCGCCGTCGATCCGGAGAAGGCCCGCGTCACGCTCGCTTGCGATTGCTCCGTCAACGGCAAGACCGTGCTGGAGGGTGAGGCGGTGATGATGGTCGATCGCCGGGCGCCGCGCCAATAGGGGGAAGGCCGAGGGCGAGCCGATGGACGTTATCCGCTCCTGGCGGGATACACCGCCCGCTCTGAAAGGCGCGGTTCTGGCCATCGGCAATTTCGACGGTGTCCACCGCGGCCATCAGGCGGTTCTCAACGAGGCGAAACGCATCGCGCAGGCCGAGGGCCGCCGCGCCGGCGCCGTCGTCTTCGAGCCGCACCCGCGCGAGTTCTTCGCCCCCGATCAGCCGTTCTTCCGGCTGACGCCGCTGCCGGTGAAGCTCGAGCTGCTCGAGGCCCTCGGTCTCGATCAGACCTTCGTCCTCACCTTCGATCAAGCGCTGTCGTCGCTGTCCGCGGACGCCTTCGCCACCGAGGTGGTGGGCGAAAGCTTCGGCGCGAGCCATGTGGTGGTGGGCTACGACTTCACCTACGGCAAAGGGCGCACCGGCTCCGTCGAGCACTTGGCGGCAATCGGCAAGACGCACGGCTTCGGCGTCGACGTGGTGGCGCCGGTCACGCTCGAGGGCGGCGTCACCTTCTCGTCGAGCACGATCCGCGCTCATCTCCGCTTGGGGGAGGTCCGCGAGGCCGCCGAGCAGCTCGGCTATTGGTGGCGGGCGCGGGGCCGTGTGGGCAAAGGCGCGGGCCGCGGCAAGGGCATGGGCTTCCCGACCCTCAACTACAAGCTCGCTCCAGGCCAGGACGTGAGCCACGGCATCTACGCCATGCGCGTGCACCGGGGCGGAGAGCGGTATCACGCCGCAGGCTATGTGGGCCCGCGCCCCACATTCGGTGCCGACGAGCCGGTGCTGGAAGCCTATCTCCTCGACTTCTCCGGCGACCTCTACGGCGAGGAGGTCGAGGTCGAGTTCATCGATTTTATTCGGCCCGATCATGCCTTTGACAGCACCGAAGCGCTTGCCGCGCAAATGGCCGAGGACTGCAAGAAGGCGAAGGAGATCCTGGTCGCGGTCGACGCGGATGACCCCATGCGGCGCTTCACGCTCGGCGCATGCACTTGCCGACCGGGCACTGGATTGTGGCAGGGCCGGTTGCTAGAACGCCTCGCGAGAGCGAGTCGAGGCCCTTGGGGCGGAAACAAGGATCATGGTGAAGAAGACGAAGCGCGGCAAAGCGGCCGCCAAGGCTGCGCGCAAGGCGAAGGTGAAAGCCGAGGCGCCGAAGCGCAAGAAGTCCGCGAAGGCCAAGACGGCGCTCGCGCCGAAGAAGGCCGCAAGAAGGCTGCGAAGGCCAAGGCCGCGAAGCCGAAAAAGACCGCGGCCAAGCGGAAGCCTGCGGCCAAAAAGGCTGCGCCCAAGAAGGCTGCATTGAAGAAGGCCAAGACCGCGAAGCCGAAAAAGCCCGCGGCAAAGGCCGCAGCCAGGAAGAAATCGGCCGCCACAGGCAAAGCCGCCAAGTCCAAGGCAGCCAAGTCCAAGGCAAGGTCAAGTAGGAAGACCAAGACGCTGCGCGAACAAGAAGGGCGCCGAGCCAAACGCAAGGCGCTGCCCGCGAAGCCGAAGGTCGCAAAGCGCAAGGTCTCGAAGCGCAAGGCCGCCCCCGCACCGAAGAAGGCTGCAAAGGCCAAAGCCCCGCTGCCGGCGGCCAAGGCCCCGAAGCCGGCGCCGGTCAAAGTCCAAGTCGAGCGCGACTGGAGCGAGACGCTGTTCTTGCCGAAGACCGACTTCCCCATGAAGGCGGGCCTGCCGCAGCGCGAGCCGGAGCTCTTGCAGCGCTGGGCGGAAATGCGCCTCTACGACCGCCTGCGCGAGGAGGCCATGGGCCGGACGAAGTTCGTCCTGCATGACGGGCCGCCTTACGCCAACGGCAACATCCACATCGGCACCGGGCTGAACAAGATCCTCAAGGACGTCGTCACGCGCTCGCATGCCATGATGGGTAAGGACGCCAATTACGTGCCGGGCTGGGACTGCCATGGCCTCCCGATCGAGTGGAAGGTCGAGGAAGAGAACTATCGCGCCAAGGGCAGGGCGAAGCCCGACTTCTCGGATCCTGCGGCGATTATCGGCTTCCGCCGCGAATGCCGGGCCTATGCCCAGCACTGGCTCGACGTGCAGCGCGAGGAGTTCAAGCGCCTCGGCGTCGAGGGCGATTGGGATCATCCCTACACCACCATGAGCTACGACGCGGAGGCGACCATCGCCCGCGAGCTCATGAAGTTCGCCATGAACGGGCTGCTCTATCGCGGCTCGAAGCCCGTGATGTGGTCCGTGGTGGAGCGCACCGCGCTCGCCGAGGCCGAGGTCGAGTATCAGGAGATCGAGAGCCCGGCGATCTACGTGAAGTTCCCGGTGATGTTCGCGAGCGCCGAGAATCCGAACCCGCAAGCGCTCCAGCACGCCAACGTCGTCATCTGGACGACGACCCCTTGGACCCTTCCCGGCAACCGCGCCATCTCCTATTCGCCTTCGATCGGCTACGGACTCTACGAGATCACCCAGGCGCCGCAGGACAATTGGGCCAAGGTCGGCGAGCGGCTGATCCTGGCCGACGCGCTGGCCGATACCGTGAAGGCGGCGGCGCGCATCGAAGGCTGGTCGCGGCTCGGCGACGTGACGAGCGAGATGCTCCGCCACGCCATGACCGCGCACCCCTTACGCGATCAAAGCGACTACCGCTTCATGGTGCCATTGCTCGCTGGTGAGCATGTCACCGAGGATACCGGTACCGGCTTCGTGCACACCGCGCCGGGCCACGGCGTCGACGACTTCGAGGTGTGGACCGCGAACGAGCGTCTGCTGCATGAGCGCAACATCGACAAGGCGATCCCCTTCACCGTCGACGAGGCGGGCTTCTTCACCAAGGAGGCGCCGCGCTTCGAAGGGAAGCGCGTGGTCGACGACAAGGGCAAGTTCGGCGACGCCAACGAGGCGGTGATCCAGGCGCTGATCGGCGCCAACGCGCTCATCGCCCGGTCCCGCTACAAGCACGACTATCCGCATTCCTGGCGCTCGAAGAAGCCCGTCATCTTCCGCGCCACGCCCCAATGGTTCATCGCCATGGACCGCGACATCGACGGCGGCACGTTGCGCGCCCGCGCGCTCAAAGCCATCGACGCAACGCGTTTCGTGCCGCCGCAAGGGGAGAAGCGCATCAAGGGCATGGTCGACACGCGCCCCGACTGGGTCGTGTCGCGCCAGCGCGCCTGGGGCGTGCCCATCACCGTGTTCATGCACAAGGAGACCGGCGAGGTCATCCCGCGCCAGGGCTTCAATGCGTCGGCCGAGCTGATCGACCGGATCGTCGGCGCCTTCGAGACCGAGGGCGCCGATGCCTGGTTCATGGACGGCGCCAAGGCCCGCTTCCTCGACGGCTTCGTGGACAACCCGAACGCCTGGGAGAAGGTCGACGACATTCTCGACGTCTGGTTCGATTCCGGGAGCACGCACGCCTTCGTGCTGGAGAAGCGTCCCGACCTCAAATGGCCGGCGGACCTCTATCTTGAAGGCTCCGACCAGCATCGCGGCTGGTTCCAATCCTCGCTGCTCGAGGCGTGCGGCACGCGCGGCCGTGCGCCGTTCGATGCCGTATTGACCCACGGCTTCGTCAACGACGAGGACGGGCGCAAGATGTCGAAGTCCCTCGGCAACGTGGTGGCGCCGCAGGACGTGATCCGGCAGTCCGGCGCGGAGATCTTGCGGCTGTGGGCCATGAGCTCCGACTACGCCGAGGATCTGCGCATCGGCCCCGACATCATCAAGGCGAACATCGATTCCTATCGCCGCTTGCGCAACACGCTGCGCTTCCTGCTCGGCAATCTCGCCCATTACGCGGATAGCCTGACGGTGCCGTATGCCGAGATGCCGGAGCTGGAGCGCTATATGCTCGCCCGTCTCGCCGAGCTCGACGCGCTCGTGCGCGAGGGCTATGCGGCTTACGACTTCAAGCGCATCTTCCATGCACTGCTCAATTTCTGCGTCAACGATCTATCGGCGTTCTATTTGGACATCCGCAAGGACGCGCTCTATTGCGATGCGTATGACAGCGTGACGCGCCGCGCGGCGCTCACCGTCATGGACCGCCTGTTCGCGAGCCTCACCGCATGGCTCGCGCCGATGCTGTGCTTCACCATGGAGGAGGCGTGGCTCAACCGCTTCCCCGACGACAAGGGCTCGGTGCATTTGCGCCAATTCCCCGACGTGCCGGATGAATGGCGCGACGAGGCGCTCGCCGAGAAATGGCGCAACGTCCGCCTCGTGCGCCGCGTGGTGACCGGCGCGCTCGAGATCGAGCGCAAAGAAGGCCGCATCGGCTCGAGCCTGGAGGCGGCGCCGAAAGTCTATGTGTCGGATGAGGACCTGCGCGCTGGCCTCGCCGGCGTCGATCTCGCCGAAATCGCCATTACGAGCGGCGCCACGCTGATCCCGGAAGAGGGGCCGCGCGACGCCTTCCGGCTCGAAGATGTCGAAGGCGTGGCCGTGGTGTTCGCGCGGGCCGAAGGCAAGAAATGCGCGCGCTCTTGGAAGATCCTGCGCGAGGTCGGCGCCGACCCCGAGTTCCCGACGCTCTCGCCGCGCGATGCGGCCGCCGTGCGCCAGTTCGATGCGCGCGCGAAAGCGCAGGCGTAGCGCCATGCGTCAATGGTTTTGGGGACCGCTGTCGCTGCTTGGGCTCACCATCGCCGTCCTCACGGTCCTGGCCGACCAGGCGAGCAAGCTTTGGCTGCTCTTCGTCTATGACGTTGGCGCCAAGGGCACGGTCACGGTCACGCCGTTCTTCGACCTCGTGCTCGTATGGAATCGGGGCATCAGCTACGGCCTCTTAACCCAGGACAGCCAGCTTGGGCGCCTCGGCCTGATCGCTTTTGCGTGCGCGGCGACCCTCGCGCTCATCATGTGGCTCGCCCGGGTGACCTCAGGCCTCACGGCGGCCGCCATCGGCCTCATCATCGGCGGCGCCGTCGGCAACGCCATCGACCGCATCGCCTATGGCGCGGTGGCGGATTTCTTCGCGTTTCACGCCTTCGGCTTTGAGTGGTACGTGTTCAATATCGCCGATGTGGCCATAGTTGCCGGGGTCATTGGACTTCTGTATGACTCAATCCTCGGGGGTCACAAAAAGGCCGGAAACCCCTCCAAGATGTAGCTAAATCCGGGGCTTCGCCGGATTTTGAGGGGAGCCGTGGGGCACATCACCGCCAAAGCCTTTGCTGACCGGGCCTTGAAGCTCGCGGGTGCGCTCGCCTGCGCGGCGGCCCTTGGCGGCTGCGGCGGCGTCGAGTTCCAAGGCAAGATCTTCGATTACATGGGCATCTCCGGCGATCGGCAGCAAGCCGATGTCCAGATGGCCGAGCGCCCGCCGCTCATGGTGCCGCCCAATCTCCATCAGCTGCCGCCGCCGAGCCAAGGCGCCGCCGTGGCCACGGCGCGTCAGGACTGGCCGGACGATCCGGAGAAGGTGCGTAAGCGGACCGTGGAGCAGAAGCAGGCCAAGCAGGCTGAGATCGAGGCCGACAACGATCCTCTGAACCCGTACGCCGGCAAACCGACCCTGCTCGACAAGCTGTTTGGCGGGAAGAAGACGGTGGAAGAGCCGGTGGCCGACGTGCCCGCGCCCGATCCCTCCGACAGGGTGGTCGCCGATAGCAGCGCCCCGTCCCAGCCGAAAGGGCTGCAGCCCCACGTGCCGCAAGCCCCGCTGCCAGACCGGAACAACAGCGATTTCCATCCGTCCGAGCCTGACAGCTACAAGAACGCCAATAGCGGCGGCTCGCCGGTCGGCTACTAAGCGAACCTGCTAACCAAGCGAATCCCTCAAAGCCCCGCTTTCGCGCGGTTGGCCGCGATCTTGCACCTCTGTTTTTGTTGAAAAACCTGGCCCGAGGCCCGACATGTGGCGCATCGGTTAGCGGCTTGTTAAGCTTAAGCCTCCCGCGCGCCTATTGCCCGCACCATAACCCTCCGGCCTCGCTGAATGGTGGTATGGATGCTAGATCAATGGACTGCCGCTCTCCGAGTCGGCCTAGTCACAGCCTTGATGAGCGTTTCAATGTCGGTTGCTGCTGTTGCCGCTGAAGAAGTTGTCCCGGAACGGGTCAGCGAGTTCACCCTCGCCAATGGCCTCGATGTCGTGGTCATCCCCGATCACCGGGCGCCCGTCGTGACCCAGATGGTCTGGTACAAGGCAGGCGCCGCGGACGAGCCGCCGGGCTCCTCGGGCATCGCCCATTTCCTCGAGCATCTGATGTTCAAGGGCACCGACAAGATCCCGACCGGACAGTTCTCCAAGATCATTGCCAGGAACGGCGGTGAGGATAACGCCTTCACCAACCACGACGTCACCGCCTACTTTCAGCGCGTGGCGAGGGATCGTCTGCCTACGGTGATGGAGATGGAAGCCGACCGCATGGTCAATCTCCGGCTCACCCCGGAGGATGTGAAGACCGAGCGCGACGTCATCCTCGAGGAGCGCCGCTCCCGCGTCGACAACGATCCGGGCAGCATCCTGCAAGAGCAGATGATGGCGGCGCTCTACCGCAACCACCCCTACGGCATTCCCATCATCGGCTGGGAGAATGAGATGAAGGGGCTCACCCGCGAGGATGCGCTCAGCTTCTATCACCGTTTCTACGCGCCGGAGAACGCGATCCTTCTCGTCGCCGGCGACGTGGAGCCGGATGAAGTGAGGGCGCTCGCCGAGAAGACGTTCGGCAAGATCCCGCGGCACGGCGAGCACGTTAAGCGCGTCCGCCCGCAAGAGCCCGAGCACGACGCGGCTGTTACAGTCAGCCTGGAAGACCCGCGTGCCGGACGCACCACGGTGCAGCGCTATTACATCGTGCCGAGCTACGCTTCCGCCGAGCCCGGCGAAGCGGAAGCCATCGACCTCCTGATGCGCATCGCCGCCCATGGCTCGACGAGCCGCATCTATAAGCGCCTCGTTGTCGAGCAGAAGGTCGCGGCGAGCGCCGGCGGCTGGTACACCGATTCCGGTCTCGATTCCGGCCGGGTCGGCTTCTACGCCATCGCCGGCGCGGCGCACTCGGCCGAAGACCTCGAGAAGGCCATCAACAGCGTCATCGCCGAGTTGTGTGCGACGGGCGTGACGCAAGACGAACTCAAACGCGCGCGCGCGTCGCAGGTCGCCGAGTTCGTCTACAGCTCCGATTCCATTTCGCGCATGGCCCGACAATATGGCTGGCGGCTCGCCGCCGGCATGACGATCGAGGACGTCGAGGAATGGCCAGACCGGCTGAAGCAGGTGACCGTAGACGACATCCGCGCCGTGGCCCGCAAGTATCTTGTTGAAAACAACTCGGTCACGGGAATCCTCACGCCGGTCCCCGAATATACGAGCAGCATTGGTGACAAGCCTGCCAAAGCGGCCGGGAATGGAAAGTCGTAGAGGCGGATGACAATTCGCTCTTCGCTTTTCACCCGAATGGTCCGGCTTGGCGCCTCGCTCGCGGCTGTGGCGCTGCTCGCGACGCCCGCGGCGGCCAAAGGGAGTGGCATGAAGATTCAAGAGGTTACGAGCCCCGGCGGCATCAAGGCCTGGCTCGTGGAGAGTCACGCAAATCCGTTGATCGCCATGCGTTTCGCCTTCCGCGGCGGCGCGTCCCAGGATGAGTCGGGCAAGGAGGGCGTGGCCTATTTTGTGACGGCCATGATGGACGAGGGCGCCGGCGATCTCGATTCCACCGCCTTCCAGGAGCGCGAGCAGGGGCTCGCCATGCGCATGGACTTCGACGCCGGCCGCGACGTCATGCTCGGCAGCCTGCAGACGCTGACCGAGAACAAGGACGAGGTCTTCGATCTCTTGCGGCTCGCCATGGCCCAGCCCCGCTTCGACCAGGATGCGCTCGAGCGCGTGCGCGCCCAGATCCTAGCCGGGCTCAAATTCGACGAGAATGATCCGGAGACCGTGGCCTCGATCGCCTGGGACAAGCTCGCATTCCACAATCACCCTTACGGCCGACCGGTGAAGGGCACGACGCAGTCGATCTCGGCCATCACCACCGACGATCTCCACGACTACGTTCGCCGCGTCTTTGCCCGCGACAAGCTCTCGATCTCGGTGGTGGGCGACATCGATGCCGAGGAGCTCGGCAAGGCGCTCGACACGATATTCGGCGACCTGCCCGAAAAATCGGAGCTTTCTCCCGTGGCCGATGCGAATCCGACGCAAGGGCCAAAGCGCGAGGTCATCATCATGGACGTGCCCCAGTCCGTGGCGCAGTTCGGTCTGCGCGGCGTCGCGCGCCACGACGACGATTTCATCTCGGCCTATGTGCTGAACTACATCCTCGGCGGCGGTGGCTTCTCCTCGCGGCTGATGGAAGAGGTGCGCGAGAAGCGCGGCCTCGCCTATTCGGTCTATTCCAACCTCTATCCGTATCAGCACGGCGCCGTGTTCATCGGCAGCGTGGCCACCAAGAACGAGGCCCTCGGCCGCTCGCTCACGGTGATCCAGGACGAGCTCAGGCGGCTCGCGGACGAGGGGCCGAGTCAGGAGGAGCTGGACAGCGCCAAGGCCTATCTGACCGGCGCCTATGCGCTCCGCTTCGAATCGTCGACGAGCATTGCGAGCCAGCTCCTGTGGATCCAGATCGAGGATCTCGGCATCGACTATATCAGCAAGCGCAACGCCCTGGTCGAGGCGGTGACCATGGACGACGTCAAGCGGGTGGCGAAGCGCTTGCTCGCACCCGACCGGCTCCTCACCACCATCGTCGGCAGGCCGGTGGAGCCCGCCGCCACGGCGGACCAAGGAGCCCCGGGCTAGCCCGCAGACGAGTTTTCAGACCGTAGAATCGGGGTAAGGTGCCGAGCCTGCCGGCATCGCCGGCGGACACCCGGAGGCACGGATGGCTATTCGTCAGCTGCCGCCGAACCTCATAAATCGCATCGCCGCGGGTGAGGTGGTCGAGCGGCCTGCAAGCGTCGTCAAGGAGTTGGTCGAGAACGCGATCGATGCGGGCGCATCCCGCATCGACGTGACGGCCACGGGCGGCGGCTTGAGCCTGATCCGCGTCGCCGACGACGGCGCTGGCATGGGCCCTGAGGATCTCGCGCTCGCCGTCGAGCGCCACGCCACCTCGAAGCTCGCCGACGACGAGCTCTCACACATTCTGACGCTCGGCTTCCGCGGCGAGGCGCTGCCCTCGATCGGCGCGGTGGCGCGGCTCTCCATCACCAGCCGCGCCAAAGGTGCCAAGGAGGCGTACCAGGTCGCTGTCGATGGCGGACGGAAAGCCCCGATGAAACCGGCCGCGCTTGCCGCCGGCACCGAGGTCGAGGTGCGCGATCTGTTCTATGCCACGCCCGCCCGCCTCAAATTCATGAAGTCGGAGCGTGCCGAGACGGCCGCCATCGCCGACGCCGTCAAGCGGCTCGCGCTCGCCCACCCGGAGGTCGCGTTTTCGCTCTCCACGGCTGAGCGCACCACGCTCCGCCTCGACGCCTGTCCGCCGGGCCTGCTCGACCATGCTCTCGCGCGGCTCGGGCGCATTCTCGGCTCCGACTTCGTCGACGACGCGCTTCCCGTGCAGGCGGCGCGGGGGCCCATGAGCGTGGAAGGCTTCGCCGGCTTGCCGACCCTGCATCGGCCGAACGGCCTGCAGCTCTATCTCGTGGTGAACGGACGCCCCGTGCGCGACAAGCTCATGGCCGGTACGGTGCGCGCGGCCTATGGCGATCTCGTGCCCCACGGCCGCTACCCCATGTTGGCGCTGTTCCTTGACCTGCCGCCGGACGAGGTGGATGTGAACGTCCATCCCGCCAAGACCGAGCTCCGGTTCCGCGATCCCAATGGCGTGCGCTCGCTCCTCATCGGCGCCTTGCGCGAGGCGTTGGGCGCGGCTGGCCACCGCGCCACCGCCAGTCTCTCTCAGTCCGCGCTTCAGCGCATGGTGCGGCCGACCGAGATGCCGTCACCATCATCCGCGGCGCGCCCGCACACCTATGTGAGCCAGGGCAGCCCGCGCGCCTTCGGCTTCGCCGAGCGGGCGCAAGCGCCGCTGGCGGACGTCGCGGCGCCATCCGCCGATATGCGCGGGGTCGCACGCGAAGACGAGACCGCCGTCGCCGACTATCCGCTCGGCGCCGCCCGCGCCCAGGTGCAAGACACGTTCATCATCGCCGAGACCGAGGATGCGCTCGTCATCGTCGATCAGCACGCAGCCCATGAACGCCTCGTCTATGAGCGGCTGAAGCGCGCGCTGGCGAATGGCGGTATCACGCGCCAGATGCTGCTCATCCCCGAAGTGGCCGAGCTCGACGGCGAGGCCGCCGCAAGCCTTCTTTCCGCCGCGGACGAGCTGGAGCGCCTCGGCCTCGTCATCGAGGCCTTCGGGCCTCAGGCCGTCGTCGTGCGCGAGGTGCCGGCGCTGCTCGGCACCTGCGACGTGAAAGGCTTGCTGTCGGACCTCGCCAATACGCTCCTCGAAGCGGAGGAAGAGGGGGAGGGGCGGCGCCTGCTTGCGGCCAAGCTCGACCAGGTGCTGTCCACCATGGCCTGCCACGGCAGCGTGCGGGGCGGACGACGGCTCAGCCCCGACGAGATGAACGCGCTCTTACGCGACATGGAGAAGACGCCCTTCTCCGGCCAGTGCAATCACGGGCGCCCCACCTATATCGAGCTCAAGCTCACCGATATCGAGAAGCTGTTCTCCCGCCGCTAGCGGGCCTCAGAGCTGGACCCGCTCGGTGCCCTGATGCTCGGTGACGCATTGCGCGAGCGCGGTGATGGCGTCGCGCGTGCCGGTCAACTTGATGGTGAAGTCGGCGCCGTCGGTCGCGATCCTAAGCACCTTGCCGTGGCGCATGGCCTCGATCACTTTATCGGAGTTCTGGAGCGGGATGAGGATGCCGTGGGGGTCGACCACTTTGGCCACGGCGGCGATCGGGTCACGCTTGTCGATGAGAAGCAGCACGGCCTTGCTCGTGCCCACCTCGAAGGTCCGCTTGTCGTCGGCGATGACGATGCCCCAGTTGAAATCCTTGCTGATGACGAACCCCAGCAGGACATCGTCCTCGGCTTCCGCCGTCATGGTGCAGTCGGAGAATTTCCCGTCCGAGTCGTAATTCGCGTCGCCCTGCCACACGCCCGAGGTAAAGCTGTCCTTGGGAGCCTCCACCGCCGCAACGGCCGCCAACAACAAAGGCGCCAACAGCAGCGCTCTCGACTTCATCAGTCCTCCCAGCATCACCCCTCGTTGCATCTAAACACATTTTCTCGCCTTGGGGAAAATCGCCCGCCTCATCAGCCTCATTAGGGAAGTCTGGCAATGCCGATCTCCGTGTCGCCGTAGCGGCGCCGGTCGATCTCTGAGAAGGGGGCCGGCCACGCAGGCGCGATGCCCGCCCGCTCCTCCAGCACGGCGACGGCGCCGGCTTTGATCCACCCGCCTTCGACGGCTGCGACGAGCGCCTGTTCCCCTAAGCCTTTGCCGTAAGGCGGATCGCAGAACACGAGATCGAACGCGGAGACCGTGCCCGCCGGCCCGAGCCGCGTCGCGTCCCGCCGCCAGATCTTGGTGATGCCGGTGAGCCCCAATGCCTCCACGTTGCGGCGGATGGCGGCGCGGGCGCCTGCATCGTCTTCGATGAAGAGGCAGTAGCGCGCGCCACGCGACAGCGCCTCGAGCCCGAGCGCGCCCGAGCCCGCGAACAGGTCGAGCACGCGCGCCCCCTCGAAGTCGATCTCAGGCTTTCCATGCTCCAGCACGTTGAACAACGCCTCGCGCACCCGGTCCGAGGTCGGCCGCGTGCCGAGTCCTTTCGGCGCTTCGATGGTCGCGCCCCTGAACTTGCCGGCGATGATCCTCATTTTCGGCGGGTCGCCTGCCGGTCGAGGTGTCCGCGGCGCAGGCCGAGTTCGCCGGCGAGTTTCGTGCCGAGCTGGTCCACCAGAACCTTGGGCTTCACCTCCTCGACCGCGCCCGGGGCAAGCTCGCCGAGGGCAAACGGGCCGAACGACACGCGGATCAGCCGGTTCACAGTGAGCCCCAAATGCTCGGCGAGGCGCTTCACCTCGCGGTTCTTGCCTTCGCGCAGAGCAATCGTCAGCCATACATTGCTGCCTTGCTGCCGCTCGATGCGTGCTTCGACCGGTCCGTAGTGCACCCCGTCGATGGTGATGCCGGCTTTCAGCGTATCGAGTGCGTCTTGGCCGACGCGCCCATGGGCCCGCACCCGGTAGCGCCGCACCCACCCCGTGCTCGGCAGCTCCAAATGCCGTGCGAGCGCACCGTCCGTGGTGAGAAGCAGCAGACCTTCCGTGTTGATGTCGAGCCGGCCCACGGAGACGACCCGCGGCAAGCTGTCCGGCAGGGCCTCGAACACGGTCTTTCGCCTTTGCGGGTCCTTGTGGCTGGTCACGAGCCCTTTCGGCTTGTGATAGCGCCATAGCCGCGCCGGCGCCGCATGCGGCAGAGGCTTGCCGTCGACGGTGATCGTGTCGCTGTCCGAGACCACGCAGGCCGGGGTCTTGAGCACCTTGCCGTTGACCGCCACGCGGCCCGCTTCGACCCATTTCTCGGCGTCCCGCCGCGAGCAGAGCCCGGCATGGGCCATGGCCTTGGCAATGCGCATGGGCTCATGCGGGGCAGGGGTCGCATCCCCCTTGTTCCGGGGCGCTTGACCCCGGCTTCGCTTCTCGCCCACTTTGCCGCCCATGACGGCGAAGCTTGCAGAACCGGGCCCGGAGGGCAAGGCGAACGCGCCGATGGACGTCGCGTTAGGCGAGGCCGCGGCCGCGCGCGACCGCGGCGAGGTGCCCATCGGCGCCGTGGTGGTGGGCCCTGACGGCGCGCTGCTGGGATGCGGCGGCAACCGCACCCTCGAGCTGCGCGACCCCACGGCGCATGCGGAGCTGCTCGCGATCCGCGAGGCCTGCGCCAAGCTCGGCAGCGAGCGGCTCGTCGATTGCGATCTCTATGTGACGCTGGAGCCTTGCGCCATGTGCGCCGCCGCCATCTCCTTCGCCCGCATCCGCCGGCTCTATTTCGGCGCGGCCGACCCCAAAGGGGGCGCCGTGGAGCATGGACCCCGCTTCTTCGCGCAGCCCACCTGCCATCACGCGCCCGAGGTCTATGGCGGCATCGGCGAGACCGCTGCCGCGGCGCTTCTCAAGGACTTCTTCGCCGCCCGCCGCTAAGGGCGCCGCAAAGGCCTAGAGGTCCTCGAGATTGAGGTCCCACTTGCCGGGCGTGTACCAGAGGCAGCCGTTGAGCGCCTTGGACCACAGGCATTTCTGGCCGGGGCGGGGGCCGGCCAGCGTCCCGTTCCGCTTATGGGTCAGGAGAGAGTTCTCCCAGCGCTGGCCGACGCTCTCAGTGGCGAGCGCGACGCTCGTCGAGACGACGATCAGACAAAGGGCGATGAGCGAAGATTTCATGTCAGCCTCCCAGGGGTAGAGGCGTAGTATTCCCCCTGGCGGACTAACAGCAGGTTGAGTATATCAGTGAATAATCAGTGACTTACAAATTGATATGCAGGAAATACTGAGGTCAAACGTCGAAGAAAATTTTACTCAATAAGTATTGGCGCTTCGACGTACGGCGCGCCCTACGGACGCCGAGACGAACCGACTGAGAGCGGGCTCGCGACGCAATGCGCGCAAGCCTCGATCACTGCATCAAAATGAAAAGGAAGCTTAGTTGGGGCCCAAGCCATAGGGCTGCGGAGGCCGAGCATTGGGGTCGAGCGGCCAAGTGTTCTGCGGATAGAAGCTCCGCTCGATGGCCTGATTCTCGACCTGGCCCTTGGTGTAGGGCACGAAGCCGAAATACCCGCTCCAGCCGCGCGGGCCCGGCCCCGTGGTCACGTAAGGATAAATGGGCGTCCGGCCACGCTGGTAGATCCTCGCCTGCTCGACCGGGGACTGGGGATTCGGCACTTGGGCGGCGAAGCCGGGCATCGCGTGCGCCGGGGCGGTCCAGGTCAGGAGCCAGAGATAGAAGAGAATCGCAGCAACCCCGACGATACCGGACACGGTCTTCTTGGTGGCGGGGAGGTCGTAAGTCATGTGATTCTCGTTTTCTCTCGGCGTCGGCCAGATGACTTGGAAATAGTGACCGCATCGTGAAAAAGCAACGGCTCACTATGAGAAAACACGGCAAAACCGTGTTTGTCGCCCGTCCCGGCAACTTTCGGTGAATTTCTCGCTAAGCGGGCGGCGCGGAGGCCGCTAAGTTTTGCGCCCGACCGCGCGCCAGCCGATGTCGCGGCGGCAGAAGCCGCCCGGCCAGTCGATCTCGTCCACGGCCGCATAGGCGCGGCATTGCGCTTGCGCGATGTCCTTGCCCCGCGCGGTCACGCCGAGAACGCGGCCGCCATCGGCGAGGAGCTTGCCGCCCTCGTGCTTGGTGCCGGCGTGGAAGATCTCCACGTCCGGGTCGGCGGCAGCGTCCTCCAGCCCCTTGATCTCGGTGCCCTTCTTATAGGCGCCGGGATAGCCCTTCGCCGCCATGACCACGCAGAGCGCCGCATCGTCGTGCCAGTCGAGGGTGACGCCGGCGAGCTTCCCTTGCGCCGTCGCGACGAGCGCCGGCAACAGGTCCGACTTGAGGCGCATCATCAGCGCCTGCGCCTCAGGGTCGCCGAAACGGACATTGTATTCGATGAGCTTCGGGGCCCCGTCCTCGATCATCAGGCCGGCATAGAGCACGCCTTTGAAGGGCGTGCCCCGCGCTCGCATGGCGGCGACCGTGGGCGTGATGATCTCGTCCATGACGCGCGTGCACAGCGCCTCCGTCATGACCGGCGCGGGCGAGTAGGCGCCCATGCCGCCGGTGTTGGGGCCGGTGTCGCCGTCATAGGCCCGCTTGTGGTCCTGCGCCGTGACGAGCGGCAGCGCCGTCGCGCCATCGACCAGCGCGAAGAAGCTCGCCTCCTCGCCGGAAAGATGCTCCTCGACCACGACCTCGGCCCCCGCTTCGCCGAACGCGCCCGAGAAGCAGGCATCGATCGCGGCATGCGCCTCGAAATGGCTGGTGGCGATCACCACGCCCTTGCCGGCGGCAAGCCCGTCCGCCTTGATGACCAAGGGAAGTGCATGGGCCTCCACATGGGCCTTGGCGGGCGCCGCTTCCGCGAAGCGTCCATAGGCCGCGGTCGGGATGCCGAATTCGGCGCAGAGATCCTTGGTGAAGCCCTTGGAGCCTTCGAGTTGGGCGGCGGCCTTGGACGGTCCGAACACGAGGAGGCCGTGGGCTTCGAGATCGTCGGCGAGACCGGCGACGAGCGGCGCCTCGGGCCCCACCACGACGAGGCCGATCGCCTTCGCCTTGCAGAATTGGGCGACTGCCGCGTGGTCGGCCACGTCGAGCGTGACGCAGTCCGCCACCGCTCGCGATGCCGGCATTCCCCGGCGCGCAATAGAGCCTGTCGAGGAGGGGGCTCTGGGCGAGCTTCCAGGCGAGCGCATGCTCGCGTCCGCCACCGCCGATCAGAAGCACGTTCACCGCCCGCACACCCTCGCTTGTTCCGCTCTTGTTCGCTGCCTTATGGGCCTGTATGCCCTTTGTGACAGACCCCGCGCGGCTCTTAGCACGACTGGCCGCGCCCGCGAAAAGAGATGAGTTGAGCATGGCCAGCCGCATGCCCACAGAGGCCCAGACGAATCTCGTCGAGTACACCGTCTCCGAACTCGCCTTCGCGCTGAAGCGGACGGTGGAGGACGCCTATGGCCTCGTCGGCTGCGCGGCGAGATCTCCGGCTATCGCGGCCCGCACAGCTCCGGCCATTGCTACTTCACGCTCAAGGACGAGAAGGCCTGCATCGAGGCGGTGGTTTGGCGGAGCACGTTTCAGCGCCTCAAGTTCAAGCCCGAGGAAGGCCTCGAGGTCGTGGCGCGCGGCAAGATCACCACCTACCCGGACCGCTCGAAATATCAGATCGTCATCGACGCGATCGAGCCGGCCGGCGTCGGCGCGCTCATGGCGCTGCTCGAGCAGCGCAAGAAGCTGCTCGCCGCGGAAGGTCTGTTCGACGAGGCGCGCAAGAAGCCGCTGCCCTTCCTGCCGCGCATCATCGGCGTGGTCACGTCGCCCACGGGCGCCGTGATCCGCGACATCCTGCATCGCCTGGAGGATCGCTTCCCCTCGCATGTGCTGGTGTGGCCGGTCAGGGTGCAGGGCGAGACCTGCGCGGCTGAGGTCGCGATGGCCATCGACGGCTTCAACGGGACGCCAGCGTCTCATGCGTTGACGCGGCCCGATCTCATCATCGTCGCCCGCGGCGGCGGCAGCCTCGAGGACCTGTGGGGCTTCAACGAGGAGATCGTCGTCCGCGCCGCGGCGGCGAGCGCCATCCCGCTCATCTCGGCCGTGGGGCACGAGACCGATTGGACCCTCATCGACCTCGTTGCCGATCACCGCGCGCCGACGCCGACCGCGGCTGCCGAGCGCGCCGTGCCGGTACGCTCCGAGCTTCTCATCGCGGTGCGGACGTTCGGCGTGCGCGGGGCCGGCACGCTGCGCCGCGCGCTGGAAAATTGGCGCCACCGCTTTGCGGCTTCCGCGCGTGGGCTTCCCCGCCGGGCCGACATCTTGGCGCTGCCGCGCCAGCGTCTCGACACCGCGAGCCACAAACTCCTAAGCGCGCTGCGCGCCAACGCCGTGGCGCATCGCTCAGCGCTGGCCCAAGCGGGACCGAGGCTCAGGCCGCATCTCGTCGCGCGCGCCACGAGCATGGGCCGCGACAAGCTCATTCGCTTCGACCGGGCGCGAAGGCTCGTGCGGTGCATGCCTTGGCATGGACCGCACGCGCCGTAGCCTCGACGCGCAAGCGAAGCTTCTCTCGACGCTCGGCTATCACAACGTGCTGGCGCGCGGCTTCACGCTGGTGCGTGCCGCCGACGGCACCATGTTGCGCAAAGCCTCCGAGGTGAAGCCGGGCGCAGCCCTGGACATCGAGTTCGCCGATGGCCATGTTGAGGCTCACGCAGACCCGCGCGGGGTGAAGGGGAAAGGCGAGGCGGAAGCGAAAGAGCCGCGCCGCCGCTCTGACGAAAAGCAGGGGAGTCTTCTGAGCATGGTCCGGAAAAGTGGGAACGGTTCTCCGATAAGATCATGCGTCATGACGAGAGCGCACTGGCAACGGATCGTCCGTGACGCTATGGTGTCGGAACACGAGAGAGTTTCACCGATTTGATGAACCGCTTCGAACGCAATATCGGCTTCAAGGGCGAGGCCAAGCTCAAATATCTCGACGGCGAGGTGCAGGTGGTGACGCCCGGCGATTTCGTGCGTTGCGCCGTCACCGGCAAGGCCATCCCGCTCGATGAGCTGCGCTATTGGAGCGTCGAGCTGCAAGAGGCCTATATCGACGCGGCGACGTCTCTCAAGCGCTATCGCGAGACCCACGCGGCGGCCGAGCCCGAAGTCGGCTAGCGCTCAGTCGCTCTGCTCAGTAGATTTTTCGCCGCCGTCTCGTCGTCGAACGTCACGACGATCGGGAAGGGGCGCGAGCGGTGCTTCAGCTCGGTGAGCGCGCTGTCCTCGTCCTCGTCGGGAAGCCGCGCCCAGTCCTTCTCCGTCGTCACCAGCATCGCCGTCTTGTCCCCCGCCTCTTCGAGAAGACGCTTCGCCTCTTTCTCGGTGAAGCGATGGTGGTCGCGATAAGCGTGACTGGCGATCAGCCGCGCGCCGTTTGATTTGAGCGTGCCGAAGAACTTCGCTGGCCGCGCGATCCCGGCAAAGCCGATCACCGGCAGCACGCCGAGCCAGCGCGCATCGCAATTGGGCGCGATCTTGGCGCGCAGCACGGGCTTGCCCGCGGCCTCGAATGCCGCGATGAGCGCGTCCGCCCTCTTGCCATCGCCGATCACGGCAAGCGCATCGGCGCGCGCGATCTGGACGTCGAGAGGCGCGCGCAACGGTCCGGCCGGGATGACGCGCCCGTTGCCCAGGCCTGAGGCGGCATCGACAACGATGAGCGCGAGGTCCTTGGCGAGCGAGGGGTTCTGAAAGCCGTCATCCATGACGATGACGTCAGCGTCTGTCGCTTCGATAGCCTTGGCCCCGGCCACCCGGTCCGCCGAGACGACGGTGGGCGCCACGGAAGCGAGCAGCAGCGGCTCGTCGCCGACCTCCGCCGCGCTCTGGCCCTCGGAGACCTGCACCAGCCCTTTGGCCGCGCCGCCATAGCCGCGCGTGAGGAAAGCGGGCTTCCTGCCTATCGCCTTCAGAAGCGTGGCGACGGCGATCGCCGTCGGCGTCTTGCCGCCGCCGCCGGCCGTGAAATTACCGATGCAGATCACCGGCAGGCGCGAACGATAGGCCTCGGCCTTTGCCATGCGCGATGCGGCCACGCCGCCCATAGAGCGCGGCAAGCGGGGAGAGTGCCGCCGCGACCATCCCCGTCTTGCGGTACCACCAAGAGGGCGTCTCAAGAGGCATGTTGCAGCGTTGCTTTCGGGGGCAAGTAAGGGTCGAGGGCTTGAAGCGTGCGCGGGAGCGCGCCGCCCATGGCGGTGACCGTAGCCTCGGCGCGCGCCGTCATGGCGTTCCGTGCCGTCTCATCTTGGAGCAGGCCGAGCACCGCGACGGCGAGGTTCTCCGCGTCGGTCACTTCCTTGGCGCCGCCCGCCTTGAGGAGCTGCGTGTACGAGTCGGTGAAGTTCTTCCAGTTGGGACCCGTCAGCACCGCGGTGCCGAGCTTGATCGCCTCGACTGGGTTCTGCCCGCCATGGGGCACCAGCGATCCGCCGATGAACGCGACCGGCGCCAGCGCGTAGAACAGGCCGAGCTCGCCGATCGTATCGGCCACATAGATGTCCGTGCCGGATTCCGGCAGCGCCCCTTGCGAGCGGAGCGTGGCGCTCAAGCCTTCGCCTTTGAGCTGCTCGGCGATCACCACGCCACGTTCGGGATGCCGCGGCACGATGATGGTGAGAAGATTGGGCAGCGCCTGCTTGATCATGCTGTGCGCGGTGGCGATCACCTCGTCTTCGCCGGGATGCGTGCTCGCCGCGAGCCAGAGCGGCCTGCCCGACACGGCCGATGCAAGCTGCCGCTTCTTGACCACGTCCACGGGCGGCGGCGGCGCGTCGGCTTTCAGATTGCCGGCATCGCGCGCGTCCGGGGCGCCAAGCTGGGCGAAGCGCTCGGCGAGGCTGTCGTTCTGGGCGAGCACGAGGTCGAAGGCCGAGAAGATCGGACGGCTCAAGCCCGGGCGCCGCCGCCAAGCCTTGAAAGAGGAGGTCGACATGCGGGCATTGATGAGCAGGAGGGGGATGTTCCGCGCTCTCGTCTCCAGCACGAGATTCGGCCAGATCTCCGACTCCACGAGCACGGCAAGGTCGGGCCGCCAATGGTCGAGGAATCGCTTCACATAGAATTGGCGATCGAGCGGCACATATTGATGCATCGCGCCCTTGGGCAGCCGATCTCGGGCGAGCTGCGCCGAGGTGACCGTCGCCGTGGTGAGCAGGATGCGGACCTCGGGCCGTTCCTCGGCGATGGCCTCGATCACCGGGAGGGCGGCGTTGGCCTCGCCGACACTCGCCGCATGGAACCAGGCGAGGAAGCCCGAAGGCCGCGGCGTGTTCGCCAACCCGTAGCGCTCGGAATGGCGGTCGGGCTCCTCCTTGCCGCGCCGCGTGCGCCAGGCAAGCAGCAGCGGCGCGACCGGCGCCGCGATCTTCGTCGCCAGGCGATAGGTCTTGAGCGAGAAGCCCGGCTTCGACATCTCTTCCTTGTGGAGCGGGTCGGTCGCGCCTGCGAGCGCATAGGCGCGCGCGGTCACTTCGGCGAGCGCCTGCTCGATGGCCGCACGCCCCGCCTCGAGCTGATCCACGTCCTCGGTGTCGGGCACCCGCACGGGATCGCCAATGACGATGGCGAGCGTCGAGAACGGCAGATTGATGGTGAACGCGCTCCAGGTGGGCAGCTTCAGAAAGTGGCTGGTGGCGATGGCGAACGGCACCACCGGGCACCCCGACTTGGCGGCGAGCGTGGCGATGCCGATGCCCGCGCGCCGCGCCGGGCCCGGCGGCACGTCTGCCGTCATGGCGACCGTGGCGCCTGAGGCGAGCGCGCGCAGCGATTCCCGCATGGCCGTCGCCCCGCCGCGGTTCCGCTTCCGCTTTCCCGCGCCGGCGCCTCTGATCAGGTCCATGCCGAAACGCTGGAGCACCGCGCCCATGATCTCCGCGTCGCCATGGCGCGAGACCATGGCCCTCACCTCCGCCGGTCGCTTGGGCTTGAGGTTCGGCAGCAGCATGAACTGGCCGTGCCACATGGCGAGGATCTGCGGGTGTTGCTCGAACAGCTTGGCGTCGGTGTCGGCCGGCTCGCGCTTGATGGTGCTCGTGGCGTAGATCAGGCGGACAAAGGCCGAGGCGAGCCCGCTGAGGAAAGCGACGGCGGGCTTCGATGTGAGCAGCCGTTTCACCATGCCTCTCAGGCGCCGCTATTCGCCGGGGACGGCGACGGCGCTGCCTTCGTCGACCGTGGCGGCCGCGAAACCTCCGGCGATGCCGAATTGCGTGCGATGCAGTCTGGTATAGAGACCGCCTTTGGCGACGAGCTCGTCATGGGGACCGATCTCGATGATGCGGCCCTGGTCGAGCACGCAGATGAGGTCGGCCTTCTTCACCGTGGACAGCCGGTGGGCGATCATCAGCACCGAGCGGCCCTGCATCAGGACCTCGAGCGCCGCCTGCACCTTGGCCTCGGATTCGGAGTCGAGCGAGCTGGTCGGCTCGTCGAGCAGGAGGATCGGCGCTTTCTTGTAGATCGCCCGCGCAATGGCGATGCGCTGGCGCTCGCCGCCGGAAAGAAGGCCGCCCGCCTCGCCGACGCGCGTGTCGTAGCCCTTCGGCAGGCCCATGATGAAGTCGTGCGCCGCTGCGGCCTTCGCCGCCGCGATTACCTCCTCCTCGACCACGGGCTTCGGCCCATAGGCGATATTGGCGCGGATCGTGTCGTCGAACAGCACCGGGTCTTGGGTGACGAGCGCGATGGCCTCGCGGAGGCTGTCGACGGTCACGTGCTTGATGTCCTGGCCGTCGATCATGACCTCGCCCTTTTCGGGATCGAAGAAGCGGAGTGCAAGATTGACCATCGTGCTCTTGCCCGACCCTGACGGACCGACCAGGGCCACGGTCTTGCCGGGCGGCACCGTCAAGCTGACGCCCTTCAGAACGACGTTTTCCGGATCGTAGGCGAAGATCACGTCCTTGAAGACGATCTCGCCCTGTTTGAGGGCAAGCGGCTTGGCGTCGGGGAGCTCGACAAGGCTGACCTCGCGGTCGACCACGCCGAACGCCCGGCACGCCGCGGCGATGCCCTCCTGCAACTGCGTCTGCAAGGTGGCCACGCTCTTGAGCGGGCTATAGATCAGCAGCGCCGCCGTCATGAAGCCCATGAAGTGGCCGAGCGTGAGGTCGCCGCGGATGCCTTGCGTGCCGGCGAAGTAGATGGCGAGGGCAAAGCCGCAGCCCACCAGAAGCTCCATCGCCGGGCTCGACATTGCGCGCGCCCGCGTGCCGCGCATGGTGAACTCGAGCGCGCGGTTGATGGCGGACGCGGCCCGCTGCTCCTCCTGGCCCTCCTGCTGGTAGGCGCGCACCACGCGCATGCCGCGCAAGGTCTGCGTGATGAGCGCGGAGAGATCGCCCGTCTCTTGCAGCGACTTCGTCGTCGACTTGCGCATCTTCTTCCGCTGCTTGGTCAGCATGAACCAGGCAAACGGCATGAAGATCAGGATCAGCACCGCGAAGCGCGGGTCCATATAGACGATGCTGCCGACGAGGATGATGACCTTCAGAAAGTTCTCGCCGAGCGTGACGATCGACCGGCTCGCCGTGGCGCGGATGAGGTTGGCGTCGTTGAGGAAGCCCGAGAGCAGCCGCCCCGAATGCACCGTCTGGATCCAGCCGAGATCGGCCTTGGCGAGCTTGGCGAACATCTCGATGCGGAGATCGGCGACGAATTTATGACCGAGATAGGCCACGGTGACGTCGGCCACATATTCGGAGATCGCCTTGATGACCGTGACCACGACGATAGCGGTGGTGATCCAGTAGACCATGTCCGGCTTCTTGGCGACGAACACGTCGTCGGCGGTTCGTTGGATCAGGAAGGGGATGGCGCCGGTGGTCGCCGCCGTGAGCACCATGGCGACGGTGGCGATGGCCAGGAGGCCGAGCCGCGGGCGGAGATGCTCGCGCCAGATACGAACGACGATCTGCCTCGTCGTGTAGTGGGCGGCAAGCTCGTCGGCGCCTCTGGAGATGGCGGTCGAGTCTCTGAACAACTGATCTTTCAAGGATTTCCCCGATTTCTGAGGGCCGCGGGATGAGCGCCGCAACCCGCGCTGCCCCCCTTCTAGCACGGGGTTCCCGCTCGCTTTAAGGCGAAAAACCCGGCGTCGAGAGCGCTACTCCCGGGCCCCGGCGGGGTCATGTTCCGGGTCGAGCAGCCGATGCAGATGCACGATGAAATAGCGCATATGCGCGTCGTCCACCGTGCGATGGGCGGCGTCCCTCCAAGCGTCGTAGGCTTGCGCGTAGTTGGGGTAGATGCCGACGATATCGAGCTTCTTGAGGTCGCTGAACTCGACCTTCTCGATCTCGGTCAGTTCGCCCCCGAACACGAGATGGAGAAGTTGCTTGGCGGGCGCCTTCGCCTTGTCTCTTGCGGCCATACGTCTGCTGTCCCTCCTTTGATCGCCCGCACCTTGCCGAAATGCGCCCTAAAGGTCTATGCGGCTTGTGCGCTCGATGAGAAGGGGGTGCAGCGCCTTGCCGCTCGCCACCAGGCTCGGGAACCGCGGGATCTCGCGATTGTAGGGATGCGGGTTGCCGTGATGGTCGGTGGTGACGCCGCCCGCCTCGTCCATGAGGACCGCGGCCGCGGCGAGGTCCCATTCGGCCTTGGCCGAAAGCGAGATGGTGGCGTCGGCCTTGCCGGCGGCGACGAGCGCGAGCCGGTAGGCGACCGAGTTCACCCATCTCGTCTCCACCTCGGGCCAGGGCTCCTGCCAGATCTTCTTCTTGAAGAGGCCGCCGCTCGCGATCAGCTCCGCGCCCTCGAGGGTGGGCTTGTCGCTCGTCCTGATCGGCTCGTCGTTGAGGAAGGCGCCGTGCCCGCGCATGGCGCGAAACATCTCGTCCTTTGCCGGGGCGTACACCAGGCCGAGCACCGGCACGCCGTTCTCCACCAGGGCCGCCGACACGGTCCATTCGGGGTTGTGGCGCAGGAAGGCGCTGGTCCCGTCGATCGGGTCGATCATCCACACGCGGGAATGCTTCAGCCGCTCGCGATCGTCGGGACTTTCCTCGGACAGCCAGCCGTAATCCTTGCGGCGCGTCATCAGCGCGAGCTTCAGCGCCGCGTCCACGGCGAGATCGGCCTCGCTCACCTCCGACCCGTCGGGCTTCTTACGAACCTCGACCTGGCGGCGGAAATAGCTGTTCGCCAGCGCGCCGGCATTACGCACGGCGCTCTTCAGGAGTTCGTAATCCTCCGCAAGCGGAGGCAGGAACTCAGGCTTTTTTGTCGGTGCAACGGCGCTCATCGGCAGTAGGAACACTCTCTAAACCATGGTGGAAGCTACCGGTCGTTAATTACGTCCATTAAGCGTCCGGGAAAGCTTCCGTGGCACCATGGGGTCAATCAAGGCTACCTCAAGGCAGCCAATAAGGAAGCTAACAGCAAGGCGTCACACGGGCCCCGCGAGCACAAGCTCCGGGGCCCTCTTGCTTTGGCCTTTCTGCTTTGCGCCTCTTGGCTTCCGCCCCTCTTGCATTTCTCAGACCAGTCTTTCAAGCCCGACAAATCGGCACTCTAGGCCAGGGATGCAAGCGCCATATCGAACACGATTGCGACAAATATGAGCAATCCGAAGTCGCGGTTCGACCGAAACCGGGCAAGGCAGTTGTCGGCATCGTCGATATCGAGCGTCATCACCTGCCACGCGAGCTGCACGCCGGCCATGCCCATGCCGGCCACGAAGACGGCGCCCGCGCCCGCGAGCAGACCGGCTAACAGCATGGCGCTCCACGCCAGGGCATAGAAGGCGCTGAGCCACGTCTTGGTGGCGCTGCCGAATCGGAGCGCGGTCGACTTCATGCCGATGAGCTCGTCGTCCTCGCGGTCCTGATGCGCGTAGATCGTGTCGTAGCCGATGGTCCAGGCGATGGCCCCCACATAGAGCACGAAGGCCGCGGGATCGAGCCGCGCGAGAACGGCGGCCCAGCCCATGAGCGCGCCCCAGTTGAAGGCGAGGCCGAGCACGGCTTGCGGCCAGTGGCTCACGCGTTTGACGAAGGGATAGAGCGCGACGATGGGGATGACGCCGAGACCGAGCAGAATGGCGAAGCGATTGAGGCTGAGCAGCACGGCAAGCCCGACGAGACAGAGGGCCAGCATGAAGATGACGGCGCCTGTCAGCGTCACCTGGCCGCTCGGCAATGGCCGCGCGCGCGTGCGCGCCACTTGCGCGTCGATGTCGCGGTCGACGATGTCGTTATAGGTGCAGCCCGCCGCGCGCATGGCGATGGCGCCGACGGCGAACAGGAGCAGAAGCCACGGGTCGGGGTAGGGGGCGCCGATGCTCCGCCCGGCAAACGCCACCGACCAGAAGCAGGGCAGCGCGAGCAGGAAGAAGCCGGCCGGCCGGTCGGCGCGCGCGAGCCGCAAATAGGGCACGAGGAACGCGGGCGCGAAGCGGTCCACCCAGTTTGCCGGCGCCGCGTCGGCGACGCCCGGCGCTTTGCCTTGGGACACGGGACGTGGCATGTCTCGTTTCGCTCGCCTTCGCTCGCTTCGACCGGTCTGGCCCATGCCCTCTAAGCTTCCGCGGCTCTTCGTCAAGTCTCAGTTGGGACCCGGCGCCGAGATCGCGCTTGTTCCCGAGCAGGCGCATTATCTCGGCAATGTTTTGCGCATGAAGCCGGGCGATCAGGTCCTTCTCTTCAACGGCGCGGACGGCGAATGGTGCGCACGCCTCGCCGCGCTCGGCAAGAAGAAGGCGTCCGCCATCCCCGAGCGTCAAACCCGTCCTCAACAGGACGGCCCCGACCTCCATTATCTGTTCGCGCCCATCAAGCGCGCGCGCCTCGACTACATGGCGCAGAAGGCGACCGAGATGGGTGTGAGCGTGATCCAGCCGGTGATCACCCGCCGCACGGTGGCCGAGCGCGTCAACACCGGCCGCCTTCATGCCAATGCCATCGAAGCGGCCGAGCAATGCGGGATCTTGCGCGTGCCCGAAGTGCGCGCGCCACAGAAGCTCGAAACCTTGCTCAAGCAATGGGACAAGGCGCGGCTTCTGATCTTCGCCGACGAGGCCGCGCCCACCGCTTCGCCCCTTCAAGCACTCGCCGCGCAAAGCGCGCATCCGCTCGCCGTGCTGATTGGACCCGAAGGCGGCTTCGAGCCGGAGGAGCGCGCCGCTCTCTTGAAGCAGACCTATGTCATTCCCCTGTCACTCGGCCCGCGCGTCATGCGCGCCGACACGGCGGCCGTTGCATGCCTTGCCTTGGTGAACGCGGCGCTCGGCGATTGGCGCTGAGAAAATCGCCCAACAAGCTTGACGCAATTTTCACAATGACGCCCAAATTGGCCGACGATTCGGGCCGAATCGGTTAGAACGGTGTGGAACTAGGGAGACGCACCGAGCACCCGCAACTGCTCAATCGAACCGCAAGGCGTGATCGTGAGACAAACGCTTGCCTATCGATTTAGAGGCATCGCGTCGGCCATCGCCGCGGCTCTCCTCTGTGCGGGGTGCGGGCTCCTGACGAGCCCGGTCATGGAGCCCAAGGGGCCCATAGCGCTCGCCGAGCGGGACCTCCTGTTCAAAGCCGTCGCCATCATGATGATCGTGATCATCCCGGTCTTCGTCATGGCCGCGCTGTTCATATGGCGCTATCGCGGCACCAACCGCAGCGCCCGCTACACGCCGAACCTCGCTTATTATTGGCCCGTCGAGATCCTCGTCTGGGGCGTGCCGGCGGCCATCATCGTCTGGCTTGGACTGCATCTGTGGCACAACACCTACAAGCTCGATCCCTATAGCGCGATCGATCCCAGCGTGGAGCCGCTCAAGATCGAGGCGGTCGCCCAAGACTGGAAATGGCTCTTCATCTATCCCGATCAGAACATCGCCGTCGTCAACGAGCTCGCCCTGCCGGTCAACACGCCGGTCAGCATCCAGATCACCTCGGACACGGTGATGAACTCGCTGCTCATCCCGGCGCTCGCAGGCCAGATCTACGCCATGGCCGGCATGCGGACCGAGCTCCACGTTCTTGCCGACAAGCCCGGACAGTTCTGGGGACGGAACGCGCAATACAGCGGCGCCGGTTTCGCCGACCAGCAGTTCCGGGTCATCGCCGGCTCGAAGGAGGATTTCGACGCGTGGGTGGACAAGGCGAAGCAGTCCTCCGACACGCTCGATGCCGCCACCTACGAGAAGCTCGCCAAGCCAAGCCAAAAGGTGCCGGTGACCTATTACTCCGGCGTCGAGCCCAACCTGTTCGATTCGATCATCGCCAAATACGCCCGCAACGACGCCGAGCTCAGGCCGAGCACGGCCCGGGCGGAACCAGCGGAATGAGGCATGGATATTATCTTCGGTAGGCTGACGATCGATTCATTGCCGTTCTACAGCGCCATCGCCGCCTCCGGCGCGGCCATCACCGTGCTCGGCGCGCTCTCGGTCGCGGGCGTCATCACCTATTTCGGCGCTTGGCGCCTCGTGCTGTTCGATTGGGTCTCGAGCCTCGACCACAAGAAGATCGGCATCATGTACATCATGGTCGCGCTCGTCATGCTGATGCGCGGCTTCATCGACGCGGCCATGATGCGTAGCCAGCAAGCCATCGCCTTCAACAACGACGGCTATCTGCCGCCCAGCCATTTCGACCAGATCTTCTCCTCGCACGGCACGATCATGATCTTCTTCATGGCCATGCCGTTCCTCTCCGGTCTGATCAATCTCGTCATGCCGCAGCAGATCGGCTCGCGCGACGTCGCCTTCCCGTTCATGAACTCGATCAGCCTATGGCTGACCACGGCGGGCGCCGGCCTCGTGCTGATCTCGCTGGTGATCGGCAAGTTCTCCACCGCCGGCTGGACCGGGTACCCGCCTTACTCGGAAAGCCAGTTCACGCCCGGCGTCGGCGTCGACTATTGGCTGTGGGCCGTGCTCATCTCGGGTATCGGCTCGACCATGACCGGAATCAATTTCCTGGTCACCATCATCAAGTGCCGGGCGCCGGGCATGTATCTCACCCGCATGCCGCTCTTCACCTGGACGGTGTTCGTCACCTCCATCCTGATGATTTTCGCCTTCCCCGCGCTCACTGTCGCCTGTGGCATGCTGGCGCTCGACCGCACCTTAGGCTTCCACTTCTTCACCAACGCCATGGGCGGCAACATGATGAACTACATCAACCTGTTCTGGTTGTGGGGTCATCCCGAGGTCTACATCCTCATCCTGCCGGCCTTCGGCGTGTTCTCCGAGGTGGTCGCCGTCTTCAGCCAGAAGCGGCTGTTCGGCTACATCTCGCTCGTGCTCGCCACCATGGCCATCGGCCTCTTGTCCTTCACCGTCTGGCTGCATCACTTCTTCACCATGGGGTCGAGCGCCAAGGTGAACTCCTTCTTCGGCACCATGACCACGATCATCGCCGTGCCGACGGGCGTGAAGGTGTTCGACTGGCTCTTCACCATTTTCCGCGGGCGCATCATCTTTAAGGCGCCGATGCTGTTCACGCTCGGCTTCCTCGTGACCTTCACCATCGGCGGGTTGTCCGGCGTGTTGCTTGCGATGCCGCCGGTCGACTATCTGATGCACAACACGACGTTTCTGATCGCGCATTTCCACAACGTGATCATCCCCGGCGTGCTGTTCGGCTATCTCGCCGGCTACATGTTCTGGTTCCCCAAGGCGTTCGGTTTCAAGCTGAACGACAAATGGGGCGCGTGGTCCTTCTGGTGCTGGATCATCGGCTTCTATCTCGCCTTCATGCCGCTCTACGTGCTCGGCTTCTTGGGCATGCCGCGCCGCATGGAGCATTACGAGATCGCCGCCTGGCAGCCGCACCTGATCGTCGCCGCGATCGGCGCGTTCATCATCTTCCTCGGCATCGTCTGCCTCGGCGTCCAGCTTTGGGTCAGCATCAGGGACCGCAAGCAACTCCTCGACCTCACCGGCGATCCGTGGAACGGGCGCTCGCTGGAATGGGCCACGTCCTCGCCGCCGGCGCCGTACAATTTCGCCGTGCTGCCGCAAGTGCAGTCGGTCGACGCCTGGTGGGACATGAAGCAGCGCGGCGTCGCCTATCAACGGCCGGACCACTACGAGGACATCACCCTGCCGAAGAACACATTCATCAGCGCCTTCATCGGCGGCGTCGGCTTCGTCTTCGGCTTCGCCATGATCTGGTACATCTGGTGGCTCGCCATCCTCTGCCTCGCGCTGATCGCCGGCGCCATCATCATCCGCGCGTCCGATGACGACAGCGACTACACGATCTCGGCAGATGAGGTGAAGGCCATCGAGGATGCGCGCTTTGCCCAGCTTGCCAAGGCGCCGAAGAACGAGATGGAAGACGAACCCGGCTTTGCCGGCCAGCCCGCGCCGGAGGCCTCCACATGACCGCCGAAGCCACCGCCATGACCGGCATCAGCCCGCGGGACGCCGAGCGATACGAGGAGAAGGAGTTCGGCTTCTGGCTCTATCTCATGAGCGACGCCATCATCTTCTCGCTTCTGTTCGCCACCTATCTGGTGATGGTCGGGAACACGGCTGGCGGCCCGACAGGCAAGGAGCTCTTCAGCCTCGAGCGCGCCTCTGGCGAGACGCTGGCGCTTCTGTTGAGCAGCACGACATTCGGCTTCGCCGCCGTCGCGCTGTCCGCAGCCGAAAGGTCCAAGGTCCTGCTCTGGCTGTGCGTCACCTTCCTCCTTGGCGCCTGCTTCATCTTTCTCGAGATCGGTGAGTTTCGCGGCATGATCGCCCAGGGCGCAGGACCCGAGCGCAGCGGCTTCCTATCGGGCTTCTTCACGCTGGTCGGCACCCACGGCCTCCATGTGAGCGTCGGCCTCCTCTGGATCCTCGTGATGATCGGCCAGGTCCTGTTCAAGGGGCTGACGGCACCGGTCGCCTCGCGGCTGATGCGGCTCGGGCTCTTCTGGCACTTCCTCGACATCATCTGGGTCGTGATCTTTTCGGTCGTCTACCTGCCAGGACTGTTGTGATGGATGTTTCTTCGGGAATTCCGGTCGAACGGACCATCAGGCCGTACATCATCGGCATCGTTGCCGCGCTGATACTGACGGCGATCCCCTTCGGCCTCGTCGCCACCGGAGCTTTGTCGCGGTCGACCACGCTCGGCGTCATCGTCGTCTTTGCCGTCATCCAGATCCTGGTGCATTTGCGCTTCTTCCTGCATATCGGCCTGGAAGCCAAGCCGCGGGAAAATTTGGTCGCGCTCGCCTTCGCCGCCGTGCTGATTTTCCTCATGGTCGGCGGCAGCCTGTGGATCATGTTCGACCTCTACCACCGCATGATGGTGTGACGCGGAACCCATTGGGGACCATCAGGCTTTCGTGATTGTGCTGATGTGCCACTTGCCGGGCCCAGCGCCCCGCGCAATATAGAGTTCCCCTTTACCCTCGGGAGCCTAAGCTCGCGCCCGAGACCACGTTCCCCTAGATCCAAGCGGAGTTCTCTCGATGTCGACACGGGTAAGTGGGCCGCAGAGCCCGGCCGTCGAGTCGCGGGACGAGCTTGTGGCTTATCTCGAGGCGGGCTCGAAGCCGGAAAGCGATTGGCGCATCGGCACCGAGCACGAAAAGTTCGGCTTCAACGTCAAGGACAACACGCCGGTCCCCTACGAGGGCCCGCACGGCATCCGCGCGCTGCTCGAGGCGCACCACAATTGCTATTGCTGGGACGCCGTCCGCGAGAACGGCAACATCATCGCGCTCTCCTGCACGGACTGCCCCATCGGCGGCGCGATCAGCCTGGAGCCGGGCGGCCAGCTCGAACTGTCCGGGGCGCCCCTCAAGACCATTCACGAGACCGAGCAGGAGTTGCGTCAGCATCTCTCCGAGGTGGGCGGCGTGGCGCGCGCGCTCGGCATCGGGTTTCTCGGGCTCGGCTTTTCGCCGAAATGGACGCTTCAAGAGCTGCCGCTCATGCCCAAGGAACGCTACCGCATCATGATGCGCTACATGCCGACCCGCGGTCGCCTCGGACTCGACATGATGTTCCGCACCGCGACGGTGCAGGTGAACATGGATTTCGGCAACGAGGCGGACATGGTGCAGAAGCTCCGCGTCGGGCTCGCGCTCCAGCCGGTCGCCACCGCGCTCTTCGCCAACTCGCCCTTCACCGAAGGCAAGCCCAACGGCTTTCAGTCCTATCGCGCGGAAGTTTGGCGCGACACCGATCCCGACCGCACCGGCATCTGCCGTTCGCCTTCGAGGACGGCATGGGCTTCGAGCGCTATGTGGACTATGCGCTCGATGTGCCGATGTACTTCGTCTATCGCGACGGCCGCTATATCGATGTCGCCGGCGCCTCGTTCCGGGATTTTCTCGCAGGCAAGCTCGAAGCGCTGCCCGGTGCGAAGCCGACCCTCGACGACTGGACCGACCATCTCACCACGCTCTTTCCGGATGTACGGCTGAAGCGCTTCCTCGAAATGCGCGGCGCCGATTCGGGGCCGTTGACGCATCTCTTGGCGCTGCCGGCCTTGTGGGCCGGGCTCCTCTACGACCGCACGGCGCTCGACGGCGCCGCGAGCCTCGTCGCCAGCTGGACGGCGGAGGAGCGGCAGGCCATGCACGATGCCGTGCCGCGGCTCGGGCTCAGAACCCCGTTCCGCGGGCGCACGCTACGCGAGATCGCCCGCGAGGTGCTGGCGCTATCCGAAGGCGGATTGCTCCGGCGCGCCCGCCTCAACAAGAAGGGCGAGGACGAGACCCGCGCGCTCAAGCCTCTGATGGAGATCGTCG
Organism: uncultured Alphaproteobacteria bacterium; assembly: GCA_963826465.1. Classification (GTDB taxonomy): domain Bacteria; phylum Pseudomonadota; class Alphaproteobacteria; order Rhizobiales; family Methyloligellaceae; genus Methyloceanibacter. The sequence continues at coordinate 91,671 of CAWGXJ010000001.1, forward strand.
AGTCGGGGCGCACGGAAGCCGATCGCCTGCTTGCCGCTTACGAGGGACCGTGGGGCGGCGACATCGACCGCCTGTTCGAGGCCGAGGCGCTTTAGACTCTCTCCAGCGGACCCAGATCGGATTTCGAGATGATCTCGACTCGTTCTGGAACTTTTCTCTTTACTGATCGTTGGTGGTGTCCAGAGGGGGCCGTCCGACTTCGTCATCTACCGGCCTAGGCTGGCATGGTGGCTGCCAAGAAACCCAAGCGAGCAACGCGAAAGACTGCCAAGCGGTCGCCGCGCGCCGCACCCCGGCGTCCGACGCGCGTCGAGCCGCCTCTGCCGCCGCGCACCACGAGCCTGGGCAGTCTAAGCGCAGTCGCACCTCCGGAAGCCGCTCCTCGCCCCGCCCGGCTCGATGTTTGGAACTCCGTGCCAGGTCTGAGCAGTGGTGTAGCCTCTCTCGACGGCGACAATCTCGAGATCACCGTCAGCGCCGAGATGTACCAAAAGGGTGGGGCGGTCTGGTTCAGGGCGCTCGTCGACGGTGAGGTTGCCGCGCCCTCGGACGTCATGTTCAAGTCCGGGTCGGTCGAGTTCGACGGCGTACGCACCTTCACCTTCGTCAAGCCGGCGGTGAAGGCCGGTCAGCACCTCGTCGAGATCCAGTGGCGAACGGGCACCACCGCAAAGGTCAGGGACCGCACGCTGACGGTCTATTCGGCCTCACCTTTCACGGGGCGCGATCACCTTGCCGTGGCAGCGCCGCCGAGTGGGCCCGACATCCAGAAGAAGACCTCGAGCTACGAGGACATACCGGGCATGGCGGCCACGATCAGCGCGCCGGCGCGCGCGGCACTTGCCGCGGTGTTCAGCGCCGAAGCCTCCGCCAGCTCCGGCCGCCTGATGGTTCGGGCACTCCTCAACGGAACGCAGATCGGAGAGGCCATTTTCTGCGAAGGCGGCGATCCCAATCGCGGCGGCACGCGCTCTTTCGTCTTCGCCGAAGAATCGGTTCCGGCTGGAACTCACGAGGTCAGGTTGCAATGGAAGTCGACCGGCGGCACGTGCCGCCTCGGCGACCGGACGATGGCCGTGTCCACCGCCAGCAGCACGGCGCAACGCGCCGCGGAGGATTCGCGCTCCACCGCTCAGGTTCTCAAGACACCGGGCGCGTGGACTGACCTGCAGTCCACGCGGATCGTCGCATCCGATCCGGTGTCCACGCTGGCGATCACGTTTTGTGCCGAGGTGCAATCCGATAAAGGGCGTCTGTTTCTACGCGCTCTGGTCGACGGCGTGCCCGCATCCCCAAGCGACGTGACACTCATCGAAGGCGGAAAGAAATGGCGGGCGGCCTCGCACACGTTCGTCGTGAAGAATCTCCCGGCGGGCAGGCACTTGATCACCGTTCAAGGTATGGTGGATCCCTCCACCAAGGCGCAGGTTCGCCGCAGAGCGACCCGGGCCCTGTGGAAGCGCCGCTCGGGCTCCGACTTCGTGCAGCCGTTTTTGGGCATGACGCCCCTGGTCAGGACCTACCGCATGCTGGTGATCGGCTTCGATCCCATCCGTCCAGGTCACGAACGGCCGCCCTTCGCCACGATCAAGGCGACCTTCGAGGGCGCCGGGTTCGCCCCGAGCGATCCGCCGGTCATCGGCCTCTCCGCCGCCATGGCGCCTGGAGGCGTCTTTGACGGCCCGAACGTGCGCGACTGGCTCCATGAAAACTCGAATGGCGTCGCGAGATTGGGCGAGGTGCGTTACGTCGGCTGCCGCGATTCCGGCTGGTATGAGGCGCCGCCCGAACGGCAGGGCTACTGGTACTGGAACACCGGGGCCTTCGAGCAGATGTGGAAGGACGCTCTGGCGGCGGCCGACGGCGAGGTGAATTTTCACGGCTACGACACCGATCACAACGACCGGCTTGAGACCGACGATCTGCTGGTTGCCATCGTGCGGCCGCAGAACGACCCTTACGGCACGCAAAGGCAGACCAACGCGGTCCTCGACGGCGTCTCCAAACCTCTCACCGTGCCGATACTGGACATATATCTCTCGGCCCTGCCGCAAAGCTTCCGCACCGGCGTCGGCGTGACCTGTCACGAGCTGTGCCATCTGATCTGCGGCACGGTCGACATGTACGGCGTGTGTCCTGATATCAGCTCGGGCTATTACAGCATCATGGACGCGCACTGGAAGGCGACCCATCTCGACCCGTTCGAAAAGATGAAGAACGGCATGGTCCAGCCTCGCGCCATCGAGCTGACAACCCAGCCGACGGCCACGTTCACCCTTGGGTCGGTCGAGCAGCATCACGAGATTCTGATCCTTCACGACGTGAGCCACGTCTCGCGCGAATATTTCATCATCGAGAATCGGTACCCGGGAAAAGCCAACTTCGAGAACTACGACGGCCCGCTGGGCATGGGCGCGGTGGTGGTTTGGCAGATCTTTGAGGATTTGGGGCTCGTGCAAGGAAGCGCGGTCTGCCCCGGAGACCCCCGCTTCATTCGCAAGCGGGCGATCCTGTCGAAGCCGCAGAACTTTATCGACCTCGCCTGGGCCGATGGTTCACCCGTTGGCGTCCGGATTTCGGCCCCGCAGCCCAACGCGGAACAGGCGGAAGTCAGGCTGGAGAAAGCTCTAGCGCCCCCGTTGAACGCCTAGGCTCTTCGGTCTCACGCGCTTTGAGGCGGATAGTTCCGAAGCGTCTATACTCGGCCTCTCCATGACCACCTTGGTCACTGGATCGAAAGCAATGCGGGCGCAAATTAGCGACGCGACAAGGACGCGAAAGAAGGACGTCACGTGCCGCTTCTGTTCCCCGTCATTCTCGGCTCGGTGCGGCGCGACCGCCAAGGCATCAAGGCCGCGCGCTACATCATCGATAAGCTCGCGGCGCGCGGCGACGAGCCGGTGCTGGTCGATCCCTGCGAGAAACAGCTGCCGCTGCTCGATCGCATGTACAAGGAGCACCCGAAAGGCGAGGCGCCGCCTCTGCTCGAGGAGTTGGCGGATCTGTTCCGCCGTGCGGACGGCTTCGTGATCGTCAGCGCGGAATATAATCAGTCCGTGCCGCCGGCCCTGAAGAACCTCCTCGACCATTTCCTCGAGGAGTATTTCTGGCGTCCCTCGGCGATTCTGTCCTATTCCGCCGGACGCTTCGGCGGAGTTCGCGCGGCCGTCGCGCTGCGGACGATTCTTTCCGAGATGGGCATGCCGAGCGTACCGTCCGTGCTGTCGATTCCCTCCATCGGCACCGCGCTCAAAGAGGACGGCACGGCGACGGAGGCCTGGATCGACCAGGCCGCCGGCCGTTTCCTCGACGAGTTCGAATGGTACGCGAAAGCCCTGAAACGCCAGCGCGATGCCGCAGGCGTACCCTACTGACGTCTACGCCCACACCTCTTCCAGGGTCGGGTAGTCCGTATAGCCGTGCTCGTCGCCACCATAGAACGTGCTCTGGTCGGGCTCGTTCAGCGGCGCATCCATCTCCAGACGTTTCACGAGATCCGGGTTGGCGATGAACAGCTTGCCGAAGGCGATGAGATCGGCCTCGCCGGACTCGACGGTTTCGATGGCCCGCGCGCGGTCGTAGCCGTTGTTCGCCATATAGGCGCCGTCGAAGCCGGCCCTGAGCTTCGCGATGGCGCCCGGACGGAAAGTCGCGCGGTCCGCCCGTCTGCCCTTCGATGAGATGCACATAGCCGAGCCCGGCGTCATTGGCCCGCACGATCGCCGCGCCGAAGGTCGTCAGGGGATCGCTGTCGGCAATGTCGCCGAAGTTCGAGAACGGGCTGAAGCGCACACCGACCCGCTTCGACGGATAGACCTCTGGTGACGGCGGCCAAGACCTCGGCGAGAAACCGCGTGCGGTTCTCCACGCTGCCGCCATAGGCGTCGGTGCGCTTGTTCGTGCCGTCGCGCAGGAACTGATCGATCAGGTAGCCGTTCGCCGATGCACCTCGACGCCGTCGAACCCCGCTTCGCGCGCGTTCTCCGCCGCCTTGCGGTAGTCGTCGACGACGCGCGCGATCTCGTCCGTCTCGAGCGCACGGGGCGGCGACACGTCGACAAAGCCCGAGGCGATGAAGGTTTTGGTGTTGGCGGTGATCGCGGAGGGAGCGACCGGCGCCTGGCCGTTCGGCTGGAGCGAGACATGAGAGATGCGCCCCACATGCCAGAGCTGGGCGAAGATGCGTCCTCCGGCCTTGTGTACCGCCTCAGTGACTTTCTTCCAGCCGGAGACCTGCTCGGGGCTGTGGATGCCCGGCGTCTGAATATAGCCTTTGCCTTCCGGCGTAATCTGCGTGCCCTCGGAGATGATGAGGCCCGCGGAGGCGCGCTGGGCGTAGTACTCCACATGGAGCTCGTAAGGCACGTCCCCGTCAGGCTTGGCGCGGTTGCGCGTCAGCGGCGCCATGACGATGCGATTGGGCAGGATGAGGTCGTCGCCGAGATCGAGCGGCGTGAATAGCTTGGGTCTCATGGTGTGCCAGTCTCCCGTTGAGTGCTTTCGTCGACGTGCGGCTTGACGTGGCATCTCAGGTTTCGATAATCAACCAGTATACTTTTTGTAACCTTGAGGAGCGCAGTGGGCAAAATGGTCGCAGTCGAGAGGCCCAACCAGAAGGATCGAAAGGCGCCCCGTAAGGCCGTGCGCGGAGCCGTGCCCCATCGAGCGCGGCATGCGGATCCTCGGCGGCAAGTGGACGGGCTCTATCCTCTGGCACCTGAAGGACGGCCCGGTGCGCTTCAACGAGCTTGCGCGTCAGCTCGACGGCGCCAGCAAGAAGATGGTCAACGAGCGGCTGAAGGAGCTCGAACAGGCGAAGCTGGTGCGGCGAAAGGTTCTCAGCACCAAACCGATCGCCGTCGCCTACGAGATCACCGAGTTCGGCTGCACGGCGCTCGGCATTCTGAAAAAGATAAAAGAGTGGTCCGAGAGCGAAGGGCTGCACGTGCCCCAGGGCGAGCGGCCCTAGGGCACGGGGCAACTCACGACGAGACGGCTTCCAGCAGGTCCTTGCGGCGCTTCAGGATCTCGTCGACCCGGCTCTTGGGAACGCGGAACTCCCAACCCCTGGCGCGGTCATTGAGCGCGTCGGCGATCGTCTTGGCCCCGCCGTCGCCTTGCGCCTCCACCGTCACCCAATCGTCGTCGCCGTCGTCACGAATGCGGAAGGTCGCGTGGACCCCGCCTTTCGTCGTCATGACGACGGTGCTGATCTTCGCATCGTCCGGCGGCGCCTGGAACTTGCGCACGTCGCTGAATTCGAACGTGCTGGCCGCCCGCACGATCTCGTCGACGATGTTGGAATATTTCAGCTTCATGCCGTCCGGAATTTCGCTCAGCGTATGCCCCGGACCGTCTTTATCGCGGACGATCTCGAGCGGCTCCTCGCCCGGAATGTCCACCGTGAGATGCTCCACTTCCGCTCCGGGGGTCTCGAAAAGCTGCGGATCGATCCAGTCGGTGAGCTTCACGCCGGCGTTGATGTCGGCATTCGCAAGCCACGCCTGCGCATCGCCCGGCTTACGCACGTAAGTCCCGCTGCCGCCGACGCCGAGCGTGTCCTGACGCTTGTTGCCGACGATGACGGACGTGACGTCCTTCCCTTGATCATCGACCAGACGTACGAGGACCGACTTCGCGTCCTTGGTGCCGGGATCCTCGACGCCGAGAAGAGGATATTTGTCCTTCATGCTCGTCTTCGCCTCGACGAGTTGCGCCTTGCTCAATCCGGCGAGGAGCGCGTCGACCTTCTTGGGATCCGCCACGTAGGAGTCGTGCTCCGCCAGGACCCAGTCCTTTCCTTTGCGCTCGAGCGTGATTTTCTTGTCGCCCTGATCGACCTCGACCTCGGAAATGGTCTTGGCGTGAGCCGGCAGGCCGGCGACCAGCGGCTCACCGCTCTCCGTCACGCTCGACCATTGGACCGACGACGAATAGACGGCGATCGCCACCACGGCCGACACGACAGCGGCCACCGCCAGCGCAGCGAATTGTTTCGGCGTCATGAGCGATCCTCCGAACCCGTTTTGTCGTCCTTCCTCTTGGGCCTTTTGGGCTTCCGCGTTCGCCACACCGACCAGCCGACGCCGCCGATGCCGATGGCGAGCGGGAACGAGCGCGATATTGGTGAACTTCAGCCAGCCATCGAGCCGGTCGATGTCGCGGTGGAGCGCGAGCTTCACGTCGCGCAGCTCGCGCCTGCGTCTTGAGCATCTGCGCGCGGAAGTCGTTGGCGGCCTTCTGCTCCTCGTCGGACAGGATGACCTGACCCTTGTCCGATGATTCGAGCTTGGTGAGCTTCCCTTGCAGGTCATTGAGCTTCTGCGTCAGCGTTTGCTCCTTTTCCCGGAACTTGCGCTCCGCATCCCGCTGCAGCTTCTGCACCAGGGTGAACGGCCGCTCGGCAACACCACGCCCGCGCAGCGCGATGAGCGCATCGCTGCCGGACAGGTTCTCGATCGCGCCGATGATCAGCGCCGCGTTCTGGGCGGTCGGCACCGCGAGTTCCTGGCCCATCAGCTGCTGCCGCTCGACCCAGAACCGGTCAGCCATGAGGTCCGTGTCGGCGATCACGATCGCGGTCACCTTGCCTGACGTGAGGGGTTTCTCGTCTTTCGGCTTGGCGTCCGTATCGGCCTTCGCTTCAGCAGCATCGGCCTTCGCAGCGCCGGCCGCCTTGTCCGCCTTTGGCGGACCGTTGGGGAATGCGGACTTGGCCTCGCCCGACACCCGCGCGGCAAGCATGAGCGGCGTGCCGCCCGGCTTGTAGTCACGGAGCAACTGCAGCGGGTTGGCGCGCACGCCCACGTCGGTGAGAGCGACCTCCATGGCCTGATCGCTCGTGCGGATGATCGGCGTCACCTTGGTCGTCGCGCCCTTGACCGGCTCGAGCACGCCGGCCGAGGCGAGATTGAGCGTGTCGATGCCTGCCGAAAGAACGTCGCTCTTCTCGATGCTGCTGTCGTCGAGCGCAAGCCAGGCGACGTAGTCCGTCACCGAGTCGCCGGTGGGGCCGAAGCGCACGCGCTGGGCATGGGCGATGTCCGCCGCCACCTTGGTCCGATCGAACGAGAGCCCCCACGACTTGAGGAGCTTGGCGAGCTCGTCGATACCCTCCTTCTTGCGGCCGAGGGACTGGAACTGCGTCGTCTCCGACACCGGATCGACGAGCACCAGCGCCCGGCCGCCGCCGAGCATGTATTGGTCGATGGCGTAGGCGGCTTGCGGGGTCAGCCCGCGCGGCTGCGCGATGAGCAGCACGTCGATGTCGGAGGGGATGCTCTTGAGATCTTCGTTGAGCATGCGGACGTCAAACAGCTCGCGCATTTGCTGCATGATCAGCCATGGCGGCGAGGATTGTTGGGTCCTCGGGTCCATCTGGCCGTCGAGCGGCAGGTCGGTGATGACGCCGACCACGGTCTTCTTCGGATTTGCGAGCGTATGGATCAGCTTGGTGATGTCGTATTCGAGGAATGTCTCGCGATTCGGATAGAAGAACTCGATGGTCTGCTGGTTGTCGGTCGAATTGACCGCGGTCAGCCCGAAATAGCCGGCATCGCCTTCGCCGTTGTAGGTGACCTTCCGCAAGCCGGCCGCCACCGCGCGATCCTCCTCCGGGGAAAACGGCTCGGGGTCGAGAAAGGCGACCTGAAGTTTGCCGCCCGAGATGTCCCGGAAGCTGTCGAGCAGGCTCTTCACGCGATCGAAATAGCGCGCGTAGGTCGGTGACGCCTTGCCGATACCCTTCGAGAAATACACCTGAACCTTGATCGGCTCTTCGATGCCGCGAAGGATTTCGCGTGTCCCGTCGGAGATCGTGAACAGCTTGTCGTCGGTCATATCGTCTTGCACGCCGCGCAGGCTGATCGATGAGATGAGATTGATCGACAGCAGGATCACGGCAGCGAGCGCGAGGCCGCCCCAGGCAAGCGTGCCGCGACTCAGCGATGCAAACCGGCCCGACAGCCGGTCCCAGGCAGAGGGAGATTTCTGATCTTGGTCCATCTTCTTCCTCTCAGGCGGCTTTCTTCTGATCGACAGCGATCACGTTGGCGAACAGGAAGAACACGATGAGCGATACGAACAGGATGATGGTGGGCGCCCCCACGACGCCGCGCGCGATATCTTGGAAATGCGTGAGGAAGCTCATGGAGGAAACGGCCGAGGAGACGATGCGCGGCGCCCAGGCCTGCAGCGCGTTCTGGACGAGATCGACGCCGCTCATCAGGAACAGGAAGCAGATCGTGGCGGCGAGGATGAAGGCGATGACCTGGTTCTTGGTCAGCGCCGACACGAACGCGCCGATGGCGAGGAACGCGCCGGCCATCAGGAAGCTTCCGAGATAGCCGGTGAGGATCACGCCGTTGTCGGGCTGGCCCAGAACGTTCACCGTGATCCAGATGGGGAAGGTGAGGGCGAGCGCTACGCCGATGAAAGCCCAGGCGGCGAAGAACTTGCCGAGCACCGCCGCCCACGGCGAGATCGGCAGCGTCATCAGGAGCTCGATGGTCCCGCTCTTGCGCTCTTCCGCCCAAAGCCGCATGGCGACTGCGGGGACGAGCAGGAGATAGAGCCAGGGGTGATAGGCGAAGAAGGAAGAGAGGTCGGCCTCGCCGCGGTCGAAGAAATTGCCCACGTAGAAGGTGAAGGCCCCCGTCAAGGCCACGAAAACGATGAGAAAGACGGCCGCCAAGGGCGTCGAGAAATAGGCCAGGAATTCCCGCTTGGTGATGACGGCGGTCGTGCGCAGCAGCTCACGCATGGTTTGCTCCCTCCTGCTCGATCGTCACCTCGCGGAACACGTCGTCGAGCTTGCCCCGCTCGACGAACAGCTCGCTCACGGTGATTCCCTTTTCATGCAGCAACGAGGCGACATCCGTGACGATCGCCACACCGTTGCTCGGGATGGCCCTTAAGTCGACGTGACCGTTGTCCGTGCCGACCGTCTCGACGCGGGCGATCGCCTTGTGGCCGGACAGCGCCGCGATCACCGTCTTTTCCGTCTTTGCCGGAACGCGGATAGCGACCGCGCCGTGATACGGCGCCCGGCGCAACAGCTCTTCGGCCGTGCCGTCGGCGACGATGCGGCCGTGACTGATGATCACCGCTCTGGTGCACACCGCCTCGACCTCTTCCAAGATGTGCGTCGAGACGACGATCGCCTTCTCGGCGGCCATTTCCTTGATGAGCGCGCGGACGTGATGCTTCTGATTGGGATCGAGGCCGTCGGTCGGCTCGTCCATGATCAGGACGGCGGGATCATGGAGAATGGCCTGGGCGAATCCGACGCGCCGTTTGTATCCCTTGGAGAGCGTTTCGATCCGCTGGTTGAGCACGTCTTCAAGACCGGTCCTCTCGACCGCCGCGCCGATCTTCGCGGGCCGCGCTTTGCGCTCGATACCGCGAATCTCCGCAATGAAATTGAGGAAGCTCTTCGGCGTCATTTCCGCATAGAGGGGCGCGCCTTCGGGCAGGTAGCCCAGCCGGCTCTTCGCGGCCAGCGGCTCCGTCTCCACGTCGAATCCGCAGATCTTCGAGCTTCCCGCGTCTGGCTCGAGGAAGCCCGTAATCATCTTCATCGTCGTGGATTTGCCGGCGCCGTTCGGGCCAAGGAACCCGAGAACCTCGCCCTTGCCGACCGACAGCGAGATGCCGTCGACCGCGACGATCGGGCCAAAGGACTTGTATAGAGCGTTTGCCTCAACGAGGGCTCCCATCGCGTGACCTCCTTGCGGATGGCGGTCGCGTCACGCGGCACAGACCATTCGCGTCATCACAGGCTGTGTTGGTTATGCGGGCAGGGCAGCCGAAGATGCGTCATGTGAGGAGACAGGCTTTGCGTCGGATGCGAGGTCTGTCTCGGGCGCTTGCTCCGGCTTGTCATGAACGACGTGCCGCGCCGCAACCTTCGAATTTCAATTGTGCAGTCTTTCGAGAGAGAGGTTGCTCCACCTCCTTGGCAAATTTCCTCAAACGCCCGCACGTTGTCGTCGGCAGGCTGGCGGCAAAATAATCCAATCGCCGAGCGTTGCAAGAACGCGAGGCCACTAAGTGGCTAACCTAACGAACTTTTCATGTTCGGCCGAAGCGCGACGCGCCTCACGCGCGCTTGGCGTGTTTCTCGGCGAGAGCGGGCACCGGATTGTTGCGGTAAACGATCCACGTCCACACGAGAATCGCAATCGGCATCCCGACGAAGAGAGGCAGCGACAACGGCGTGAGGCCCAAGCCGGAGAATCGCAGCGCGACCAAGCAGGGAATCAACACCTGGGGCACGAGCCCGATCAGCAGATAGTTGAAGAGCGCACCGCCACGCAAACGCGCCGGCCCCCAGATGAGCTGCGAGCCGTAGATGATCTCGATCACCGCGCGTAAGAGAAAGGCGAACGCCGCCGGCATCACATAAGCCGGCACCGGATCCTGAAGCATGCCGTAAAGCAAGAGGATCTCGATCGTGCAGGTCGCGAGCGCGTTCGTTGCGCACAGCGCGGTCACCCAAGGCGCCGGCACGCTGGCCGGACCGTCCACGCGGTCGGCCCGCGCGTTCGGATCTGTCGAGGCCCAGACGCGGTAATAGATGCGCGCGACGAAATTGGACGAATTGCGATCGAGACGCTTGCCGAACGCGATCCCGCTGAGCCAGTTCAGCGTGAAGTCCGTGCCTAGGAACATATAGAGGATGCCGAGCCAGAGGACCCAATCGTACCAAGCCATATTGCCTCCTTGGTCGATGTTGATCGTCTGTCGAAGATACCTGCGCCCTTCAGTCTAGGCGCGCAAGGCGCGGATCTCCCGATTTACGGTATTTGCGCCCAATCTTGAAAGTTCGCTTCCCCTCGCCATATACTTTGCAAGTCACGTCCTTACCGCGACCCTGCACGGATAAGGACGTTCTCCGTCCCCCAAAGACGGACGATCGGCGGCAGATTTCTCCTTTTCTGCCGCCGATTTTTTATGCGCTGATGAAAGTGCCGCTATTTCAGGTTGGCGAATGCGTCCGCGAAGCCTTGCAGGCTGACCGGAATGCCAATGCCGGCCTCGGGCGTGTCGAAGATGATGAACATCGCCGTCTCGCCTTTTTTGAGCTTGGCGATGACGTCGTCCTGCAACACCACCTCGGCCACGCAGCCGCGCTTGCCACATTTGAGGAAGGGCGCGTTGCCCACGTCCTGATTGTCGATCTTGAGTCCGAGCCCGGTGGGGAGCAGCACACCGAGTGGCACCACCACGCGCAAGAGCTTCTTGTTCTCGCCGATCGCCTTATAGAATACGACCGTCAGACCGACATTGGGCCGGTCCTCGGCGGTGACGCTCTGCACCAGCGCGCATTTCTCTTCCTTGGCGCCGGGCGGCGTACGGCAGCTCACCTGCCAGGCGCCGTGGGTCTCCCGCACCACGCTTCCCGGTCCCGTGGCGCTCGTCGCCGCGTCGGGGGCTGCGCCTTGCGCCCCCACATGGCTGCCAAGCCCGATCGCCAGGGCCAGCGCCACGCTGAGCGTAGCCAGAGGGCGGGATCTCGGCGCGAAGAACTGCAAGAGGGGCATGTGAGCCATGGGATCAGAAGGACCGTCCGGTCCGCCGTTTCAAGCGCCAACAGGACCGCATAGGGAGCCCCGGCGTCTTAGCGCGCGGAGGCGGGCGGTGTGAAGAGGCGATGCGCAGCATGGAAAACCGCCATCGCCGAGTAATAGGGCCAAATTTCGGCGGCACCGCCGCCGGAAAAGTTTCCTCCGCCCGCAAAGCCCTGAGGCAATTGGCTGAAAGCCAATGTCAAGCGTGCATTTGCCGCAGAAACCTCTGAATCATGAGTGTTGCCAATCTATATCCTTTATGTTTTTAAAAAACGCAAAAGAACCACCAGGTCCCAGCGCGTGACCAGGGGGACGGGAAGAAGACTTTGTAGCGGGGGCGACGCCATTATTTCGCGCTGACGATCTTCGCGCTGGCCCTGTTGCAGAGCGGCGTGGGCAACGGTGCCCATGCCCAATGAATAATGGCCGGAACCTTCGCGCCGAAGGGGACGGCGGGGAGCAGGCTTAGGAGTGAAGGGATGGCGATCTTCCACCGCACGCTGACGGTTCTTGCTGCGCTTGCAGGGCTTTTCATGAGTGGTCCTGCCCTCGCCGGAGAGGGCATGGCATCACCCTGGGAGATGGGCTTCCAGGACGCTGCCTCGCCGATCATGAGGCAGATCACCGAATTTCATACCTACGTCACCATCATCATCACGCTCATCGCCCTGTTCGTTCTGGGGCTTCTCATCTATGTGATGGTGCGCTTCAACGAGAAGCGTAATCCCGAGCCGTCCCGCACCTCGCACAACACCCCGATCGAAGTCGCCTGGACGGTCATCCCGATCTTCATCCTCGTGGCCATCGCCATTCCCTCGTTCCGGCTGCTGTTCGCCCAGTACGACTTTCCCAAGGCCGACGTCACCATCACGGCCACCGGCAATCAGTGGTACTGGTCCTACGAATATCCCGACGAGGGCATCAACTTCAATTCCATCATGGTGCAGGACGCCGATCTGAAGCCGGGCCAGCCCCGTCTTCTCACCGTCAACAACGAGGTCGTGGTGCCGGTGAACAAGAACGTCATCGTCGGTCTCAAGTCCAACGACGTGATTCACGACTGGGCCATGCCGTCCTTCGGCGTCAAGCTCGACGCGGTTCCGGGGCGCCTCCAGAAGACCTGGTTCAGGGCCGAGAGGGAGGGCTGGTTCTACGGCCAGTGCTCTGAGCTTTGCGGCCGCAATCACGCCTTCATGCCGATCGCCGTCCACGTCGTCTCCCAGGAGGAGTACGATGCGTGGGTCGCCAAGCAGAAAGCGGCGCAGATCGACAGCAAGAGCAAAGTCGCCGCTATCGAGAAGTAGCTGAACCGGAAAACGAAAGCGTGGTCCGAACGGGCCGAAGGCTCAAAGAACAAGGGACGTAAGGGAAGACAGTCATGGCAAAAACCGCCCAGGCAGAAGCCGCCCATCACGACGAACATCCGTATGGCGTGACTCGGTGGCTGTTCTCCACCAACCACAAGGACATCGGTACGATGTACCTGATCTTCGCCCTCGTGGCGGGTGTGGTTGGCGGCCTGTTGTCCATGGGCATGCGCGCCGAGCTCATGGAGCCCGGCATGCAGATCTTCTCCAACCCCGAGATGTTCAACGTCTTCGTCACCGCCCACGGCCTGATCATGGTGTTCTTCATGGTCATGCCCTCGACTATGGGCGGCTTCGGCAACTGGATGGTGCCGCTGATGATCGGCGCGCCGGACATGGCCTTCCCGCGCATGAACAACATCTCGTTCTGGCTTATCGTGATGGCCTTTACGCTTCTCGTCACGTCGCTGTTCATGCCCGGCGCCGCCGGCACGACCGGCGCGGGCAGCGGCTGGACCGTCTATGCGCCGCTCAGCACAATCGGCATGCCGGGCATCGCCATGGACTTCGCCCTCCTGTCGCTCCATCTTGCCGGCGCGTCCTCGATCCTCGGCGCCATCAACTTCATCACCACCATCTTCAACATGCGTGCGCCGGGCATGACCCTGCACAAGATGCCGCTGTTCGTGTGGGCCGTGCTGGTCACCGCCTTCCTGCTGCTCCTGTCGCTGCCGGTGCTGGCGGGTGCCATCACCATGCTCCTGACGGACCGCAACTTCGGCACCGCGTTCTTCGACTCGGCCCATGGCGGCGACCCGATCCTGTGGCAGCACCTGTTCTGGTTCTTCGGCCATCCCGAGGTGTACATCCTGATCGTCCCGGGCTTCGGCATCGTCAGCCAGATCGTGTCGACGTTCTCGCGGAAGCCGATCTTCGGCTATCTCGGCATGGCCTACGCCATGGTCGCCATCGGCGTGATCGGCTTCGTGGTATGGGCGCATCACATGTACGCGGCCGGCATCTCGGTGAACACGCAGGCCTATTTCGTGTTCGCCACCATGGTCATCGCCGTGCCCACGGGCATCAAGATCTTCTCGTGGATCGCCACCATGTGGGGCGGATCGCTCAGGTTCGACACGCCGATGCTGTGGGCGATCGGCTTCATCTTCCTGTTCACCGTTGGCGGCGTCACCGGCGTGGTGCTGTCGAACGCGGGCGTCGACCGTTCGCTGCATGACACCTATTACGTGGTGGCCCACTTCCACTACACCATGTCGATCGGTGCGGTGTTCTCGATCTTTGCCGGCTGGTACTACTGGGCGCCGAAGATGTGGGGCTACATGTACTCCGAGACGCTCGGCAAGCTTCACTTCTGGCTGATGTTTATCGGCGCCAACCTGACCTTCTTCCCGCAGCACTTCCTCGGCCTCGCCGGCATGCCGCGTCGCTATGCCGACTATCCCGATGCCTATGCCGGGTGGAACATGGTCTCCTCCATCGGCTCCTATATCGGCTTTGCGGGCGTGTTGGTGTTCCTGTTCTCCATCGCCTACATGTTCGCCAAAAAGCAGCGCGCGGCCGCCAATCCGTGGGGTGCCGGCGCCACGACGCTCGAATGGACGCTGCCGTCACCGCCGCCGTTCCACACCTACGAGACGCTGCCGCGCATCAAGTGATGGGCAGGGCGCTCGCGACCGCAGAGGGGCTTGAGTGAGTAGGTCGATGTCCGACGTCACGGTCCAAGCGATTCCAGAGAAGTACGACGTCGCCCTTGGGGGCGACGTCGCTGACTATGTGGCGCTGCTGAAGCCGCGGGTGATGTTCCTCGTGGTGTTCACGGCGCTGGTCGGCCTGGTCGCGGCGCCGGGCACCATGCATCCCGTCCTCGCCATTGCCGCGCTTATCTGCATCGCCGTCGGGGCCGGCGCCTCGGGCGCGCTGAACATGTGGTACGACGCCGATATCGACGCCCGCATGGCGCGCACCGCCGCGCGGCCCGTGCCGCAAGGGGCCGTTACGCCCCAGGAGGCGCTCACCTTCGGAAGCGTGCTTGCCGGCTTCTCGGTGATCTGTCTCGGCCTGATGGCGAACTGGGTTGCGGCCGGGCTGCTGGCTTTCACCATTGCCTTCTATGTCTTTGTCTACACGATGTGGCTGAAGCGGACGACGCCTCAGAACATCGTCATTGGCGGCGCCGCGGGCGCCTTTCCGCCGATGATCGGCTGGGCGGCCGCGACCGGCACGGTCAGCCTTGAGCCCTTCGTGCTGTTTCTCATCATCTTCATGTGGACGCCGCCCCATTTCTGGGCGCTGGCGCTGATCCGCGCCCGCGACTACGAGCGGGCCGGGGTGCCCATGCTGCCCGTCACCCACGGGGCCGACGAGACGCGGCGGCAGATCCTGATCTACAGCCTCATCCTGGCGCCGCTCGGCATGGTGCCTTCCGTCATCGGCTTGGGCGGCATGCTCTACACCGTCGTCGCCTCGATCCTCGGCGCTTTCTTTGTCGTTTTCGCCGTGGATTGCTATCGCACGCGGGAAGGGGAGGCGGCCGAACGGGCGGCCAAGCACCTTTTCGCCTATTCGGTGCTCTATCTCTTCGTGCTCTTCGCCGCTCTTCTGGTGGAGCAGGGCTTCGGTATCGGCAGCGGCGCACTGCCGCTCAGCTGGGCGTCGTGATGCAAGATGCGGAAGCCGAACGCAAACGACGTCAACGCAAACGGTCAGTGGCCATCGCCTGGATCCTTGCGGTGCTCGTCGTGCTGTTCTTCATCGTCACCATTGTCAGGCTTGGCGGAAATGTCCTCAATGGACCTGTCTGATCGGGACGCCGCATGACCGACCAACCGAACAAAAAGAATCAAGGCGCCAAGAACATCGTCGCCCTTTCGCTGGTCGGCTTGGTTGCCGCCATGGTCGGCCTGTCCTTCGCGGCCGTGCCGCTTTATCGCATTTTCTGCCAGGCGACCGGCTATAACGGCACGCCGCTGCGCGCCAACAGGGGCGCCGACGAAGTGCTCGACCGCACCATCACCGTCCGCTTCGACGCCAACGTCGACAAGCACCTGAATTGGAGCTTCGTGCCGGTGCAGAAGAAGATGGACGTCAAGATCGGCGAGACCGCGCTTGCCTTCTTCAAGGCGACCAACAATTCCGATCATCCGATCACCGGGAGCGCGATCTTCAACGTGTCACCGGGGCAGATCGCGCCCTACTTCAATAAGATCCAGTGCTTCTGCTTCACCAAGCAGACGCTCGTGCCGGGCGCGAGCAAGGAAATGCCGGTGACGTTCTTCGTCGATCCCAAGATGGTCGACGACGACGACACCAAGAATCTGACCGAGGTCACTCTGTCCTACACCTTCTACCTCAACGACGATCATCCCGTCGCGGCGGTAACGCAGGACAAGACTTCGGGATCGTGAGCCAAGCGGCGCGTGAGACGCGCCGGTGAGACAGACTGGGGAGGAAGGGGAACGAGAAGATGGCCCAAGCCCACGCTAAACCGCAACACGACTACCACCTCGTCGATCCGAGCCCGTGGCCGATCGTAGGTGCCCTCGGCGCGCTGAGCCTCGCCGTCGGCTTTCTCATGTACTTCATGTCGAAGAAGGCAGGCACCCCGCATCTCTGGTACGTCCTGCCGGGTCTCCTCTGGTCATCATCACCATGTTCGGGTGGTGGCGCGACGTCATCAAAGAGGCGCATGAGGGCCTCGAGACCCCCGTCGTGCAGCTCCATCTGCGCTACGGCATGATCCTGTTCATCGCCTCTGAGGTGATGTTCTTCGTGGCGTGGTTCTGGGCCTATTTCGACGTGGCCCTGTTCCCCCACGATGTGGTGACGTATGCGCGCACCAAGGTGCTCGGCGGCGAGTGGCCGCCGATCCCGAGCGCCGATACCGGCGTGGCCGGGCTCGGCTATTTCGGGCACACCTTCAATCCGTGGGGCCTGCCCTTCGTCAACACGCTGATCCTGCTCACCTCGGGCACGACGGCGACCTGGGCGCACCACGCGATGCTGCACAACGACCGCAAGGGCCTGGTTTGGGGTCTCGCCTGCACCGTCGTGCTTGGCCTCCTGTTCACCAGCTTCCAGGCCTTCGAGTACATGCATGCCGGCTTCGGCTTCTCGAACCACATCTACGGCTCGACCTTCTTCATGGCGACCGGCTTCCACGGTTTCCATGTGATCGTCGGCACGATCTTCCTGATCGTCTGCCTGTTCCGGGCGCTGCAAGGCCACTTTACGCCGAAGCAGCATTTCGGCTTCGAGGCTGCCGCCTGGTACTGGCATTTCGTCGACGTGGTGTGGCTGTTCCTGTTCACCTGCATCTATGTGTGGGGATCGGGCAGCAACTATCCCTCGCCCTAGCGGCGCGGCGACGCCGTCTTATATGGAGGGGGCGGTCGGACGGCCGCCCCCTTTTGATTTGGACCTGGACCTTCGATGAACGACAAACAGATCAGCCATGCACACCACTCCCTGGGCTCGACCATGTGGGCCGGGTTGGTGGGCCGCTGCCCCGCCTGCCACCAGGGCAAGCTCTTTGCTGGCTACCTCACGCTCGCGCCGCGCTGCGACGTTTGCGGTCTCGACTATGACTTCGCTCATTCCGGCGACGGGCCTGCGGTGTTCGTCATTCTGATCACCGGCTTCATCATCGTCGGTGCGGCGCTCCTCGTGGAGGTCCGCTACCAGCCGCCCTATTGGCTGCATGCTCTCGTCTGGGGCAGCCTCGCCCTCATCCTGCCTCTGCTCTTGCTTCGGGCCTTTAAGGGGGCGCTTATCGCGCTCCAGTTCAGGCACAAGGCCGAAGAGGGCAAGCTCGCCTCCGATTAGAGGCGCCCGATGCGGACTGCCGGACTTGTGAAGCTCACCATCGCCACGCTTCTCGGCGTGGCGTTGCTGATCGGCCTCGGCGTTTGGCAGCTTCAGCGGCTCCAGTGGAAGGAAGGGCTCATCGCGCAAGTCGCGGCGCGGACGGAGCGCAAGCCCATCACGCTTGACCGCGCGATCGCACTCGCCCGCGAGGGCCGGGATCTAACTTATACGCCGGTCACCGCCGAGGGCCGCTACCACCACACCCTGGAGCGCTATCTCTATGCGTTGTCGCCGGAGGGCGAGCCGGGCTGGCACGTCATTACGCCCCTCGAGACCGTCAAAGGCACCATGCTGCTGGTCGACCGCGGCTTCGTGCCCGATGCCTTGCGCGATCCCGCCACCCGGAAACAGGGTGAGGTCTCGGAGGTCGTGACCGTCACCGGCCTCGTGCGCCCCTCCGAACAGCCGAATATCTTCGTGCCCGACAACGAACCTGAAAAGAATCAGTGGTTTAGCCGCGACCTGCCGGCCATGTCGCGGTCCATGTTTCCCGGCGGTACGGTCCAGGTGGCGCCGTTCTTCCTCGAGGCCAAGGCGGGCGAGGTGCCCGGTGGCTGGCCGCAAGGGGGCCAGACCCGGCTCACCTTCCCCAACAACCACCTGCAATACGCAATCACCTGGTTCGGCTTGGCCGTGTGCCTGGTGGTGATCTACGGGGTCTTTGTCTGGGGCGCCTATCGCGGCAAAGGCTCTTAACGAGCCTTTTCCGGCCTTGTTGCGGGGGGCCTCTCCGACCGCTAGGGTCAGGCAAAAGCCCCCTTTTTCGGCGAGAGGCAGACCTTGAAGTTCATCTCCACGCGCGGTGAGGCGCCGGCGCTCTCCTTTGAGGGTGCGCTGATGGCGGCGCTAGCCCCGGATGGCGGGCTGTTCATGCCCGAGGCCTGGCCGCGGCTCGAGCCGGACGAGATCGCAGGCCTTGCCGGGCTCGACTATGCCGATGCCGCCTACCGGATCATGAGCCCCTATCTCGCCGGCGATCCCTGCCTCGGCGACCTCGAATGCGTGCTGGAGGAGGCTTATGACGGCTTCCACCACCCGGCGGTCGCACCTCTTTGCCAGCTCGGCCCGAATGCCTTCGTGCTGGAGCTCTTCCACGGGCCGACGCTCGCCTTCAAGGACCTCGCCATGCAGGTCGTGTCCCGGTTCATGAACCGGACGCTGCTGCGCAAGGGCGCGCACGCGACCGTGGTCGGCGCCACCTCCGGCGACACCGGCGCTGCGGCCATCGAGGCGTTTCGCGGGCTCGATGCCATCGACGTGTTCATCCTCCACCCCAAGGGCCGCATCAGCGACGTGCAGCGCCGCCAGATGACCACGGCGACCGAGGCCAATGTCCATAACATCGCGCTCGAGGGCACATTCGACGACTGCCAGGCGATCGTGAAGGCGCTGTTCAGGGACCAGGGCTTGAGCGGCCGGCTTGCGCTCACCGGCGTGAACTCGATCAACTTTGCGCGGATCCTCGCGCAGATCCCGTATTATTTCACCGCCGCCGTCAGCCTCGGCGCGCCCCATCGGCCCGTGGCCTTCACGGTGCCGACCGGAAATTTTGGTGATATTTTCGCAGGTTACGCGGCCCGCGCCATGGGCCTGCCGGTCCGGCGCCTCGTTATCGCCACGAACCTCAACGACAGTTTACCCCGCGCTTTTGCGTCGGGGGTTTTCGAGCCGCAAGGCGTCATCGCCACCTCAAGCCCGAGCATGGATATCCAGCTTGCGAGCAATTTCGAGCGCTTGTTGTTCGAGCTTGCCGGCCGCGATCCCGCCCGCGTCGGGGCCTTGATGGAGGAGCTGCGCAAGACCGGCGCATTCCGCATGAGCCAGGGAGAGCTCGGCCAGTTGCGCGATCTTTTCGGCGCGCATTCGGTCGGCGAGCAAGACACGGAGATGACCATTCGGGGGATTTTCGAAGAGACGGGCATGCTGGTCGATCCGCACACCGCGGTCGCCGTCGCCGCGTCCCACCAAGAGGCCGATCTCGGCACGACTCCCATGGTCGTGCTGTCGACCGCCCATCCGGCCAAGTTCCCGGAGGCGGTGAAGCGGGCGACCGGCCGCGTGCCCGAGCAGCCCGAGCGCTTGAGCCTGCGGCTCGGCCAGGACGAGCGTTGCACCTCGCTGCCGAACGATTTTGCCGCCGTCGCCGACTTCATCGTCAGCCATGGTCGTGCGACGCGCGCGCGCGCGGAGGTCGGCGCATGAGCGTAGCGCGGACGCAACTGAAAAATGGCCTGACGGTGATCAGCCACGCCATGCCCGAGGTCGAGACCGTTTCGCTCGGCATCTGGGTGGGGGCGGGGAGCCGTTCTGAAGGCCGCGCCGAGCACGGCGTCGCCCACTTCCTCGAGCACATGGCCTTCAAAGGCACCGCGCGGCGCAGCGCCCGCGACATCGCCGAGGAGATCGAGGCAGTCGGCGGCGAGCTCAACGCCGCCACGAGCGTGGATTCCACCGCCTATTACGCGCGGGTGATGCGCAACGACATGCCGCTCGCCCTCGACATCCTGAGCGACATCCTTCTCGAGCCCACCTTCGACCGTGCCGAGCTTGGCCGCGAGCGCGACGTGATCCTGCAAGAGATCGCCGCGTCCATGGATTCGCCTGAGGACATCGTGTTCGACCTCGTGTCCGAGGCGGCGTTTCCGGATCAGCCGGCCGGCCGGCCGATCCTCGGCACGGTGGAGAGCGTGAGCGGCTTCGGCCGGACGCATCTCGGCACGTACCTCGCCACCCACTACCATGCGCCCAATATGGTGCTGGCCGCCGCCGGCGCCGTCGATCATGCGGCGCTCGTCGCGGAAGCCGAGCGCCGGCTTGCCGGCTTGCCCGAGAAGACGCCGCCGCGGCCGCAGAGCGCGATCTATACCGGCGGCTCCAAACGGTCGAGCAAGCCCTTCGAGCAGACCCATCTCGTGCTCGCCTTCGAGGCGCCGCCTTATCGCCACCCCGACTATTTCGCGGCCCAGATCCTCGCCGGCGCGCTCGGCGGGGGCATGTCCTCTCGACTATTTCAAGAGGTTCGCGAGCGGCGCGGGCTCTGCTACGCCATCTATGCGTTCTCCACGGGGCTGACCGATAGCGGCATGTTCGTGGTCCATGCGGCCGGTGCCCCGGACCGCGCGGACGAGCTGTTCTCGGTGATCCGCGACGAGCTGGAGCGTGCCGCCGATCAGGGTTTCGACGATGGTGAGATTGCCCGGGTGAAGGCGCAGCTCAAGATGGGGCTCCTCGCCGGGCTCGAGAGCTCGGGCGCCCGCGCCGAGCAGCTCGCCCGGCAAATCTTGATCCACGGCCGGGTGTTGCCGACCGAGGAGCTGATCGAGCGGGTCGAGACGGTCGAGACGGCTGACCTGCAAGCGATGCTGGAGCGGCTGCTTGTCTCGCCGCTGAGCCTTGCCACGGTCGGGCCCATTGTTAATGTTGCAAGATTCGACGCCGTGGCGGCAAAATTCACCGGTCCGGCGAGCAAGGCCGCCTGAAGAGGGTCTTAGTCGATGGCATTGCTGCGAGCTGCCTCCCCGAGCGACTTTGGGCCGGTCATCGAGTCCGAGCGCGTCATGCTGCGGACCCCGCAGATGTCCGACTATCCCGCTTGGGCCGAGCTCCGCGCCTCGAGCCGCGAATTTCTCATACCGTGGGAGCCGCTCTGGGCGGCGGACGAACTGTCCCGCGCCTCATTCCGGCGGCGGGTGCGCCACTATCTGCGCGATCTTCGCGAGGACGTGGGCTATGCGCTCTTCATCTATGCGGCCGCGACCAGCGAGCTGGTCGGCGGGCTGACGCTCTGCAATGTGCGCCGTGGCGTGACCCAGTCTTGCACGCTTGGCTACTGGATCGGCTCCCAATACGCCCAGCAGGGCTACATGACGGCGGCCGTCCGCGCCGTCGTGCCTTTCGTATTCGATTCCCTTGAACTGCATCGGCTGGAGGCGGCGTGCCTGCCGACCAACGCGGCCTCGATGCGGCTCTTGGAGAAGACAGGTTTCAAGCGCGAGGGCTTGGCGCGCCGTTATTTGCGGATCAACGGCGTGTGGCAGGATCACCTCCTCTACGCGCTGCTTGACACCGACCCGCGCGTCTAGGTCGGCAGCGTCTCGAGAACGGGGGAAGCATGGCGGAATGGAACGCCTCGGCAAGCGCTGAAGCGCCCCGTGCCTGGCAGCGATGTCAGGACTGGTGGCGTGCGCTTGCCTGCGCCGTTCTTCTCGCCTTCGCCCTTCTCTTGCCGGGCTTCGCCTATGCCATCGAGGCGATCCCCGTAGATCCCGATCAGCCCAGAATCGACATCACCGCCAAGGCCGAGCTCTACGAAGGCCGCGGCGACCGGCTGCAGATCGAGACCGCGCCGGGGCCCGACGGTTATATCGGCCGCATGGCGGTACAGGCCTCGACGCCAGGCACCAATCCTGGCTGGCTCGTCTTTGCCCTGTCGAACCCTACGGACAAGCAGATCGTCCGTTGGCTCGTGGCGCCGCGCTACACGCTCGCCAACTCACGCGTGCTTAGGCCCGAGCTCGATGCGCCGCGTATCACCGCGATCACCCCTTCGCTCGGCTTCCGGCCCGAGCCCCTGAAGAGCGACCGCGCCGACATGTTCCGGATCAATCTCGAGCCGGGGCAGACCGTGACCTTCGCGGCGGAGCTTGCCTCGTCGACCGTGCCGCGGCTCGCCCTGTGGGATCCCAACCCCTATCAAGCGAAGCAGCAGGATCGCATGCTGTTCAACGGCGTGCTGCTCGGCATTACCGGACTGCTCGCCATTTTCCTCACCGCGATCTTCGCCGCCAATCATCGCGCCATCTTCCCCGCCACCGCGCTCGTCGCCTGGGCCGCGCTCATCTATTTCTGCGTCGACTTCGGCTTCTGGAACAAGCTGTTCCCCGTGGGTCCGGACCGCACAGCGCTCTATCGGGCCGCCGCGGAGGCAGGGCTCGCCGCGAGCCTCGTGCTGTTCCTCTACACCTTCCTGCGCATCGGCCTGTGGCATGTCTGGATCAGGACCATCTTCTGGGTCTGGATCGCCGCGCAGTTCGCGCTCATTGGCGTCGCCATCATCGACCCGCAAACCGCCTCGGGCCTGGCGCGCTCTTCGGCGGTGCTGATCGCGGGGGTCGGCACCGGTCTCATCGCCTATTTCGCGCTGCGCGGCCAAGACCGCGCCATGTCGCTGATCCCGAGCTGGATGCTGCTCATCGTCTGGCTGCTCGGCGCCACGATGATCGTGTTGGGCAAGCTCTCCGGTGAGATCGCCGTCTCCGGCCTCGTCGCCGGGCTCGTGCTCATCGTCGTGCTGCTCGGCTTTACCGTCACTCAGTTTGCCTTCCGCAGCGGCGGCGGCGCCGTCAGCCTCGGCCCGCCGAGTCTCGTGCAGATGAAGTCGCTCGCCGTCGACGGCTCGGGCACGCACGTCTTCCAATGGCACGCGGGCCGCGACCTCATTACCGTAGCGACGGAGGCCGAGATGGAGCTCGGGCTCGATCCCGGCGCGCTCAACGTGACGGTCGAGGAATTCCTTCAGCATATGCATGCGTCCGACCGTGAGCGCTTCCGCCTCATGCTCTGGTCGCTGCAGGAGAAGCAGGGCGGCGACCTCGTGCTCGACTTCCGCCTGCGTCGTCACGACGGCACCTACCTTTGGTACGATCTTCGCGCGCACGCCGCGCCGAACGAGAATGCGCGGCTGTTGCGCTGCGTCGGCCTGATGCGGGACGTGACCAGCCTCAAGCGCTCCCACGAGCGGCTGATGCATGACGCGGTGCATGACAGCCTGACCGGCCTGCCGAACCGCGAGCTGTTCATGGACCGGCTGCAAGGCGCGATCACCCGCGCCGCCGAAGGCCAGGCGCATCGCCCGACACTCATCTTCATCGACATCGACCGCTTCAAGAACGTCAACAAGAGCTTCGGCCTCGTCATCGGCGACTCGATGCTCCTGACGCTCGGCCGCCGCCTCGGGCGCCACCTCAATCCGCAAGACACGCTCGCCCGTCTCGGCGGCGATCAGTTCGCCATCCTGTTGATCTCCGATAGCGACCCGCACCACGTGGCGACGCTCGCCGAGCGGGTGAGGCGGGCGCTGCGCACGCCCATGAAGATCAGCGCCAAGGAGATCATCCTCACCGCCTCGATCGGCATCGTCGTTCACGACGGCTCGCAAACCACCGGGCAGGACATGCTGCGCGACGGCGAGATCGCCATGCTGCGGGCGAAGCGCGGCGGCGCCGACCGCATCGAGATCTTCAACCCGGCCATGCGGACCGAGGACGAAAGCCGCCTGCCGCTCGAAAGCGAGCTCCGCATGGCGTTGGATAGGCACCAAATCTCAGTTCTGTATCAGCCGATTACCCGGCTCGCGTCGAACCAGCTCGCGGGCTTCGAGGCGCTGCTGCGCTGGGACCACCCGACCCGCGGCCGGCTTGCGGCCGATGACTTCATCCCGCTCGCCGAGGAGTCCGGGCTGATCGTCGATCTCGGAAGCTATGTGTTAGGCAAGGCTCTTGAGGAGGCAGCGAGCTGGCACAAAGTGCTGCCGCGCGACCGCGATCCTCTCTTCGTCAGCGTGAACGTGTCCAGCCGCCAGCTCTTCCGCCAGGACATGGTGCAAGAGATCAGGCTGATGCTGGCTCGCGAGTCGGTGCCGCGGGGCACGCTCAAGCTCGAGATCACCGAGTCGCTCGTCATGGAGAACCCGGAGCGCGCCGTCGAGATCCTCACCTGGCTCAAGACCTTCGGCGCAGGCCTTGCCCTCGACGATTTCGGCACGGGCTACAGCTCGCTCAGCTATCTGCACCGCTTCCCCTTCGACACCATCAAGGTGGACCGCTCCCTCGTCCACGACAGCTCGCTCAACGGGCAGACGCCGCTTATCCTGCGCTCGGTGATTGCGCTCGCGCATGAGCTCGGCAAGGAGGTGGTGGCTGAGGGCGTCGAGACCCAAGCCGATGCGAGCTACCTGCGCTCGATCGGCTGCGAGTTCGGCCAAGGCTATTATTACGGCGAGCCGATGTCGGCGAAGGACGTGGCCAGCTTGCTGACGGCGCTGGCCAGCCACCGCAAACGCAAACAGCGCGAGCGCGCGAATGCACCGGCCGAGCCGCAAGCACCGTCTAGTCTTGAAGTGAGCGCGCCGAGCAAGCCGGCCCTGCCGGAGCTCCCCGGGCCGAGCACCGTAACGTCAGGCGTGACCTGAGTCGTTGACGAGGCGGATCGGGTCGATCCCGAGACGGTTGAACGCGCGATGATATTTCATGTCGACCTGGGGATCGAAGATCAACTCCGGATCGGCCGGGCAGTTCAGCCAGCCATTGGCGTGGATCTCGTTCTCCAGCTGACCCGGCGCCCAGCCCGCATAGCCGAGCGCGAGCAGCGCCTTGTTGGGACCGCTCCCATGGGCGATGTCGCGCAGGATGTCGATGGTCGCCGTGAGACAGACGCTCTCGTCGATGGGCAGCGTGCTCTCCGCCTTGAAATAGTCGGCGCTGTGCAGCACGAAGCCACGGCCCGTCTCCACCGGGCCGCCGAGATGCACCGCCATGGTGCCCAAGCTCGGCGGCAGCGAGATGCTGTCTTCGGACGGCACGATGACGTTGAGCTGCTCGAGAAGCTCGGTGAAGCTGATATTTGGCGCCCGCTGATTGATGATGATGCCCATGGCGCCCTCCGAGGAGTGTGCGCACAGATAAATGACCGAGCGGGAAAAGCGCGGATCGCCCATTGCCGGCATGGCGATGAGGAGTTGACCATCGAGATAGCCTTCGTCCTCTAAGGAATGGGATCGGCTTGCCATACTCCCATGCTACAGCAGTTCCATTCCGAAGTAAGGGGCAACCTAAATTAAGGCAGTCCGCGCCATTCTCGCCGCATAGGGCTCACAAAAGAGTGACGCACATCAGGCCCGCTGGTGGTCGCGCCGGTCGGGCCGCGCGGCTAGATTTGCCGCCTTATGTTCGGCCACTGCATGAACTGGATGTCATGATCGGAACAAGTTTCTTGGTACGCCGCGCCGCCTCGCTGCCTGCCGCTTTGGCATTTGGCGTCTTCCTGGGCATCGCCTTCGGCGGCAGCGGGCTCGCCGCGCCCGTCGGCGAATCACCGTGGGCGGATCAAACCGATTCCAAGGTGCGGGTCGTCAGCGCCGCGGTCACAAAGGACGGGACCGCTGCGCCTTACGCCGCAATCCAGCTTCGCATGGATCCCGGCTGGAAGACCTATTGGCGGAACCCCGGCGACTCCGGCGTGCCGCCCACCTTCGATTGGTCGGGCTCGAAAAATCTGAAAAGCGCCGAGGTGCTATACCCGGCGCCCCACCGCTTCGCCGACGCGAACGGCACGGCGATCGGTTACGACGGCGAGGTCGTCTTTCCGGTCAGGATCACGCCGGAGAACGCCGGCGAGCCGGTCGATCTGTCGGTGAGCTTCGAATACGGGCTGTGCAAGGATCTGTGCATTCCCAATTCCGTATCGCTCAACGTCATGCTGCCGCCCGATCTCGGCAAGGGCGACGCGATGCTCGTCGAGACTGCGCTTGCCGACGTGCCGCAGCCTGCGACGACGGATGCGCTGCCGCGGATTGCGAGCGTCACGGCCAATCTCGACGCCCCGAAGCCCGGTCTCGAGATCGAGGCGCTCTTCCCGGAAGGCGCATCCGGAACCGATCTCTTCATCGACAATCCCGAGATCGCCGTGCCGGTGCCGAAGGCGCTCGGTCCCGTCGAGGACGGCAAGCAGCGCTTCTCCGTGACCTTCTATTCGCCGGAGGAAGCCGCCGCCATCAAGGGCAAGCCGCTCCGGATGGTTCTCGTCTCGGACGAGGGCTCGACCGAAACCACCTGGACGGCGAAGTAGCGCCGGCCCCGGTCTTTGGCGCCAGCGGCGGCCTTGGCCGGGTGCGGCGAAGCCGATATGGTGCCCGCGAACACGCATGAGGATTGAAGGAGAGGCCGCATATGACTATCGCCAAGGGAGACAGCCTGCCGGAAACCACGTTCCGTTTCATGGGGCCTGACGGAATCGAGAGCTTGTCGACCAAGGACGTGTTCGCCGGCAAGAAGGTCGTGCTATTCGCGGTGCCCGGCGCCTTCACCCCCACCTGCCATCTGAAGCATCTGCCCGGCTTCATCGAGAATGCCGACGCGTTCAAGAACAAAGGCATCGATTCGGTGGTTTGCGTCGCCGTCAACGATCCCTTCGTGCTCGCGGCCTGGGAAGAGAATTCCGGCGCCAAGGGCAAGGTGCTGTTCCTGTCCGACGGCAATGCCGAGTTCACCAGGAAGATCGGCATGGACTTCGACGGCAGCGGCATCGGTCTCGGCACCCGCTCCAAGCGCTATGCCATGTTGGTCGACGACGGCGTGGTGAAAGTGCTGCACACCGAGGACTCGCCCGGCGTCGCCGAGGTCTCGACCGCCGAGAGCATGCTGGCAGAGATCTAGATCTTGTCATGCCCGCGCAGGCGGGCATCCAATAACCACCGAACTTCGTTTGGATTGGACGGCAGGGGTTACTGGATTGCCCGGTCAAGCCGGGCAATGACAACTTACTTCGCAGAACGCCGATCGCCGAGAAACGGCGCCATGCCCTCGCGGGCAAGCTCGTCGGCCCGCTCGTTGTCGTCATGGCCCACATGGCCCTTGACCCAATGCCAGCGCACCGTGTGGCGCGCCTCCGCCTCTTGCAGCCGCTGCCAGAGTTCCGCGTTCTTCACGGGCTTCTTGTCGGCCGTGCGCCAGCCGTTCTTGTTCCAACCCTTGATCCAGCTCGTGATGCCGCCGCGCAGATAGTTGGAGTCGGTGTAGAGGTCGATATCCGACGGCCCTTTGAGGGCCTCGAGCGCCTCGATGGCCGCGGTCAGCTCCATGCGGTTGTTGGTGGTCATGGGCTCGCCGCCCTTGATCTCCTTGCGGTGCGGCCCGGACTCCAGGATCGCGCCCCAGCCGCCGGGCCCCGGATTGCCGGAGCAAGCGCCGTCGGTGTGAATAACCACCTTGGGGCGTTCAGCCATGCTCAATGCGCTCCGAGCCCGTAGTCGCGATAGGACGTCACGCGCTGGTGGAAGCGCAGCTTGCGCAAATACTCGTTCGGGTCCTTGGTCTTCACCAGAGCGTTCGCGTCCGTGTTGAGAAAGTCATAGGTGCGCGTCAGCAGGAAGCGCAGCGCCGCGCCGCGGGCAAGCAGCGGCATGGCGTTCAGCTCCGCCTCGGTCAGCTTGCGTTCCGCCTCGTAGGCCTGAAGCATGGCGCGCGCCTTCGTGACGTTGAAGCTCGCATCGGGTTCGAAGCACCAGGCGTTGAGACACACGGCGACGTCGTAAGCGAGCATGTCGTTGCAGGCGAAATAGAAGTCGATCAGCCCTGAGACCTTGTCGTCGAGAAAGAACACGTTGTCGGGAAAGAGATCGGCGTGGATCACGCCCTTGGGCAGGTCCGCGGTCCAGTGCGCTTCGAGATGCTGCAGCTCCCGCGCGATCACGCCGCTGAGCCCGGGAATGACGCCATCGGCGCTTGCGCTCACCGCTTCGTAGAGCGCGCGCCAGCCCGGCAGCGACAAATCGTTCTCGCGCTGCATGGGGAAGTCGAGGCCCGCGAGGTGGAACTTGGCAAGCGCCTGGCCGAGCCCGGTGCAATGCTCGATCCCCGGCCGCCGCACCCACAAGCCTTCCAGGAAGTTGATCAGCGCGGCAGGGCGCCCCGCCAGCTCCTTCAGGATGCGGCCCTCGCGGTCGCGGACCGGCAGCGGGCAGGAGATGCCGCGCGCGGCGAGATGCTCCATGAGCGCGAGGAAATAGGGGAGATCTCGCGGTTGCACCCGCTTCTCGTAAAGCGTGAGAATGTAGGGCCCGGCCTCGGTATGGACGAGATAGTTCGAGTTCTCGACGCCTTCGGCGATGCCTTTGAACGAGGTCAGCGCGCCGATGTCATAGCTTCCGATGAACGTTTCGAGCTCGTCGTCAGAGACGTCCGTGTAGACAGCCATCTAGACCGCCGGCATGTCTCTGAGCTCGCGGGGGAGCTTGAAGGCGATGTTCTCTTCCGCCGTGGTGACGGTCTCGACCTCAACGTCGAACCGCTCCCGGAAGGCGTCGATGATGTTGTCCACCAGCACCTCTGGCGCCGAGGCGCCTGCCGTGACCCCGAGGCGGCGAATGCCGTCGAACACGCTCCAGTCGATCTCGGCCGCACGCTCCATGAGGAGGGCGAAAGGACAGCCGGCCCGCTCGGCGACCTCCACGAGGCGGAGCGAGTTCGAGCTGTTGGGCGAGCCGACCACGATCATGCGGTCGCATTTTGGCGCGATTCGCTTCACCGCGTCCTGACGGTTCGTCGTGGCGTAGCAAATATCGTCCTTGCGCGGCACGGCGAGCGCCGGAAAGCGCGCCTTGAGGGTGTCGAGGATCTCCTTGGTGTCGTCCACCGAGAGCGTGGTCTGAGTGATCACGGCGAGCTTCTCGGGGTCCTTGGGCATGAAGGCCAAGGCATCTGTGATGGTCTCGATCAGGTGCACGGCGCCCGGCGGCAGCTGGCCCGTGGTGCCGATCACTTCCGGGTGCCCCGCATGCCCGATCAGCAGGATCTCGGCGCCGGAGCCATGGAGCCGCTCGGCCTCGACATGCACCTTGGAGACGAGCGGGCAGGTGGCGTCCAGAACGAACATGCGGCGGTTCCGCGCGGCGTCCGGCACCGCCTTGGGCACGCCATGGGCGGAGAACACGATAGGGGCGTCGGTGTTCGGGATTTCGTCCAATTCCTCGACGAAGATGGCCCCCTTCGCCTTCAGCGTATCCACCACGTAGCGGTTGTGGACGATGGCGTGGCGGACATAGACCGGGGCGCCGTATTTCTCGAGCGCGAGCTCGACGATCTGGATCGCCCGGTCGACGCCGGCGCAGAACCCTCGCGGGGAGGCGAGATAGATGGTCAAGGGAGGACGGCCGCTTTGCCGCCCATTGGCGTGATCTGTGCCGGTCATCGGCGCTCCAAAAACGGCTTTTTCCGGGCCGCGAAGGGCTCAAGTCTGGCCTTGTCGGGCTACCCCGGGACGGATAGTTTGACGACCATCGAAGCTCGGGAAGCTCGCGACATTTCAAGAACTTTTCCGATCGAGCCCGGGCATATCAGGCGGGGACGCCGGGCATGTCAAGCCGCCGACGGGGATGAGTTGAAGCGTTTCGTTCTTCCATGGCTGCGCGCGCTCTGGCTAGGGGCGCTGCTCGTGAGTCCGGCTCTCATCTCCGGCTGCGGCGTGCCGAAGCTCTCCAATCCCTTTGGAGCCGGCACCGAAGATACGTCCTCCTCATCGCTCGCCAATGACGACAAGCTGCCTGAGATGAACTCGACCACGAGCGCTTCCGCCGATTCCGCCAATTCCACCGATCCCGCCAGCGGCAACAACCTCAATTGCCCGCAAGTGGTGGCCTGGCCCAATGAGCGCCTGCGCACCATCTACGAGCCCGGCCATGACGGCGACGCGCTATCGGTGATCAATCGCGGCGAGCTCACCAAGCTCTCCCGCGAATGCCAGTTCTCCGGCGGCCGGGTCGTCGTCAAATACGGCTTCGCGGGCCGCGTGCTGCTGGGCCCCAAGGGCAAGCCTGGCGTGGTGACCATGCCGGTCAGCATCCGCGCCGCGGGCGCCGACAAGCGGACGCTCGCCACCGACAAGATGAAGGTCACGACCACGATCCCGCCGGGGAGCCCCGTGGGCTATTTCTCCATGGTGCGTGAGATCGCTTTCCCGGTCCAGGTCGGCACAAGGCTCGAGGACTACAAGATCTTCGTCTCGCTCAAATAGGGCAGGGAACGGGGCCCACTTTGCGCCAGCAAGCCGAACGACCGCTGACACGCGTGGGGCTGCTCCTTTTCGGCCTGGCGGTCGCGCTGCTGGCGGGAGCCGGCACGCCCGGCGCGGCCTCGGCCGAGCCTTGCCGCGACGACAGCTTCCGCGGCGCCGCCTACATCGTCTGTCGCTTCGATCCCACGAAGGACGACCTCCGCATCGTCTGGCGGGGCCAGGACGGCCGTCCCTTCCGCACCTTCGACGCGCTTGCCGCCGAGCTCAAGGAAGAGGGCCGGACCCTCCAATTCGCCATGAACGGCGGCATGTACGAGGAGGACCTGAGCCCGGTCGGGCTCCATATCGAGAACGGCAAGCAGCTGGCCAAGGCCAATACGGCGACCGTCAAAGGGCCGCCGAGCCGGGTTCCGAACTTCTACAAGAAGCCGAACGGCGTCTTCTATCTCGGCAAGGGAGGCGCCGGCATCCTCGTGACGGAGCGCTTTCTCGCCAAGAGGCCGAAAGCGAGGTTCGCCACCCAGTCGGGCCCGATGCTCGTGATCGACGGGGCCATCCATCCGGCCTTCATCGCCAAGTCGACCGATCTCAAGCCGCGTGACGGCGTCGGCGTCAAAAGCCCGACCGAGGTCTATTTCGTCATCAGCCGCGTGTCGGTGAGCTTCTACGAGTTCGCCCGGTTCTTCCGCGATCGTCTCCACTGCGACAACGCGCTGTTCCTGGACGGGGGCTTGGCGCCCGGTCTCTACGCGCCCGAGCTCGGGCGTGACGACCCGCCGGCCCACGGCGGGTACGGTCCGATCATCGCGGTGGTGAAGTAGTCGGGGCCTGCTCCACGGGAATGGCGGCCTCGTTCCGGCGGAGGAATGGAAGCGTGAACGGCGCGTCATAGTAGAGGGTATAGGGTGCCCCAACCGGACGCCACCTCGAGCCCGTAAGCTCCGCGATCAAATCGAACTGCCGCTTCTCGAAGTCAGAGCCCAGTCCCGAGTATCGCAGGATGGCGACCGTCTCTTCGGGGACGGTGATGAGCTTTCACGCGGTCGTCGACGGGGAGGGGGGCGGTGTCGCGGGTATATTTGGCGGGCAAGAAGAACCGCATCCGCATCACCTCGCCATCTTCCGAAACATCGACCGGAGAGGTCATCGCCACCCGCTCGATGTCTCGCACCGAGACCGGAACGGTCATGGCGACTTTCTTCGAGCCTTGGGCGGAGCGATTGGCGCCGGCAATATAGTCGAACAGCAATTGGAAGGCTTGGCTTCGTGCGGCGTCGCCACCCCGGGGCAACGCGACCTCCGCGGCAAGGCGCGGCGCATAGCGCCTGACCTCAACGTGATCTGCGAGCCGCGCCACCACGTCGTAGTGCGGCTCCTCATAGAGGCGGATACCGAACACGCCGAACACCAATTCAAGCACCAGCACGGCATAGTAGGAAACGGTTTGCCACATCACTCAACATTCCGGCCAAGAGCGAGGGTGAGCCCCGCTGCCGGTTGGGGAAGGCGTTTGCAGCGAGGCTCCCGGCACTAGCGTCCGCGCAGCGCGGACGCTTCGCCACTTCTGAAAGCCTCGAACAGCGGGATCAGCTGCCAAAGCGCCGACGCGCCGACGAGGACGTAGACGATGCGCGACAAGAGGGAGCCCGCGCCAAACAGCGTGGCCACCAAATCGAAGTTGAAGAGGCCCACGAGGCCCCAGTTCAAGCCGCCGACGATGAGGAGGATGAGAGTAATCAGGTTCAACGGTTTCATTGACGATGTCTCCGGGAGGAATGAGGCGTCACCTATTTGGCAAACGCGATCGGGCAATGCGGGCCCCGAAGGGAGCCCGCACTGCCATGTCTTTTCGCTAGCTCTTTGGGGGCAGGATCACCGTATCGATGACGTGAATGACGCCGTTCGATGCAACGATATCGGTCTTGGTGACTTTGGCGTCGTTCACCATCACCGTGTCGCCTTTGACTTTGATGTCGACCATCTTGCCGTTCACGGTCTTGGCCTCATTGAGCTTCACGACATCCGCCGCCTCCACCTTTCCGGGAACCACGTGGTAGGTGAGGATCGCCACGAGCTGATCCTTGTTCTCGGGCTTCAGCAGGTTCTCGAGCGTGCCGGCCGGCAACTTGGCGAAGGCCTCGTCGGTGGGCGCGAAGACGGTGAATGGTCCGTCGCCCTTTAGCGTCTCGACGAGCCCCGCCGCATCCAGCGCACCGGCCAGCGTCTTGAACTGTCCAGCCGATACGGCCGTGTCGACAATGTCCTTCTCTGCGGCACGGGCAATCGTGCTGCCCACGGTGAGGCCAAGCACGGTCAAGGCCAGCACGGCCACGGCGAGATTTGCAATTCTGAACGACATCACTTGCTCCTTGTTTTCACTCGTTGGGGGCCCGCCCCGCGAGGCGTGAACCGTTGCGGCGACATGAGGCCCCGGAGCTCGGGGGGTAGCTCCGGGGCCATGTCTCCGCGCCAAGGCTGGGTGCCTGCTTTGCGGGCGCGGGGAGGGTTGACGCCGATACGATGGCAGTGAAATAAGCGATTTACAACTATTAAAATCGCTCATATCATTCAACAGAAGTTGATCAGGCGGACAGAGGTGGCGAAATGGCCGAAAATCGCTCAGGTCTTGGAGGGCGCAGCCGGAGCCTTGGAGTAGTGATTGCGACCCTCGTCGCGGTGGGCGTGGTCGCCGGCGTGGCTCGGGCTTGGGCCGAGGGCCTTGTGGTTCCCGGGGCGGATCAGTCCGTGAGCCCTGCGCGCAAGGCGGGTGGCGGCTTCGAATTCCGGCGGAAGCTTTCCTCCGTCGACAACCCGTATTGCGACATCACCACATACGTCTTGCCGGATCTCCCTGAGCAGGCGTCGTCGACGGAGACTGCCGACGACCGTCCGGTGATCGTGATCGACGCCTCCATGCTCAAATCGGATCCGGCCTACGCCCACTTCCTGATGGCGCATGAGTGCTGTCATCACACGCTCGGCCACACCCGCCTGACGCAGCAGCGGTTCGGCGGTGTGGGCGTGCAGCCCTTCTACTATCTGCGGCCGCTGCTCAAGAACATGGAGCTCGACGCAGATGCTTGCGCCGTTCACATGCTCATGCTCACCCACGAGCCCGATGCGGTCGAGCGCGCGCGGGCGCGTATGCGCGAATTCGGTGATCGGCAGACCGGAGCCTACTACCCGACCGGAATCGAGCGTGCCGACAACATCGCGCACGCGGCAGCTAAGGAGTGAAGATGAGCGAGCTGATGGTTTCCGCGGGAGAGGCGGCGCGGCGCCTCGGCGTGGCACCCGCTACGATCCAGCGATGGGTCGATAACGGCGTGCTTCACGCCGAGCGCACGCCGGGTGGACATCGCCGCATCTACGTGACGGAGCTTCGCCGCCTGATCGCCGCGAGCCGTCCGGCGGAGTTGAGCGCCCCGTTAGCGGACTGGTGCGACGTGCTGATGACCGGCGACCCCGCGAGGGTCAAGGCGGCCATGGTCGCGTCCCGCCAGAAGACCGGCAATTGGGCCGACACGGCCGACGAGATTGCTGCTGCGATCGCCGAGATCGGCCGGCGCTGGGAGGCCGGTGACTGCCAGATTTTCGAAGAGCACGCCGCGACCGAGGCGTTGCGCCGCGCCGTTGCGGCCTGCGTGAGCGAGATGCGCGTGAGCGATGCTGCGCCCAGCGCGGCGCTGCTCACGGTCGAGGACGAGCGCCATACCTTGGGACTGACGCTGGCCGAGCTCGTGCTCGCCGAGGCCGGCCGGCGCTCGCTCTGGATCGGCGAGGGACCGCCCGCGGACGAGCTACGCTCGATAGTGACGAAGCTCAAGCCGACCCTGCTCGTAGTGTCCGCATCGCCGATGAGCTCGAAGGCGACCGTCGCGCGCTACCAGGCAGAGCTGATGCAGGTCGCCGCCGACACCGGCATCGGCCTCGTTCTAGCGGGCGGCGGGGCTTGGAAAGAGGTGCCGGGCGCGGAGCGCGTCGTGGCCTTCAAGGACCTGCGCGTGGCGCTTGCGCAATAGGACCTCATGGCTTCGACCTCGCCGCGACTGATCACGATCGGCATCTCCCACTTCTGTGAGAAGGCGAGGTGGGCGCTCGACTGGCACGGCGTTCCATACGTGGAGGAGCGCTGGGCACTCGGACTCCATCGCGTCCTGACCAAGCTCAATGGCGCTAAGGGCACCACGCTGCCGATCCTCATCGACGGCAAGACGGTCATCCAAGGAAGCGGCAAGATCATCGATTGGGCGGATGCCAAGGTCGGCGCATGCGGCGGCGCCCTGACCGTGGCCGATGCGAGGAAGATTGAGGAACGGGCCGACGCGCGTATCGGCGTCCATGTCCGCCGCCTCGCCTATGCCGCGATGCTCCCGAGTTCCGGACATCTCGTTAAAGCGGAGCTGTTTCGCAATCTCTCACCCGCCCAGCGTGTCGCCGGCACCGTGATGTGGCCGGTGACGCGCCGCCTTATGATACGCGCCTTGGATATCTCCCCGCGGGCGGCCTCAGAAAGCCGGGCGATCCTGGAATTGGAGCTCGATTGGCTCGACGAACATCTATCCGACGGCCGGCAATATCTGGCCGGTGACCGCTTCAGCCGAGCCGACATCGCGGTCGCGAGCCTGCTTGCGCCCTTCGCCCGGCCCCCGGAGATGCCAGCGTTTCAAGCCATGGTGTTTCCTCCGGCCCTTGCCGCTGACTGCGAACGCTGGCGGGGGCGGCCCATCATGCGCTTCGTCAAAAGACAATACCGCGACCACCGGGCAGCGAGGATGGCTTCGTGCGCCGCTTGAGGATCCACCACCTGTTGGGCCTGGCCGCCGCAGCTGCCCTTACGCTCCTGGCCGCCCTCAACCTTGCCAACGCGGGAGACACTTCCCGGCAAGCCTGCATCGACGACATGATCGCGTTCGACGCGTCCAACTCCATGGCGGGCAATGAGAAACTCAGCGTTGCCGCGATCGTGCGAGCTGCGGTCTACCAAGAGACCTTGAGCCATCCGATGATGTCCGAACGCGCAGAGCCCTGAGCGGGGCAGGGGAAGCTTAGTTCAGCTTGGACTTCAGCGCGTCGATGCCCTGCTTGACGAGCTTGTCCGCCGTCTCCGGCGTGAGCTTCTCGGCGATCACCATCTGCGCCGCGGCTATCGCCGCGTCGGCGGCGGCCGCGCGCACCTCCTGCAGGGCGTCGGCTTCGGCGCGGGAGATTTTCTCCTCGGCGAGCCGCATGCGACGCTCGAAATGCTCTTTCATGGAGCGGGAGGTTTCCGCGGCGAGCGCCTCGGCCTCCTTGGCGGCAAGCGCCACGATGGCTTCCGCCTCCTTGGCGACATTGCCTTCTTTCACGCGGTAGTCGGCGAGCACCTTCTCCGCCTCCTCGCGCAGATGCCGCGCCTCCTCGATCTCCTTGGCGATGGCCGCGGCCCGGGCATCGAGCGCCGCCGCGACCTTCTTGTGCACGCCGAAATAGAAGACGACGCCAAGGAACAGGAAGAAGGAGACGGCGACCCAGAATTCCGGTGAAGAAAGCACTTCCATGATCGCTACGCCTTCCGTGCCGCTTGCACGGCCTTCTCGATGTCGCCTTTGGCGGGCGCTGCGCCGATCAGCTGGCGCACGATGTCGGAGGCGACGTCCACCGCAACCGCGTTCACTTCTTTCATGGCCGAGGCTTTCGCCTTCCCGATGCGCGCTTCCGCTTCCGCGCTTCGCGCCGCGAGCTCCTTATCGAGCTTCGCCCGCTCGGCATCGCTCTCGGCCTTCAGCTTGGCGCGGCCTTCGTCGATGATGGCATGCGCCTTCTGCTTCGCCTCGGCCAGCGCTTGCTCGTAGGCGGCGATCGCCTCTTCGGTCTCGCGCCGGAACCTGTCGGCGGACTGGAGGTCGCCGGTGATATGGGCCGCGCGCCTCTCGATCACGCCGCCGATGCGCGGCAGCGCCACCCACACCATCAGCAGATAGAGAACGCCGAAGGTGAGGGCGAGCCAGATGATCTGAGGGGCCCAATCGAGCGGATTGAGTTGCGGCATGGTCGCGCTCCTTGAGAGCAGAGCCTAACGGCTCAAGCCTAGAACACGAACAGGATGATCAGCGCCACCACGAGGCCGAACAGGCCGGTCGCCTCGGCAAGCGCGAAGCCCAAGAGCAGGTTGGCGAACTGCGTGGGCGCCGCGGAGGGGTTGCGAAGCGCCCCTTGCAGATAGTTGCCGAAGATGATGCCGATGCCGACACCGGCACCGACGAGAGCGATCGAGGCAAGGCCTGCGCCGATCAGTTTTGCTGCTTCTGGTTCCATGGATTTTCTCCCGTGAGGCTGAAATTCTAAGACAAAGGGTGAAGCTACGGCTCAGTGCATATGGAGCGCGTCGTTGAGATAGATGCAGGTCAGGATGGCGAACACATAGGCCTGAAGGAACGCCACCAGGAGCTCGAGCCCGGTGAACGCGACCATGAAGGCGAGCGCCGCCCAGCCGCCGAGCAGGCCGAGCGCCACGACGAACGCGCCGAACACTTTCAGCATGGTGTGCCCGGCCATCATGTTGGCGAACAGACGAACCGACAGGCTGATCGGCCGCGTGAGATAGGAGATCACCTCGATCACCACGAGCAGCGGCAAGAGGACGAACGGCACGCCTGACGGCACGAAGAACTTCAGGAACTTTACGCCGTGCTTCCAGAAGCCGATCAGCGTCACGCCGATGAAGATGAAGGCGGCGAGCGCGAAGGTGACGATGATGTGGCTCGTCACCGTGAACGAGTAGGGCACGAGGCCGAGCATGTTCAGCGCAAGCACGAACATGAACAGCGTGAAGACGAAGGGGAAATATTTCATCCCCTCGGTGCCCACGTTGTCGCGCACCATATTGGCCACGAACTCGTAGGACATCTCGGCCACGGATTGCAGCCGGCCGGGGACGAGCGCCCCGCGGCGCATGGCGAGCAGTGTGAAGAGCGTGATGATTGCTCCGGCGATCACCATGAACAGGGCGGAGTTGGTGAAGGAGGCGTCGAATCCGAACAGCTCAAGCGGAATGATCCGCCTGATCTCGAACTGGTGCATGGGGTTGGGCAAACTGCCGCCGCCTCCATGGACCGCGTCTCCTGCTGCTGCGGCGTATGCTACCCCGGTCACTTCCTAACGCCCCTAATCATCATCATCGTCGTCGGTCACGTTGCGGCGCAGGTGCTCGCCTGGAAGCGGTTCGCCCTGCATGGATGTGGCCGTCCGCACCACGTTCATGATCCCGGCGGCGGCTCCTAGGAACAGGAACACCACCATCAGGATCGGCGCGGTGCCGAACAGCCGGTCGAGCGCCCAGCCGATGAACCCCCCAACTGCGACCCCGGCGATCAGCTCGGTCGACAGCTTGAGCGCCTGACCCATCGCCTGGCCGCGGCCTTCGGGCTCCTCGGGCGAAGGGGTCCCGCGCCGGCCTTGAGCCGTAGCGAGCTTCCCCTCGAGAGCGTCGAGCCGCTGCCGAATAGTCTGAGCGTCGCGGCCGCTTTGCGGGCGTCCGGACTTATTTTCGGCTCCGGCCATTGGCACTGCTCAATTTCCGGGAGAGCCCTAGGGACCGGCTGGTCCTCAAGCTTGGCGCGCACTTTAGTTGGGGATTTGGCCCTGTCAAGGAAGTCAACGCGCCGCGGCGACGCGCCTGAATTCCCTGGAAATCGGCCCGTTAGCCGGCGTCGCGCAGGGCCGCAGCCGTCTCCAGATCGACCGATACGAGCTGGCTCACGCCCCGCTCCGACATGGTGACGCCGAACAGCCGGCCCATGCGCGCCATGGTCAGCGGGTGGTGGGTGATGATCAGGAAACGTGTATCGGTTTCCTTGGACATCTCCTCCATCAGCCGGCAGAAGCGCTCGACATTGGCGTCATCGAGCGGCGCGTCCACCTCGTCGAGCACGCAGATCGGCGAGGGGTTGGTGAGGAACACGGCGAAGATCAGCGCCATGGCGGTCAGCGCCTTCTCGCCGCCCGAGAGCAGCGTCAGCGACTGCGGGCGCTTGCCCGGCGGGCAGGCGAGGATCTCGAGCCCCGATTCCAGAGGATCGTCGGAATCGACGAGCTTGAGCTCGGCCGAGCCGCCGCCGAACAGCGTCTTGAACAGATGCCCGAAATGGCCGTTGACCTCCTCGAAGGCTTCGAGCAGCCGCTTGCGGCCCTCGCGGTTCAGATTGGAGATGCCCTGACGGAGCCGGGCGATGGCCTGCTCCACGTCGGCCTTCTCGCGCTCCATGTCTTCGAGCTGGGTTGAGAGCTCGACTTCCTCCTCCTCGGCCCGGAGATTGACGCCGCCGAGCCGCTCGCGGTCGGCCCTGTGCTTGGCGAGACGCGCCTCGACCTCTTCGAGAGCGGGGAGGTCGGCGCCTTCCTTCAAATTGGCTTTGGCCAGGCACTCTTCCGGTGCGCAGTCGAGCTGCTCGCGGATCAAGCGCGCCAACTCGCTGCGGCGCTCGCGGGCGGCCTCGAGCCGCGCCTCGCCGCGGGCTTTCCCCTCGCGCGCTTCGGCGAGCTGCTCCTGCACCGCGCGCAACGCCTTCTCTTGCGCCTTCAGCGCCGTCTCGGCCACGGCGAGATCGTCGCCGGCCTTGGCCCGCTCGTGCTCGGCCTCGGCGATGGCATCCATCAGTTTGCCGCGCCGCTCCTCGATCTCGGCCGGGAGGTTGGCTAGCGCTTCGAGGTCTGCGCTCGTCTCCGCCTTGCGGGCCCGCAGCGTCTCGATCTGCTCGCGCGCATTGGCGATGCGCTTCTGCCAGAGATCCTCCTCGGCGTGGATCGCTTCGATGCGCTCTTGGCGCAAGCGGACCTCGCGCTCGAATCCTTCGAGATTGGCCTCGGCCCGGGCCGCGCTGGAGCGGGCCGTGCCGGCCTCGGCCTGGGCCGCTTCGAGCGCGGTCTCAAGCCCGGTGAGCGAGGCGAGCGCGAGCAGCGCCTCCGCGGTGCGCTCGGCCTGTTCCTTCGCGTCGTCGAGCGCCGCCTTGGTCCGCGTCAGCGCCTCGGCCAGCCCGCCGAGCTGCTTGCTGGTGGCTTGCGCCTCGTGCTCTTGGCTGGCGATGGCCTCGCGCGCGAGGTCGAGCTCGGCATGTCTCTCTTTGACGATTTGACGGACGGCCTTGAGCGCTTCGCCGCTGACCATCGCCTCGCGGGCCGCCTCGGCAAGCGCGGTTTCGGCGGATTTCAGGCGGACCTCGGCCTCGGCGGCCTCGGCATGCAACGCCGCGAGACGGCTCCGCTCGATCAGACGCGCGCCGGCCGCGGTGGCGGTGCCGGCCCGCATGCTGTAGCCGTCCCAGCGCCAGAGATCGCCGTCCTTGGAGACGAGACGCTGACCGGGCTTCAGGGCCGCCTGCATGGCGTGGCCTTGGTTTGCCTCGACCAGGCCGATCTGCGCCAGCCGCCGGGCAAGTGCCTGCGGCGCATCGACGAACTGGCTCAGCGGCGTTGCCCCGTCCGGCAGAGCCGGATCGGCGGCCTCGCTGGTCGTCAAGCGCCAATGTGCGGGCGCCGCCTCGTCGCTTGCGGCGTCGAGATCATCACCGAGAGCCGCGCCGACCGCCTGTTCGTATCCGCCGGTGATGCGGACCTGCTCGACGATCGGAGGCCATTTGTCTCCATTGTCGGCCTTGAGCAGTTTCGTCAGCGTGGCGAGTTTGGTTTCGAGCTCTTGCGACTTGAGTTTTGCGGCTGCGGCCAGGTCGCGCTTCTTGGCTTCATCGGCCCGCGCCCGTCCTTCTTCCGCTTCGGCAGACGCAAGCTGCGCCTCCGCCTCCCGGACCTTTCCAACGAGCGCCGCGAGTTCCGCGTTCAGCCTGGCCAAATCGGCCTGCCCGCTCTCGGCTTCGAGCCTGGCAAGCTCCTGCTCGATCTCGCCAGCTTGGGTCTCGAACTGCGCCATGCGCGCCGCAATCTTCGTCTTCTCGCCGTCGAGGCGGCCGCGCTCGGCTTTCGCCTCGGCAAGGTCGGTGGTGGCTTGGCGGAGCACGGTCTCGGCCGCGTTGAGGGCTGCGGCCGCCTTGGCCGCGGCCTCGCGCAGCGCCGGCTCCTCCTGGTCGCGCGAGCTTGCCGCTTCGAGCTTGCGGCCTTCCTCCAACAGTCCGCGCAGCATGCCTTCGGCTTCGGCGATGTGCTCTTCCTCGCGGGCGAGGTCGCGCGAGGCTTGCGCCAGCCGCGTCTCGAGCTCCGCCTGGCGCGCTTTGGCACGCGCCTCTTCACGCTCCAGCGCATCGCGCTCCACGCTCAAGCGGTGCAGCACCGCGGCGCGCTGGGCCTCCGCGTCGCGCAACGGCTGAAGCTTCTCGGCGGCCTGCGCCTGCTCGCGGAGCGCCTCGCCCTCGGCCTTGGTTTCTTGCGCGACGGCGGCAAGCGCCTCCTGGAAGGTCGTCTCGTCATGCTCGACTTGCGCGCACGCGGCGGTCCATTGCAGATGATGCTGCAAGGCCTCCATCTCGTGGAGCTTCTTGGAGATCTCCCGGTAGCGTTGCGCCTGGCGCGCTTGCCGGCGGATCGCCTGAAGCTGCGAGGCGATCTGGCCGATCAGATCGGCGAGGCGCGAAAGATTGGCTTCCGTCGCTTTGAGTCTGAGTTCCGCCTCGTGGCGGCGGCTATGCAGGCCGGCGATGCCGGCGGCGTCCTCGAGCACGCGGCGTCGCTCTTGCGGCGGCGCGTTGACGATCTCGCCGATGCGGCCTTGGCGCACCAGCGCCGGCGACCGGGCGCCGGTCGAGGCGTCCTCGAACAGGAGGCGAATATCGCGGGCCCGCGCATCCTTGCCGTTGACCTTGTAGGCGGACCCCGCCTCGCGCTCGATGCGCCGCGTCACCTCGAGGATCTCGGCGTCGTTGAACTCGGCGGGGGCTTTCCGGGCGCTGTTGTCGATGAACAGCGTGACCTCGGCCAGGTTGCGGGCCGGCCGGTCCTGGGAGCCGGCGAAGATCACGTCCTCCATGGCCGCGCCGCGCATGCTCTTGTAGGAGGTCTCGCCCATGGCCCAGCGCAGCGCTTCGAGCAGGTTGGACTTGCCGCAGCCGTTGGGGCCGACGACGCCCGTGAGGCCGCGCTCGATCAGGAGCTCGGTGGGCTCCACGAACGACTTGAATCCGAGAAGGCGAAGCTTGGTGATCTGCACGGGCTGGCGATCCTCAAATGGAAAGTGCGACGCGTAAAGGTTTACGCGAACTTAACGGAACCTGAACTTTGGCAGCGATTCGACTTGGTTCGCAACCGGCCCGGGGTCAAGACGCCCGAGGTTCTATGAGGGCCTTCACCTCTTCGAAGGTGACCTCGCCCTGGGTCTTCTTGCCGTTGATGAACAGAGTGGGCGTGCCGATCACGCCATATTTGCGCCCCCGCTGCTTCACCTCCGTCAAGCCATCGATAATGGCTTGATTC
The DNA here is from genome assembly GCA_963826465.1 of uncultured Alphaproteobacteria bacterium. Taxonomy (GTDB): domain Bacteria; phylum Pseudomonadota; class Alphaproteobacteria; order Rhizobiales; family Methyloligellaceae; genus Methyloceanibacter. The sequence continues at coordinate 133,615 of CAWGXJ010000001.1, forward strand.
GATAGGCATTTGTCAAATTCCGCCCGGCTGATTCCGCTCGATTTGGCCACTTTATAGATGGCGTCCGGGCGGACCTCCTGGCTCACCCATTCGGGCTGCCGGGCGAGGAAGGCCGTGACCAGGGGGAGATATTTGTCCTTCGGCACGCATCGCGTGACGATCGCGGCCGTCCCCGCCGTGTGCCCGATGGGGAACTCCCGGATGATGTAGTGGACCTTGCCCGTATCGATGTACGCCCGCTTCACCTTGGGAAACACCTTGGCGTGGTAGTTCCGGCAATGGGGGCAGGTCAGCGAGGCATACTCGATGATCGTCACCGGCGCGTTGGGGTTGCCGTATTCCCGTTCGCCGAGGGGCCCCGGCTGAAGCAATTCTTGCCTGAAGGCAAGCGCTTGCGCGGCCGGGTCGGGGGCGGTGCTGGCCGCGCCGCCACAGCCCGACAGGCCGAGCGCGGCGGCGACGAGAACGACGGCAACTCCTCTGGCAGGGATCATCCCGCGACCTAGCCGCTCGGCGGCGGCGTATCCTCGGTTTTCCCGCCCCCGAGAGCGGCGTCGAAATCCGATATCTCGTGGCCGCCGGTCATGCGCTTGCCGTCGACGAAGAAACTCGGCGTGGAGTCGACGCCGAAATCCTCATTGGCCCTCCGGCGCACCTCCACGATCTTGTCGAACAGCGCCTTGTCGGCCAGGCATTTGTCGAAGGCTTCCTGCGAGAAGCCGGCCTGCTTGGCGATCAACGCCAGCTTTTCCTTGCCGTCCTCGCCGGGCACCGCCCAGGTCTTCTGCGTCTCGAACAGGCCGTCGATCATCGGGTAGAAGCGGTCAGGGCCGGCGCAGCGGGCGAGCATCGAGGCCGCGACCGCGAGCCCATCGAGCGGGAATTCGCGGAAGATGAAGCGGACTTTCCCGCTGTCGATGTACTTCTTTTTGAAGTCTGGATAGACCTCGTCATGGAAATGCGCGCAGTGGGGGCAGGTCATCGAGGCATATTCGACGATGGTGACAGGCGCATCCGCATTGCCGAGCGGGATGTCCGGAAGCGGGCCGGGCTTCATCAGCTCGGCGACGTCCGGGTCCTTTTTCGGCGCATTCGGATCCGGTGTATTGCCGCTCCGGAAATAGACGACGCCGGCGACGAGCACAGCGATCACCACCGCGCCGATGATGTAGAGCCCTGTCCTGCTCTTCCCGCCCTCGTCGCTTGTTTCGGTTGTCTTTTTCTCAGCTTTTGCCACGGTCGCTTACTCCACCTGCTGCTGTCGGATCGTGCCCCTTGGGCCTTGGCGGGCCTACAATCGTTGATAGACCCGCATCCGGCAAGAGCGAGAAGGACGCAAGACCTCAACCCCTCGTGACCGGGGCCTTTGCGCATGCGCCGAGGCGAGAGAGCGCGCGGGCCAAACCCTCGTCCTTGATGCCCGCCTCCTTGGGCAGCGAATAGGCGGGAAGCGGCGCTTTTCTGGGGCTCGCGCGCTTGCCTGTGCGGGCGATGGGGGCTTGCAGGAAGCGCATCTCGGTCACCGCGCGGTAGCCGAAATAGGCATTCACCCGTTCCAGAATCTGGCCTGACCGGTGCTGGACCTCGATGGCCCGCGGCCCCTCGATCCTGAGCACCAGCGTTGCGCCGCCAGCGCGATGGCCCCCCTGCTTGGTCTCGGCCTCGGCCTCGTCGCGGCGCCGTGGCCACAACACCCGGTCGGGCATGGTGAACTGGGCGAGGTCACGGCCGACGATGGCCGGCCAGTCGCTGAGAAGGGCCGTGGTGGCGAAGCCGCGGGCTCGCGCCGCGGGATCGAGTGCCTTTGCCACGTAACTGCCGATGGCGCGCGCGCCGTACTTTGGCTTTCGCTGGTCCATGACCCTCTTAACGCCGTGGAGAGCGCTCCCGCTGCCCTTGCCTTCACCTTGCTTGAGTTTACACCATGGTCCAGGGGTCGGGCGCCCGGAATGGGACTTATGCAGAGAACGCACACCGCAGAAGGTGACCGAGAATCGGTGGCCGGGAGCCTGCTCGCCTGGTACGGCCGCGAGGCCCGCGCCCTGCCCTGGCGGGCGCCGCCGGGCGCGCGGCAGGACCCATATAAAGTCTGGCTCAGCGAGATCATGCTCCAGCAGACCACGGTCAAGGCGGTGATCCCCCGTTATGCGGATTTCCTGCGCCGCTGGCCTGATGTGAAGGCGCTTGCCCGTGCCGAGCTCGGCGCGGTGCTCGCCGCTTGGGCCGGGCCTCGGCTATTACGCCCGCGCCCGCAATCTCCATGCCTGCGCCCGCGTCGTGGTGGACGAGCACGGCGGCAGCTTTCCCGAGACGGAACCGGAGTTGCGCAAGCTCCCCGGCGTCGGCGGTTACACGGCGGCGGCCATTGCTTCCATCGCCTTCGGGCAGCGCGCCACGCCGGTCGACGGCAATATCGAGCGCGTGATCGCGCGGCTCTTCGCGGTGGAGACGCCGCTCCCTGCCGCCAAGGCGGAGATCAAGGCGCTCGCCGAAAGCCTCACGCCCGGGACCCATGCCGGCGACTACGCGCAAGCGATGATGGATCTCGGCGCCACGATCTGCACGCCGCGCCGCCCGGCTTGCGGGCTCTGTCCGCTCAGGCCCGATTGCCGCGGCTATGCGGAAGGGATCGCCGAGCAGCTTCCCTATAAAGAAGAGAAGGGCGAGCGGCCCACCCGTCGCGGCGCGGCCTTCGTCGCACTTCGCGAGGACGGCGCGGTGCTGCTGCGGGAACGGCCGTTAAAGGGTCTTCTCGGCGGCATGCTGGAGACGCCGTCGACGCCGTGGGAAGAGAACGCCCCCACCGGCAAGGCGGTCGCGGACCACGTGCCGGTCGAAGCGGCGTGGGACGAGGTGCCGGGACTCGTCCTGCACACCTTCACCCATTTCCATCTCGAGCTTGCCGTCTATCGTGCCGAGGTCGGCGAGGATGCGGCGCTCTTAAAGGCCGCTGAGCCGGAGCGGTGCCGTTGGGTTCACGCCCGCGACCTTGCCGGCGCGGCGCTGCCGTCCCTCATGCGCAAGGTGATCGCGCACGCGCTTCCCGCCAAGGGGAGAGCTAGGACTGGAGAGAGAGCTTCACCCGCGCGGCCGCGCGCAAATCGTCGATCGGCTTGAGCGCGCCGTCCGCCTCGTAGTGCCAGAACGTCCAGCCGTTGCAGGCCATGGCCCCTTGCACATGGGCGCCGATCTTGTGGATCGAGCCTTGCGCGCCGGCACAGGCGATCGAGCCGTCGGCGCGGACCTTCGCCTCGTGGCGCGCCGCGGGGTCGTAAAGCGCCGTGCCCGGCGAGAGCAGTCCGAGCTCGACCAGCGCGCCGAACGGAACGCGCGCCTCGGCGCGCTTGCCCTTGGCGACTTGCAGCGAGGCGGGATCGAGCGGCTTCAGACCTTTCAGCCGTTCGCGCGCGGCGTCGGCGTAAGTCTCCTCGCGCTCGATGCCGATGAAGGTGCGGCCCAAGCGCTTGGCGGCGACGGCCGTGGTCCCTGAGCCCATGAACGGGTCGAGCACCACATCGCCCACATGGCTCGCCGCCAGGATCACGCGCTGCAGCAGCGCTTCCGGCTTCTGCGTGGGATGGGTCTTGCGCCCGTCCTGCTTCAGCCGCTCCGCGCCGGAGCAGATCGGCAGGAGCCAATCGGAGCGCATCTGCAGATCCTCGTTCAGCGCCTTCATGGACTCGTAGTTGAACGTGTAGCGCGCCTTGGGGCCCGTCGACGCCCAGATCATGGTCTCGTGCGCGTTGGTGAAGCGGCGCCCTCTGAAATTCGGCATCGGGTTCGTCTTGCGCCAGATCACGTCGTTCAGCACCCAGAAGCCCAGGTCCTGAAGGATCGTGCCGACGCGGAAGATGTTGTGATAGCTGCCGATCACCCACAGGCTGCCATTGGGCTTCAGCACGCGGCGGATCGCGGCGAGCCAGTCGCGGGTGAAGGCGTCATAGGCGGCGAAGCTGCCGAACTTGTCCCAGTCGTCGTCGACCGCGTCGACGCGGCTATTGTCCGGGCGGTAGAGCTCGCCCGCGAGCTGAAGATTGTAAGGCGGGTCGGCAAAGACGAGATCGACGCTCGCTTGCGGAAGGCGCGACAGCTCCTCGATGCAATCGCCGACAATGATCTTGTTACGGGGAAGGCGCGCTTCCCCGGTGTCCCCCACACCCATGCCACCACTCTTTATGTACGCAATACTGAACGCGCCCGCCTCTTGAGGGGGGCGGGACGGGCTCATGCTGGCGGACGACGGTAAAGGTGGACTTAACCCGAACCCGGGCAGGGATAGGCAAGGCTTTCGTGGAGGGGTCCATGGGGAAGCATATCGTCATGGTGCACGGCTCGAACTGCGGGGGCTGGTGCTTCGATGAGTTCCGCAGGGTGTTCGCGGCGCGAGGCTTCACCTGTCATGCGCCCGATCTTATTGGCCACGGTGCCGACAAGGCGACGGCGAAGGGCACATTGGCGAGCGTGGGCATAGCCGATTACCGCTCTCAGATGGCGACCTTCGTCAAAGCGCTTCCGGAGCGCCCCGTCGTCCTCGGCCACTCTATGGGCGCGATCATCGCCCAGCAGCTTGCGGGTGAGGGGCTTGCGGAATCTTTGGTGCTCGTGAGTCCTGCGCCGCGCTCCGGCATCCTGCCGCCGACCGGGCCCGAGGAGCAACTCTGCCAGGACCTGATGACGCTCGGCGATTTCTGGACCCGCGCGCTCGACCCCAATTTCGATCTCGCCTGCCTCTACACCCTCAACCTCCTGCCCAAGAACCAGCAGCACCGCGTGTTCGATCTCTTCGGACCCGAATCCGGCCGCGCCCTGTTCGAGACCTTCTTCTGGATGTTCGACCGGACGGGCGCGACCGCCGTCGATACGGAGGCGGTGCGCTGCCCGGTCCTGTGCTTGTCGGGCGCTGAGGACCACATCGTGTCGCTGGAGACCGCGCGCGAGACGGCACGCGCCTACCCCCAGGCAGAATTCTGGGAGCTGGAGAACCACGCACATATGCTTTTGGTCGAGCCTGGCGCCGACAAGATTGCCGCGCGCATCGCCGATTGGCTCGAGAAAGACCGCTAGTCCTCGGCGATCTCCATACCTTCGCCGCGGTTTGCGAGGATGCGGAGCGCCCGCTCCACGGGCGCGAAGGACCTGCGGTGGTGGGTGCACACGCCGTGCTTCTTCACCGCGCGCGCATGCTCCGGCGTGCCGTAGCCTTTGTTGCTCTCCCAGCCATAGCGGCGGTAGCGCCTGGCGAGCTTCACCATGATGCGGTCGCGGGTGACCTTGGCGATGATGGAGGCGGCCGCCACCGACAGCGACAGCGCGTCGCCGCTGACGATGGCGCGCGCTTTGCCGGGGAAGCGCTTCGGCACGAGATTGCCGTCGATCAGCGCCGCGGCCTGCGGCACTTCCAGGCCGCGGAACGCGGCGCGCATGCCCCATAGGCTCGCCTGCAGGATGTTGATGCGGTCGATGCGCTTCACCTGGCCGATGGAAATGGAGACGCACGAGGTGGCGACGATCTCGGTGTAGAGCACCTCCCGCACCTCGGGCGTCAGCATCTTGGAATCGTTGATCCCCTCCGGAATACGGTCCGGATTGAGGATGACGGCCGCGACCACCACCGGCCCGGCCCACGGCCCGCGGCCCGCCTCGTCGATGCCGGCGACCGGCAGACCATGCAGGTCCATCATCTCCGCCTCGAAGTCGAAGGTCGGCAGGTTCGGCGCTTTGATGGCTTCGGCAGGGAGTCCCATGACCCGGGACTTTCCACCAAACGCTGCGCCCTTTGCAACGTTCTCGGGCCTTCAGGCCGAAGAGTTGTGGAAAAACGCCTAGAACAGGCGGAGTTGCTGGCCCGGACGGGCAGGGGGCGTGAACAGATCCGTGCGGAGTTCGGCCTTGCCTCTGTTGAGGCCGAGCCGCTCGGCGGCCATCTCGAACCGGCGCCCGATCATCCACGCATAAGGCCCGTCGCCCTCCATGCGCTCGCCCCATTTGGCGTCGTAGAGCTTGCCGCCACGGGTCTGCCGCATCAGGGAGAGCACGCGGTTGGCGCGGTCCGGGCAATTGGCGCGAAGCCACTCCACGAAGAGATCGCCGATCTCGAGCGGCAGCCTGAGCAGCACGTAGCCTGCTTCGCCCGCGCCGGCCGTGGCGGCGCGCTCCAGGATCCGTTCCATCTCCGAGTCGGTCAGTCCGGGCACGACCGGCGCCACCATGACCGATGTCGGCACGCCGGCGGCACTCAGCCTCTCCACCGTCTCGAGCCGCTTCTCGGGCGTGCTCGCGCGCGGCTCCATGGCGCGTGCCAGCTTGCCGTCGAGCGTGGTCACCGACAGCGCCACCTTGACGAGCCCGCGCTTTGCCATCGACTGCAAGATGTCGAGATCCCGCAGCACCAGCGCCGACTTGGTGACGATGCCGACCGGATGGTTGGTCGCGCTCAACACCTCGAGGATGCGCCGCATGATGCGGTAGCGCCGTTCGATCGGCTGATAGGGATCGGTATTGGTGCCGATGGCGATCATGCGCGGCCGATAGTTCGGCTCGGCGAGCTCGCGCTCGAGCGCCTGGGCGGCATTGGTCTTGGCGAACAGCTTCGTCTCGAAGTCGAGGCCGGGCGACAGCCCGAGAAAGGCGTGGGTCGGCCGCGCGAAGCAGTAGATGCAGCCATGCTCGCAGCCCCGATACGGGTTGATCGAACGGTCGAAGCCGATATCCGGCGATTGGTTCTTGGTGATGATGCGCCGCGCCGGCACCTCCTGCACTTCGGTGGCAAGCGCGTCGAGGTCGCCGAGCGACTCCCAGCCGTCGTCGGCCGGCTCGTACGCAATCGGCTCGAAGCGTCCCGAGCGGTTGGTCTGCGCGCCGCGGCCGTGCCGGCGGCCGTAGGCGACGCCGCCCGCCTCTTGCGGGAAGCTGTCCAAATCGTGGGACTTTCTAAGGCTCACGCTCATGCGCCCTATATAGGTTCCGGGCAGGAACAAATCAAGAACAAAGGTAGCGTTACCGTCATGTCGCGATTGCCGCTCGGGAGGTAAACGCTATAGTTTCCGCCCATGATTTCCGTGGTGATCCCCACCTTTAATGCCGGGCCCGGATTGGTACACACCCTGGCGGCCCTCGTGCCGGCGGTAGTGGACAGCGTGGTCCAGGAAGCCATCATCGCCGATGGCGGCTCGACCGACGACACCTGCGCCATCGCCGACGCCGCCGGCACGCATCTGGTCGTGGCGCCGCGGGGACGGGGCACCCAGCTCGATGCCGGCGCGGCGCTGGCGCGGGGGGATTGGCTGCTGTTCCTTCACGCGGACACGGTGCTCGAGCCCGGCTGGGCCGAGGAAGCCGAAGCCTTCATCGAGCGCGTGGAGAGCGGGCGCCGCCGGCCGGCCGCCGCCTATTTCCGTTTCTCGCTCGACGACGACGGGTTCATGCCGCGCCTGGTGGAAGGGCTGGTCGCTTTGCGCTGTCTTCTCTTTGCGCTGCCCTACGGCGATCAAGGTCTTCTCATCTCGCGCGCGCTTTATGCCCGGCTCGGCGGGTTCCGTTCGATCCCGCTCATGGAGGATGTCGATCTCGTCCGCCGTCTCAAACGGCGCGAGCTCGTCGGTCTCAAGTCGCGCGCGGTGACGAGCGCCAAGCGCTATCAGAGCGAAGGCTATCTCCTGCGGGGCTTCCGCAATCTCGGCCTCATGCTGCTCTATTATCTTCGCGTCCCGCCGCGCGTGCTCGCGCGCCTCTATGGCTAGGCCGCGTCGAGACGGTCCGCGCCGCACCTCTTTGGCTCAGCATCTCATCATCATGGCGAAGCTTCCCGTCGCCGGCCGCGTGAAGCGGCGCCTTGCGCGGGAGATCGGCGACGTCGCGGCGATCCGCTTCTACCGCACCACGCTTGCCAGCACCGTCCGGCGTCTCGGCGCCGACCCGCGCTGGCGCACGTATCTTGCGGTGACGCCGGACTCGGCGGTAGCGGCGTCGTGTTGGCCCGCATCGCCAAACCTCGCGCGCATCCCGCAAGGGAAAGGCGGTCTGGGACAGCGCATGCAGAGCCTGTTCAATTCGCTCCCGCCGGGACCCGCAATCATCGTCGGCAGCGATATCCCCGCGATCCGCCCTTCCGATATCGCGTGCGCGTTCAAGCATCTCGGGCGGGCCGATGCGGTATTCGGGCCTGCAACCGACGGCGGCTATTGGCTCGTCGGTTTGAAAAGATCTCCGCGACGACTTGTCCCGTTCGCCGGCGTTCCCTGGTCGACGAAAGGCGCGCTCGCCGCCACGATCGCAAACTTGCGCGGGAAAATTGTCGGCTTCGCTCCGACACTTAGCGACGTCGACACGATGCAAGACTATCGGCGCGAGCGGAAGTCTAGCGAACGGTTCTGCTTGCTGCCGCTGACAATCATCAGGCGCCCTTGATGCGCGCTTAATGCAACTTTAAGGGGATTTTACTACGGCGTTGGTTGAGTAGAGGGCGGAGAACTCAACGAATGCGTATCGCGCTAGTCGATCCGAGCCGCACCACGCGCTTGATCGTCACCCGCATGCTTCAAGCGCGCGGCCACGAGGTGGTCCCCTTCGCCGACGAGCGCGAGGCGCTCAGGGAGATCGCGATCGATCTCCGTATCGATGCGCTGATCACATCCGCAGAGCTCACCCATATGACCGGGCTCGAGCTCTGCTGGGAGGCCAGGCTGCTCGCGACCTGCAAGCGTCCGATCTACGTGTTGATGATGTCCTCTCAATACGACCAGCGGAACCTGGTCGAGGCGCTCGATTCCGGCGCCGACGACTTCATCGGCAAGCCGCCAATGGCCGAGGAGCTGTTTGCGCGCCTGCGCGCTGCCGAGCGCATCGCCTCGATGCAGCGCGAGCTGCTTCGCCTCGCCACCACCGATCCGCTGACGGGCTGTGCAATCGGCGCGGCTTCTTCGAGCAAGCGATCGAGGCGCGCGCGCGGACGATCCCCGACGGCAGCCTGTCCGCCATTCTCCTCGACATCGACAATTTCAAGCAGATCAACGACACCTACGGCCACGAAGCGGGCGACGAGGCGATCCGGGCGTGTGCCCAAGCCGCGCGTCTTGAGAGCGCCGTCACCGGGCGTCTCGGCGGCGACGAGTTCGCGCTTCTCCTTGAGCAACGCACATTGCCCGAGGCCGTCAATATCGCCGAGGATCTGCGCCGCCGGCTGGCCTCGCGGCCGTTCGATACCGCCAAGGGGCAGATCAGGCTCACCTGGAGCGTCGGCGTCGGTGAAGCCCAGCCCGACGATACGATCGACCAACTTCTGGCGCGCGCGGATGCCGCGCTCTACAGCGCCAAGTCAGGCGGCCGCAATCGCGTGGCCGGCGCCCCGCCTGATCTACAGGCGGTCATGACGGTCGCCCAGCACGGCATTGCTCGCGCCTCCACCCACTAAAGCAGCCAGGTGAAACGGCTTCTTCGCGGCACTGGTGAAGGGCGCATAGGCTGTTAAGGTGCTCCCGGATCAATTTGAGGGAGTGGCAATGGCCCAGAACAGCGAGGAGCCGTAACAGGCCTTGAGCGAGGAAAAGCCGGATGTGGCTGCGGCGCAGGAGGGCGATGCCGCGCCGGCGGGGAGGCTCAGCCGGAGCAGCAGGTCAAATACTCCATGTCGCCGGGGCTGTCCGGCTTCCTCGGCGCAAACAAAATCGGCCTCGCCATCTCCTCCTATCAGTCCGGCAAGTTCTACCTGCTCGGCCAGAACAAGGACGGCGGCCTCCTCGTCGACGAGCGCTTCTTCCGCAAAGCCATGGGCATTTGCGTGCCCGATCACGAGACGCTGCTGCTCGCCACGCTGTTCCAGATCATCAAGTTCAAGAACGTCCTGGAGCCGGACCAGGAGGTCAACAATGTGTTCGACACGTGCTACGTGCCGCGCGAGATTTTCGTCACCGGCGAGCTCGACGCGCACGATGTCGGCCAGCTCAAGGACGGGCGTATCGTCTTCGTCAACACGCTCTACAATTGTCTCGCCACGCCGTCGCCGCGCCACAGCTTCACGCCGCTGTGGAAGCCGCCTTTCGTCTCCAAGATCATCAAGGAGGACCGCTGCCATCTGAACGGCCTCGCCATGGAGGATGGCGTGCCGCGCTACGTCACGGCCGTGAGCAAGTCCGACACCATCGACGGCTGGCGCGACCGGCGCTTCGACGGCGGCATCGTCATCGACGTCGCCACCGGCGAGATCGTCATCGGCGGGCTGTCCATGCCCCATTCGCCGCGCATGTATAACGGGAAACTGTTTGTGCTGAACTCAGGCACGGGCGAGCTCGGCTGGATCGAGCCGGCGAAGAAGGCTGCCGATGCCAAGTTCCACGCCGTCGCCTTCTGCCCCGGCTTCGTGCGCGGCCTCGGCTTCCACGGCAAGTATCGCGCTGGTCGGTCTCTCCAAGCCCCGCTACGAGCGCTTCGAGGGGCTGGCGCTCGATAAGAAGCTGGCCGAGGCGGATTCCGAGCCGTGGTGCGGCGTGCAGGTGATCGACCTCGATACGGGCGCGTGCGTGCACTGGTTCCGCATCGACGGCGCCATCGGCGAGCTTTACGACGTCGCCGTGGTGCCCGGCGTGATGCGCGGCATGTCCTTGAGCTTTGCCTCCAACGAGGTGCTCGGCCTCATCACCCACGATCCGCTGGATGAAGGCGTGTCCTTCTAGATCAGAACAGCCAGGCACCGGCTTCAGCCGAGGTAACGGCCCTCGAGATGCGCCTTGAAATGGCGCAGATTCAAAGGCTCGCCCGTGACCTCGGTGAGGAGTTCCCGCGCGGTCTTGAGCCGTCCGCGTCCGTGAATCTCCCGGCGCAGCCAGCCGAGCATGGGCGCAAAGTCGCCAGATTCGACCTGTGCCTCGAGGTCGGGCAGGCGCGCGGTTGCTGTGGCGAACCATTGCGCCGCCATCAGCGCGCCGAGCGTATAGGTCGGGAAATACCCGAATGCCCCGGAGAACCAGTGGACGTCCTGCATGCAGCCGTCCTTGAAATTGCCGTCCGTCGAGAGCCCGAGATAACGCGTCATGCGCTCGTTCCAGGCGTCGGGGATGTCCGCGACGGCGAGCTCGCCCGAGACAAGCGCCCGTTCCAGCTCGAATCTGAGAACGACGTGGAGCGGATAGGTGAGCTCGTCGGCGTCGACGCGAATGTAATCCCGGCGCACTTGGATCGCGTGCGCATGGAGATTGTCCGCGGTCCACGCCGCGTCGCCTTGCCGGCCGTCGAGGTGATGGCGAAGATGCGGCGCCGCGAACGCCATGAAGGCGCGGCCGCGCGAGACCTGCATCTCCACGAACAGCGACTGGCTCTCATGCACCGCCGCACCGAGACTGCTGCCCACGGGTTGTTGCCGCCACTCGGCCGGCAGACCCTGCTGGTAGAGCGCGTGCCCGGTCTCGTGCAGCACCGCCATGAGGAACTCGAGGAAATACTCATCGCTGTAGCGGGTGGTGATGCGGGTATCGTCGGGAACGCCGCCGCAGAAAGGATGGTGGCTGACGTCCAGGCGTCCATGGGTGAAGTCGAAGCCGAGCGCGCGCATCATCTCTTCGCCGAGCGCGCGCTGGCCATCATGCGGAAAGGGGCCGGGCAGGGGTAAGAGGCGTGCCCTGCCGGTCGATCACGCGATCGATCAAGTCCGGCAAGAATCCTTTGAGCTCGTCGAACAGGCGCGTCACGTCGGCAGCGCGCGTTCCCTCTTCGTAGGCGTCGAGCAGGGCGTCGTACGGATCGAGCTTGAGCGTGCCGCCGAGCGCGGCCGCCTCCTCGCGGGCGAGCGCGAGCACCTCGGCGAGGGGGCCTTCGACTGCGTTCCAGTCGTTCTCTGCGCGCGCGGCACGCCAGGTCTGCTCGCAGCGCGACGTGGAGATCTGCATGGCGCGCACCAGAGCCTCGGGCAGCGCTATGGCGCGCGTATGCATCCGCCGCATGGCGCGCAGATTCGCCTGCTGCCATTCATTGAGCTCGGCACGGCCGGCTTCCGCCTTGTCGAGCAGATCGCCGACCTTTGGTGCGGTCAGCGTCCGGTGCGCGAGCGCCGCCAACGCCGCAAGCGCTTCGCCGCGCGCAGGCCCGCCGCCGCGCGGCATCATCACCGCCTCGTCCCAGTTGAGCATGGCCTGGGCGTGACCGAGCTGGTGAAGCTCCGCGAAGCGCGTCTCTAGTTCTGCGTAAGGTGTCATGCCGTTTTTTCGCTGATTGCTGCCGTACGCTACCATATGCTGAGGGGCGCCGATTGGCAGCGAATTGCCTCAGGGCGAGTGCGAGGCCCTTTGTGATCAATTCCCCGCGGCGCTAAGATAGAGACGAGAAGAGATTCGCTTGTCCGAAGGGAACGGGGCCGTCCGCATCGGAGTTGGGCCGCAATATCGGGCCGATTTCAAAACGTCGACAGGAGAATTGATCCCTTGCCGTCAAGATCGCTCCTTTTGAATATCGTCATTTTCGTCACTCTCATCATCATCGCTGCCGTCGCCGTGTCGGGCCTGCCTCGATCGTTTGCCGCGGAGCAGACGCCTGACGTTCCGGCTTGGCTGCGGGCCCATGTCGGCGATGGCGACGGTCAAATAGCGCCAGTAGTGCTGCAGAGGGCGCGCGCGCTCTATCAGAAAAAGGTGAGCGAAGGTGCGACCAAGAATCCCTGCTACTTCGCCATGGACGCGACGCGCCCCGCCGGATTCGGGCGCCGGTTTTACGTTGTCTGCGAAGCCGATCGGACGTTTCGCGCGGTTCCGGCGGGTCACGGCAACGGCCGCAATTTGAAAGGCATCGTGAACTTCTCAAACGGAATACGGTGCGACAAGAACTTCAGCAATGCGGAAGGTTCCAAGCTGACCACCGGCGGAGACTATGTGACGGCGGAGACGCGCACGTTCTTCAAAGGCTACTATCGCTCAGGGGGCAAACTCACGCCTTTGGTCCGCTCCTTCGTGCAATTTGATGGGGAAGGCGACACCGCGAACGCCAGAGAGCGCGTTATCGGCGGCCATCCGGCCGTATTGTTGCACGGCGTCTGTCTTCTGAAGGATTCGGACAGCCCGTATGCCGACGACAAGGGTTACGTGCCGTACGGAAAGCTGGTCGAACTACAGCGCCGGCCGCAGCAATGGCTGCACCAGTTGGTCGCCGTCCGACGCCGATAAAATCATCCCGATGATGAACGACACGCCGACGACGCTCTACATCTATCCTAAATCGCGCGACATCGACGCCGTCGCGCAGACGGTGAAGGCCGGCAAGTCGCCGTCGCGCGCGGGGTTGTATTGGAACGCCTCCTGCTTGAGAGAAATCCGTACCCCGAAATTTTGGCCGAAGGAAACTCTCGAGCCGATCCTCGTTCAATGGAAGAAGGATCATCCGGCACCGCCGCCGCGGCCGACACCCCTTTGCAAGGGACAGTGAAATTTGTGCCTTGTCCCTTCGCCTAGAACAGCCGGGTGAAGCGGCCTTGAGAGTTGGCTGAATGCTTTCGACAGTTAAGTCAGCCAAACGGCTATAAGAGTGCCGAGCGCCAAACCAATGGCGCCCAGGGCGATCCAGGCCGTCCTGACGAGACGGTTCGAGAATGTTCCTTCGGCTTGAGGCGCCTGGCGCCGATACGAGGCGTCGCCTTTGGCTGCGGCTGCATGCGCCGTGAGAAGTTCCAGCCGAACCTCACCTCCAAGCTCCCGCCTCAACTTGAGGTTTCGGTGAAGCTCCTGTTCAAGCTCATCGGTTTCCGGAACCACTGGAACACCCCCCACCAGTGACACACAAACTGGCGATTTGGCGTTTTGGTTCCGGTACCGAGAGCCAATCCAGCGCCGTCATCTCACCTTCTTCTTCTTGCTCTCGGTGAGGCGCGGCATGAGCGCGATGACCGAGCAGGGGCGGCGGCGGTTGCCGAGTTGGAACTGCCAGGCATCCTCGCACGCGCCCGGCGAGCCGGGCACGCGGAAGATGAGCGTGCCCTCGGCGAGACCGCCGCAGGCGCGCGACTGCACCGGATCTATTCCGCCTTCTTGTCGCCGTCCGTCGGCGGCACGAATTTGCCGGGGATCACCTTCTCCGGCGGGTTCGTGCCCGGAGGATTGATCGAGCGGATGAACGAGATGATGTGCCAGAGATGGTCGGCGGTCTTGATGGTATGGCCCATCGGCGGCATCGGCGCATGAACTGTGCCGTACTGGTAGCGCACGAAGCCCTCCGCCTGGATCGCCGCGGAGCCCTGGGTGATCAGCCGGAACAGCACGTCGTCGGTGTTGCCCCAGAACCAGACGCCTTGCGAGAGCGCCGGGCAGAAACCGCCGCCGCCGCCGCCGCCATGGCACTCGTTGCAGCCCGGCAGCCGGAACTGCTTCACGAGGTTCGGGTCTTCCTTGACGAGCTCTTGCCAATCATAGGGATTGTGCAGCCCGCCTGGAGGCACTTGGCCCACGAGCACGAGCGGCGGGGTCTGATCGCCCTTCTTGCAGCACGCGGCACCCGCATCGGCGGCCGCTTCCTTCTCAGGCGCGGCTTCCTCGTCTGGCGGCGGCGCGCTGGCCGCGTCCTCCGATGCTGCGCTGTCGCCAGGTTTTGCACTGTCGCTGTCCGCCGTGGCTGCGGGCTTGTCACTGGAGGGCGCTTCGTTCTCGGCGACGGCCGGCTTCGCAACCTCGGATGCCGTGTCGCCCGCGACCTCCTTCTTGGCAAATCTCTCCTGGAACGGCGCACTCGTCACCACGGCCAGCCCGACGATCACAGCGGCAGCAATCACTGCCCCGATCACGGTCGTACGCGAACCACGTTCTTCGTGATCCATTCATCCCTCCCTCAGTCAGTGTTTTGGACCCCGATCGGGCTTCTTGTGCGACCTGATCCTGGATTACAGGGCGGCAGTTTCCCCCACCCTGGCAAATCGAGCAAGTCCGAGACGGACCCGCGCCGCCGTGCTCGGCCCACGATCGCCTAGCTCGCCTTCGCCTACGCCGCGCTCATGGAAATTGTCGCTGTTGACCGAGACGCAAGCGAGTCCGCCGAATGGCTCCAGCGCGATGCCCCACATGTGCGTCGGGTACGCCATTTCGCCGAAGAGTTGCCCCTGTGCGACCTTGGAGACGCGATACCGGCGCCCCGAAGCTTGAGCTCAATCCGCTAGAACTCCGGCACTCTCATGTCGGCTTCTGGCACTAGCGGACATCGGCACGCGCTTAGCTCAGCGCTACTTTTGAGCCCAAAGCCGACGTTCCGGGCTTGCGCCGTAAGCCTGGCGTAAGTCAACAGGGCAATAACCTCTCTTTCGTCGGGCTCCGAGCAGGAAGGCGGCTCGCGATGACACAATCGTTGATCAAGAAACGATCGGTCGAAGGACGGATGAGGTGAGGCATCATCGTACACCCAAGCACGCGCAGCTGATGTTACTCTTACGCATCTTGGCAATGGGGATGGAGGGGTTCCGATGAGGTCGTATTGGCGCAGCGCGGCGCTGGCATTGATCGCGGCGGGTTTTTGCTTGGCTCTGGGCGCTCCAGCGCAGGCAGGTTGCATGGGCGTGTCCGGAACGGCCGACGGGTTCGATAAGGAAACCGCAGTCAGCCGGGCCCAATCCGCTCTTGCCGACTACATCAAGGAATACAAATCCGCGAAGCACCTTCACTCGGTCTCCGTGAGCGCCATGCGCATGTCGCCGCAACCTTATTGGCGCAGCAGCGTCAGCGAGGACATGTTCTGCTTCAACATTTGGTGCGGCGTTTACAAGCCGGACATAGTCAACAAGAGTTCCGACACGGTTTGCTGGTCGGGCGTGGTATCGCCCTATGTGTGTACGTCCGGCGCCAAACTCTGCTGGTAATTTGAAAGATTCCTTCGGGCCCGTCAGAGCCCCGCCATAAGCCTTATCTGGCAATTTTTACTGCCCGAAGGTGGAGGTCACTGATGGCTCTTGGACACCACCCGCCGTGTGCGAGTGAACCGAGTGAAGTGGAGCGAGGGTGAGTCGCGAGAGTCCGTTTCTGGCACTTAGCGGACATCGCCATTGCCTCCGGAAAGACGGACCACGCGCTCAGCTCGCTTTCGCCTTCTTCTTCTTGCTCTCGGTGAGGCGCGGCATCAGCGCGATGAACGAGCAGGGGGCGTATCCTATCAGAGCATGAAATTCGATGTTCCTTGCCCCAGGAGCCCGCCATTGAAAAAAACACGTCTTGTGATGCTGCGCTAATTTGGCCGGATGCTGAGATCAGCTTTTGAGCGTAGCTACATTATCGCTGACCCTTTGATCGAATGTTCTGATGCTCTCCCTGGCGCTTGCGTTGCTCTCTCTCGCGGTGCTGATCGGCCTCGCCATCGGCATCCGCTTTCTCGGTGACAGGCGAATGCCGTCCCGCGCTATCGGAGCCGTCCACGGGCTGCTAGGAGCGTCCGGTCTGTGCATCCTGATCTTTGCGCTCGTGAGCGGTGCCGGCACGGGCGACCGGTACGGCACGGCTTCGTTCGGACCGGCGGCGGCAGTGCTGGCGGCACTCGCCGCTCTGGCGGGAGTTGGGATCGCGCTTCTCGGACGCAGGACGGCCCGCAGTATCGGCTTGCTGATCGTCGTGCATGCGAGCCTCGCGGTTACCGCGTACGTCTTGCTGCTTACTTATGCCTTCCTGACGTAGCCGCGCTGCGCCTGCTGTCTAGCCCGTCTTCGCCTTCTTCTTTTTGCTCTCGGTGAGGCGCGGCATCAGCGCGATGAACGAGCAGGGGCGGTGGCGTGTCTTATTAGAAGAGCCAGGTGTGACGATCGTCCGCGCCTCGTTCAATCCGCATCATCAAGCGCATTAAGGTCCTTTTCGCTCACTACGCGAGCCAACTCGTCGCGCAGAACGTGGTTTATCTCCTCTAGATGTGCGGCAGCCCTCCTCAGAACGTCGCGCGCCTCGCTGCCTGATTGCGTTTCATCAGTTGACGCAAGGATATCCACATAGCGCGCATGAAGCTCACCGTTCACCAACATCATTTTGGCTAGCAATGAGGCTTGAAGCGTCACAAGCTCTTCGATGCTGAGTGTATCGGGGGCGGCGTGGGAAAGAAGTTCGTCCCGAAGCAGATGCGTCCACCAATTCAATCTTTACCTCCATTGGCAAGCTCAGCAAGTGCATCGCAATAGGCGCGCGAGCGCTAGCTCGCCTTCGCCTTCTTCTTCTTGCTCTCGGTGAGGCGCGGCATCAGCTCGATGAACGAGCAGGGGCGGTGGCGATTGTCGAGCTGGAACTTGAGGATGCCGTTCCACGCATCCTCGCACGCGCCTGGCGAGCCCGGCACGGAGAAGATGAGCGTGCCTTTGGCGAGCCCGCCGCAGGCTCTGGACTGCACCGTCGAGGTGCCGACGGTCTGATAGCTCAGCATGTGGAACAGGACGGAGAAGCCGTCGATCTCCTTGTCGTAGAGCGGCCGCACCGCTTCAGGCGTCACGTCACGTCCGGTGAAGCCCGTGCCGCCGGTGGTGATGACCACGTCGACGGTCTTGTCCTTGATCCACTTCTTCACCTGCTTGCGGATCTCCTTCTCGTCGTCCGGCGCGACCGTATGCTCGGCCACCTCGTGACCGGCCGCCTTGATCATGCTGACGAGCAGCGGGCCCGACTTGTCGGTCTTCGGCGTGCGCGTGTCGGAGATGGTGAGCACGGCGATGCGCACGGGGATGAAGGGACGGCTCTCGTCGATGCGGGCGGTCATTGCGTCGGGTCCTCGAGTCTTGTCTTCAGCATGAGCAGGTCGCGCCAAGCATAGCGCTTGGCTTCCGGATTGCGCAGGAGATAGGCGGGATGCAACGTCGCAAGCGTCGGGATATCGCGGCCGCCGGATTTGTAGAGCTTCCACTTGCCGCGCAAGCGCATGATGCCTTCGCTGACGCCGAGGATGGATTTCGCCGCGGCGCCCCCGAGCAGCACCATGACGTCCGGCGCGAGCAGCTCGATCTGCCGCGACAGGAACGGCGCGCAAGCCTCGATCTCTTGCGGCGTCGGCGTGCGGTTGCCGGGCGGGCGCCAATAGATGGTGTTGGTGATGTAGATGTGTTCCTCGGCGAGCCCGATCGCTGCGAGCATGCGGTCGAGCAGCTGGCCGGCGCGGCCGACGAAGGGCTTGCCCTGGATATCCTCGTCGCGGCCCGGCGCCTCGCCGATCAGCATGATGCGGGCGGAGGCGCTGCCGCGGGCGAAGCACAGGCTCTTCGCCGTGCGCTTGAGCGCGCAGCCTTCGAACTGGGCGAGCAGCGCCTCGAGCTCGGCGAGCGTGGCCGCCGCCTCGAGCGAGGCGGGGATAGCGGCCGATGTCGCCTGCGCTGCACGTTGCGCGGGCGATGCCGAACGTATCGCGGCGGGTTTTGAACGTGTCTCGGGCGATTGCGGACGCGTCTCTGGCGCCGCGAACCTGTCCACCGGACTATCCCCGATCGCCTCGTCGGCGCCCATGGCCTCGTACCAGGCGATGAGGTCAGCGGCCGCTTTTGCTTCGCTTCCAGTCATTTGCGATGCCCGTGTTGATCCTCTATTTGTCATTGCCCGGTCCCGCCGGGCAAGTTGCGCTCGCTGGGCGTCAACGACTTTATCACCGATCGGCGGTCCTGCTGCCTTCCAGCCAGGGCACGCTAAGGCTTTGAAATGAAAGGGTGAGATGAGCGAGCAAGTCGAACGCGAAACCATGGAGTTCGATGTGGTGATCGTCGGCGCAGGACCCGCGGGCCTTGCTGCGGCAATCAGATTGAAGCAGCTCGCCGCGGAAACGGGCCAAGAGGTCTCCGTCGTCGTCCTGGAGAAGGGCTCCGAGGTCGGCGCCCATATTCTCTCCGGCGCCGTCGTCGATCCCGTTGGTCTCGACAAGCTCATCCCCGATTGGCGCGAGAAGGACTGCCCGCTCACCACCAAGGTCACCGCGGACCGCTTCTATTATCTCGGCGAGGCCGGCGACCTCCGCCTGCCCAACATCTTCATGCCGCCGCTCATGAGCAATCACGGCTGCTACACCGGCAGTCTCGGCAATCTCTGTAAATGGCTCGCCGAGCAGGCCGAAGCGCTCGGCGTCGAGATCTATCCCGGCATCGCCGTCACCGAGGCGATCATCGGCAGGAACGGTGCGATCGAAGGCGTCATCACCGGCGATCTTGGGCTCGCCCGCGACGGCAGCCACAAGGACAGCTACACGCCCGGCATCGCCCTTCTCGGCAAGTACACCTTCCTCGCCGAAGGCGCGCGCGGTTCGCTGTCGAAGCAGCTCATCAAGAAGTACGGCCTCGACGAGGAGAGCGGACCCCAGAAATTCGGCATCGGCCTGAAAGAGCTGTGGGAGATCCCGCCCGAGAAGCACAGGCCCGGCCTCGTGCAGCACACCATGGGCTGGCCGCTCAACGACAAGACCGGCGGCGGCTCCTTCCTCTACCATTTCGGCGAGAACCTGGTGTCGGTCGGCTTCGTCGTCCATCTCGACTACGCGAACCCCTATCTCAATCCTTTCAAGGAGTTCCAGCGCTCGAAGCTCCACCCGCGCATCGCCGAGCATCTCGAAGGCGGCAGGCGCATCGCCTATGGCGCCCGGGCGCTCACCGAAGGCGGCTGGCAGGCGATCCCCCAACTCGCCTTCCCGGGCGGCGCGCTGATCGGCTGCGCGGCGGGCTTCATGAACGTGCCCCGCATCAAAGGCTCGCATAACGCCATGCTCTCCGGGATGATGGCGGCGGAGTCGGCGTTCATCGCGATGCAGGCGGGCCGCTCCCGCGATACGCTTCTGGAATACATTCAGGCCGTCGAGAAGAGCTCGATGGCGAAGGAGCTCAAGAAGGTCCGCAACGTGAAGCCGCTCTGGTCGCGGTTCGGCACGCGGCTCGGCGTCATGCTCGGCGGCATCGACATGTGGCTCAACACGCTTCTTCCGTTCTTGGGCCACACGCTGAAGCACAAGAAACCCGACTATGCGAGCTTGAAGACGGCGGCAAGCTCCAAGCCTATCGACTACCCGAAGCCGGACAACGTGCTCGCCTTCGACCTTCTCTCGTCGGTGTTTCTCTCCAACACCAATCACGACGAGGACGAGCCGGTGCATCTCAAGCTCGCCGATCCGTCGATCCCGATCGAGCAGAACCTTCCCGAATATGCCGAGCCTGCCCAGCGCTATTGCCCGGCGGGGGTCTACGAGGTGGTGGAGGAGGGCGAGACCGTGCGCTTTCAGATCAACGCCCAGAACTGCGTCCACTGCAAAACCTGCGACGTGAAGGACCCGGCCCAGAACATCACCTGGGTTCCGCCCGAGGGCGGCGACGGCCCGAACTACGCCAATATGTAGCAGGTACTCGGAGCCGCAGGCTTTTCGGCAAAACGGGCCATAAACGCGCCGCGATTAGCCTTCAAAACCTTTATGGTTTGGCAGGGTCGGGAAAAGCTCATAACCTTGCCCTGGGGATAAGACGAACCAGAAATTGGGGCGGCGGATAGCCGAGCCGACAACATGACGAACCCTGAATCAGGGACTCTGCGCAGATGGGCGTGGAGGTCTCTTCTCCTCGTTTCGATCCTTGCAGCACCTGCCGCCTATTCGGAGGTGATCCCGGCGGATACCGGCGACCCGGACTCCGGCACCCTTCTCGGCAATTACCTCTCGGGCCGGATCGCGCGCGACGGCCACGATACGATGGCAGCGGCCGAGTTCTACTCCAAGGCACTCGCCGACGACCCAGAGAACGAGATCATCCTCGAGCAGACCTTCCTGCTTGAGACCGCCGCGGCGAACTGGGATCGCGCCATCGAGCTCGCCCGCGATCTCGCCGCCGTCGAGCCGTCGCATCGGGTCGCCCAATTCATGCTGGGCCTCGAGGCCTTCAAGAAGCACGATTACAAGGTGGCGGAGGAGCATTTCGCCGCCGCCCGCCAGGGCCCTATCGCCGACCTCACCTCCACGCTGGCCCGCGCCTGGGTCGAGGAGGCCGACGGCAGGCATAGCGATGCATTCGCCACGCTCGACACGCTGAGCAGCGCGGATTGGGCGCAGTACTATCAGCGCTATCACCGCGCGCTCATTGCCGACGTGGCCGGGCGCCACCAGCTGGCAGATCAGGCCTACGAGCAAGCCTTCAAGGCAAACCCGACCACGCTCAGAGTGGCCGACGCCTATGCGCGCCACGCGGTAAATGCCAATGACCGTGAGCTCGCCATCGACACCCTCAAGGCTCACATAGCCAAGGCGGGTCCGCACCCGCTATCCGAGGCGCTGCTGAAGGACATCCAGGACGGCAAGACGCCGCCATTGATCGCCGCCACCCCGAACGATGGTCTCGCCGAGGTGTTCTACGGCATCGGCGATGCGCTCGCCGGCGAAGGCGGCCTCGACATGGGCGTCATCTTCCTGCAGTTCTCGCTCTACCTGAAGCCCGACTTCCCTCTGGCTCATGTGGCGCTCGCGGAAGCTTACGAGAACGCGAAGAAATACGACGCGGAGATCGCGGCCTTCGATCAGATCCCGAGGGACTCGCCGCTCTGGCTGAGCGTTCAGATCCAGAAGGCCTTCTCCCTCAATTCGCTGGAGAAGGTCGACGAGGCCAAGGCTCTCCTCGAGAAGCTCACCGAGGAATACCCGGACGACACCCGTCCCCTCGATGCGCTCGGCAATATCCTCCGCTCCCACGAGCGCTATGCCGAAGCGCTCGAGTACTATTCCAAGGCGGTGGCTCTCATCGACAAGCCGACCCAGGAGAACTGGCCGCTCTTCTATTCACGTGGCGTCTGCAACGAGCGGCTGAAGGACTGGCCGGCGGCGGAAGCCGATTTCAAGAAGGCGCTTCAGCTCTCTCCGGACGAGTCGCTGGTCCTGAACTATCTCGGCTATTCGTGGGTCGATCAGGGCATGAACCTGAAGCAGGCCATGGACTACATCCGCAAGGCGGTGAAGCTGAAGCCGGATGACGGCTACTATGTCGACAGCCTGGGCTGGGCCTATTACCGGATCGGCAACATGCCGGCGGCGGTCGAGCATCTGGAGCGGGCCGTCGAGCTGAAACCCGACGATCCGACCATCAACGACCACCTGGGCGATGCCTATTGGCGCGTCGGGCGGACCCTGGAAGCCAAGTATCAATGGTCGCAGGCTTTGTCGCTGGATCCGGAACCCGAGCAAATCGAGACGCTGAACAAGAAAATCGCCTCGGGGCTGGAAGAGCCGACCGAGACCAAGGCCGCCGCGGACCGCACGACCCAGACGTCGCAATAAGCGCGATCCGGTCAAGTCTCGGAAATGGCGCCACAGGCGTGTTGCGCTGAGCCGCTCCGCGCCTGTAGTCATCACGCGCATGACAGCGCATCGCGACATCGCCTGGGCCAAGCTCAACCTCACATTGGAGATCTTGGGGCGCCGCGCCGATGGGTTCCACGCGTTGCGGAGCCTTGTCGCATTTGCCGGTCTCGGCGACACCGTGGAGCTCGAGCCCCAGCAAGGCACGCTCGACTTGCGCATCGAAGGGCCGTTCGCGGGCGCGCTCACGGGCGGCGAGGGCGCCAATCTCATCATCAGGGCGGCTGAAGCCGCCAAGGCTCATGAACCCGACCTCACGCTGGGACGCTTCCGGCTGTTCAAGACACTGCCAGTCGCGGCCGGACTTGGCGGCGGCTCGGCGGACGCCGCCGCGGCCTTGCGGCTCATCGCCAGCGCCAACCCCGGCGCATTGCCGGACACCATGGCGGCCGCGCTTGCGCCGCAACTCGGCTCGGACGTTGCCGTTTGTCTCGGAAGCGCGCCCGCGCTTATCACCGGCCGCGGCGAGATCGTGAGCCCCGTCCAAGGCTTCCCGCCGTGTGGCGTGGTGCTCGCCAATCCGGGCCTGCCGCTTGCCACGGCCGACGTCTATGGCGCGCTCGATGCGCCGCCTGTGTCCGCGGCGCTTGAGCCCGCGCCGCCTGACTTCGCCGGGGACATCGAGAAGCTGATCGCCTACGCCGCGCCGCGCGGCAACGACCTCGAAGCCGCGGCAACGCGCCTTGTCCCTGAAATCGGCACGGTCCTCGCCGCTCTCGCCGGACTGGATGGCGCACGGCTTGCGCGCCTTTCGGGCAGCGGGCCGACTTGCTTTGCGCTCTTTGCGACCCCGCGCGCGGCGCTTCGCGCAGCCACGGTGCTCGCCGAGCGCGAGCCGGACTGGTGGATCGCCGCGAGCAGGCTCGGCGACCCCAAGGATCACGCGGCCTAGAACGGGCGGGTGACGGAAAACTCGATGGCTTCGAGCAGCGCCGACTTGATCTCATTCTCGGGAAAGATAGCGAGCGCGTCGCGGGCGATGGCGCCGTAATGGCGCGCCCGCTCCATCGTGTCGGCCAGCGCGTTGTGGCGCGCCATCAGATCGACGGCCTCGGCAAGATCGCTCTCGCTGATCTCGCCGTCTTTCAGCGTGCGCTCCCAGAACCCGCGCTCGGTCGCGTTGCCGCGCCGGTAGCACAGCACCACGGGCAGGGTGATCTTGCCCTCGCGGAAATCATCGCCCACGCTCTTGCCGAGCGTCGCCTGCTCGCCTGAATAGTCGAGCGCATCGTCCACGAGCTGGAAGGCGAGTCCGAGATTGCGCCCATAGGACCTGAGCGCCGCGGCTTCGGACTTCGGGCGCCCCGCGATCACCGCGCCCACTTCCGCCGCGGCCGCGAACAGCGCCGCGGTCTTGGCGTCGATCACCGCGAGATAGTCGTCTTCGGTGGTCTCTGTGTTGTTGGCGGTGATGAGCTGCATCACCTCGCCTTCGGCGATAATGGCCGCCGCGTCGGATAGAATGCGCAGCGCGCCGAGCGAGCCCACGTCGACCATCATCTTGAAAGCCTGGCCGAGCAGGTAATCGCCGACCAGCACGCTCGCTTCGTTGCCCCACAGAAGTCGCGCCGCGGTCTTGCCCCGGCGCAGGCTGCTCTGGTCCACCACGTCGTCATGCAGCAGCGTGGCGGTGTGCATGAATTCGACGGACGCGGCGAGCCGCACGTGGCTGTCGCCCGCGTAGCCGCACAGCTTCGCCGCGGCGATGGTCAGCATGGGGCGCAGCCGCTTTCCCCCGGAATCGATCAAATGCCGGGCGAGCTCGGGGATGAGGTCGACATTGGACCGGGCCCTGTCGAGGATGATGCGGTTGACATGAGCCATGTCCTCCTCGACAAGCGCGACGAGCGGGGCGAGGCTGGCGCCCGGATCCCGCGAGCCGGACAGTTTGACGACAACTCCCAAGGCTAAGGCCTCCTTTAGTGCCGGAAGGGCTTATGGCCGGGATATTGTCGGTGGTCCATCACGAAGGTCAAGGTGAGACGGGCGGTTCTGCCTGTCGGCAGAGGCATGGTGAGGCATGAAAGAGCTGTTGCGATCGAACGATCCGGTGCTTCTGTCCTTTGTCGGCACGCTCCTGGAGGAGGCCGATATCGCCTTCATCGTGCTCGACACGAATATGAGCGTGCTCGAAGGCTCGCTTGGAATCCTGCCGCGGCGCGTCCTGGTCGAAGATGGCTGCGTCGATCGGGCGCGCACGCTGCTGACCGAGGCCGGTGTCGGCCATGACATCGACGGCGACGCAAAGAGCTAAGGCCCGGAAGGGCAAGCGGACCAGCACCACCGACGATTTCCTCGGCGGGCGCATCAACATCGTCCAGCCGAAATCCGGTCACCGCGCCGGCAGCGATGCCGTGTTCCTCGCCGCCGCCGTTCCGGCAGAGACGGATGCGCGCGTGCTGGAGGCGGGCGCGGGCGTCGGCGTGGCTGGGCTTTGTCTTCTGGCGCGCGTGCCGGATCTCGAGCTGACGGCGGTCGAGATCGACCAAGATCTCTGCGCGCTCGCCCGCGACAACGCCGCGCGGAATGGCTTTGCCGATCGCTTCGCAGGCGTAGCGGCCGACGTGACCGCGCCGGCCAAGGTCTTGCGCGACGCAGGCCTCGTCCGCGAAGGCTACGATCATGTCGTCGCCAATCCGCCCTTCTATGCCGAGGGCGCCGTGAGGGCGGCACCGGAGCCGGCGCGCGCCGCCGCCCATGTCATGGGACACGGCCAGCTCGCGCGCTGGGTGCGGTTCCTCACCACCATGGCCGCGCCGAAAGCCACGCTCACACTAATCCATCGGCCGGAACATCTGAGCGAGCTCCTGGCGCTTCTCCAGGGACGGTTCGGCGACGTGGCGGTCTTCCCGCTGTTCCCCAAGGCGAACGCGCCTGCGACCCGCATCATCGTGCAAGGGCGCAAAGGAAGCCGCGCCGGCTTGCGGCTATTGCCGGGCCTCGTACTGCATGACGAGAGCGGAGCCTATACGGCGGAAGCGGAAGGGGTGCTTCGGGGCGGCGAGGTGCTTCATCTCGCGGGGCCACAAAAAAGGAAGGGCCGCCGCCCTGGGGGGTAGGGCGGCAGCCCTCTTATTCGCCCGAGCGTGAGGAGAGCCTCGGGCGCGTAAGGTCAGCTAGTAGCAGACCTTGACGTCACGCCAGACCCACTTGAAGTGGGGGTTGCCCCAGTGGTCGTAGAACTTGATGCGGACCTTCTGAGTCTCGTAGTGGCAGGACGAGGACAGGGCCAAGCCCCACCAGATGTTGTTGTTGAAGTGGTGGTGGTGGTTGCCACCGCCACCGCCACCGCCACCACCCCCGCCTCCGCCGGCGTAGGCAGCTGTGGCACCGAAAGTCATCAAAGAGACCGCGGCAGCGGCGATAAGGGTCTTCTTCAGCATTGGTTCTAACCTCCAGTTTGGCGCCGAATGCGCCGTTCGGTTTCAATGCGGCGAGACGTTGCCTCTCGCGCATGGTGCCGTTCTAGGAGGTGTGGCCTGAACCGAAACTGAGGTGCTCATTCATCCGGCATTCACCGGGCAGGGGCCGATCAAAAAGCGAAGGGCCATCCCCATCGCTGGGAATGGCCCTTCAAATTCAAAGAAGCTGGCGGTGTGCGCGCTTAGCACCAGCCGCGCCGGCAGGGAGCGCGCCAATAGGCGTAGCCGTAGGGATAGTCATAGGCCGTCGCGTACGGATAAGGCTGATACGCGGGACCGTAATAGCCCGGAGCGGCATAGACGTAGCCGGGATTGGCGTAGACGTAGCCCGGATCGGTATAGACGGTCACCGGGGCATTTCTCCATGCCCAGCGCCGCCAGCCGGCCTCGGCCGAGTTCGGAGCGAGCGTGACGAGAACGAGAGCGAAGGCTCCCATCGCCACAAAAGCGGTTGCAAACTTACCCATGACATTTCTCCTGAAGTGCGCAGCCGCGCCCTCGCCCGTGAGAACGTTGCGGTCGATGCGAATGTTCCAGCTGAGGACGAGCTGGGACCTCGGCCGCAAAGGAAAAAAGGGCCACTCCGTCGCGGGAATGGCCCTTGTGTCGAAAGGTCTCTGGCGTCCTGAGGTGGCGCACGGTCTTAGTACCAGCCGCCCCAGTAGCGGTTCCGCCAATAGGGGTAGTAGGCGTAAGGATAGCCGCGCGGAGTATAATAGCCGTAGCGGCGATAGGGCCCGTAGTAGCGGCGGCGCGGCGCGTAATAGCCCCAGCGCGGCCCAACATAGACGTGAACGCCAGGGCCACCCCAACGGCGCCAGCCGGCGTCCGCCGAGCTCGGGGTAAGGGTGACGACGGCGAGTGCCAACGCCCCTACGGCCACAAGCAGAGTTGCAAACTTGCTCATCAAATCCTCCTCCATTCCGGACACGGCGTCCTCGGCAGAGCGCGGCGCCCGAGGCGGGCTGTTCCCACCTTCAACTCCGAAGTATAGCAAGCAATTCAGACGGGCTTATGTCTCAGCGTGTGTCTGCGTTAAGCAAACGCTTCGGCGTTGCCAATCTCTGGCCTTTATTGGCACAAGAATTAATGTGGCGCCCTTGATCTGGGCCTTTGAAACGATACGGTGAACGATATGAGCAGTGGAGCAGGCGAAGGCGGTTTTCTGGAGCGGGTGAAGTCCTACTTCCCGGCCTCATGGTTCAAGTCCGGGCCGCTGGTGCCGGTGCTCCGCTTTACCGGTCCGATCGGCATGACCATGCCGCTCCGGCCCGGCCTTTCGCTCACCACGGCCGCCGGCGCCATCGAGAAGGCCTTCTCCATGCGCGGCGCCAAGGCCGTGGCCATCCAGATCAACTCGCCCGGCGGCTCGGCCGTCCAGTCCACGCTGATCTACAAGCGCATCAGGGCGCTTGCCGAGGAGAAGGACCTCAAGGTCTACGTCTTCGCCGAGGATGTCGCGGCCTCGGGCGGCTACATGCTTGCCTGCGCCGGCGACGAGATCTACGCCGACGAGAGTTCCATCGTCGGCTCCATCGGCGTGATCAGCGCCAGTTTCGGCTTCCCCGGTCTCATGGAGAAGATCGGCGTCGAGCGCCGCGTCTATACGGCCGGCGTCAGCAAGGACGTGCTCGACCCGTTTCTCCCTGAGAAGCCGGCGGACGTGAAGCGCATCAAGGCGATCCAGCAGGACGTCCACGAGGCCTTTATCGACCTGGTCAAGACGCGCCGTGGCGACAAGATCACGAAATCCGACAAGGAGTTGTTCACCGGCGAGTTCTGGTCGGGCAAGACCGCGGTCGAGCTCGGCCTCATCGACGGGCTCTCCGATCTTCGCTCCAAGATGCGCGAGATCTATGGCGACGACGTGCGCTTCAAGCTCGTGGCGCCGTCCACCTCTTGGTTCCGCCGCAAGCGGAGCGTATTTATTGGAAACGGCGGGTTCGACTTCGGCCTCTGGCCGGATGGGCTCGCCGCCGATGTCATCTCGGCGATCGAGGCGCGCGCGCTTTGGTCGCGGTTCGGGTTCTGAGCCATGCCGCAAGTGCTTCTTCTCATCGCCGCGGGCGCCGGCCTTTTCCTCGCCAGGCGCTATCTGCGCAAAGAGCAGGGCCGCGTCGCCGAGGAAATTCGCGCGGCGAGAGAGGCGATGGAGCGGCGGAACGCCGATCACGCGGTCCCGCTTGAGAAAGACCCTAGGACCGGCATCTACCGTCCGAAGCAGATGCATTGAGCGCGGCGGAATCGGCCGCCATTAACGGCCCGGCCATTGTTATTCCGCATGAAGCTATGGCTTCCCTTGTCGCCCGCAAGTGAATAGCTTCGCGCGCAAATCCCGTCACCGCCCGAGTCGACATGTCCAAGCAGACGAAATCCGAGGGACATAAGCCCGCGCCCTCCTTCCAGGACCTGATCCTGAAGCTTGAGCGCTTCTGGGCCGATCAGGGCTGCGTCATCCTCCAGCCCTACGACATGGAGGTGGGGGCGGCGACCTTTCACCCGGCGACCACTTTGCGCTCGTTGGGGCCGAAGCCCTGGCGCGCCGCCTACGTCCAGCCTTCGCGGCGCCCGAAGGACGGCCGCTACGGCGAGAACCCGAACCGTCTCCAGCACTATTACCAGTTCCAGGTGATCCTGAAGCCGTCGCCCCCCGACATCCAGAACCTCTACCTGGAGAGCCTCTACGCCATCGGCATCGACCCCAAGAACCACGACATCCGCTTCGTCGAGGACGACTGGGAGAGCCCGACGCTCGGTGCCTGGGGGCTTGGCTGGGAAGTGTGGTGCGACGGTATGGAGGTGTCGCAATTCACCTACTTCCAGCAGGTCGGCGGCTTCGACTGCGATCCCGTCTCCGGCGAGCTGACCTACGGGCTCGAGCGCCTCGCCATGTACGTGCAGGGCGTCGACAACGTCTACGACCTCAACTTCAACGGCCGCGCCGGCAAGGACAAGGTCACCTATGGCGACGTGTTCCTGCAAAGCGAGCAGGAATATTCCCGCTACAATTTCGAGGCCGCCGACACCGCGAAGCTGTTCGAGCATTTCCGCGACGCCGAGGCCGAGTGCAAGGCATTGCTCGCCAAGGGCGAGAACGGCGAGCACCATCTCATGGTGCTCCCCGCCTACGATCAGGCCATCAAGGCCTCGCACATTTTCAATCTGCTCGATGCGCGCGGCGTGATCTCCGTGACCGAGCGCCAAGCTTACATCTTGCGTGTACGCGAGCTCGCCAAGGCATGCTGCGCCGCGTGGCTCAAGACCGCGGCGGGCGGGGCACGCGCATGATTGAAGTCTATCGCGAGACCGAGGCGCCGCCACAAGCTCGGACGCCGATGCTAAAGCCGAAGCTCAGATCGTGGACCGGCCGCGTATGGCGCTCCGCGCCTGAGAGCTTCATGCTTATGCTCAAGCTCGACGCGAGCGTCAGTCTTTCCGAGGTGGAGGACAATGATCTACGCGCGTTGCTTTCCCCCTTCGCCGCGGAGCTTGCAAGCTTTCCGCTTTATCTCGATTACACCGACGAGAACCATCTGCCGCTCTCCTGGGCGGTGGGCGCTTTCTATGTCGAGCATGGCAAGCACACCTTCATGCGCTTCTACGATTTCCTGGAGACGGTCCCCGCGCATGTGCTGGTCACGCTGTTGCCGCAGGCGGGCGCTCAGTCGGACCTGGTCATGAGTGTTATCCCTTACAGCCTTGAGAAAGATCGGCTGATCTTTGCCATCGCCGATTACGATCTCGGCTTCCACAACCGTATCGGCTAGGACATGGCTGAACTTCTACTTGAACTATTCTCCGAGGAAATTCCGGCGCGCATGCAAAGCCGCGCCCGCGAGGATCTAGCGCGCCTCCTCGGCGAGAAATTCAAGGCCGCCGGTCTCGACTTCGAACGTGATCAAGACCTTCGCCACGCCGCGCCGCCTGACGGCGGTCGTGGACGGCCTGCCGAAGCGCTCGCCCGATGTGTGCGAGGAGCGCAAGGGTCCTCGTGTCGATGCCCCCGAGGCGGCCATCAGCGGCTTCCTGAAAGCGGCGGGGCTGAAATCGGTCGATCAGGCCGAAGTCCGCGAGGACAAGAAGGGCAGCTTCTACGTCGCCATGCTGGAGAAGCCGGGGCGGGCGACGCCCGAGGTCGTAGCCGAGATCGTGCCTGAGATCGTGAGGAGCTTCCCCTGGCCGAAATCCATGCGCTGGGGCGCCGGCAAGCTCCGCTGGGTGCGGCCGCTCCATTCCGTCCTTTGCCTGTTCGACGGCAAGGTCGTGGACTTCGAGATCGATGGCGTCAGAAGCGGCAAGGAGACCAGGGGGCACCGCTTCATGGCGCCCAAATCTTTCGCCGTGAAGAACTTCCAGGATTACGCCGCGAAGCTGAAGGACGCCTTCGTCATTCTCGACGGCGAGGAACGCGCCGCGCTGATCTTGAAGACCGCCCGCAAGCTCGCCGAGAAGGAAGGTCTGGCGCTCGTCGAGGACGAGGCGCTGCTTGCCGAGAACGCAGGCCTCACCGAATGGCCCGTCGTGCTCATGGGCAGTTTCGACGAGGATTTCTTGAGCGTGCCGCCGGAAGTGCTCGCCACCGCCATGAAGGCGCACCAGAAAGCCTTCTCGCTCGAAGAAGGGCGACAAGCTCGCCAATCGCTTCATGCTGGTCGCGAACCTGAAAGCGCAGGACGGCGGCAAGGCCATCACCGCCGGCAATGAGCGCGTCATCGCAGCAAGGCTCGCCGACGCCAAGTTCTTCTTCGACCACGACCGCAAGGTGTCGCTCGAAGACCGCGTGTCGAAGCTGAAGGAGATCACCTTCCACGAGAAGCTCGGCAGCCAGTACGAGCGGGTGCAGCGCATCTTTCATCTGGCCCGGGAGATCGCGCCGCTGGTCGGCGCCGATCCCGATCTCGCCGAGCGCGCGGCCATCCTTGCCAAGGCCGACTTGCTCACCGACATGGTGGGCGAGTTCCCCGAGCTGCAAGGCGTGATGGGCTACTACTACGCGCTCGAGCAGAAAGAGAATCCCGCAGTCGCCGGCGCCATCGCCACCCATTACAAGCCGGTCGGGCCGACCGACGAGGTGCCGCGCGAGCCCATCGCCATTGCCGTCGCCCTTGCCGACAAGCTCGACACGCTCACAGGCTTCTGGGCCATCGACGAGAAGCCCACGGGCTCCAAGGATCCTTATGCGCTGCGCCGCGCCGCGCTCGGCGTCATCCGCATCGTTCTCGAGAACGGCGTGCGGGTTCTGCTCAACGACATAATCAGACAAATGCTGCAACATGGCGTGGTAAAATACCACTTCGGGCAGAAGGACGAGAAAGTTTCGGCCCCGATACGACCGGAGCTCGGCAAATCTTGCTCGCTTTCTTCGCCGACCGTTTGAAGGTCTATCTCCGCGATCAGGGCGCACGGCACGATCTGGTCGATGCCGTGTTCGCGCTCGGCGGCGATGATCTCCTGATGATCGTCCGCCGGGTTGAGGCATTGGGCCGCTTTCTCGACACCGAGGACGGCGAGCACCTACTGACCGGCACCAAGCGCGCCATCAATATCCTGCGCATCGAGGAGAAGAAGGACGGCCGCGCCCACGATGCCGCACCCGATCCTGCGCTTCTCGAGCAGCCCGAGGAAAAGGCGCTGGCAGACGCTGTGGACTATGTCGAGGACGCCGCAGCGACAGCGGTCGCGAACGAGGACTTCGAGGCGGCGATGGGCGCCATGGCCAAGCTTCGCGCGCCCGTCGATGCGTTCTTCGACCACGTCACCGTCAATGCCGACAACCCGAAACTGCGCGAGAACCGTTTGCGGCTTCTGAGCCGCATCCGTGCGACGACGCAGACGGTCGCCGACTTCTCCAAGATCGCCGGCTAGCATCGGGCGAGGAGACTGTCCCCGGCCTATGCCTGCGGGGCAAAGGCCACTCGCAGGCCACGCGCCGGCGAGGTCGTTTGCCGTGCGGTTTGCTATTACGGTTGGGTAGAACCGGGACGGAAGTGAGATCAGTCATGTCGCCGCATATCACCCTTATCACATTGGGCGTCGCCGACATCGCCAGGGCGACGGCCTTCTACGAGCAGCTCGGCTTTGTCCTCTCCGAGGCAGCGAGCGAGGCGAGCGTGAGTTTTTTCAAAGCCGGCTCGGTCGTGCTCGCGCTCTGGAGCCGCGAGGCGCAAAGAGAGGACGCCAATGCGCACGGCCTTTGGACCGGAAATGGCGGTATCGTCGTGGCGCAGAACGTTGCGAGCGAAAGCGAAGTGGATGCCATGATGGCGAAGGCGGAAGCCGCCGGCGCGTATATCTTGAAGCCGGCGGCCAAGACCTTCTGGGGCGGCTATAACGGCTACTTCGCCGATCCCGACGGTCATGTTTGGGAGATCGCCCACAATCCGTTCTGGCCCCTCGGCGAGAATGGCTGCATCGAGCTGCCGGCATGAGTGAACCAAGCCATATCTTCGTCTACGGCACGCTGCGCATCGAGAGCGAGCATCCCATGGCGCGGCGTCTTTGCACCCGTGCCCGCCTCGTCGGCAAGGGGACCGTCCCCGGACGTCTCTACGATCTCGGCTGGTACCCGGCGGCCATGTTCGATGCGAGCGAGAAGCGCCGTGTTCTCGGCGACGTGTTTGCGCTCAAGCCCGGCAGCCGGCTGCTTGACGAGCTGGACGATTATGAGTCCGGCGATCGCAACTATGCGCGGACGCCGCTGGAGGTGACGCTCGCCGATGGCGGCACGGTCACCGCCTGGGCCTATGGCGTGAGCAAGGCACCGAACGCGCGGCTCATTCAGAGCGGTGACTTCATCGCGCACCGGAACGCGAAGACGCCTCGGCCCGTTCGTCCTTAAGCCTTCCCGTCTCGTCCGTTTGTGCGAAGCCCTCCGGACGGGCTAAAAGGGCAGGCTTGAGCCGTGAGGACCATGGAACGATCGATGAGCGAGGCCGGAGAGGCTAAGGCGACCCCGAAATGGGTGTTCACCTTCGGCGATGGGCGCGCCGACGGCTCCGCCGAGGACAAGGACATCCTCGGGGGCAAGGGCGCCTATCTTGCCGAGATGTCCCGTCTCGGCCTGCCTGTGCCGCCAGGCTTCACCATCTCGGCCGAGGTCTGCGCCGTCTATTACGAGCTCGGCCGCAAGCTTCCCGATGAGCTGAGGCCCATGGTGGACGCCGCGCTCGAGCAAGTCGGCAAGATCACCGGCGCCCGCTTCGGCGCTGTCGAGAACCCGCTGCTCGTCTCGGTGCGCTCAGGCTCGCGCGCGTCCATGCCGGGCATGATGGATACGGTGCTCAATCTCGGCCTCAACGATCAGACCGTGGAAGGCCTGGCGCGGCTCACCGGAGATCGCCGCTTCGCCTACGACACCTATCGCCGCTTCATCCAAATGTATGCCGACGTGGTGCTCGGCATCGATCACGGCCTGTTCGAGGAGATCCTCGAGAACTACAAGAACCTGAAGGGCTTCGAGCTCGATCCCGATCTCGCGGCCGACGACTGGGCGGAAATCGTCACGCGTTTCAAGGCTTTGGTCGGGACGGAGCTGGAGCGCCCGTTCCCGCAAGACCTGCATGAGCAGCTGTGGGGCGCGATCGCCGCGGTGTTCGGCTCCTGGCAGAACGCGCGCGCCATCGCCTACCGGCGTCTCCATGACATCCCCGACGATTGGGGCACCGCGGTCACCATCCAGGCCATGGTGTTCGGCAACATGGGCGATAACAGCGCGACCGGCGTCGTCTTCACCCGCAATCCGTCCACCGGCGCCAAGGAGCTCTTCGGCGAGTTTCTCTTGAACGCGCAAGGTGAGGACGTGGTGGCGGGCCTGCGCACGCCCCAGCCGCTGACCGAGGCGGAGCGCGGTGCGTCCGGCAACGGCAAGGCCTCGCTCGAAGCGCTTCTGCCCGAGGCTTTCGCCGAGCTGAAGGCGTCCTGCGCCGCGCTCGAGAAGCGCTTCTGCGACATTCAGGACATCGAGTTCACCGTGCAGGAAGGCAAGCTCTTCATGCTGCAGACCCGCTCGGGCAAGCGCTCCACGCAAGCCGCGCTCAAGATCGCCGTGGACATGGCGGAGGAGGGGCTGATCACCCGCGAGCAGGCGGTCGCGAGCCTCAATGCCAATCAGCTCGACCAATTGCTCCACCCCACCCTCGACCCCAACGCGGAGATGACCGTGCTCGCCAAGGGTCTGCCCGCATCACCGGGCGCCGCCTCGGGCGAGCTTGTGTTCGATGCCGACGAGGCCGTGCACCTGAAAGGGCAGGGCCACACCGTGATCTTGGCGCGCATCGAGACGTCGCCGGAGGACGTACAAGGCATGCACGCCGCCGTCGGCATTCTCACCACGCGCGGCGGCATGACGAGCCATGCGGCCGTGGTCGCGCGCGGCATGGGGCGCCCGTGCGTGGTCGGCGCCGCCGCGGTGCATATCGACCTCGAGCGCGAGACCCTCGAGGCGTCCGGGGTGCTTCTGCACAAAGGCGATATCGTCACCATCGACGGCTCTACCGGAAAGATCATCAAGGGTCGCGTGACCATGCGCCAGCCCGACCTCTCGGACGACTTCGGCACTCTCATGAAATGGGCCGACAGCATCCGCCGCATGGAGGTCCGTGCCAATGCCGACACGCCGGACGATGCACGCCAGGCGCGTGCCTTCGGCGCCGGGGGCATCGGCCTCTGCCGCACCGAGCATATGTTCTTCGAGGGGAACCGCATCCTCGCCATGCGCGAGATGATCCTCGCCGAGAATCAAGAGAGTCGCCGCAAGGCGTTGGCCAAGCTCCTGCCGGCGCAGCGCCAGGACTTCATCGAGCTGTTCGAGATCATGGCGGGCCTGCCGGTCACCATTCGCCTGCTGGATCCTCCGCTCCATGAGTTCCTGCCCCGCGGCGAAGAGGCTATCGCCGACATTGCCAAGACCATGGGCGTGAGCGTCGCGCGGCTGAAGCGGCGCATCGCGGTCTTGAGCGAGTTCAACCCCATGCTCGGCCAGCGCGGCGCGCGGCTGCTTGTCAGCTATCCGGAGATCGTCGAGATGCAGTCGCGCGCGATCTTCGAGGCGGCGATCGAGACAGGGAAGGCGCTGCACGACCGCGTCACGCCCGAGATCATGGTGCCGCTCGTCGCCGCCAAGGCCGAGCTCGATATCATCAAGGAACGCATTGCGGCCACCGCGCGGACCGTGGAGAAGGAGCGCGAGACGAGCGTCGCTTACACGGTCGGAACGATGGTGGAGCTCCCTCGGGCTTGCCTGATGGCCGGCGAAATCGGCAAGAGCGCCGATTTCTTCTCCTTCGGCACCAACGATCTGACCCAGACGACCTTCGGCTTGAGCCGCGACGACGCCGGGCGTTTCCTAAGTGAGTACGCCGAGAAAGGGATCATTCACCATGATCCCTTTACGACTCTCGATGAAGCGGTGGGAGAACTCATGCAAATTGCTGTTGAGCGGGGCCGCGCTGCGCATCCGG
The DNA here is from genome assembly GCA_963826465.1 of uncultured Alphaproteobacteria bacterium. Taxonomy (GTDB): domain Bacteria; phylum Pseudomonadota; class Alphaproteobacteria; order Rhizobiales; family Methyloligellaceae; genus Methyloceanibacter. The sequence goes on from CAWGXJ010000001.1 coordinate 168,770, forward strand.
ATCTCAAGATTGGTCTTTGCGGCGAGCATGGCGGCGACCCCGAGACCATTGGGTTTTGCGAGAAAATCGCCCTCAACTACGTGTCGTGCTCACCTTATCGCGTGCCTGTCGCGCGCCTCGCTGCAGCCCAAGCCACGCTGAAAAATGATGCGCTAACGGATAATTAGCCGTTGGCGTCGGTAATAGGCGCCCGTTGCCGTTCACCACAATTTGCCCTAAATTCTCGGGCAGCGTTAACGGCAATAGACGGGATTCCGGGCTTGATCCGGTGGGGGACTTCAACGCTAACACGCTGAATTTCCCACCAGTTTGCCTGGATAAATTGGGGACACCCTAGATTTGCGCGGGCCCACGAGGACGCGCCGGTAGGGTAAATGACGGGGGGAACTTCCGGGCGTGACCGGCGGCTCTTCCTCAACGGGGACCTGGAGGGATAATGAGCCGACGCTCGTCTCGTCGGATGTGGCACGCGTCAGCTGCGCTCGTGCTGCTTCCCTTCATCGGTTTGGGTTACGTCGTTGCCGTTTCAGGCAATCCGGCCGAGGTCGAGCTATCTGTTTCCGCTCCTGACGCCGTGTTCACGGCAACCCGAATTGCCGACGCTTCCGCCGCGCCTCTCATCGTTCCCCGCGAAGCCGAGCAACTCTTCACCGCCGGTGGTAAAGGTCCGCGCGCCGACCACTACACGTGCGGGCAAGGCTGTCACCGACGCCGGCAAACAGCTCATCACTGCAAGCCTGGCAGGCGGAACGGGCCTCGTCCGTCTTGCGTCTTCGACCGTTGATGCGAAAGCCGATCGCTTGCACCCCACGAGCTCCGAAGTGCCACTTAAAGCGCCGGTCGTGGGCCGCGCCGACCCCTTCATGAATGCGAGCTACACCTCGCCGTTCAACGCCGATTTCCAGGTTGACGCATTCCGTCCGACTCCCGAGGAGATCGGTTATCAGCCGAGCCCTGAGGCGCTCGACTTCCGCTATAAGGGCGAATCCCAAGCCGAGTTCGAGGAGCGCGAGCGCCGGTGCCTCTCCACCGCCATCTATTTCGAAGCGCGCGGCGAGCCTGAGCGCGGTCAGATCGCCGTTGGCCAGGTAATCCTCAACCGCGTCCGCAGCCCAATTTTCCCCGAGACCATTTGCGGTGTCGTCTATCAGGGCCAGATGCACAAGGGCTGTCAGTTCTCATTCACCTGTGACGGCCACACCGACAATCCGAAGGATAACGCCCAATGGTCGCTCGCCCAGGATCTCGCCAAGAAGATCATGGAAGGCGAAGAGTGGCTGCCTGAGGTCGGATACTCCACCTACTATCATGCGAACTATGTGAGCCCACGCTGGGCCCACAGCATGAGCAAGATCGACAGCATCGGCAGGCACATCTTCTACAAGAAGCGCAACGAGGCGCCATACGTGGTTGAGGCGTTAGACGAGCCGGCGAACAAGGACGACGACTCTGACGATGCCGGATACCTCATGCCGACCCTGTCCCTCGCCTCGGCAGTGAATGCCGTCACGGGATCCGTCAGCGCCGTGGCTGGCTCTAGCGAACCACCCACTCAAGCGATGAGTTTAGGTTACGCGGCGAGTGAGTAAGCGCGCCGACCGAGATCAAGTCGACCCCCGTCGCTGCGATTTTCCCCACTGTCTCTAACGTCACGCCGCCGGAAGCCTCGGTCAGCACCTTGCCGTTGACAAGCCGCACGGCCCTCTCGAGCGTCGCCACATCCATATTGTCCAGTAACACGGCGTCGATTGGGAACCGCAAGGCCTCCTCGAGCTGCTGAAGCGTGTCGACCTCGACTTCGACCTTGACCATGTGGCCGGCCCGCGGGCGCAGCAGCCGAAGTGCGGCCTCGAGCCCGCCCGCCGCGGCAATGTGATTGTCCTTCACCAGCACCGCGTCGTAGAGGCCGAAGCGGTGATTGACGCCCCCGCCGCAACGGACGGCGAACTTCTCGAAGGCGCGCAAGCCCGGTGTCGTCTTGCGCGTGCAGGCGATCCGCGCCTTCGTGCCTTTGACCGCCTCCACATAGGCAGACGTGAGCGTGGCGATGCCGCTCAACCGCCCGAAGAAATTGAGCGCCGTCCGCTCGCCCGTCAAAAGCGCTCGCGTGTGCCCCTTGATCCTGGCAATCGTGCCGCCGCTCTCGACCTTGCCGCCGTCATCGATCACGCGGGTGAACTGAACATCGGGGTCGAGGGTCTTAAACGCGGCCTCGGCCAGATCGAGTCCGGCGACCACGCCCGGCTCGCGCGCCACGAGCGCCGCTTCGCCTTGCGCGTCTGCAGGGATGATGGGGTCGGTGGTAATGTCGCCGGCAAGGCCAAGATCCTCGGCGAGCGCGGCACGAACCGCTTGCTCCACGAGCAGCTTTGGTAGCTCGACGCGGGGAGGGGGCCTCTCGGTCATCCTTGCGAGACCACGCGGAGGCGCGGAGGGCTTGCGACGCCTGCGGCCTCGCGGGCGATCTCGTCCGCCTTGGCGAGCGTGAGAAAGCTCCGCTTGGCTTGGGCCTCGTCCGAGGCCGGATAGTCGCTGCGGAAATGAGCCCCGCGGCTCTCCTTGCGCTTGAGCGCCGCCGTGGCGATCAGCTTGGCCGTGGTGAGCATGTTCGCAAGGCGGCGGTCACCCTTGTTCTCCCGCTCGAGGGCAACGATCGTGGAGAGCGCTCCTGTCAGGGTCTCCGCATCGCGGATCACGCCGACTCCGGCCGACATGGTCTGGCGGAGGGTGCACTCGGCCTGCTCATTGTGCACTTGAGCACCATTGGAGGTCGCCTCGGCTGCGATCTGTCTTGAGGGAACGGGGGGCAGAATGCTGCCGATGTCGTGGGCGACACGGGCGCCGAACACGACCGCTTCGAGCAGCGAGTTGGAGGCGAGCCGGTTAGCGCCGTGCGCGCCGGTCGAGGTGACCTCGCCGCATGCCCACAGCCCGTCAACGGTAGTGCGGCCTTGCGCGTCGGTCAGGATGCCACCCATGTGGTAATGCGCCGCCGGCGCCACCGGGATCGGCTCACTCGCGGGATCGATGCCGGCAGATCGGCAGGCCGCCACCACTGTGGGAAAATGGCCGAGCAGCGCCGGCCCGAGCGGACGGCAATCGAGGAACGCGCCGCGCCCGCCCATCACCTCGCGATAGACGGCGCGAGCCACCACGTCGCGCGGGCCGAGCTCCGCATCCTCGTGCACCGCACGCATGAAGCGCTCGCCCTTGCCGTTGATCAGCAGCGCGCCTTCGCCGCGCAGCGCCTCGGTGGCGAGCGGTGCGGGATCGCGGCCGATGTCGATGGCCGTGGGGTGGAACTGTACAAACTCCGCATCGGCGATCACCGCGCCCGCCCGCGCGGCGATGGCTATGCCCTCGCCACGGGCCTCCTTCGGATTGGTGGTGATGGCATAGACCTGACCGGCGCCGCCGGTGGCGAGCACCACGGCACGGGCCGGCAGCACCAGACCTTCGGCGCCACTTTCGCCATTCACGGGTGCCAGAGAGATTCCCTGGACGCGGCCATTGCGCACGACGAGGTCGCGGGCAGTGAGGCCCTCGAGCACGGTGATCGACGGGGTTGCGCGCGCCGCCTCCGTGATGGCGCCCATGATGGCGCGGCCTGCAGTGTCGCCTTTGACGTGAAGGATGCGGTTCCGGCCATGCGCCGCCTCACGGCTCAGGCTGAAACGGCCTTCCAGATCCTTGTCGAAAGGTACGCCGTAGCGAAGAAGATCTTCGATGCGCTCGCGGGCTTCGCTCGCGAGGAGGAGGGCGACCTTTTCATCGACGATGCCCGCGCCAGCCTGGATGGTATCGGCCGCGTGTGCCTCAGCCGTATCGCCTTCGGCCACCGCGGCGGCGATGCCCGCTTGCGCCCAGACGCTCGATGCGCCTTCGCCGAAGCGCGCCGGTGAGATCACGGTGACGGGGAGCGGCGCGAGCTTAAGCGCGGTGAACAGGCCGGCAAGACCGGCGCCCACCACGACGATACCGTCCCCTGTCGCATGCGCGTGCATCTGCCGCGTGCCGGAACTCATCACTTGCGCCTCGCGCCTTGAGGACGCGCCCTCGTTAGTGGTTGAGGTTGATCATGCGCTCGACCGCGGCCCGGGCCCGGTCGGCGACCGCCGGATCGATGGTCACCTCCTCCTTCATGAAGACGAGGCTATCCAGGATCTTGGGCAGGGTGATGCGCTTCATGTGCGGGCAGAGGTTGCAGGGCCGCACGAACTCGACGTTCGGCGCCTCGACCGCCACGTTGTCGCTCATCGAGCACTCGGTCACGAGCAGCACCTTCGAAGGCTGGTTGTCCATGACCCATTTGATCATGCCCGAGGTCGAGCCGGTGAAGTCGGACTCCTCGATCACGTCGGGCGGACACTCGGGATGCGCGATGATCTTCACGCCAGGATCAGCCTCGCGATACGCGCGCAGCTCCTCCGCCGTGAAACGCTCATGCACCTCGCAATGGCCCTTCCAGGTGATGATCTCGACATCGGTCTGGGTCTGCACCCATTTGGCCAGGAACTCGTCGGGGATCATGATCACGCGCTTGGCACCGAGCGACTCGACCACGCGCACCGCGTTCGACGACGTGCAGCAGATGTCGGACTCCGCCTTCACGTCAGCCGAGGTGTTCACATAGGTCACCACCGGCACGCCGGGATAAGCTTCGCGCAGTGCCCGCACGTCGGCGCCGGTGATCGATGCGGCGAGCGAACAGCCCGCGCGGCTGTCGGGGATCAGCACCGTCTTGTCCGGATTGAGCAGCTTCGAGGTCTCGGCCATGAAATGCACGCCGCACTGCACGATCACCTCGGCGTCGGCCTTGGCCGCCTCGCGCGCAAGCTGAAGCGAGTCGCCGATCACGTCGGCGACGCAGTGAAAGATCTCCGGCGTCATGTAGTTGTGCGCCAGCACCACCGCGTTCCGCGCCTTCTTCAGGTCGTTGATAGCCTTGATGTAGGGGGCGAAGCCCGGCCACTCGATCGGCGGGATCACGCGTTTGACGCGCTCGTAAAGATGCGCGGTCTCAGCGGCCACCTCGGGCGTGTAGGCGAGATCGGGCAGGAGTGCCTCGGGAAGGACGGCTTGCGCCCTCGATTCCCACTCCGGCGTGCCGATTTGCAGTGTCGCCATGAAACCAAAGCCTCCTCTAGGCATAATGCTCATACTGAGCATATATGGGACGTAAAAAGGTCCGGCACAAGGCCGGCCCGTCCCTATCCTCAAAGAGAGTATAGGCCATCAGGGGCGGGCTTCAAGGGCCTCCCCAGCTCAAGGGTTGCCAGGGGCTTGAGGCGCGAAGGGCCTGAACCGGCCCCGCGCCTAACCATGAGGCAATTCTAGGTGGCCGTTGCCGCTTCTTGCGACTAACCTAGATGCCTAGAGCGGGGTCTGTTGGGATGCGTGGACGGTCTTCAGTCGCGATCCTCGGTGCGGTGGCTATTTGCATACTTGCTGCCGTCGCTGCCGTGTTGTTCGCCAAACGCGAGCAACCGGCGACCGCCGACTCCGGCATCGTCGTCACCATCCCCGACAATCCCGCCGCCCTTGCAGCGACCAAGGCGCAAGAGGCCGAACAGGTCGTGTCTCTGCCGAACGCCGCGGAGCCGAAGGACCAGGTCTCCGAAGAGGCCACGGCGGCTCAGCCGGAGGAGTTGCAGATCGCCGATGAGATCCGGGCCAAGCTCAACGACGCGACCCTGCGCAAAGGCGCGCATGCCGACGACCTCGCCGCACTCGAGAATTTCTACGCCCAGTACAGCGGGCCCGCGCGGTGGGTGACGAGCACGGGGCTTTCGCCTGAAGCGCAAGCCGTCGTCGGCGAGATCGCTAAGGCCGACGAATGGGGGCTCGATGCGAGCAGTTTCGCGGTGCCACCTGCCGACTTCAAACCGCAAGGGGCGGAGGACCAGGCTGCCACCGAGGTGGCGATTGATCTTGCCATTCTGAAATATGCCCGCGAGGCGCGTGGCGGCGGCGTCGACCCGAGCGCGGTGAGCAAGGTCTTCGCACAGGCGCCGTCGGTGCGCGATCCCGCCACGGTGCTGACCGAGATCGTCGCGTCACCGACGCCGGACGCCTATCTCAGGGACCTGCACCCCAAGCATGAGCAGTTCGAGCGCCTGCATCAGGCGTTGCTCAAGGCGCACGAGGCAGGGGCCAAGCCGGAAGACATCGAACGGCTCGTGGTCAATATGCAACGCTGGCGCTGGATGCCCGAAAATCTCGGCGCCACCTATGTATGGCTCAACATCCCCGAGTTCATGGTCTACGTGGTCAAGGACGGTAAGACGGTCGACTCCGAGAAGGCCGTGGTCGGCAGTCCAAGCAGCCCGACGCCCGTGCTCACTGCCGATATGAAATCGATCGTCTTCAATCCCGAGCGTACCGTGCCGCTTTCCGTCATCCGTCAAGACGTTCTTCCGGCGCTGCGCAAAGGGAAGAGCTGGTTCGGCGGAAGCGATACCTCCGTGCTGGAGCGCTACCAGCTCACGGTGAAATACAGGGGCAAGCCGATCGATCCCGACAAGATCGATTGGGAGAAGGCCAATTTGGCGAACCTCACCTTCGTCCAGGCGCCGGGCCCCACCAATATCCTGGGCAAGGTTCAGTTCCTCTACCCGAACCCGCGCGACGTCTACATGCATGACACCATCCTGCCAGCGCAGCTCGGCCGCGCCGTCCGCGCCGAAGGACAGCAGGAACCGCGCGTCGGTAATCCTGAGAAGCTCGCGGGCCTGCTCCTCGGCGAAGACAAGGGGTGGAACCAGGCGAAGGTCGACAAGCTGATTGCCGATGGAAAGACCGTCGAGGTGAAGATCGACAAGCCCCTTCCCGTGCACACGACCTATTTCACGGTCGTAGTCGACGACGACGGCCAGGTGAAGACCTTCGGCGATGTCTATAAGCTCGACGACATCGACAAGCGCGACGATGCGGCAGATGCATCGCCGCCCCCCGTGGCAGGCACCGCACCGATCCCGTCGCGGAAGCCTGTGAACGGAAGCCTCGCCGCCACGGCGCAGTGAGCGTGCTGCACCTTCGTTGAATCGTTGATGCGAATGGACCCTATTTTGGCTAGGGTTCGAATCTGCGGAACAGGAAAGGCCGCCCATGCAGTCGCAATTCACCGTCGGCGTCAATTTGGAAGGCAAAGGCGACCGGATCGTCGTCAGGGCCGAGGACGCTCTGATCGCCGCGCTCAAGGTCAAGGCCGAGCGCCCCGAAGCGACGATCACCTATGTGCGGCGGCTCAATCGCCGCGGCGATCAGCGCCATCCGCCCCACCGGCTTGCCGATAACCGCTAGTCTAGTCGTCGAGTCCCAGTTCGCGCCCCGCCGGGATCGTGTGCATGCGCATCGCCATGTAGAGGGCAAAGGCGGCCAGTAGCAGAGCCCCGGCGATAACTGGCGCGCGCCAATCACCGGTTCCGACCCGCACCACGATGAGGGTGAGGCACACCAGCATCCCGAGCGCCGGCACGAAACGTGGGATCTCGAACTGACCCGGCTTCTCGCCTTTGCGCCGCTTCAGGACGAACAGAGACCCGTTCACGACCGTAAACACCGCGAGCAGGAGAAGCACCGTGGCCGAGGCGAGCTCGGCGATGGTGCCGGTCAGCGCGAGCGGCGCCAAAATCAGAAACAGAGCGCCGATGGCGATATGCGGCGTACGGCGGCCGGCATGGACATTGCCGAGCGCACTTGGCAGCAGGCCTTGGCGCGCCATGCCGTAGATCAAGCGTGACGACGTCACGTAGTTGACGAGCCCCGTATTGGCGACGGCGAACAGGGTGATCCCCGTGAACACGACCGGGTGGATGAGGGGTGCTGCCCGCGACACCACCTCGGTGATAGGCCCCGGAGCAATGGCGAGCTCCTGCCAGGGGACAACCGACACCGCCGTAATCGCCACCGCAATGTAGAGGACCGAAGCGACCGCCATGGCGGTGATCAGTCCCAGCGGAATGGTGCGCTGCGGGTCGCGGACCTCCTCGGCCACGTTGTACATGTCCTCGAATCCGATAAAGGCGAAGAAGGCGAGCACCGCGCCTTGCATGACGAGCAGGATGGCGTGGTCGTCGCCGGGCGCAGCAGGGATCTCGAGATAATCGACCGATCCCCAATAGGAAATGCCAACCGCGATGACGAGGACGAGACCGGATGCCTCCACGAGCGTGCACAGCACGTTGACCCACATGGATTCGCGGATGCCGCGGAATACGATGCCGGTGAGGATCAAGAGGAAGCCGAGCGCGACCCAAGCGACGGACACATCCTCGACGCCGAAAAGCGTAATGAGGTTCGCCGCGAACACGCGGCTCTGGGTGGCGATGGAAGTGAGGCCCGAGCACACGAGCGCCAGTCCGACCATGAAGCTCAGAAGCGGAAAGCCATAGGCCCGCTGCGTCACGTAAGCGGCGCCCGCCGCCCGGGGATAGCGCGAGCCGAGCGAAGCGTAGGACAGCGCCGTGAGCAGCGCCGCGATCAGTGCCACGATGAAGGCGAGCCACACGGCGTTGCCGACCTGTCCCGCCGCTTTGCCGATCAGCCCGTAAATGCCGGCGCCGAGCATGCTGCCGAGCCCGTAAAGGGCCATCTGCGTCGGTCCGATCGAGCGGTGCAGCGTGGGTTCACCTTTGCGTCGTGGTGTGGCACTCATCTCTGCCTGATCCCCCATCTCGTCCCCTTTTTTCGCCATCTACCGTGCTTCTACCGCAGCATGACGGAATCGGCCTTGTAAAAGCCACCGTTCGCGCTTATGTGGTAGCGATCGACATTTGGCCGGACCATGTGGCCGTCGCGTTAAGGCGCACGTTCAGACCCTCCCAAACATCGACATATCCCGCTTTGGACCGCGCAAATTGCGCGGGCTCTAGCACGACTATACCGACTAACTGAAAGGACTACCCCGATGACCACGGGCACTGTGAAATTCTACAATACGCAAAAGGGCTTTGGCTTTATCCAGCCGGACGACGGAGGCAAGGACGTTTTCGTTCACGCCACTGCGCTCGAGCGGGCCGGCATGTCCAGCCTGGCCGAGGGCCAGAAGGTGTCGTTTGACACCGAAGTAGATCGCCGCAGCGGCAAGACCGCCGTTGCCAACATCAAGGCCGAGTAGTCCTCACCGGACACCGCTGTTTTGATGAATGAAAGCCGCCCCTTCGGGGGCGGCTTGTTAGTTTTAGGCCCCGTTACTGATCCGCGTCTCGTCGGAAGTTGGGATCAGCCACACGGTGATGTTGTCCGGGTATTCGGTCGCACCCAGCCCGACGGACTCGTCTCTCAGCCTGATCCAAAGCGCTGCTTCGGCTGCGCTCGCTTCACGAGCAGCGATATGCGCGTGGCCATCCCAGATACGCTGCCCACGACTCGTGATCTGCTCGAGCCTGTGACGCATGATGGCATGGATGTCGAGCCAGGCTTGTGCGCCGGCATCGGTGGCGGCGCGAAACGCGAAGATTGCGTGACCATTGATCTCGGCGACATAGGTCTTCATTGGAACGTCCTGGCCACCTGCGCGGCTCCGCGCGGAGGCGTCAAATGAACCTTCTTTGGAAACTGGCAGTTGAAACCTGACAGGCGCTAAGCGCGTTTAGCGCGCTTTGACTTCGTGGCGCGAGGCCCCCGCTTCCGCGGAAAGTCAGCGCTGTCATACAAGCGCCGGATCCCGCGACTGTCGAACCGCTCTTCCTCAACCTCGAGATAGGTGCCTAGCAGGCACTCGGGCGGCAGCTCTTCGATGGCGAAACGAACCGCCTCGGCAGCGTCGTCAAACCGCTTGTAACTGATGCCGCGCGACCTTGCCTTCCAGCTCCTGGCCGGAAACAGCTCGGCTGATGCGGTGAAATCGATCATCGTCATTGAGTTTAACCTTCACTAGGAACAAGAAATATCGGAGAATATTTTAGATGCGGCCTACCTAAGCCTAATGACTAATATAGGCATTCTCGCCCAAAAAAACTAGGCATCCCAGAGAAATAGTCAGGGCGCCAGCGAGGCCGCAAAGTAAATCTTTTGCCCAACGGTGAGTTGAAAGTACCGCAAAGCCTTCGTAATAATCGAGCACACTTGGCCGGAGCCCGGCATGGCAGAGCCCGTCGCGCTGAAGTACCGCGCGTTTATCTCATACAGCCATATCGATACCGCTTCGGCTCAATGGCTGCATCGTGGGCTTGAAGGATTCCGTATCGACAAGGATCTTGTCGGGCGGAAAACGGAGATCGGAACTGTCCCCAAATCTCTCCGCCCGATTTTCCGCGACCGTGATGACTTCACCGCCGGCCACAGCCTGACGGAACAGACGTTAGAAGCCCTTGATGGGAGCGAGGCGCTCGTCGCCATATGCTCCCCGTCTGCCGCCAAAAGCCACTACGTCACCGAAGAAATCCGCCTGTTCAAGTCGCGCCACCCAGATAGGCCTGTGATTCCTCTTATTGTTGACGGCAAGCCGGGCCATCCCGAGCTCGAATGCTTTGCGCCTTCCCTACGATTCAAGCTCGATGCGAAAGGCCGCATCACCAAGAAAAAGGTCGAGCTTCTCGCTGCCGATGCGCGCGAAGAAGGCGATGGGAAGAATCTTGCGCTGGCCAAAGTTGTTGCGGGTCTTCTCGGTGTAACCTCCGACGACGTGTTCCGCCGCGCCGAGCGCGAACGCCGTCGCAAAGCCCGCATTCGCAACAGCGTGATTGCGGTTCTCGCTTTTCTTGCCGTCATGGCTTCAGCGAGCGCCGTCTACGCCTGGAATGAGCTCAAGACGAACGAGGCTTTCCTCAAAGCCACGCTAAAGACGGCAACCGAGATTGTTGATGACGCGGTCGATCAGGCCGAGAGATACGGGATTCCGCGAACGGCAACGGTTGCTCTTCTCGCGAAGGCCGAGGGGCTTTTCGACAACATGGCGCTGCTCGGTCGCCCGACGGACGAGCTCCGGTATCAAAAGGCCTGGATGCTGGTCCAGTTCGCCAACAATTATCAAGCCCTGGGCAATACCGTGAAATGGCGCGAGCGCGCCATCGCGGCGCAGCAATTACTTACGGAGCTCTCCCAAAGAGATCCGGAAAACATCTTCTATCTTCGTGACTTGGCAATCGCCGACAGTACGCTCGGCGACGCCCTTTCAGCACAAGGCGACCTGCCGGGCGCGTTGGACAATTATGCTGCAGCCCTCAAGATCATGTTGGGTCTAGCCAGGGCCGATCCCGACAATGGGGGCCTGCTGCGCGACTTGAGCGTCGCGGTCGAAAGGGTCGGCGCCGCGCAACTCACACAAGGCAAACTCGAAGACGCCCGGAAGTCATTTCAGCAAAGCGCCGAACTCGCAGCAATTCTGGCGCGCGCCGCGCCTGCCGATCTCGACTTGCAGCGTGGCCTCTCTGTTTCGCACAACAAGATCGGCGACATCCTGATGTCAGAGGGCAATCTTGCCGGCGCACTGGATGCCTTTCGCCAGGGCCTCGCGATCATCGAGCGGTTGGCCAAGACCGACCCGACCAGAGCTGGCTTTCAGCGCGATCTCTCCTACTCCTACAACAAGGTCGGTCTCGTGCTGCAATCGCAGGGCAATCTCGACGAAGCTCTCACAGCATTTCGCAATAGTCGTGAAATTAGGCAACGTCTCGCAATGACGGATCCGACGAATGCTGGTTGGCAGCACGACGTGGCGGTCAGTTTCGATCGGATCGGCGATCTCCTCCTTGTCCAAGGCAAGTTTGACGAGGCTCTACAGTCCTATCGCGACGAGACGGTGATAGCCGAGCGCCTGGCAAAGTCGGACCCCGACAATGCGAACTGGCGACGAGATCTCTCGGTGGCTAAGGGCAAGATCGGGGATCTGCTCCTCGGTCAGGGCGAAGCGGACGCGGCGTTCGCCTCCTACATGGAAGCGCAGAACATTGCGCAACATCTCGTCTCAGCCAGTCCGGAGAATGCTCACTGGCAGCGCGATCTCGCGGTGTCCTACAACAAAGTCGGGAGCGCCCAAAAGGCCCAAGGCGACCTTACGAAGGCCGTCGACTCCTACGAGCAGGGGCGGGCCATTATGGAGCGCCTCACTGCCAGCGATCCCAGCAATACCGGCTGGCAGCGCGATATGTCGATTACCGAAATCGAGATGGGGAATATCGCATTGACTCAGGGCGATGCGGAGAAGGCTTTGAAGCTATTCCAACAGGCCCTCACTATTCGCGACCACCTGGCCAAGGTGGACCGCAAGAATCTCGACTGGCAGCGAGATCTCGCTCTCGCCCACGGACGAGTTGGACTGGCGCTGGCCCAACAAGGGAAGATCGCGGAAGGGCTGGCCGAACTCCGGGAGGGTCAGGCCCAGATCACCGAGCTCAAAGAGCAATCTTCCGCCAACGCCGCCTTCGTTAAGGACCTCGCCTGGTTTGACAACATAGTCGTCGCATTGCAGGAAGCCGTGGCTGGACGGGCGGGGCAAGAGCGGTGAGGCAACGCGCTCGGCTGCTTGCTAGCTCTTGAGCCGATAGCCGGTTTTGAAGATCCACCACACCGCGCCGAGGCAAATGGCGAGGAACAGCGCGATCATGGCGAGGCTCACCTCCACGCTCACGTCCGACGTGCCGAAGAAGCTCCAGCGGAACCCACTGATAAGGTAGACCACTGGGTTGATGAGCGAGATCTTCTGCCAGATCGGCGGGAGCACGTTAATCGAGTAGAACGTACCGCCGAGAAAGGTCAGCGGCGTGATGATGAGAAGCGGCACGAGCTGAAGTTGCTCGAAGCCGCCAGCCCAGATGCCGATGACGAAGCCGAGCAGGCTGAAGGTGAGGGCGGTCAGCAGGAGAAAGGTCACCATCCAGAACGGATGGTCGATTTGCAGCGGCACGAACAGCGTGGCCGTCGCAAGAATGATCAAGCCTATGATGATCGACTTGGTGGCGGCCGCACCCACATAGCCGACTACGATCTCCACGGGCGAGAGCGGCGCCGAAAGATGCTCGTAGATCGTGCCCGTAAAGCGCGGAAAATAGATGCCGAACGAAGCGTTGGCGACGCTCTGGGTGAGGAGTGTCAGCATAATGAGCCCGGGCACGATGAACGCGCCGTAAGGCACGCCTTCGATCTCGCTGATGCGTGAGCCGATCGCCGCACCGAACACCACGAAATAGAGCGAGGTGGCGATCACCGGCGAGACGAGGCTTTGCAGGAACGTGCGACCCCACCGCGCCATCTCGAATTTGTAGATCGCGATGATAGCGGGCAGGTTCATCGGTCACGCCTCACGAGATCGACGAAAATGTCCTCGAGCGAGCTTTGCGTGGTGTCCAGGTCCTTGAAGTGGATGCCCGATTGCGCGAGGTCGGTCAGGAGATGAGTTATGCCCGTGCGCGGGCCTTGGCTGTCATAGGTGTAAACGAGCTCGCTGCCGCCATTGACCAAAGTCAGGTCATGGCCGTTGAGTGCGGGCGGAATGGCATCAAGCGCCTCATGCAGCTGAAGCGTCAGCTGCTTCTTGCCAAGCTTGTGCATCAACTCGTTCTTGTTCTCCACGAGGATCAACTCGCCATGATTGATGACACCGATGCGGTCGGCCATCTCTTCGGCCTCGTGGATGTAATGGGTGGTGAGGATGATGGTCACGCCGGACTCGCGCAAGTCGCGCACCACCTGCCACATCTCCTTACGCAACTCGACATCGACGCCCGCGGTCGGCTCGTCGAGGAACAGGATCGTCGGCTCGTGCGACAGCGCCTTGGCGATGAGCACGCGCCGCTTCATGCCGCCCGACAGCGTGATCAGCTTGGAGTCCTTCTTGTCCCAAAGAGAAAGGTCTTTCAGAACCTTCTCGATATGGTCCGGCTTGGGCCACTTGCCGAATAATCCGCGGCTGAACGAGACCGTGCCCCACACCGTCTCGAACATGTCGGCGGTCAGTTCCTGCGGCACGAGGCCGATCATGGAGCGCGCCGCGCGGTAGTCTCTGATGATGTCGTGGCCGTCCACCGTCACCGAGCCTGACGTCGGCGTGACGATACCGCAGATGATGCTGATCAGCGTGGTCTTGCCCGCGCCGTTCGGGCCCAACAGGGCAAAGATCTCACCCTTCTCGATATCGAGATCGATTGTCTTGAGCGCCTGAAAACCCGTGGCGTAGGTCTTTGACAGGTTCTTGACGGAGATGATTGGCGGCATGAGCGGGATCGTGGTCGGGCGCGTGGGGCGCCTTCAATCGGCGACCAGTGCGGCAATAATAGGGTCTTATCTCAAGGTCAGTCGGAAGCGACTTCTAACCTAAAGTGATCGACCACGCTTGGTTGAATCACGCGTGCTTGAAGGGTGAGCAGGACGAGCTTCGCGTCGAGGCTGGCGCCGTGGTCGAGCGCCGCATCGATACGCCGCTCGACCGCCGCGCCGAGCTCAGGACCGTTGGCGCCGGCGAAGGCGTCTGCGCCGATCATGCAATAGGCGATGATCTCGGCCGCCCCGCGGGACGCATACACGCCCGGCTCCTCACGGCTGGTATGATCCTGAAGCATCCGCACCGCGGTGAGCTTGACCGCCTCGGGCACGAGATTCGGATGGAGGTCGACCGAGCGGAGCGCCGTGTCGAATTCTCGAAGCGCCGGCGAGCGGCCGAACCGCCCAAAAAATCCGATAGAGAGCCCCGGTCTCACGGGCTTTCCGCCGTCAGCCGCAACACGGCGCCGTTATCCTCATCGGTCAGCGCGTAGACCGCGCCGTCTGGCCCTTGCGCCACGTCGCGAATCCGAGCGTCCATGGGAATACGCTCCTCGCCCGTCACCGTCTCCCCGTCGAGGCTGAGACGCACAATGGCTTGAGAGGAGAGGCCAGCAATCAATAAGTTGCCCTTCCACGCCGGGATGGCGTCGGCCGTATAGAAGGCAATGCCCGAGGGCGAGATCACCGGCGTCCAATGACGAATGGCGTCGGCGAACTCCGGATGCGTGGGCGGGTTCGGAATGTCCTTGCCGTCGTAATGCTTGCCCCAGCTCACCACCGGCCATCCGTAATCTGCGCCGGCGGCGACGATGTTGAGCTCGTCGCCGCCCAGCGGGCCGAACTCGCTCTCCCACAGCTTTCCGGTCACAGGATGGATGGCCGCCCCTTGGGCATTGCGGTGGCCGTAGGACCAAATCTCCGGCTGCGCGTCCTTTTGTCCGATAAACGGATTGTCCTCCGGCACCGAACCGTCTGGATTGATGCGCACGATCTTGCCGAGATGGCTGGTGAGGTCCTGGGCGGGATCGAACTTGAACCGCTCGCCGAGGGTGATGAACAGACGGCCTTTGGGGGTGAAGGCCAGCCTGCCGCCGAAATGGTTTCCGCCCGAGACCTTGGGCGTCTGCCGGAAGATCACGTGCACGTCCTCGAGCCCCGCATCGCCCAGCCGCCCGCGCGCCACGGCCGTGCCGGCGCCCTCCTTGCCCGGCTCCGCGTAGGAGATATAGACGAGATGATTGTCGCGAAACTTGGGATCGCGCGCGACGTCCAGCAGGCCGCCTTGACCTTCGGCAAAGACCTTCGGCACGCCGGCGAGTGGCTCGGAAAGCGTGCCGTCTACGGCCATGATGCGGAGGCGCCCAGCCCGTTCGGTAACGAGCATGCGTCCGTCGGGCAGGAAGGCCATGCCCCAGGGATGTTCGAGGCCGCTGGCC
The DNA here is from genome assembly GCA_963826465.1 of uncultured Alphaproteobacteria bacterium. GTDB lineage: Bacteria > Pseudomonadota > Alphaproteobacteria > Rhizobiales > Methyloligellaceae > Methyloceanibacter. Next base: position 184,408 of record CAWGXJ010000001.1, read on the forward strand.
AGCGTCTCGACCTTGATCTTGCCGGTCTCGGTGTCGATGACGCGGTCCTCGGCCGAGCAGGCCCCCGAGACGAGCGCGAGCGCCATGGCCGCGATCAGCGTGAAGAAAGGACGCCGGTGGGGGGAGAATGCAATCAGTCCGGGGCTTTGGTTGACGCGTGTCATGCCCACTCGCAGGGTTTCGTCCCAATTATCCGCGACAATCTCGACCTCGTGTGGGAAATTTGCACCGGCAGCGACGCATTATTGCAAAGGAAATGCTTGTTATCCCTCAGGGATAGGATCATCGAGACCAGCCCGCGAAATCGCCGTTTTCCCGAGACTTACTCCAGTAGCAATGCAGATCATGTCGGTCATGAATTCTTCAAGTTCAAGGCGCGCCCAAGGAACGTTGAGCGCATTGCTTGTGCTGCTGCTCGCGATCGCGGGCCTGTTCCAGGGGCCGGCCTTTGCGGCCGACGAGAGCGACGCCACCAAGACATCGATCCGCGCTTTCGTGGAGAGCCTCAACGAGGCGTCGATGAACTTCTTTTCAGGCGGCAGTGAAGACGATGCCCGCGAGCGCGTCCGGGCGCTGCTCGCCGCCAAATTTGACGTTCCGGCCATGGCCGAGTACGCCCTGGCCCGAGCCTGGGAGAAGGCGGACGCCAAACAGCGCGAGGAGCTCTTGAAGGCCATCACGGAGGATATCGTCAGCGCGTATCTGAGGCGCATGCGCGCCCCCGGCACGAAGCTCGAATTCGTCGGCTTCCGCAAGCCGGAGGGCAAAGATCATCTCGCGGCGAGCCGCCGCACCGTTCCTGGCAAGGCCGATCAGATCTGGATTTGGTGGTTGAGGCCCGATGGCAACTCGTGGCGCGTCACCGATCTTTCAGTGGACGGCCACAGCGCGGTCGCGACCCAGCGGCAGGAGTACGGCACCGTGTACATCGACAATCATGACAGCGTCGACGCCGTGCTCAACTTCATGCGCACCCGCGCGGCAAGACCGATTCAAGCCGAATGACTGACAAAAATCTCCTCGAACTGGATCATATCGGCCACTCCTTCGATCAAGGACGTATCGTGGCCCTCAAGGACATCAACCTCGCCTTCGGGGAAGGCGAGTCGGTCGCCATTCTCGGCGCGAGCGGCAGCGGCAAGACGACGCTCATTCTCGTGATGTGCGGCATCAGGACGCCGACGCGCGGCGTGCTGCGCTGGCGGGGCGAGCCCATCACCACGCTCAAGCAATGGACCGATCTGCGACGTTCCGAGATCGGCATCGTGTTCCAAGACTTCAATCTGTTCTCGACGCTCACCGCGGCGGAGAACGTGGAAGTGGCGATGTTCGGCTCCTCGGCGAGCTCGGCCGAGCGGAAACGCCGTGTGGAAAGGGCACTGGACACGGTGGGCCTCGCCGACCGTGCCACCCATCTGCCGCAGGAACTGTCCGGTGGCGAGCGCCAGCGGGTGGCCATCGCCCGCAGTATCATCAACGACCCCAAGCTCATTCTCGCCGACGAGCCGACCGGCAATCTCGACAGTAAGAACGCGGCGGCGATTCTCGACCTTATGTTCGATCTGCAGAAAGAGCGTGGCTCGACCCTGATCATGGTCTCACATGCGCCGGATCAGGCACAGCGTTGCGCGCGGCAGATAAACATGAAGGACGGCGAGGTCATCAGCGAGCAGGTGACGCGCACACACGAGGAGGCCCTGTGAACCACGTCCAACTCGCCTTCCGGAATCTCCAGCGCAGGCGGACGCGCTCGATCCTCACCATTCTCGGTGTGGCCTTCGCCGTGGGCAGCTTCATTACGCTTTATGGCTTGTCGCGCAGCGTGCACGAGAATGTGGAGCGGAGCTTCGAGGAGCACGGCGCGGATTTGACCGTCAAGCGCCGCGGCATCGCCGAGCCGTTCGGTGGTACAATTCCCGAAGAGGTCGTCCCCGAGATCAAGAAGATTCCCGGCGTCGAAGATGTCGCCGGTCAGCTCATCACATTTGCCGCCACCGACAATGGCGACAGCGTGCTCGCCGCCGGCTGGTCGCCCGACAGCTTTTACTGGGGGCGGGTGCCGCTGAAAGCGGGGCGTATTCCACAACCCGGCGAGACCAAGGTTGCCCTCGTCGGCAGCGACATCGCGCATGCCCTGGGCAAGAAGGTTGGCGATGACATCACCCTGCTCGGAGACAAATTCAAGATCGTCGGGCTCACAGACTACCACTCGGTCATCAATCGCAATCAGGTGATCGTGCGGCTCGCCGATCTGCAAGAGCTGACCTTCCGAACCGGCGCGGTGACGTTTCTGTCGATCAAGTTGGAGAATCCCGGCGACAAGGCCGAGGCCGATCGTGTCTCGCAAGCCGTCGAAGCCTTGGACAAGCTCACCGTGTCGCCAAGCGAAGGCATGCTGCGTAACGACAGCCTGTTCGGGCTCATGACCGCCGTATCGAGCGCGATGGCCTGGGTGGCCCTGTTCATGGGCGTGCTCATGGTGCTCAACACGCTGCTCATGGCGGTTCTGGAGCGCACGCGCGAGATCGGCATCCTGTCGGCCCTTGGCTGGTCGAAGGAGCGCATCATGCTGGCGCTCATCATCGAAGGCTTCATCCTGTCTGCCGCCGGCGGCTTGGTCGGCATCCTGCTCGGCATCGCCGGCTCGAAATTCTTGAGTTCGATCCCGTCCATCGGCCGCTATGTGGCGGTGGAACCGACGATTCCCCTCGTTGCCATCACGGCCGTTGCGGCTGTGGTGCTTGGCGTCCTCGGGTCGTTCTATCCGGCTTGGGTGGCGACCAGAGCGAGTCCCGCCGAGGCTCTGGAGCACGCATAACAGAGCCGCTAGGCGCGTCCGGCCTTCACGCGGAGGCCCGGCGCTGGACGCTCCAGCACCACTTCCCGGCGGAAGCGATAGAGCCGGGCGGGGCGCCCGCCCGTCGCCGTCGACACATTGCCCGTGGGCTCGACCAGCCCGCCTTTCTCCACGAGCCGGCGGAAATTCTGCTTGTGCAGCAGCGTGCCTGAGATGGCCTCCACCGTCTTTTGCAGGTCGTAGAGGGTGAACTCCGGCGGCAAGAGCTCGAACACCACCGGGCGGTATTTCAGCTTGCCCCGCAAGCGCCCCATGGCGGTCGCGAGGATGCGGCGGTGATCGAGCGCCATGGGCCGCCCAATCTCGGGCAACTCGGCCCATTGCGCGGCCGCTGAACGGCCGTCGCGCTTCGCCTCCTCCACGAGCCCCGCCTCGTAAAGCAGCTCGTAGCGCTCCAGCACCTTCTCCTCGTCCCAGCCGCCGCCGATGCCGAAGCCGATCTTGAGCCGCTCCGGCCGGCGCAAGGGGCGCATGGGCTCGTCCGGCGAGGGCGCCTTTTCGGCCCAGGCTTTGAGGCGTGGCTCGATCTCCTCCGTCAGGATTTCGGGCTTGCCGTGCCGCCAGTCCTCCCACGGGAAATAGGCATACCAGGGCGACCAATGGGCCCCCATCATCTCCTCGCCGCCCCCGCGGGTCAGCGCCAGATAGCCGACCGACAGCGTATGTGCCCCGCCGGGCTCCGCATGCCGTCCGCGGTCGCCGAACGTGTAGAGCTGCTCCACATAGCCGAGCTCGAGGCCCGTCTGCCGCTTCACCCATTCACGCAAGCCGATCTCGAGCGTCCGGTGCGCGCGCGGCGCGAATGGGCCGAAGGGCAGAGCGTCCCAGGTCCCGGGCCCCGCGGTTCCGGGCCGGGCGACGAGGATATGCGGCTGCTGATCGCGCACCATGACGATGGCGGCGTTCAGTCCAAGCTCGATCTGAGGGTCGCTGGTAAAGGGTTGCGCGGCGGCCGCGCCTTTGCGCTCAGCCTCGGCCATAACCTACGCCGCGTGCCGGGCGGGCAGGGTAAAGACTTGCGCTTCCTCGGCGAGCTGGCCGCGGCCGATATGTTCGACCGCCTTGGTCATGCGGCCCTTGCGGGACAGCACCCCGTCGGCCAGCGCCACGAGACGGCGGTTGGGATAGGCGGTCGGCGAGGCGCGCCGAAGCGCCCGCGCAAGCGCGTGCTCGTCCGTGTCAGGGTTCAGTGCGCAGAGCGAGATGAAGGCGGCAGCGGTCGACCGGCTAATTCCCGCCCAGCAATGGATCAAGAGCGGCGCCTTCTGATCCCAGTCCAGCGCGAACTGGATCAGATCGGCGACGTGGTCCTCGTGTGGAACCACGAGCCCGTCCCGCGGCTCGCAAATATCGTTCATGGAAAGCCTGAGGTGCCGCCCCTTATCGATGCTGGGGGGCGTGTCGATGAGGGTCTCGCCGTTAATCAGGGTCACGAGATGGCTGACGCGGGCGTCGGTGACGGTGGTTTGGACCAGGCTGAGCGGGGCGACAAAGATGGTTTCCGGCGGCATGTCGGCCGGCACCTTAGTCCGATCCCTCTGAGAAGTCAGCGTGTCCATGGGTTTTGGCCTACTGATTCGATCCAGCGTCTACGCGATTCATCTGGCAAGTTCGTGAAACCGTTTCAAGAACCTGATCTCTCCCTCTGCCGCAGGAAGGGGGCTTAACTGCGACAGCCTGTTGACGAGAGCGGGGCTCAGGCCCCGGGGCTGGCCAAAAAACCGCCGCGCTTCCTCGCGGGCAAACCCAGCCAGGCCGATTGCCTCGTAATAAGCGGCGATCTTGTCGGCTCGCTTGACGAGCTTGGCAACGGTCTCGGGGAGCTCCGGCGGCAGCCCAAAGCGAAGGTGGATGGCGGCGAGCAGCTTCGCCTCGAAGGCGCGGTAATCCAAAGACAGCGCCGCCTTGAACGGGCTGATGAGGTCGCCGATGACATATTCCGGCGCGTCATGCAGAAGGGCGGCGAGCCGGAACTCGCGCGGCAGGGCCGGATCGAGGTCGCCCACGATGGCCTCGACGAGGAAGCTGTGCTCCGCCACCGAGAAGGTGTGATCACCGCGCGTCTGTCCGTTCCAGCGGGCGACGCGCGCAAGCCCGTGGGCGATGTCCTCGATCTCGATGTCGAGCGGCGAGGGGTTGAGCAGGTCGAGCCGGCGCCCGCTCAACATACGCTGCCACGCGCGCGGCGCGGTGTTATTGGCAACGCTCATGATCCTCTCATACTCATCGCGCGATGGCCGGAAATTGATCGGCTTCACACGAAAATGTCAAATGCCTGCGTGAAGAAAAACCGTGGACGTTCAGCGCCATGGATGCCATTCATACTTGGTCTCGTTGAGATAGAGGCAACTCAATCAGAGAGTCGGGAGAACGCACAATGGCAAAACTGCCTAGATATTCCCTCACCCACAACGATAAGAACAAGAAATGGGAACTGAAGCGTGAGGGGTCGGGAGAGGTCATCAAGAGATTCAAGACCAAGGCCGCGGCCACCAAAGGTGGCGTGCTGGAGAGAGCCGTCAAGAAGATGGGCTCGGTGCGCATCAGAAAGCGCGACGGCAAGATCCAGGAGGAGCGTACCTATCCGCGCAGCATGGATCCGCGCGGTCGCGGCTGACGTCACGACCGCCCGAGACCGGCCAAGGCCGCGTGCCGGTGGCACGTGATCAGATGGTCGTTGACCATGCCGGTCGCTTGCATGAAGGCATAGACGATCGTCGGCCCGCAAAACTTGAAGCCACGCGATTTGAGCTCCTTGGAGATGGCGCGCGACAGCGGCGTCTCCGCGGGCACTTGGCTCATGGATCTGTAGCGGTTGACGATCGGCTTGCCGTCGACGAAGTCCCATAGGAATGCGGAGAAGCCGGGTCCGGCCTCCATCATGTCGAGCCAGGCGCGCGCCGATGAGATCGAGCCTTCGATCTTCATGCGGTTGCGCACGATGCCTGCATCTTGCATCAGCGCCGCCACTTTCTTTTGCGGATAGCGGGCGATCTTCTCCGGCTCAAAGCCGTCGAAGGCGCGGCGGAAGGCCTCGCGCTTACGCAGGATCGTGATCCAGGAAAGTCCCGCCTGGAAGCCGTCCAGCACGAGCTTTTCGTAGAGGGCCCGGTCGTCGCGTTCGGGCACGCCCCATTCCTCGTCGTGATAAGCGACGTAAAGCGGATCGCTGCCGGGCCAAGGGCAGCGCTTGGGCTCACGCCCGCTCATGCGGGCACGGCTGCCGGCACGTCGAACTGGGCGAAGGCCGGGCGATGGAGTGTGATCGTCACGCCGTCCGCCGTCAGCTTCTTGCCTTGAGCCGCCGCCTCCTCGGCGCGATCGAGCCTGAGGAGCGCGAGGCCGAACGCGCCGTCGACGGAGCCGATCGGGCCGACGGGAAGGCCGGCGGCTTCTATCTCGGCGCCGGACTTGAGCGGCGCATCGCCTTCGACGGGCACAACGCGCTTCCGCGTCGTGCCGCGATGCTGCATGCGCGCCACGACTTCCTGGCCGACAAAGCAGCCCTTCTTGAAGTCGACGCCGTTCAATTGATCGAACAGGGCTTCATGCGGAAAGGTGTCGCCGAAGGCATAATCGCGGCCGCCTTCCGGCACGCCGAGCTTGATGCGCATGGCGTGGTAGTCCGCCTCTCGCGCCTCCGCGCAGCCGAGAGCAGCGACATCCGCGCCGGCCGGCAGCAGGACGCGCGTCCCCATCTCGGGCAGCCGCGGGTCGGCGAAGGCGATCGCGCCTTCGGGGATGTCGGGCGCGCCGCCCCACGCAACGGCCACGGTGAACTCCGGCGCCTCGGCGATCTCCACCTGGGCGCGCAGCTTGTAGAAGCCGAGCCGCTTCGCGAGCTCGGCCACCTTGTCTTTCGCCGCCTCGATCAGGAATCCATCGCCGTCCGCGACGAGGAAGAAATCGAAGAGGATCTTGCCTTGCGGGGTGAGCAGGCCTGCGTGGATCGCCGCCCCGTCTTTGGCCTTGTCGAGATTGTTGGTGATCACCCCTTGCAGGAGTTTGTGCGCCTCCGCGCCCGTTACGCGTAAGACGGCACGATCGAGAAGAAATGTTGCTTGGCAATGGCTCATGGGGCGCCCTTCTGGTACCAAAACGAGCGAATTTAAAGCGAGCGCGGGCGATGGCCCGCGAGGACCGAACCGCACCCATGGCCGAGACGTTCGATATTGTCTTCAAAGGTGGAACCGTCGTCAATCACGCGGGCGAGGGCGTCGCCGATCTCGGTGTCAGGGGCGGCCGCATCGCGGCAATAGGTGAGATCGCTGAAGGACTTGCCGGCGAGACCATCGACGCGCGCGGCCTCCATATTCTGCCCGGCGTGATCGATACCCAGGTGCATTTCCGCGAGCCGGGGATGGAGCACAAGGAGGATCTGGAGACAGGCAGCCGATCGGCGGTGCTGGGCGGTGTCACTGCCGTGTTCGAGATGCCGAACACCAAGCCGCCGACCACGAGCGCCGCCGCCTTGGCGGCCAAGGTCGCCGCCGCCACCGGGCGCATGTATTGCGACTTCGCCTTCTTCGTCGGCGCCACGCGCGAGAATGTCGATGAGCTCGGCGAGCTCGAGCGTCTGCCCGGCGCCGCCGGCATCAAGGTGTTCGCCGGCTCTTCCACCGGCAACCTCCTCGTCGACGACGAGGAAACGCTCGCCCGCATCCTCGCCACGATCAGGCGGCGTGCCGCCTTTCACTCCGAGGACGAGGCGCGGCTCAAGAGCCGCGTCGGCGTGCAGCGGGAGGGCGACCCATCGAGCCACACCGAATGGCGTGATCCGATCGCCGCCTTTGCCTCGACCGAGCGCCTGTTGCGGCTCGCCACCGAAGCGGGAAAGCGCATCCATATCCTCCATGTCTCGACTGGAGCTGAGATGGAGCTCCTTTCGCTTCACAAGGACGTGGCGAGCGTCGAGGTGACGCCGCAGCATCTGACCCTGGCCACGCCCGAGGCTTACGACAGGCTTGGCACGCGGGCGCAGATGAACCCGCCCCTCCGCGACCGCGCGCACCAGGCGCTCCTATGGTGGGGCTTGAGCCAAGGCGTGGTCGACGTGCTCGGCTCCGATCATGCGCCGCACACGCTGGAAGAGAAGAGCGGCACCTATCCGGCCACGCCCTCGGGCATGCCGGGCGTGCAGACGCTGGTGCCGGTGATGCTCGACCACGTCAATGCGGGGCGCCTGACCCTCGCGCGTTTCATGGATCTCACGAGCGCGGGCCCCCAGCGGCTGTTTGGCATCGCCGGCAAAGGCCGCATCGCCGTCGGCTATGACGCTGATCTCACCGTCGTCGATCTCAAGAAGGAGCGCGTCATCGAGGATGCGTGGATCGGCAGCAAATGCGGCTGGACGCCATTCGCCGGGCGCAAGGTCAAAGGCTGGCCGGTGGGCACCGTAGTGCGCGGCCGGATCGCCATGTGGGACGGTGAGCTCGGGCAAGCGGGCGGCGCGCCGGTCCGCTTCGGCGAGGCGCTGCCGCAAGCCGTCGATTAGCGCCTATTGCATGAAATAGTGCCAGACACCCTTCGGCGAGATGCCGAGCCGGTAATAGCCGTACTTGCCGCTCTTCTTCATGGCGGCCGCAAGCTCGGGCGGTACCGCACGGTAGAACTCCACCTCTTGCGCCGGCGTCAGGCTTGCGAGATCGATCTCGGCGAAATAAGGCCAGACATACATGGCGTCACGGCCTTCCCCGGTGAGCACGAAGCCGGAGGCGAGCACGTTGAGCATGGCCGCCAAGACGTCACGTCCCGAGCCGTCGACGGAGCGCTCTTTCCAATACGCGACGGGATCGGCCACGAACTCGGCGGCCACCATGGGCTTGAACTCCCGCGACTCGAGCACGGGCCGCATCGCCTCCATGTCGCCTGTCTCCGCCGCGAAGACGATCTCCGTCAGCATGCGTTGCACCGGGTCCGGAAGCGCGCCGAGATCGTAGAGCACTTTGGGCCCTTTGCCGGCCGGCTGGGTTGGCCCCGCCGCCTTGGCCGCAGAGGGCGGTTTTTGCTCTGGCAGATCGCCGCCGCTTGCAGCCGCCTCCGCCGATTCCTTGGTAGATGGCGTCCCCGCCTTCTCGCCGTCCTGAGCGTAGACAAGGGCGGCAGCGCCCGCTACCAATGCGGCCAGGCCAATCATGATCACGTGTTTCCGGCGGTTCATGCATCACTCCATGAGTGCTCAATCAATCTCGCAGAACGGCCAACAAGCGCAAGTCCAGGTCTGGCCTAGACCAACGCGCGGCGGGGTTCCCGCCCATCGAGCGCCCGGGAAGTAGGCAGAGGCATTGCAGGCAGGCGCGCAAATTGTGCTCTCCGGCATCCAGCTCGTGCTTGCCGGGCTGGGGATCGGCGTGTTGATGGCGGCGCCCATCGGCCCGGTCAACGTGCTCGTGATCCAGAGGGCGGTCTCTCGTGGATTTTGGGGCGGACTTGCCGCCGGCCTCGGCGCGGTTCTCGGCGACGGCGTTCTCGCCGCCATCGCCGCGTTCAGCGTTGCGGCGATCTCCGACGTGATGGTCGCCTACGGCGAATTGATCCAGCTGATCGGCGGCGTGTTGCTGATCGGCTTCGGGATTGCGCTGCTCCTGTGCCGCCCCGTGCTGTTGACGCCCGCGCACGAGCGCTCCCATCTTCTCGAGCATACCGGCATCATCCCGCAAACATTCGTCCTGACGGTCACCAATCCAGGCGCCATTCTCGGCATGGCCGCGATGATCGGCGGACTCGGCTCACTCATCGGCGGCCTCAACACCAATCTCGAGGCGCTGATCCTCGTCGCGTCCGTCATGGGCGGCAGTCTGTTGTGGTGGCTCGGCCTCTCCGAGCTCATCGCCACGATCCGGCATAGGCTCACCGAGGGCCGGTTGAACGCCATCAACCGGATCGCCGGCGTCGTCCTAACCGCCTTCGGCGCGGCTCTGATCGTCGAGGGACTGTTTCGGTATTTCCGCTAGGGCAGCTTCTATTGCGCCGTGCGCCGCAGCGTGAACTCGCCGTGATGGATGCGGCGCGATAGCCCTGAGGTCATCTTGGCGACGGCATCCTCGCCATAGACGTCGATCAGATCGGCAAGCGCGGCGAACAGAGCGGCGTTGGCGAGCATCTCTGGCTCGATGCCGTCATGGAGCGCTTCCTCCCAGGCATCGAGAATGTAGCGCAGCGCGGCCTGCTTCTGGGCCTCGCTGGCGCGCGATTGAGGTGATCGCTTAGCCGTCCGCAATTCACGTGCCCCTTCGGCAGCGGGAAAACCTGGAGTGTCACAATTACACCCCCCTTCCGCCGTCAGTGAGACAGAGTGAACTAACGGTTAACTTTTACGCTTAATCCGCGGGCTCTGGTTCGTTAGGCCGCGCGGGCGTCGCGCCGGTCTGCTCGGGCGCAGCCTGGGCCTGGGCCGCCGGTTCCGCCTGGGCTTGGGGGCCCGTGGCGAAAACGGAGGTCGACGCCAATGAGGCGGCGATTTGCGCCCCTTCTGTGGAGAAGCGCCGCGTAGCCAGCATGGCCGATTGCGTGCAGCTGCGGTAGGTGCGGCGATAGCCGCGGTAACCGTCGTTGAAGCTGTTGACGAGCTTCGCCCGGCGCACGGCGGTGGTCCCCTCGTTCCTGAGGATATCCTTCATCTGGTCGCGCCACAGCTGGCCCTCGCCGGCCCCGCAGAGCTCGCGCAGGTAATGGACCGCGCCCAGGATCTCGGCGAGCCGCATCAGCTTGTTGTCATAGGGGCGGTCGTCCGGCGGCGGAGGCGCCATGCTCTCCTGTGGTTTGATAGGCGGCAGATCGTCTCCAGGCGGGGGTGCCCGCCGTGCACGTGGTTGTGGGGCTTGCTTTTTTGGCTGGTCGAAGAACCAGAAGAATTGCGCCTTGGCTGGGGGCGCATAGCTCACGGTACCCGTGGCCAGCCAAATGGCCCCGGCGGCGAGCAGTAGTAAGGGTTTTGTGAGCTTCCCCATCGGGCCTGAGTACGCCCAATTCATGGTGAAATCTAGCCGCCTGGACGGGCCTGGGAAGGCCGATTAGCGCGTGCCGAACAGCGCGTCGATCGCCGCCTGGCTGCTGACCTCGCCCTGCTCCTCGCTGTCCCCGCGCTCGGCCGGGATCTCGCCATTGGCAATGGCGTTGGCCTCGTCGATCAGAATACGCAGCCGTGCCGCAGCATCCACGCAGGCCTTGTCGAGGCCTTGGCCGTTGTCGAGCGCCGTGCCGACGGTCGCAACCACTGTGAGGGCTTCCCCGTGAAGCCGCGCGACGGCCTCGTCGAAGCGCGCCCGAATCCTGGGGGGCGCGCGGCGATAGGCGGCGATCGCCAGATTCTTGTCGCGGAAGCCGGACTGGGTGAAATGCTCTTCGTAGGTCAGCGGACGCCAGGAGAGAAGATCGTCGGCGAATCCGTCCGGCTCGCTCGACAGAGCCTCGAGCAACATCACGAGCTCGTGGAAGTGATTGAGATAGTCGCTCGCGAGCAGCGTCGATTCGTTGATATTGGTGCCCGGGATATGCGAGCGGAAATGGCCGACCATCGCCATCCGGAATGCGGACACGATATCCTCCCGGCTCACATCTTCCTGGATTTCCGGAGAGGGGGCGTTACGATTCTCGTCGGGCGACATCGGCGTATCACTAGGCTCCTCGACTGGAAGCTGCCCCATCATGATTGCCAAAGCGTTACCGAAGGCCCCGTTATGTGCTCCCGCTACAATCTGACCTCGCCGCCCGAGGCCGTGCGCGCCTATTTTGGCTATGCCGACACGCCGAATTTCCCCGCGCGCTATAATATCGCGCCGACCCAGCCCATTCCCGTGGTGTGCCTTGACCGACAGGGGGCCCGCCGGTTCCGGCTGATGCGCTGGGGGCTCTTGCCGCCCTTCGTGAAGGACCCGAAGAAATTCCCCACCCTCATCAACGCGCGCTCCGAGGAGGTGCTGGAGAAGCCCTCCTTCCGCAATGCCATGCGCTGGCGGCGCTGTCTGATCCCGGCCGACGGCTTCTACGAGTGGACGGGACCGAAGGGCAAGCGCCGCCCGTTTCTGTTGCGCCCGCGCGAGCCCAAGCTGATTGCCTTTGCCGGGCTCTATGAACGCTGGCAGGACCCGCAAGGCGGCGAGATCGACACCGTTGCCATCCTGACCTGTCCCGCCAACACGACCGTGGCGGCGCTTCATGACCGCATGCCCGTGGTGCTCGAGCCGGAGCATTTCGAAAGCTGGCTCGACGTTACCGAGACCAAGCCGGAGGAGGCGCTTGCCATCCTTGGCCCCGCGGCCGACGATCTGTTCGAAGCCGTCGAACTCAATCCGAAGATCAACGATTCGCGCAAAGACGAACCCGGCATCCAGGAGCCGCTTCAGCTCTCCTTGCTCTGAGGGCGCGACGGCCGAAAATGGGGAGGAGCATGCTTTCATCGAAAATCATCGAGCGGTATCGCGTCACCAAAGGCGAGAATTTTAAGCTCAAGGATTATGACCCGGGTGACACCGCCGACGTCGATATCGACAAGAAGGACGGCAAGGAGATCCTCGAGGTTGGCGTCCAGAAGCTCGCCAAGCTTCAGGAACGGCTCTACGCCGAAGGCAAGTGGGCCATTCTCATGGTGCTGCAAGGCATCGATACCGCCGGCAAGGACGGCGTCATCAAGCACGTTTTGTCGGGCGTCAATCCGCAAGGCTGCTCGGTGCACTCCTTCAAGCAGCCGAGCCATTTGGAACTCGCCCACGACTTTCTATGGCGCAGCACCGTGGTGCTGCCGATCCGTGGCTCCATCGGCATCTTCAACCGCTCCTATTACGAGGAAACCCTCGTGGTGCGCGTGCACCCAAATCTGCTTGAGGCGCAGAACCTGCCGCCCTCGCTCGTCACGGATGATCTCTGGAAGCAGCGCTTTGAGGACATCAATAATTTTGAGCTCCATCTGGCGCGAAACGGCACCGTGCCGCTGAAGTTCTTCCTCCACATCTCAAAGGAAGAACAGCTGAAGAGGCTGCTCGCTCGCGTAGATGATCCTGACAAGAATTGGAAGTTTTCACCGTACGATGTGGCCGAGCGCAAGCTATGGGATCAGTATCAAAAGGCCTATGAGGATACGATCCGTAACACCGCGACCAAGCATGCGCCGTGGTACGTGGTCCCATGCGACAAGAAATGGTTCGCTCGACTCGTCGTCGCCGGCGCACTGGTCGAGCACTTAGAAGCGCTCGATCTCCAATTCCCCAAAGTCAGCGACGAGGACATGAAGGCCATCGAAGCGGCACATGCCGAACTGCTCGCCGAGAAAAAGTAGCGCCTTAAGGCTCGGCGGTAACGAGCACGACGGCGAGACCATCATGGCCCTTGTTGCCGACGGTCTGGAAGGCCGTGGCAGTGACGCGAGGGTTTTGGGCGACACGGGCATAAAAGCCGCGCAAGCCCTTCACATGCGGGTTCTCGCTCTGGGCCGCGAGGATTGCGCCCTCGCGCACCACATTGTCGACGACGATCAGGCTGCCTTTGCGCGATAAGCTCACGGCCCAGTCGAAATAGTCGGGCGTGTTCGGTTTGTCGGCGTCGATGAAAATGAGATCGAAGGGGCCGGCGCCTTCAGCATGGAGCTGAGGCAGGAGGTCGAGCGCCTTGCCGACCCGCAGCTCGACCCGGTCCGCAAAGCCAGCATTGGCGACGTTGCCGCGGGCGACCTCCGCATAGTCCGGGTTCACATCGAGCGTGATGAGCTTGCCGCCTTCCGCCAATCCCCGGGCGAGCCATATCGTGCTGTAGCCGCCGAGCGTGCCGATCTCCAAGATCTTCCGCGCGCCCATCGCCGCGGCCAGCATCATGAGGAGCTTGCCCTGTAACGGCGCCACCTGGATCGGCGGCATCCCGGCCGCCTCGCTCGCCGCGAGCGCCCCCTCGAGTGCGGGATCGTCCTCTAGGAAATTCTCGGCGATATACGCATCGATCGCCTCCCAGTTCCGATCTTGCGTCCGGTCCCAAGTCTTGTCGGTCATAGCAGCTTGCCTGGGTTCAAAATGCCGTTCGGGTCGAAGCTCGCCTTGATCTTCCGCATCAGCTCGACGGCCAGCGCCCCTTTGGCGTGAGGCAGGAGATCGCGCTTCATGCGGCCTATGCCGTGCTCGGCGCTGATCGATCCGCCGAGGTCGAGCACGATCTCGTGCACTGCCGCGTTGAGCGCCTCCCAGTTCGAGAGGAACACCGTCTTATCCATGCCCGGTGGCTGGCTCACATTGTAGTGGATGTTGCCGTCGCCGAGATGGCCGAACGGCACGGGCCGCGCGCCGGGGATCATCAGCTCGACGAGCTGGTTGGCGCGGGCGATGAACTCGGGCACCCGCGCCACCGGAACCGACACGTCATGCTTGATGCTGCCGCCTTCCTGCTTCTGCACCTCGCTCATCAGCTCGCGCAAGCGCCACAGTTCTTGCGTTTGCTTTAGCGACGTGGCGAGGACGGCGTCGGCGATCTCGCCCGCCTCGATGCCCTCCTGGAGCAAGGACTCGGCGAGGCGGTGCGGCTCCTCGCCGACCCGCGGGCTCGTGAGATCGAACAACAGATACCAGGCATGCGGCGAGGGGAAGGGATCGCGCGTGTCACGGCCGTGCGCGAGCACGAACTCGATGCCGATGCGCGGCAAGATCTCGAAGGCCGTCACCATGGGGCCGGCGGCGTCATAGACTCGGGCGAAGAACTCGGGCGCCTTCTCCAGATCGCTCAAGCCTGCGATGCAGGTCACGCGCTCCATGGGCCGCGGGAAGAGCCGCAACACGGCGGCCGTGATGATGCCGAGCGTGCCTTCCGAGCCGATGAACAGGTCCCTGAGATCGTAGCCCGTGTTGTCCTTGCGCAAGGTCTTCAGCCCGTCCCACACGCGCCCGTCCGCCAGCACCACTTCGAGCCCGAGCGCGAGATCCCGTGCACTGCCGTAAGCGAGCACGGCCATGCCGCCGGCATTGGTGGCGAGCACGCCGCCAATCTGACAGCTTCCTTCGGAAGCAAGACTCAGCGGGAACAGTCTCCCAGCGCTCTCCGCCACCTGCTGCGCCACCGCCAGCGTGAGGCCGGCCTCAACCGTCATCGTATTGGAGGCGAGGTCGATGTCGCGCACATGGGTGAGGCGCTCGAGCGACACGATCACCTCGTTGCCGCTCTCGTCGGGGATCTGAGCGCCCACAAGGCCCGTATTGCCGCCTTGCGGCACGATGGCCGTGCGGGTCTCGTTGGCGCATTTGAGAATGCGCGAGACCTCGTCCGTCGATCCGGGCTTGAGCACGAGCGCCGCTTTGCCGCGATAGCGGTCGCGCCATTCGGTGAGATAGCGCGCCATGTCCGCCTCGTCGCGGAGCGCGTGGCTCTCGCCAACGATGTGCGCGAGCGCATCGATGGTCTCGGCGGTGGGGCGCTTGAGCTTTGGGGTCTCGCTCATGGATGAGGGCTAGCGCGCCTTGGCGGCGCGCCGCAAGCGATCGTTGATGGCCTCGCCAAGGCCGCGCTCGGGGATGGGCATCACCGCCATGGCCTTTGCGCCGGCTTCATCGAGCCGCCGCAGCGATGCGAACAGGTTGGCGGCGGCCTCTTCGAGATCGCCAGAGGCGCTGAGATTGATGCTGGCGACGGCGCCTTGCGGCGCATTGGGCCCGAAAGCGAGCAGGGCTTCGCCCGTGCGCACGTCGGTTGCTCCGAGCCGCAAGGGCGTATTGGGCGCGTAGTGGCGCTCGAGCTGTCCCGGCGAGGCGATCGCCGCATCCTCGCTCGCGAGGGGCAGCGCCTGACCGAGTACGGCCTCGATGGCCTCCCGTGGCACGGCGCCAAGACGGAGGAGAACCGGCGCGTCGCCCGCTACGCCGACCACCGTCGATTCGATGCCGAGCGGGCAGGGGCCGCCGTCGAGGATCATGGCGGGAACATCGCCAAGCTCGGCCTCCACATGAGCGGCCATGGTCGGACTGACGCGCCCCGAGCGGTTGGCGCTCGGCGCGGCGATGGGAAGCTTGGCTTCGGCAAGCAGCTCTTGCGCGACTCTGTGGTTCGGTGCGCGGAGCGCAATCGTGTCGAGCCCGCCGGTGACGAGATCGGCGATGCCGCTGTCGGTGCGCCTCGGCAGCACGAGCGACAACGGACCCGGCCAGAACGCGTCGGCCAGCTTGCGCGCCGTGGCGTCGAACACTGCGTAAGCTTCCGCAGCGGCGAGATTCGGTACATGCACGATGAGCGGGTTGAAGCGCGGGCGCTCCTTGGCGGCGAAGACTTTCGCGACGGCGTGGGCGTCGCGCGCATCGGCGCCGAGCCCATAGACCGTCTCGGTGGGAAACGCGACGATCTCGCCGCGGGCGAGCGCTTGCGCGGCGCGGCCAATGGCCTCTTCTGTGGCGGGGACGACGGGCATGGTCGGCCCCCATTTCGCGTGTTACCACAGGCCGGTCAAGCGACAGTCCCAAAGTCAGTGAACCAAGTTCCGCCCCGCGCATGACCACGCTTCTTCTCACCCATCCCGCCTGCTTGGAGCACGATACGGGCTTCGGCCATCCCGAGCGCGCCGACCGCTTGCGCGCCATCGACGATGCGCTTTCGGGCGACACGTTCAACGTCCTGAAGCGCGAGGAGGCGCCCCGCGCCGATCTCAGCCAGATCGAGCGCCTGCACCCGAAGGCGTATGTGGAGCTGGTCCACGCCGAGATTCCGACGCAGCATCACAACTGGCTCGATCCCGATACCGTGGTCTCGCCGGGGAGCTGGGAAGCGGCCTTGCGCGCTGCCGGCGCCATCATCCGCGCCGTCGATCAGGTAGCGGCCGGCCATGCGGACAATGCCTTCTGCGCCGTCCGGCCGCCCGGCCATCACGCCGAGCCCTCTCACGCCATGGGCTTCTGTCTTTTCAACAACGTCGCGATCGGCGCGCTCCATGCGCGTGCCGCCCATGGCGCCAAGCGCGTGGCGGTGGTCGATTTCGACGTCCATCACGGCAATGGCACGCAAGCCGCCTTCTGGACCGACAAGGACGTGTTCTACGGATCGACCCACCAGATGCCGCTCTTCCCCGGCACCGGCGCGCTCAACGAGACGGGCGTCGGCAATATCTTCAATGCGCCGCTTGCGCCGGGCGACGGCAGCGAAGAGTTCCGCGCGGCCTACGAGGACCGCATCCTACCTGCGCTCGATGCCTTCGCCCCGGACTTCCTTCTGGTCTCCGCGGGCTTCGATGCGCATCTCAAGGACCCGTTGGCCCAGCTAAGGCTCTTGGAGCCCGACTTCGCCTGGGTGACCGAGAAGCTGCTCGAAGCCGCGGCGAAGCACACCGGGGGCAAGCTCGTCTCCACGCTCGAGGGCGGCTATGATCTCGATGCGCTCGCCGCCTCGACCGCAGTCCATGTGCAGGCCCTGATGAGCGCCACTTGAGGCGAGCGTCTTAGCCTCTTGCGAGCGTCTTAGCCTCTTGATTGTGTCGGCGGGAAAGGGCTAAGCCAAGCCATGGCCGCTCCCACCGACAATGCCGACATCAAGTCCATGAGCTTCGAACAGGCTCTGAAGGAGCTCGAGACCATCGTCGATCGCCTGGAGAAGGGCGATGTCGAGCTGGAGGCCTCTATTCTGATCTATGAGCGGGGTGAGGCACTGCGCGCCCATTGCGACGGGCTGCTGCGCCAGGCCGAGGCCCGCGTGGAGAAGATCTCCCTCAATCAGAACGGCGAGCCCACCGGCACCGAGCCCCTCGACGTCGAAGATTAGCCTCGAAGCACGCATTTGTGGAACAGGACAAACGCCTTGGGCGGGGCCGGTCTGTCGGCTATGGTCGCCTGCTGGCCCGTGTCCGGGATGTTTTGTGCCGGACCAGCGAGGCGTGTTGCAACCCCGCTTCTTGGCCGATAAAGGACAGATCGTGCCCACGATTTTCCCCAAAATCCGTTAGGTAGGTCGAATGAGCGCTGAGACTTCCACGCCACTGTTGGACCGTGTCCGGATGCCGGAAGACGTGCGCGCGCTTTCCGACCAGGAGCTGAAGCAGCTCGCGGACGAACTGCGCCAGGAGACCATCAGCGCCGTTTCCGTCACCGGCGGCCATCTTGGCGCAGGACTCGGCGTGGTCGAACTCACCGTGGCGCTGCATCACGTGTTCGACACACCGCGCGACAGGCTCATCTGGGATGTCGGCCACCAGGCCTATCCCCACAAGATCCTCACCGGGCGCCGCGACCGCATCCGCACGCTTCGCCAGGCCGATGGCTTGTCGGGCTTCTGCAAACGCGCCGAGAGCGAGTACGACCCGTTCGGCGCCGGCCACTCCTCGACCTCGATCTCCGCCGGCCTCGGCATGGCCGTGGCCCGCGATCTCTCGGGCGGCACGAACAACGTGATCGCTGTGATCGGCGACGGCGCCATGAGCGCCGGCATGGCCTATGAGGCGATGAACAACGCCGGCGCCATGGATTCGCGCCTGATCGTGATCCTCAACGACAACGACATGTCGATCGCGCCGCCTGTCGGCGCCATGAGCGCCCATCTCGCGCGCATCATCTCCGGCGGCACCTATCGCAGCTTCCGCCGTTGGATGAAGCAGGCGGCGAGCAAGCTTCTGCCCAAGAGCTGGCAGCGCCGCGCGGCGCGCGCCGAGGAGTTCACCCGCGGCTTCTGGACCGGCGGTACGCTGTTCGAGGAGATGGGCTTCTACTATGTCGGCCCCATCGACGGGCATAATCTCGATCACCTGCTGCCCGTGCTGCGCAACGTGAAGAAGATGAAGAACGGGCCGATCCTGGTCCACGTGGTGACGCAGAAGGGCAAGGGCTACGGCCCGGCGGAGGAGTCCGCGGACAAGTTCCACGGCGTCGGCCGCTTCAACGTCGTCACCGGCACCCAGGAGAAAGCCGCGCCCGGCGGACCGCCGAGCTACACCAAGGTCTTCGCGCAAGCCCTGATCGAGGAGGCCCGCGCCGACGACAAGATCGTCGCCATCACCGCGGCCATGCCGTCCGGCACCGGCCTCGACAAGTTCGCGGAAGTCTTTCCCGACCGCTGTTTCGATGTGGGCATCGCCGAGCAGCACGCCGTGACCTTTGCCGCCGGCCTCGCCACCGAAGGCTATAAGCCCTTCGCCACCATCTACTCGACCTTCCTGCAGCGCGCCTACGACCAGGTCGTGCACGACGTCGCGGTCCAACATCTGCCGGTCCGCTTCGCCATCGACCGCGCCGGGCTTGTCGGCGCCGACGGCCCGACCCATGCCGGCAGCTTCGACGTCGCTTATCTGTCCTGCCTACCGGGCATGGTCGTCATGGCCGCGGCCGACGAGGCGGAGCTGATGCATATGGTGGCAACCGCCGCCGCGATTGACGATCGCCCATCGGCCTTCCGCTATCCGCGCGGGGAGGGGACCGGCGTCGCTTTGCCGGAGCGCGGCATGCCTCTCGAGCTCGGCAAGGGCCGCATCGTGCGCGAAGGCTCCGCCGTGGCGCTCCTTTCCTTCGGCGCCCGGCTCACCGAGTGCCTCTCGGCGGCGGACGAGCTCGCGGGCTACGGGCTTTCCACGACAGTCGCTGATGCGCGCTTCGCCAAGCCTCTCGACATGGACCTCATTCGGCAGCTCGCCAAGAATCACGAAGTTCTCATCACCGTCGAGGAGGGCTCAAGCGGCGGCTTCGGCGCCCAGGTGCTCCACGCCCTCGCGGGCGAGGGTCTCCTCGATCGGGGCTTGAAGGTACGGACGCTGACGCTGCCCGACGTCTTCATCGAGCAAAACAAGCCTCAGGTGATGTACGCGGAAGCGGGCCTCGATGTCCGCGGCATCGTCACCGCGGTGTTCGCGGCGCTGGGCAAGGACGCGCGCAGCCTCGAGGCCGCCCGTCTCGCTTAGTCCAACGTGCAATCCTTGGTGAAACGGTCGATCGCATCGGCGCGGCCCGTTTCAGTCATCTCGACGCTGGACGTGCCCACTTTGACCGTCACCGGGCCGGCCTCGCGCAACGCGTTGAGAACGGGCTTCACCGCCGTGTCGCTCGATTCGGCGAACGTGGCGCCGCTCTCTTCGTCGCGCGTGGCTTCGCCCTCGACCTTCGCGGTCTGACCTCCGCCCGTGAGCTCGATGGTGAGGGGCGTGCCGGGCTTCGTGTCGGTAAGGCCGGGGCGCACGTCGAGGACGGCAATGCCCATGCCGTTGAAGCAGGAGAGCATGAAGATGGGACCCTTGTCGGCATCGAGCGTGCCGTAGGTCAGCGTGACGAAGCTGCCGTTCGTCTTTGCGTTCCATACCGAGGTTGCTTCAGCCAGGCTCTCCCCTGGTAGCGACGCTGCGAGCAGGGCTGCGGCAAGAAGGAAGCGGCTCATGGGCATGGGGAACGCTCGCGACGCTTTTCCGCAGCGGGCCGTCAGCGGGCCGCGCGGCTGTTTCAGGGCGCTCCTGCTTAGTCCAGGGAGCAGGACTTGGCAAATTCAGCCGTCGCCTTGCTGCGGCCGTCATCGGGAAGCGTGGTTAAGACGCTCCCCGTCTTGACGGTGACCGGCCCCTTCTCCCGAAGCAGCGCAAGAACAGGTTTGATCTTGAGGCCCTTGGCCTCGGCGAACAGGAAGCCGCTCATTTCGTCGGTGGCGATCTTGCCCGGCACGGACAGCTTGGCGTCGCCGCGCTTAAGCTCGATCGCTACGGGGTCGCCCACTTTGGTCCCGGCGATATCCACGTAGACGGTCATCTCGGCGATCTTGCTTTTGTTCCGGCAGATGAGACTGAAGACGTAGTCCTCCCCCGTTTCGGGCGAGCCATAGTCGAGCGAGGCGTTGCCGTCGCCGGCACCGTTCATCCATTCGAAGCCGGGATAGTCGTCAGCGGCCCAGGCCACAGGCGCCACGAGCAATGCGAGGGCGAGGCCAAGCGCCGCTGGCTTAGCCACCATTGGTATGCAGCGGCGCATCGAGCGAGGCCGCGACCATCCCCGGTATGAAGCCCACGAAACCCGGGTCGAACTCGTGGTAGTTGCAGGTGATCTCCTCGCCTTCGGCGATGTCCGCGAGCGCATAGCCTTTGTCGAAGACCCGGAAGTCGGTATTCGGCGTGAGGCTATGGTTCATGAACTTCCCGTGGTCCGTGTCGACCACGCGATAGCCGGGCATTTCCAGATGCGGATAGCTGTAGCGGGCGATGAAGGTCCGCATATGCGGCGGCAGCGCGCCGATCTCCGTTTCATGCACGAAGATGTCGAACTTGGGGTTGAGGCTCCAAAGCAGGCTTCCACGCGGCACGTACTCGCCAGAGAACACGCCGAGCCCTTCGATTTGGCTCTGCGCCACATAGGTCGTGATGAGCAGCATTGTGCGCTCCTAGGATTGCCTTGTTGTGAGGGAGGATTGAGAGACAGGCGCCTTCTGGCGCCCGGGACACTCGCCGGGGGTCATCGGATACCGCCAGGGGCTTCGCTCGCCGACAAGGCGAGGACCCGCTTCCGCTTCGGACGCTGCGAGGCGCGCGCGCGCCGCAGCGCATCGATGCGCCGCTGGAGATAGGGCGAGAAATGTCCGGCGTAGCGCTCCCACAACACGGGATTGCGCCAGTCGTCACCGGTCACCTTGCCCCGGCATAGGCTCGAGCCGCAGGCGCAGTCGAACTCGTCGTAAGGCGAGCCATCGCACATGGCGTAGTCGATGGTCACCTCCTCGCCGGGCAGGATGCGCCGCAAAGCCACGATGGTGATCTGACCGTCGAGGCCCGCGTTCGGCTCACAGGAGTGATTGATGAAGTCCGGGGGCTCGCTTTCGCCGATCGAGGCGAGATAGAGATCCTCCTCGACCTGTACGGTGTGGCGGCGGATCTCTTCCGGGAGCTCATCGAGTGCGTCGCTGCCGACGATGCGGCCGCTCCACACGCCGATGAGTTCGCCGGGCTCGATCACGGCCCGGGCGATGACGGAATGTCCGCCAGCTACGTCACGATTTCGGACTTCGCATTTGTCGGTAAGGTAAGCCGTCGAGTCTTGGCTCACGAGACCTCCGCGAGTGCGCGCTGAGCGGGGCGCGTCGCAGTATAGGTGTATGATGCGGCGCCGGCCGCTCCCGGCCTTCACCCGCGCGCGAGGACTCCCGGCGCAAGCGGGAGCATATGAGAACCGCTTTTGGCCAGCTACAAAAAAAAACGTCTCGACCAAAGATTGGTGACGGAGGGGCTCGCTCCCTCCCGTGCCCGCGCCGCCGATCTCATCCGGAGGGGCTATGTCACCGTGGCGGGCGAGACGACGACGAAGCCGGGCGCCCTGGTGGCGGACGATGCCGCCATCGTCGTGGCGGCGGGCGGCGCCGACCACGTCTCCCGTGGCGCGGTCAAGCTCGAGGCGGCCCTTCGCGCTTTCGGCCTTGAGCCGGAGGGCCGCGTCGCGCTCGATGTCGGCGCCTCGACCGGCGGCTTCACCGAGGTGCTGCTCGGCGAGGGCGCGGCCAAAGTGTATGCCGTCGACGTCGGGCGCGGCCAGTTGCACGAGAGCCTCCGCGGCGACCCGCGTGTGATCTCGCTGGAAGCGACCGACGCGCGGACCCTGGACGCGGTCCTCATTCCCGAGCCGGTCGCGGCCATCGTCGCCGATGTGAGCTTCATCAGCCTGACCCAGGCGCTTCCCGCGGCACTCGAGCGCGCCGCGCCGGACGCCTGGCTCGTGGCGCTCGTGAAGCCGCAATTCGAGGCCGGCCGCGATTCGGTTGGCAAAGGCGGCATCGTCCGCAAGGCGGAGGACCGGGAACGGGCCATCGTCCGGGTCCGGGAGTTTCTCGAGGGCGAAGGGTGGACCGTGCTCGGGGTCATTCCGTCTCCCATCGAAGGCGGCAGCGGCAACAAGGAATTCCTCATCGGGGCGCGCAATGCCGCTTGAGGTCGAGATCGACCGTCTCGGTGCCCAAGGGGACGGGGTGGCCGAAGGCCCTGACGGGCCGCTCTTCGTGCCCTTCACGCTGCCCGGCGAGCGCGTGCGCGTCGAGCTGGGCGGAGACGGCAAGCATGCCGCGCTCCTAGGAGTGCTTGAGCCAAACCCAGACCGTGCGGAGCCTATCTGTCCGCATTTCGGGGTGTGCGGCGGCTGCGCCCTGCAGCATCTGGAGGAGGATGCGTATCTCGCCTGGAAACGGGAGCTCGTGGTCCAGGCCTTGAGGTCACGCGGTCTCGATACCGAGGTCGAGCCGGTCAAGCCCGTGCCGCTCGGCAGCCGCCGCCGCGCCACCTTCACCCTCGGGCGCACGCCGCAGGGCCTTGTGCTCGGCTATCGCCGCGCCCGCTCCCACGACCTCATCGACATCGACACGTGCCCCATCCTCTCGCCTGCCATCGTCAGCCGCCTGCCGAAGCTGAAGGCGGTGCTCGGATCGCTGCTCGGCGGCAAGCGCGAGGTGCGGGTGGCCGTGACCGGCACCGAGACGGGACTCGACGTCGTCGTGGAGGGCGTGCGGCCCAAGGAAGCCGTTTTGGCGAAGTTGGCGAGCGAAACCGCGAGGCTCGGCGTCGCGCGTGTCACTGTCGGCGGCGAAAGCCTGATGCCGGGCGCACCGCCGACCGTCCGCTTCGGGGCATCGCAGGTGAAGCTCCCGCCCGGCGCCTTCCTCCAGGCCTCGCCGGACGCCGAACAGACGATGGTCGAGCTGGTGAGCGACGGCGTCGGACACGCCAAGCGCATCGCCGATCTGTTTGCCGGCCTCGGCACATTCACCCTCGCGCTTGCCGGCAACGCCGCCGTCGATGCCTTCGAGGCCGACGAGACGGCCCTCGCGGCGCTCGCCGAAGCGGCGCGCCATACGCCGAAGCTGAAGCCTGTGCGCGCCGTCTGCCGCGACCTCTTTCCGGACGCCGCTTGGACCGGCCGAGCTCGCAGCCTATGACGCCGTGGTGTTCGACCCGCCCCGTGCCGGTGCCGCGGCCCAAGCGGAGCAATTGGCAAAGTCCAAGGTGAAGAGCCTCGTCGCGGTGTCCTGCAACCCGGGGACCTTGGCGCGCGACCTTCGCTTGCTCGTCGACGGCGGTTACCGGCTCACCCGCGTCGTGCCGGTCGATCAGTTCCGGTTCTCGGCCCATGTGGAGGTGGTCGCCCACCTCGCGCGCTAGGCGCCGAGCAGCTTCTCGACGAAGGCCGGCACGATCTCGGTCGCCGGCCCGTAATGGGCTTCGGCGAACAGGCTCGCGCCTTCTGAAGGATCGAGATTGAGCTCGACCGTATGGGCGCCCTCGCTCGCGGCCTCGGCGACGAAGCCCGCGGCCGGATAGACCATCCCGCTCGTGCCGATCGAAACGAAGAGGTCGCAATGCCGGAGCGCTTCATGGATGCGCTCCATATCCCGCGGCATCTCGCCGAACCACACCACGTCCGGGCGCATGAAGCCCGCTTTGTGGCAGACCGGACAGGCGGTCGTGAGCGACAGGTCCTGCATCCACGGCATGCTCGTTCCGCAGCGGGCGCACAGCGCCCGGTCGAGCTCGCCATGCATGTGAATCAGGTGGTGCGTGCCGGCGGCCTCGTGCAGCCCGTCGATGTTCTGGGTCACGGTGAGCACGTCGCTGCCATTGGCCTGTTCGAGGCGGGCGAGCGCCACATGCGCCCCGTTGGGCTTCGCCTCTTTCAGCCAGCCGCGGCGCAAATTGTAGAAGTCGTGCACCATGACGGGGTTGCGGGCGAAGCCTTCCGGCGTCGCCACGTCTTCGAGACTGAAATGGTCCCACAGACCATCGTGTCCGCGAAACGTGCCGAGTCCGCTCTCGGCGGAGAGTCCTGCACCGGTCAGGACGACGATTTTGTCGAACTTCATTCCTCCCATCCTCGTCGCCGGTTTGTCCGGCGATCCACCGTCATTCGCCTTCAGCCTGTTGCTCTTGGCGCCCCGGGTCAAGCCCGGTCATGACTTGGGAGGAAACGTTCAGCCTTGGCCGGTCTGCCCGCGCTGGCGCAGGTAATGGTCGGCAAGCACGATGGCCATCATCGCTTCGCCGACCGGAACGGCGCGGATGCCGACGCAGGGGTCGTGGCGGCCTTTCGTGGAGACCTCGGTATCGCTGCCGCTCGTGTCGACCGTCTTGCGCGCGGTGAGGATCGACGAGGTCGGCTTCACGGCGAACCGCGCCACCACCGGCTGCCCCGTGGAGATGCCGCCCAAGATTCCGCCCGCGTTGTTGGAGAGAAACTCAGGGCTCCCGTTCGGGTGCATGCGCATCTCGTCGGCGTTCTCTTCGCCGGAGAGTGCCGCCGCCGCGAAGCCCGACCCGATCTCGACGCCCTTGACCGCGTTGATGCTCATGAGGCCGCTCGCGATGTCCTGGTCGAGCTTGCCGTAGACGGGCGCGCCGAGGCCCGCAGGCACGCCGTCGGCCACCACCTCGATGACCGCGCCGGTGGACGAGCCCTTCTTGCGCACCTCGTCGAGGAAGTCGGCCCACACCCGTGCCGTCTTGGCGTCGGGGCAGAAGAACGGGTTGTTGTCGACCTCGTCCCAGCTCCAGTTCCGCCGGTCGATCTCGTACGGTCCGATCTGCACGAGCGCGCCGCGCACGCGCATGCCCGGGACGACTTTCCGCGCCACGGCGCCCGCCGCGACCCGCACCGCCGTCTCGCGCGCCGAGGCCCGGCCCGAGCCACGCCAATCGCGAACGCCGTATTTCAGGAAATAGGTGTAGTCGGCGTGGCCGGGGCGGAACTTGTCCTTGATGTCTCCGTAGTCCTTGGACCGTGCATCGACGTTCTTGATCTCGAGCGCGATGGGCGTGCCGGTCGTGACCTGCTCGCCGCCCTCGTTCTCGAACACGCCGGAGAGGATCTCGACCGTGTCGGGCTCCTTTCGCTGGGTCGTGTATTTCGACTGACCCGGCCGCCGCTTGTCGAGATAGGCCTGGATCTCGGCTTGGCTGAGCGGGATGCCGGGCGGGCAGCCGTCGATCACGCAGCCGATCGCCGGGCCGTGACTCTCGCCCCAGGTGGTGATGCGGAACAGATGGCCGAAGCTGTTGTGCGACATGGGTTCTTTTAAGGTCGTGGGTGGGCTGCGTCCAGTTGCCGAGAGGATAACGCCTCAGCTCGCAACAAACCCTTTCGTCATTTTCTCCTTGGTCACGGCCCTACCTCCCCCTTGCGAGGAGGTCCGACAGCGCCGAAGGCGATGTCGGGGTGGGGGCGCGGGGCTGCTCCATATGCAGCGTTCGAGGGTCGAACTCACATCACCCCCCCATGGAGCGTGCTGCATCGCTCGGGCATGCTTCATCCTTGCCGCGATGCGATCTGCATCCGGGCTTTGATCCTTTCTCCCTCAGCGATGAGGGGATGGCGCGCCGAGAAGCGCAGTCCGTAATGGTGTCCGCGATTCTTTTGGAATCGCGGCGGGCGCCTCGCGGCGCGCCAATCGCGGCGGTTACGACGCCGGGCCCCGCTTTTCAGTGGCCGTTCCGCTTTGGCCCCGAAGGCCGGCCGCGCGGGCGCTCTCAAAGCGCGAAGCCGGCAACGCACGACCACGTCTCAGCCAGCTTCTGGCGGGGGCTCCTAGTAGCCCCGGGGGGTGGCTCCGGCGCCGCCCGGAGGCCTCGCTGCGAACGAAACCCGCAGGCGCCGCACCCCGTCCCGCGATCAAGACGCCTCATGAGCGCGCCCCTGAAACGGACGAGGCGAGGCGGAGTGTAAGCGAGGTTCGAGTGCGCGAGGATTAAGCGGGGATTTCCCGCCCCCTGAAAGGGGGAGGGGGTCTCAGGCCCGGCTGTGACGAGCGCCTTCGCCCCCGTGCGACATGGCGTCTCTCTAGCCCCTTCTCGTCGCAGGGGTGTGAGGGGCCAAACGCGCCGGTTTCCGGGGCTTCGGCCGGTTGAGTCCTTTGCGGCATCTACCGCGCCTCCAAACCGGCCCGTCCCGGCCCTCTCAGAGGCGGGTTTTCGTCTTATTTTTCCGTAGCTTGCCACGCGCGCGGTTCTCGCGCGGACCGGCCGAGTCTTCGCCGGTCTCTCGAACCCCAAGACAATCAGTAAGGAGTAACCAATGCGTGCTGCGCAGGCATTTTTCATGATGTTGACTGTTCTCATCCTGGCGAGCGCAATGCCGCTTGCCCCCGCCGAGGCATCTCCTTTTGCGGAGAATGCTGTGCCGAAGGCCGCGACGACTGAGAAGGCCGTAGGTCTTTCCTCACGCACCGCTAGCCACGCCCATGCCGGGCGTTACGCGTCACGCGCGGTGAGTCGCAGCCACAGTGCCGGTGCGCGGCCCTCGCGCTGGTGCGGCTGGTGGATGCGCACCCAATTGGGCGGTGGTCCCGAGTACAACCTTGCGCGGAACTGGGCCCATTGGGGACGTGCGTCGGGCCCGCGCGTCGGCGCCGTCGTGGTGTGGTCGCACCATGTCGGCATGATCACTGGCCGCACGGCGGACGGCAATTGGATCGTGAAGTCCGGCAATGACGGCGGCCGCGTCCGCGAGCGTCCCCGCTCGGTCGCGGGCGCCGTGTTCCGGGTCGCCTAGATCTGAAACCAAAGGGGCGCGGGCGCGTTGCCCGCGTCCCAAGCCAGGGGATCCGCCGACACGAGGCCGCGGTGCACATCTTGACCTCGGTGGTAGACTGGGGCCGTCAACGAGGAGGCTTCCCGTGGCCCAGACGAACGACCGCAGTCACCAGCTCTTCCCCGTGCTCGATCCGGCCCAGATCGAGACCGCAAAACGCTTCGCGAGCGGTCCGCCCCGAGACTTCGCGCCGGGGGAGGTTCTCTTCGACGTCGGTGAGCGCTCGACCGCGGTTTGGCTGGTGCTCGAGGGATCTATCGAGGTCGTGCGCCGCGACGGTCTCAATCGCGAGTCTGCCATCACCGTTCACCACCCGGGCCAGTTCTCCGGCGAGGTGAGCCAGCTCGCGGGACGCGAATCTCTGGCCTCCGGAAAGGCGGGTCCTGAGGGATGCAGGGCGGTTCCGCTCGACACGGCGCATATTCGGGCCCTCATGATCGGCTCCGCCGAGATCGGCGAGATCGTCATGCGTGCCTTCATCCTGCGCCGTGTAGGGCTGCTCGAAGGTGGCGGCGTCGGCTGCGTCCTGGTCGGCCGTCCCGGCATGCCCGACATCTCGCGACTGGAAGTCTTCCTCCGCCGCAACGCCTATCCCTATACGGTGCTCGATGCGAACCAAGACGACGGCCGTGCCATCGTCGAGCGCTTCGGCGTGCTCCCCGAGGACTTGCCCCTGATGGTCTGCCCGAACGGCAGTCTCCTGAAGCGGCCCACCGACGCCGAAGCCGGCGTCTGTCTCGGCATCACGCCGGAACTCGACCCGAGCGTCGTCTACGACGTCGCGGTGGTCGGCGCCGGCCCTGCGGGCCTTGCCACGGCGGTCTACGCGGCGTCCGAAGGCCTGTCGGTGCTGGTGCTCGACCAGCGCGCCTTCGGCGGTCAGGCCGGAGCCTCCGCGCGCATCGAGAACTATCTCGGCTTTCCGACCGGCATTTCCGGCCTGGGCTTAGCCGGACGCGCATTCAACCAGGCTCTGAAATTCGGCGCCGAGATCGCCATTCCGCTGGAGGCGTCGCGGCTCTGCTGCAAGGACCGATCGCGCGACGCGCATGCGCCGTTGCGGCTCGAGCTCACCAACGGCAGCGCGGTCCGGTCCCGGACCGTCGTCGTCGCCTCCGGCGTCCGCTATCGCCGGCCTTCCATCCCGAATCTCGAATCGTTCGAGGGCAACGGCGTCTCCTATTGGGCCTCGCCGATCGAGGCGAAGCTTTGCGAGGGGCAGGAAGTGGCGCTGGTCGGCGGCGGCAACTCGGCCGGACAGGCCGTGGTCTATCTCGCGCCCAAGGTCAAGCATCTGCATCTCGTGGTGCGGGGGCCCGGGCTCGAAGCCTCGATGTCGCGCTACCTGATCGATCGCATTGCCGCTTTGCCGAACGTCACGCTGCACACCGGCACCGAGATCATAGGCCTCGAGGGCAAAGACGGCGGCGGACTATCAGCCGCTATGTTCCGCGACCGGGCGACCGGCGAGACGCACACCTGTCCCTTGGCTCAGGTCTTTCTCTTCATCGGCGCCGATCCGAACGCGAACTGGCTCGACGGCTGCGTTGCGGTGGACGGGAAGGGCTTCGT
Source organism: uncultured Alphaproteobacteria bacterium (assembly GCA_963826465.1). GTDB lineage: Bacteria > Pseudomonadota > Alphaproteobacteria > Rhizobiales > Methyloligellaceae > Methyloceanibacter. The sequence continues at coordinate 213,298 of CAWGXJ010000001.1, forward strand.
GGTCACCGGGCGGGCGTGCCCCAAGGCATCGCGACCCATCGAGCCGCTCGAGACGAGTCAGCACGGAGTCTTTGCTATCGGGGACGTGCGGGCAGGCTCGACCAAGCGCGTCGCTGCCGCCGTGGGTGAGGGCGCCGCCGTCGTGGCGCAGATCCACAGCGTCCTCTCGACGGAGCAGGCGGCGTGAGCCCCGCTACTCTTTCATCAGGGAGATTTCCGGCGCGCCCTCGGCCTTCATGCCGACCACGTGATAGCCGGCGTCGATATGCAGGACCTCGCCGGTGACGCCGCGCGAGAGGTCGGAGAGAAGGTAGAGCCCGCCGCCGCCGACGTCCTCGATGGTGACGGTGCGCCGAAGCGGCGCGTTGTACTCGTTCCATTTGAGGATATAGCGGAAGTCGGCGATGCCGGACGCGGCGAGCGTCTTGATCGGCCCGGCCGAGATCGCGTTGACGCGGATATTGTTCTTGCCGAGATCGGCCGCGAGGTAATGCACGCTCGCCTCGAGCGCCGCCTTGGCCACGCCCATCACGTTGTAATGCGGCATGACCTTCTCGGCGCCGTAATAGGTCAGCGTCAGCAGCGAGCCGCCATTCGGCATCAAGGCTTCGGCGCGCTTGGCGAGCGCGGTGAACGAGTAGCAGGAGATCAGCAGCGTCTGGACGAAGTTCTCTTCCGTCGTGTCGACATAGCGCCCGTCGAGCTGGTCCTTGTCGGAGAAGGCGATGGCGTGGACGAGGAAGTCGATTCCGCCCCACTCTTTGGCAAGGGTGTCGAACACGGCATCGACCGAGGCGCGGTCGGTCACGTCGCATGGCAGCACGAGCTTGGTGCCGATCTCGCCGGCCAAAGGCTCGACCCGCTTCTTCAGGGCGTCGCCCTGATAGGTGAGGGCCACCTCGGCCCCCTGGTCGGTGACGGCCTTGGTGATGCCCCAGGCGATGGAGCGGTTGTTGGCGACGCCGAGCACGACGCCGCGCTTGCCTGCCATGAGTTTTCCGCCGTCGCCCATTACCCCTCCTTCAAGCCAGAATTCGGGGTTTTATACACCGGGGGAGCGGAGCCGGAAGGCTTTCGCCGTGCCGCCCCCCGGGGCGAATGGGCGCTCGGTGCCTAGCTTTGGAGGCGCGGCACCGGAATGAGGCGGGACAGCACCGGCTCGCCGCGCGGCGGTTTGGCGAGCGCCCGCGCCCGGCTGACATAGGACCTGAGCGGGGTGAACCTCTGGTTCCGCTCCCGCTCCTTGGCCGTCTCCTCCACGGGACGGCGCACCCCGGTCCGGGTATCCTGAATATTCGACATTCTGAACCCCTCTAGCCTGAGATCGACCAATGGCCGTCTCCGTCGCGGCAAGCCACGCCCTCGATTTTCTTTTCGTAAGCTCCGAGGGCGAGCTGGTAGATCACGTGGCGGCAAATGCGCCCCTGATCGTCACGGAACGCCGAGACCGGCTTGATTCGCCCCGAGATCTGGGTGGCCGGGCGTCGCCATGAGAGCGTCGCCCCGTCCCCGAGCTCGGTGAGCGCCATCTGCAGTGCCTGCAGCGCGACCGTTCGGTCAGAATGATCGAGACTGGATTTTAGTTCCGTCAGGCCTTGCGGCGCGTGGCTCGTGGCCACTGCCGCGGCATTGCTTGCCCCACTCTCCTCGGCCTTGAGAGGAAGAAGGGCGGGCAGCAATACTGACAACACGAGAGCGCCCGCCCCAATGATAGGGGCGTTCCAATGGAACGTACGCATAACAACTCGTCCCCAACTCTGACGCGGCTACTCAATCCCCCGCGCCCACTATCAACAGCAGCGATCGTGCCCTATCAGAGTGAGGAAAACGTAAATGCCCGTGCCGGCCCGGGATTATTTTCATGTGCCGGCGGCAGGGGATAGAAAAGGCGAGAGATGGACGAAAAAGCGAGAGGAACTCAGGACTTCACGGCCGCAGAGGACCCCTTTGCCCTGTTCAAGCAGTGGCTCGCGGAGGCCGAAAAGACCGAGCCCGCCGACCCCGAGGCCATGGCGGTCGCCACCGTCGATGCCGACGGCATGCCCAATGTGCGGATGATTCTCTTGAAGGGCGCCGGGCCACGCGGCTTCGTCTTCTATACGAACTGCGAGAGCGCCAAGGGGCTCGAGCTTGCCGCCAATCCGAAGGCCGCGCTTCTCTTCTACTGGAAGAGCCTGGGCCGCCAAATCCGCGTACGCGGCCTGATCGAGCCCGTGACGGACGCGGAGGCCGACGCCTATTTCGCCACACGCCACCGGGAAAGCCGCCTCGGCGCCTGGGCGTCGCGCCAGTCCCGACCGCTTGCGAGCCGCGCCGCGCTCGAGGCGGGCGTCGCCCGCTACACGAAAGACTTCGCCGGAGACGAGGTGCCGCGCCCGGCCTATTGGCATGGCTATCGGGTGCGGCCCGTGGAGATCGAGTTCTGGCAACACGGCACCTTTCGCCTGCACGACCGGATCGTATTCCGCCGGCCGGCGCCCGAGGGCGCCTGGACCAAGACCCGCCTCTATCCGTGAGAGGCATGAGGTCCTAGTCTCCGCCGGCCCATGACCCTGATCCCGAACGAAGAGCGCAGAACCCTGCTTTTGACCGGCGCGTCGCGCGGCATCGGCCACGCCACGGTCAAGCGCTTCTCGTCGGCCGGCTGGCGGGTCATCTCCTGCTCGCGCCAGCCCTTCCCCGAGGATTGCCCATGGGAGGCCGGGCCGGAGAACCACGTCCAGGTCGATCTCGCCGATCCCGACGATACCGTCCGCGCCATCGCCGAGATCAAGGACCGCTTGCGCGCCCAAGGCTCGAAGCTGAACGCGCTCGTCAACAACGCGGCCATCTCGCCGAAGGGGGAGGGCGGCCGCCGTCTCTCCTCGCTCGACACGGAGATGCAAGATTGGCAGCACGTGTTCCAGGTGAATTTCTTCGCGCCCATCATGCTCGCCCGCGGTCTCCTCGACGAGCTCGCGGCGGCCTCAGGCGCGGTGGTGAATGTGAGCTCGATCGCCGGATCCCGCGTGCATCCCTTCGCCGGCTCCGCCTACGCCACCGCGAAGGCGGGGCTCGCCGCGCTGACCCGCGAGATGGCCGCCGATTTCGCGCCGCGCGGCATCAGGGTCAACGCCATCTCGCCCGGCGAGATCGACACGGCGATCTTGTCGCCCGGCACCGAGGCGCTGATCGCCGACATCCCCATGCGCCGCCTGGGCCTCCCCGACGAGGTGGCCAATGCCATCTATTTTCTGTGCACCGACCCGTCGAGCTATATCAACGGCGCGGAACTGCATATTAATGGCGGCCAGCATGTGTGATGGCGCCACCACAAACCTGCCACGGCGCGCATTTAGCGTTTAGAATGACGGGTGACGGCGGATGGCTATGAGGGCCGCGTAACGTGACGGCGAACTATTCCATGGAGCGTTTTTCGACCGCGCGCTTTGCGGTCAAGGAGGCGCGCGAGGCCAAATGGGCGCGGCGCATTGCGCTGTTCTTCTTACAGCTGCTCATCCTCGCCGTGCTGCTCCACCGCTTCGCCGGGCTCGGCACGCCGGCGGCGATCAACCTGATCGGCGTGTCGGCGGTCGGCCTTTTGATCGCCGTCATCATCGCCTTCGTCTCGCTTATTCGAATCTGGTTCGGTGGCCAGAGCGGCGCCGCGAACGATTTTGCCGCGCTCGTCGTCGGCCTGATCGGCCTCGCACTTCCCGCATACTTCATCGCGAAGGCGGTTCTCTCGCCGCCGCTAAGCGATATCGAGACATCGCCCGGCGACCCGATCCACTTCACCGTGCTCGCGGAACAGCGTCCGGCCGACGCCAATCCTCTGACCGATCCCACGCCCGAGCAGGCGGCGCTGGAGGCCAAGGGCTATCCGGATATCGGTCCCATGTACCTGGAGCGGTCCGCGCCCGAGGTGTTCGCCTTGGTCTCCGAGGCGGTCCACCGGCTCGGCTGGGACGTCGTCGTCAACGAGGCCCCGGGCGAGAGCGGCGTCGGCCGCATCGAGGCGACCGACAAGACCCTGATCATGGGCTTCATCGACGACGTGGTGATCCGGGTGAAGGGCGACGACGCCCACACGCTGATCGATGTCCGCTCGGCATCGCGTTACGGCAAGATCGATTTCGGTGCCAATGCCCACCGCATTCGCAAGTTCTACAACGAGGTGAACACCGCGCTCGAAAAGGGCGAGAAGACGGTGCTCGAGCAGGCGGCGCCCAAAGAGGAGACCGTCGCCAAGCCTGTGGAGCCTGCTAAGAAGCGCGTGAAACAGAGCGGACGTAGAAGGCGCTAAGCGGGTCGAGCGCGCCTTCCGCCGTGACCATGTCGCGGCCGATCAAATGCTCAAGATGGGCGAGCACCGAAAGCGCGGCCGCTTCCTTCAAGTCGGCGTCGAGCGCACCGTAGAGTTTCGCCACGATGCGCGGGATCGTGCACACGCCCTCGTCGAGACACGCAAGGATGGTCTGCTCCCGCCATTTGCGGTGGGTGATATAGGCGCGCACCACGCGCTGCGGCGTCTGGATGCGGCCACCATGGGCCGGCAGGAACATCTTGTCGTGGCGCTGCATCAGCCGTTCGAGTGAGGCGAGGAAGTCGGCCATGTTGCCTTCGGGCGGCGCGATCACCGTGGTGTTCCAGCCCATCACATGGTCGCCGGTGAACACCGTGCGCTTGCCGACGAGCGCGAAGCACAGATGGTCCGGCGCATGGCCCGGCATGTGGAGCACGTCGAGGGCGAAATCGCCGCCCTTCACGGTGTCGCCGTCCGCGACCGGCAGATCCGGCCGGAAAGCCGAATCGACGAACGCATCGCCAAGGCCGGTCGTGCCGGCGCCGCGCGACGTGCCGGTCGGCCCGTAGGCGACGATCTCGCCGCCGAGCATGTCCTGAAGCGGCTTGGCGCCGTCGCAATGGTCGCGATGGCTGTGGGTGACGAGGATGTGCGTGACGCGCTCGCCCTTCGTCGCCTTGGCGATCGCCGCAAGATGGGCCGCCTCGGCCGGCCCCGGATCGATCACCGCGACGTGGCCCGTGCCGACGAGATAGGTGTTGGTGCCGAGAAAGGTGTAAGGGCCCGGATTGTTGGCCACGATGCGCCGCACGCCGGGCGCGACCTCTTCGGCCACGCCGTAATCGACGTCAACGCTACGATTGAAAGCAAGCTCCGCCGACATGGTCTCGGACGTCTTGTTGGTCTTCTGGTGAACCCGCGCGGCATCTTAGCGGAGCGGTGGCCCGGGAGCAGCGCTACCGGACCGGCAGCGTTAAATTTCCCATGGCTTTTTGCGCAAAATATGACTGTTTCTGCGGGCTTTTTCGGCGGGATTCGGGCCGCTCGCCATCCCGCCAGCCAATGACCGACCATCGAGGATGGTGGTCGGAGTGGCAGGATTTGAACCTGCGACCCCCTCGTCCCGAACGAGGTGCGCTACCAGGCTGCGCTACACTCCGCTTGGCTGAAGAGGCACGTATATAGACGGCCAGCCTGGTCCCGCAAGAAAGCCGGTAGGGATAAAGGGGGCATTCCGAGCTGCGGCCTTATGGTCGGGCGGGAAGCGCGAGCCCCTTGGCTTCCGCGCCGCTTTGGCGCGGCTTAGGTCTCCCTGAAGGCGCGGGCGATCTGGTCCCTCAGGGGCTTCACGAGGAAGGAGATGACCGTGCGCGGCTCTGTCTCCATGAAGGCCTCCACGGGCATGCCAGGGACGAGCTTCAGTCCGTGGAGCGCCGGCAGCTTCGCTTGGTCTATGGCGACCCTGACGAGAAAGTAGCGCGCGCCCGTGTGTGGATCTTCGGAAAGATCGGCGCCGATGCGGCTGACATTGCCCGGGATCTCCGGCGTCGTCCGCTGGTTGAATGCCGAGAAGTGCAGCATCGCATGCTGGCCCGGTTGAAGCTGGTCGATGTCGGTGGGTGACACCCTTGCCTCGACCGTCAGCTGATCGGCTTCCGGGAACGATCATCATGATCGGCTCGCCCGGCGAGACGACGCCGCCAACAGTGTGCACTTCCAGCTGGTACACGACGCCGTCTTGTGGCGAGCGGATGTCGATGCGCTTCAGCATGTCTTCAGCTGCGACTCTGCGCTCTCCGAACTCGGACAATTTTCCTCGGCCTTCGGAAATCTGCTGTGCGCGAGGCCAAGCGAGAATGGGCGAAGATGGATGTCCTGCTTCTGTCGACCGCGGGAACGAGCTACAGCATTGCTGAAATGCTCGCCGATCTCGTTGGCCTCAATACCGCGCTCGGCACCTACACCAATTTCGTGAATTTGATGGACCTCGCGGCGCTCGCCATGCCGGCAGGCTTTCGGAGCGACGGCATTCCGTTCGGCGTAACGCTCATCGGTCCTGCGCTTTCCGATGGGATGCTCGCCGCGATCGGCGATGCGCTGCATCGGTCGTTCGCGGACGCGCAACTTGGCGCCACCTCATCGCCCTTAGACGCAACGCCACGCGTGAGCGTCGAGCCGGCTCGAAGCAAGACCGTCAGGCTCGCCGTTGTCGGCGCGCATCTCTCGGGTCAGCCGCTGAACGGACAACTCACCGAGCGGGGTGCCAAGCTCTTGGAAACAACGCGCACCGCTGCCGGCTACCGCCTCCATGCGCTTTCCAATGTCTCGCCGGCCAAGCCTGGACTGGTGTTCGACGGCACGGGTCCCGGTGACGTGGAGGTCGAGCTTTGGGAAATGGATGAGGCCGCCTTCGGCTCGTTCGTCGCGATGGTCCCTGCGCCCTTGAGCATCGGGACGTTGACGCTCGTTGATGGGCGAACCGTCAAGGGCTTTCTCTGCGAGGCCCACGCTGTGCGCGGCGCGAAAGACATCACCGAATTCGGGGGCTGGAGAGCATGGCTCGGCAGTTCGGCCGGCTCGTGAACACCAACCGGAGACTCGGGTCAGGGAGGATAAGGCCGGTCGCGCCTTCGCCGAGCCTAGCCCGCGTCCACGAAGCGGACCGCCTTCTCGTAGATTAAGAGCGCCACGCAGCCGCCGACGCTGCCGGGGGAATGACGCGTCCCTGGCGGGTGGATGACGAAGCTGCCGGCCGGATAGGAGCCGTCTTCGTCGTATTGGTCGCCCTCCAGCACGAGCAGGTGCTCATAGCCGACATGCTCGTGCTCGGCGACGCGGGCGCCGGGCTCGTAGCGCAGCAGCACGGCGCGGGCCCCGCCGTCCGGTTCCTGATAGAACCAATGGGCCGTGACACCCGGCCGGAACGGCTGCCAATCGCTTTCACGCAGGCCGCGCGCATAGTCCTGAAGGTTGGGGAGCGTCAGAGGTGTGAGAAGCGCAAGCATGGGTCCGTCTCCGTCAATCGCCCGGATGGCCATGTGCGGGCCGCGCCGATGCGTGGGGCTTGGCGGCGGGTATCGGCTTGGGTGCCGGCTCCGCCTCGACGTCAAACCAATGGTCCTCGATCCAGCCCAGGCCGAGCATGAGCCAAGTCGTGAACACGAACGGCGCGGAGAGCGTCTGCACGCCGAGATCGGCGATCGCCGGGATCATCATAGTGGCGACGAGGGCCCCAAGGATCGAAAGCCGTGAGCTTGCCGCCACAGACCACGAACACAGACACCGCCGTCAGGACACCGTTAAATCCGTAAAGCCCGAGATCGGCGCTTCCCGGGTCGACGTCGCCGTAATAATAGGCCACCACGGTGCCGATGATGGCGCCGCAGATGGCCAGCACGCCGTGCCGCCAGTTGCTAAGGAGTACGCCGGTGGCAAACAACACGCCCGACAAGACCATGGGAGAGAACAAGGCCTGCCCCAGGCTCAACAGCACCGCCGTGACAGGATGGAATGTGGCGTGCGCCGTTGCCGTGAAATGGAGCGGCTGGACGACGTCGATTTGTGGCGCCAAGGCGTAGAGCGCCCAGAAGACGACCAGAAATGGAAATGCAAGCGTCGGAAACGGCAGGACGGTGATGCACACGCGCACCAGCACAATGGTGATGGCGACGCAGACAACGAGCACGACCCACATGCCGACATTGGTCCAGCCGGTTTCGAAGAAGGCCGGGATCGCGAGCGCAATCAGACAAGGATTGAGACCCGGAAGCCCACTCGAGAGGATTACGCCCCTGTCGCCGAGCAGCATGCGGCCGGCGGGCGCCATGATGCCGGCCACCAGCAGATAGGCGGCGCTGATCGGTGATGCGACGAGAACGGCTGCCAAGAAGAACAAGCCCGTCAGCTCGTTGCTCTGAAAGCACATCTGCGAGGTGCCCCGCAGAACGAGTCGCCAATACGGAACCTGACCTGGCACCGCGGGCGGGAAGATGTAATCGACGGGCGGTTTCATGGACGGGCTCTATGCCGGCGCGCTTCGCCGGGAGCGTCTCGCTCAGCTATGCAGCCTTGTGCGGGCTCTCTTGTCCCGATTGTCCCGGGATCTCCTTGGCCATCATCTCGAGCAGGGCGTCCGACTTGCACGTCCAACCGACGATGCCGCCCTGAGCCACCAATGATTTCAGGGCGAACTCCTTGAACTCCGGGAAATAGCTGTCGGTGCCATCCTCGACCAGCACGCAGTCGTAGCCGCGGTCGTTCGCACCGCGCATGGTCGTCTGCACGCAGACCTCGGTCGTCACGCCCGTGATCACCAATCCGGAGATCTTCCGGCGCATCAGATACTCGTCGAGGTCGGTGAGGTAGAACGCGTCCTTGCCCGGCTTGGAGATGACGTGCTCGTGTTCCCGAGGTTCATTTTCGGCAATGAATTCGGTCCCGGGCTCGCCATCGACCAAGATGCGCCCCATCGGTCCAAATTCACCGATCTTCATCTTCGGATTGCCGCGGTTGAGCTTGGCGGTCGGCAGGTCGGAGAGGTCCGGCTTGTGGCATTCCTTCGTATGGATGATCGGCAGCTCGGCCTTACGAAAGGCGGCTTGCAGCTTGCCGATGACCGGAATGCAGGGTTGCACATTCTCGATGTTGTCGCCCAGGGACTCGGCGAAGCCGCCCGGCTGGCAAAAGTCACGCTGCATGTCGATGCAGATCAGGGCGACGTGATCGAAATCGAACTGAAAGGGAAATGGTTTCGCGTCGATGAATGGCATGTCACTCACTCCGTGGCTAGGCTGGGCCGTCCCAAACAGATCACCGCAGCCTCACGGGCGACCCCGGAACGAGAAAGTCCTAGGCGGAACAACTTAAGATTTTTTTGAAATAGACCTCGGTAATTGAGGGGATCGGCGCGTTAGCTTAGAACGGCACGATGAGTTGCTGCGTCACGGCCAAGGCGGCGTCGAGCCCAGGCTCCGCGGCCGGGTCGGGGATGTAACTGAGAGCGGTCTCCGTATAGATCGCCCCCCCCGACATGCGCCTGATAGTAGGCTTGGAGCGCACGTTCCCTGTCCTGATCGAAGAGGTTTGGATTGAGCCAGCCCAAAGCCATACCAATGCCAAAGCTATCCTTTGGCCGGTGCGGAACGAGCGCGCGGCCGGTGAAGCCCGCGCCGAAATAGTAGTTGAAGAGTTGCGTCTTCGAGTCGTTCCAGCCGAACTGGATATACCCGCTGATGCCGGCGTCGTTGGTGGGTTGCGGATCGCGATACCAGAGGAGCTGAGACCCGACGAAGTAGACGCCCTCGGCGCCGTCCTCCTTGATGAGACCGTCGTCGGTCGACAATTGCCCGGTCTGCTTCCAACCTCCGACCGAGAAAAAGCCGGGCTTTTGTTCCGACCCCAGCGACCAGTTCACACCGGTCTCGGCAATGTGGAAGTAGTAGCCATCGAACTCAGGGCCCGTAAGGCCGGTGGCGACGCCTCGCGCCTTGTTCCCGTCGTACACACCGTAGGACACATAGAACCGATCGCTCGGTGCCCACGTAAAAGGCGCAGAGCGCAGCAAACGTGACTGCAGCGATTTTGCCTCCCGGCATCATCGTGCCCATCTCGGCCCCCGAAGACTCGGAAAATTATGGCCGCTCCGCGAGCCCCTTAGAACCGATAAGCGTCCTATATCCCCGGAAATCTGTCATAGAGCTCGCGGAGCTTGGGCCGCACCGCGCCCTTCTAGCCTTCGCGCAAGGTGCCCATGACCTGATCGGACAGCGGTTTGCGAATTGCTCTGGCATTCCGGCTTGGCGCGCGCTGGCGGGGCGTCTAGTTTCAGCAGGCACAGCGAGGGAGGCGAAATGGGCCAGCCATTGCGGAGCATCACGATCGTCGGCGGCGGTACCGCGGGCTGGCTGACAGCCGCCTTTCTCAATCGCTTCTGCAAATCGAAGGACAAAAAGCAAAATCTCGAAATCACGCTGATCGAGTCGCCCGGGATTCCGATTGTCGGCGTCGGCGAAGCGAGCCTGCCCGGCATGGTCTATCTACTAAACCAGCTGGGCGTTTCGGAATCCGAATTCTTCAAGATTACGGATGCGACCTTCAAAGTCGCGGCGCATTTCATCGACTGGAACCGCGATGACAGGGGCCGGCCGATCGAGTTCCTGAATATCCTCAACGCCCCCGGCGCGATCGATGGGCGCCAGCTCGCCGACTATTTCGTCAC
>CAWGXJ010000002.1:0-90922 GCA_963826465.1 uncultured Alphaproteobacteria bacterium
TTCCGTTAAGCGAGGCGCAAGGCGGTCACGAGCACGTCGATAAGCTTGATGCCCACGAACGGCACGATCAGACCTCCGAGGCCATAGATAAGGAGATTGCGGCGCAGGACCGCCGCGGCGCCGAGCGGCCGGTAGGGGATGCCTTTAAGCGCGAGCGGGACGAGCGCTATGATGATCAACGCATTGAAGATGATGGCCGACAGAATCGCGCTTTGCGGCGTGGCGAGACCCATGATGTTCAGCGCCCCGAGTTGCGGATAGAAGGCGATGAACATCGCCGGGATGATGGCGAAATACTTTGCCACGTCGTTGGCGATAGAGAACGTCGTCAGGGCGCCCCGCGTCATCAGGAGCTGTTTGCCGATCTCGACGATCTCGATGAGCTTGGTAGGGTTGGAGTCGAGGTCCACCATGTTGCCAGCCTCTCGCGCCGCCTGTGTGCCAGTATTCATGGCAACGCCGACATCGGACTGGGCAAGAGCCGGCGCATCGTTGGTGCCGTCGCCGCACATGGCGACCAGCTTGCCCTTGGCCTGCTCCTCGCGGATAAGCGTGAGCTTGTCCTCCGGCGTCGCCTGCGCAAGGAAATCGTCGACTCCGGCTTCTGCGGCGATGGCGGCGGCGGTCATGGGGTTGTCGCCGGTGATCATGACGGTGCGTATCCCCATACGCCGCAACTCGGCGAAGCGCTCGCGGATGCCGCCTTTGACGATGTCCTTGAGATGAATGACGCCGAGCAGCTTGCCGTCCTTGGCGACCGCCAGCGGCGTGCCGCCCGACTTGGCGATCTTTTCGGCGATGGCGTTGACCTCGCGTCCGGCCTCGGTCAGGCCTGTCGTCTTCTTTCGGTTGCCGGCCGAGCCGCTCGAGTCGAGATGAGCGAGGATCGCATCGACCGCGCCCTTGCGGATCCAGGAGCGGCCGATCTCTACCCCGCTCATTCGGGTTTGCGCGCTGAACGGGATAAACTTCGCGCCGAGCTCGTGGATATCGCGGCCGCGTATGCCGTATTTCTCCTTGGCGAGCACGACTATAGAGCGTCCCTCTGGCGTCTCGTCCGCGAGAGAGGCAATTTGTGCGGCATCGGCGAGTTCCCGCTCTGAGACGCCGCTCATGGGGACGAACTCCGCGGCCTCGCGGTTGCCGAGCGTTATCGTGCCAGTCTTGTCGAGGAGAAGCGTATCCACGTCTCCGGCCGCTTCGACGGCGCGGCCCGACATGGCCAGCACATTGAAGCGCACGAGCCGGTCCATGCCGGCGATGCCGATGGCCGACAGAAGCGCGCCGATGGTCGTCGGAATGAGCGCGACGAAGAGTGCGACGAGCACTACGATCGGGATGCTGCCGCCAGCATAAGCCGCGAAGCTCGGAATGGTGGCGACCGCGATGAGGAAGATCAGGGTCAGCCCTGAAAGCAGCACCGTCAAAGCGATCTCGTTCGGCGTCTTCTGGCGCTCGGCCCCCTCGACCAGCTTGATCATGCGATCGAGGAAAGTCGTACCCGGTGCCGCCGTAATGCGCACCTTCAGCCAATCCGATACGACGAGCGTGCCTCCCGTCACGGCGGACCGGTCGCCACCGGCCTCGCGCACCACCGGCGCAGACTCTCCAGTGATCGCGGCTTCGTTGACAGAGGCCACGCCCTCGATGACCTCACCGTCAGAAGGGATCAGGTCACCGGCCTCGACCAGCACGATTTGGCCGGGCCCGAGCTTGCTCGCCCGCGTCGGCACGACAAGGCCCGTCTTCTCGTCGACGATGAGCTTGGCTTTGGTCTCCTCACGGGTTTGCCGCAGCGTGGACGCCTGCGCCTTGCCGCGCCCCTCCGCGACCGCTTCGGCGAAGTTCGCGAACAGGATCGTGAACCAGAGCCAGACGATAATCTGGAGCGCGAAGCCGAGATTTTGGCCGCCGCTCGCTATGTCGCGGATAAACAAGACCGTAGCTAGGGCGGCAGCGACCTCGACCACGAACATCACGGGATTCTTGACGAGTGTCCGAGGATCGAGCTTCGCGAAGGCCGAGCCGATAGCCGGGACAATGATCTTCGGGTCGGTCAGGGCCGCGACCGGCATCCGCTTTCGCACGTTGGAGGCTTGCATAGCCGTGTCCTCCTAAAAGCGCTCGGGCCTAAGCAGGATGTAGGTGAGGTAGACGAGAAGTCCGGCCGTGACAGTGCCGGCGAGCCAATAATCGAAAGCCATGGGGTCTGCCCTTTCGAGACAGCTTCGGCCGCTTAGGCGGCTACGTTCGGAAGCTAGTCTCGGGAGCCGTAGGTTTTCGAGGTGGAGCGAGGTCCGGCCTTATAAGAATCTCATAAGGGCATTTGCCGCACACGAAGTCCGCTAAGGGTCAGGAGCTGACCTCGGCGAGCAGATCGGGAATGTCAGCTCTACCCCTCAAAGCAGACATGCTCGGCGTCGGAATAAACGTCTGCTTTGTGCCAAAAGCGGACTTCGGGATGTATGCGACCGAGTACTGTTAACCGCTGGGTCGCTGGTTCGAGTCCGGCCCGGGGAGCCAACTCTTCTTCTCCATGGATGCTGGACCGCGGCGCTGGCCGTAGGCCCTTGCGCAGTGCTTTGGGAAGCCGCCGCGAGCGAAAGGGTCGTCTCCGACCCCTTCACCCCCGTAGTACCCGTTACGGCGGGCGGGATATACGCAGAACCAACCTAACCCCGCCAAGGGTCCAGAACGTCCCCGGCCGGAGAAGGTTCCCCGGTCTTTCCTGACGCCGATCAGCGCATGCGCAAAAAGGGGGTGCGCGGCCCCTGTTCGGGGGACCGCGCTGGGGGGAGGCTAGGCGGGGATGAATTTCAGGGCGACGCCGTTGATGCAGTAGCGCAAGCCGGTCGGCTTCGGCCCGTCGTTGAACACGTGACCGAGGTGGCCGCCGCAGCGGTGGCAATGGACCTCATCGCGAAGCATGCCGAAACTGAAGTCCTTCTCACTGTCCACCCCGCCCTCGATCGGCGCGTAGAAGCTCGGCCAGCCGGTGCCGGAGTTGAACTTGGTCTCGGACGCAAACAGCGGGAGATCGCAGCCGGCGCAGGCGAAGACACCCTTGCGATGCTCATCGTTCAGCGGGCTCGTGAAGGGCCGCTCGGTGTCCGCCTCGCGCAACACGGCATACTGCGCGGGGGTGAGGATCTTGCGCCACTCCGCCGGGGTCTTGGTGACCTCGAAATGTGCGTCGGCGGCCGTGGCGCGGCTGTTCCACCACTTCGCAGCGCCGAGGCTGGCGGCCGCGACGGCGGCGACGCCGGCGGTGCCCAGAAGAATGCTTCGTCGCGTAACCATGATGGCTCCTTGTGAATTGCCCCTAAAGGCTAGAGTCTCGAGTCGAATCTAGGGGTTCCCGCCGGCACTTCAATTCAACTTGCGCGCACGGGCGTTCACGAGCGTTTTATCTGGCGCTCCTCCGGCGCGGTCCTTCAAAGAGGCCATGTCCTTCAAATGCGCGTGCTCGTCCTGGTTAATCCAAAGGCCTCCCGCGTGGCGGAAGCCCTGCCCGAGCTCCCCGGCTGGTTCGCCAGCCGCGCCTCCTCGACCTTCGTCGCCACCGGCTCGAAGGATGAGCTTGACCGCGCGCTCTCCGCGCATGGGCCAAATGCCGACCGCATCGTCATCGGCGGCGGCGACGGGACCATCTCGGGCGCCCTTCCCGAGCTTCTCGCGCTCGGCAAGCCGCTTGGCGTACTGCCGCTCGGCACGGCCAACGACTTCGCCAACACGCTCGGCCTGCCGGCCGACGCTTTCGCCGCCGCGGAGGTGGCGCTCGGCGGAAGGCCGCATCAGATCGATGTCGGTCTCGTCAACAGCCACCCGTTCCTCAACGTGGCGAGCGTCGGGCTTGCCGCGGATGTGGCGCACGCGCAGTCGACCGCGCTCAAGCGCCGCTGGCGGATGTTCGCCTACCCCATCAGCTTTCTCCACGCCGTACGCGAATCGAAGCCGTTCGTGGTGACGCTCGCCGTCGACGACAAGCCGGCCTGGTCGGGGCCCGTCTATCAAGTCAGCATCGGCAACGGACGGTTCCACGGCGGCGGCCTCACCGTCGCCGATCACGCGGCTATCGACGACGGCAAGCTCGATCTCTACCTCGTCTCACCGGGACCGGTGTGGCAGCTCATCGCCTGCATCACCCATTTGAAGTTCGGCTTCAGCGCACCCGCCTTGTTGCATCGAAGCCGCGCCACGCGCGTCACGCTCACCACCACCAAGCCGCGGCCGATCAATGCGGACGGCGAGATCAAAGCGGAGACGCCGGCCGAGGTCAGCGTGCTGCGTCACGGATTGACGGTAATCATACCGACCACCCTCCCCGCCGGTCATCGCGGTCTGTCAGCGAGCGGCTAGCCGCGCGAGGTGACGTGCGCCGCGGGGATGACGATCTCGCAGCGTACGCCCTTGGCGGGAAAAGAGAGCGTGACGTCGCCGGCAAGCGCCTTGCCCACGACGTTCTCCAGCATGGCCCGGCCGAACCCGGAGCGCTCAGGCGGTTTCACCTTGGGCCCGCCCGTCTCCTGCCAGACGAGCTTGAGCTTCTCCGCGTCCTCGCAGAAATCCCAGTTGATGCGGATCTCGCCGGTGCCGTCGGACAGGGAGCCGTATTTCTCGGCGTTGGCGGTGAGCTCATGCAGAGCGAGCCCGAGATTATGCACCGCCTCGGGCTTCAGCATGATGTCCTCGCCTTCGATGGCGATGCGCTCGCCGAACCGATCCGCATGGTCCTCCAATTGCTGCTCGACCAGCATACGCAAGGAGGCGCCCTGCCAGTCGTCGGCGACGAGGAGATCGTGGGAGCGGCTGATCGCGTAGAGCCGCGCGCCGAAGCGATCGAGAAAGTCCTGGACCGAGGTCGTTCGGACGGCTGTCTGCCGCGCGATGGCATGGATGACCGCGAGCAGATTCTTGGAACGGTGCGTCAGCTCGCGCAACAACAGGCGCAGCTGCTGCTCGTTGGCTTTCCGCTCGCTGATGTCGACGGCGACCGAGGCGGTGCCCATGATGGTCCCGTCATCGCCACGCAGAGGCTCGATGACGAAATAGAAGGACCGCTCGCGGCGATGGAGCGCGAAGTCGATCTCGAGCTCTCGCGAAGTGCCTGTGTCCATGGCCTTGCGCTTGGCCGCCATGATCTTGGCCGCCGCTTCGGGCGGCATGATGTCGGCGTCGGTCTTGCCGATCAGATCCTCGGGTTTGAGCCCGGCAGGGAGATTGTGCACCCAGGTGAAGCGCAGGTCCTTGTCCTGGCTGAACACCGAGATGGGCGAGCCGCGCAGCGCAATCTCGAAACGTTGCTTCGCCTCGGCGAGCTCCTTGGTGCGCGCTTCCACCCGCGCTTCGAGCTCGAGGCGCGTCGCCTTCAGCTCGTCCAAGGTCTGCAAGTGCGCGTCGATCTCCGCCTGGAGCCGGTCGCGCGACGGCACGCGGACGAGATGCGGCGCGAGCCACCACAGGCCGATGGCTGTCGCGAGCGCGAGAAGCGCCGCAGCACCCTTGAGCAGGCCTTCGAACTCGCGCCCCGGCATCCATGGGTGGAGCACCGCGGCGAAATGGACGAGCCCGACGGCGAAGATGAAGAGAAGAAAGAGCTTCACCAGCGCGGCTTCGCCGGCACTGCCCTCGCCGCGCCGCCTGTAGAGATAAAGGAGGACCACCGGCACGAGCAGGAAGGTGGCGGCAATGATGCCGTCGCCAACCGCATGGAGGAGATCCAGTCCATCGGGCCCTGCGCCGGGCTGTCCTCCCAGGCCAAAGAGCAACGCTAGCGGGCTTTCCATCGCGACCGGTCAATCCAAGACGACACGACGCGCCCTATCATAGCCGATGGCACGCCGGCCAGAACTTCACGTCTAGACGATCGCAGCAATGAGCGTGACGAGGAAAACCACCAGGAAGATGAAGAACAGGATCCGAGCGATGCCGCCCGCGGCCGACGCCACGCCGCCGAAGCCGAATAGGCCAGCCACCAAGGCGACGACGGCGAAGATGATCGCCCAATAAAGCAACATGTCTCACTCCTGAAATCTTCAGTCTATGCCTCCGGGCGGACTCGCCGCCCCCTCCTTACTGCGCTTACGGCAAACGCTCGGTTGCGCGATTTTGTTGCAGTTCTTCTCACTCAAAATCGGGCAATGGCCGCGAGCAGGTCCCGATCGGTAAACGGCTTCCTGACCAAAGGGGCGTTCCGGTAGGCCGGAGGCAAACTCTCCGGCCCGTAACCGCTGACAAACGCGAAGGGTAGACCGCGCGCGGCCAGCGCGTCGGCGATACGCCCCGCCAACTCGCCGGCGAGATGGGCGTCGAGCAAGGCGCCGCGAAGAGGCTCCCGCTCGATCGCGGCCAGCGCGTCGCTGACGGTGCTGGCGGGTCCGGCGACGGCGATGCCTGCGTCCTCGAGCGCCGCGACGATGTCGAGAGCGATGAGAAACTCGTCCTCGACCACGAGAATGGGGTGTGCGGTCACCACTCCTTCACCTTTCCCTCGTTTGGCGCGCCAACCTCGCACGAAATCTGGGCACTCTTTATGGCCGGGGCGTTAGAGGTCGCCGCCCCTGTCACGGGAACGCAGGAATGGCCGGGCGCGTTTCATCCCCGCGAACGGTCCACACCGTCCCCCCGGTGGGCCACAACAAGGGAGTACCTTTTCATGAACTGGGATCGAATCGAAGGCAATTGGAAGCAGTTTAGCGGCAAGGCCCAGCAGCAATGGGGCAAGCTCACGAACGACGATCTCAACGTCGTCGAGGGCCGCCGCCAGGAGCTGGTGGGCAAGATCCAGGAGCGCTACGGCATTGCCAAGGACGAGGCCGAACGGCAGGTCGACACCTGGATTCGGAATATGTGACGAGAGGCAGATTCGCCGCGCCGCCAGTGGAGGCCACAAAAGTCTCCGTTTGGCGCGCGGCACCCTCGCCGCATAAAGTACCTACCGGTTTCACGCGACATACCGGTGGGGGCACATGGGGCCGACGATCCTTCTCTTCGTCTTGATCTGCGTTCTTCTCGCCGTGTTGCCTGCCTGGCCCTACAGCCGCAACTGGGGACCGCTGCCGTCAGGCCTGGTCGGACTGATCGTGGTGATTCTGCTGATCTTCTTGATGTTGGACAAATTCCGGTTTTAGCGGGGCCCACCGCCCTGGGAGGCAAGCATGCTGACGACCGTTCTCATTATCATCCTCATCCTGATCCTGCTCGGCGCCTTTCCCGCGTGGCCGCACAGCCGGGGATGGGGGTACGGCCCCTCCGGCATCGTGGGGCTTGATCCTGGTGATCCTGCTGATCCTGCTTCTGCTCGGCAAAATCTGACAGCGGACCGTCAGGCGCTCGCCGAAGGCTGCTCGCGCAAGTGCGCGCGGCGCTCGAAGAACAGCGCCTGCGAGACGATCGCCTTCACGGTGTCAGGCTGATAGGGCTTGGTGATGAGGAAGGCGGGCTCGGGCCGCTCGCCGGTCAGCAGCCGGTCGGGATAGGCGGTGATGAAGATCACCGGCACTTCGATCGAGCCAAGCATCTCGTTGACGGCGTCGAGCCCCGAGCTGCCGTCGGCAAGCTGGATGTCGGCCAAGACAAGGCCGGGCCTTTCCTTCTCCACAGCGCTCACCGCCTCTTTGTGGGTTCGGGCGACACCGGCCACGCGATGGCCGAGCCCCTCGACGATGCTTTCGAGATCCATGGCAATCATCGGCTCGTCCTCGATGATCAACACGTCGGTCGCGACTTGCGCGGCGATCTCGTGGCCGGCGTCGTCGATGAGCGCTTCGATATTGCTCGGGCTGGTGTTGAGGATCACCGCCGCCTCGTCCGGCGCGAAGCCTTCGACCGAGCAAAGCAGGAAGGCCTGACGCGGCAGCGGCGTGATCTGCTCGAGCTTGCGGTCGACGGCAGTCTCACCCTGGGCCATGCTGTCCGCCTTCAAGTTGATGCCGACGGAATTCCATAGGCCGAGAAACGTCCGGTAGAGCGCCACCCGCGGATCGAGGTTCACGTCGAACAGCGAGGGGTCCTCGGCCAGCACCTCGAGCGTGGCCGCGACATAGGCGTCGCCAGCGTTTTGGGTGCCGGCGAGCGCCCGCGCAAAACGCCGCAGGTAAGGAAGATGAGGCGCGATCATTTTCGACAAAGGCATCGACTAGGCTTTCTCCAAGGGCAGCGCCACACGCCGCTCTATTGTCTCACAAACCGGGCGGGAGGGTGGCAATTAACGGATTTGGGACGTTGCGACTAGCGTCGGTCAATGCCGGAAACCGCGACAAGGTTCCCTTTTTGTGGAACTGTTTGAAGCTTAGCGGGTTTTTGCCTCAGAAGCGCGGCGGAATCCGTTACACTGGAGTTTGCCTCTGGCAGACTCGCAAGGACCCGCTGTGAAACGAAACGACAAAAAGAAGGCCCCTCGGGGAATGACAGTGGACGCCAGGAAGAGCGCGGATCGGCAGGCTGGGCTCCGCGCCGGCAACAAGACGGGGCAAGAATCGGACGAAGGCATGTCGCCTGCTCTACAGGCGCATATCGGGCGCCATATCCGGGCGATGTTCGACGAGGTCGCGGAAGAACCCGTTCCGGACCACCTGTTGCAGTTGCTCAAGGATCTGGACGAAAGCGGAGAGAAGTAACTTGCCGCAAAACGTCTCCCCGGGCCTGAGAGACTCGCTCGTGGCCCAAATCGGCAGCCTGCGGGCGTTCGCCGTGTCGCTGTGCGGCGACCGGGAGCGCGCGGACGACCTCGTCCAGGAAACCCTCTTCAAGGCGTGGAACCATCTCAATTCGTTCAAGGAAGGGACCAATCTCAAGGCGTGGCTGTTCACCATCCTGCGGAACACCTATTTCTCCGAGCGGCGGAAGCGGAAGCGCGAGGTGGAAGACGCGGACGGCAGTTACGCGGCGCGGCTCTCGTCCCGTCCCGAACAGTACGGCCACATGGACATGAAGGACTTCCAGGCCGCGCTCTCGCAGCTCCCCGACGACCAACGCGAGGCGCTGATCCTGATAGGCGCCGCGGGCTTTTCCTATGAGGAAGCCGCGGCGATTTCGGAGTGCGCGGTCGGCACCATCAAGAGCCGCGTCAATCGCGCGCGCACGCGCCTCGCCGACATGCTCGAGCTCGGCGAAACGGAGGACGACGCGACGGGCGGCACCCCGCCGACCGCCAAGAGCGCGTAAGCTCGCGCATCACAGCAGAAACCAGATGAACACGCTCATGGTGACAAGCGAGCCAAGCGTGCTGAACAACAGGGCCGAGGCCGTCTCAGGGATGGCAACGCGATATTGAACGGCGAGCAGGACGACGAGCGTGACGGGGGGAAGCGCACTCGTCACCACCGCTTCGCCGAGCAGAGGATCGCCGTAGCCCAGCCAGAGCATGCCTGCACAAACCAGCCCCGGTTGAACCACGTTCTTGAGGAAGACGAGGAACATGACCGGTGTGTTCACGATGATCTTGTAGCCGGCGAGAATGATGCCCGCGGTGAACAGCGCCACACCGGCGGAGGCGTGCCCCAGCAGCGATAGCGAATTGTCGAACACCTCCGGCGTGTCGACATCGAAGAGCACGAGGACAAAGCCCAGGAATGGCAGCCACACCACGGGCTGTTTCAGAGCGCTCAGGATCTTGCCCATGACGTCCGCGTCTTGGGGCGCCCCTTGCGCGGGGGTTGAAGCGTGCCCGTGCCCGTGCGCGGTGGCGGGCTGTGCCTGCGTATCGAGGGACAGCAGGATGAGCGTCGCGGGGACCAAGCAGACCACGATGATGATGCTGCCGACCGCCACGGGAATGTCCCCCTTGTCTCCGTAGAGATAGCCGAGCACCGGCGTGCCGACGAAGGCGGTGCTCGGCGCTGCCGCCGTCAACCCGCGGAGTGCGCTTAAGCCCGGCGAGTGGTGAAAGGCGAAGATGCCGACCAGCAGAACCACCAAATACATGCCGATGACCGCCACGGCGAGGAAGGCCACCAACGGCAGATCGGCAAGAAGCTCGGCGCGGCCGGCGCTGACCACGCCGACGAAGAGCGACAGCGGCAGCGCGTAGGTCATCACCATCTTGTTGAGGGTGGGCACCTCCTTCTGCTTGAAGTCGTGACGGCGCGCCGCGACATAGCCGAGCAGAATGGTGATGACGGCCGGAAGCAGCGCTCCTAGAATTTTCTCAAGCATCGTTTGGCTCTTCCTCGCACGCGCCGATCGTGCCGACATGCGAAAAGGGTACACAGGAGCCTTGAGAAAACCTAATGACGCGGAGATGTAATCAGTCATGAAGACGCTTTCGGCCGCAGAGCTCGACCAAGCCAAGCTCGATCCCGCGTCGGTGTTCCACGGGCCGGAAGAGGTGCTCGCCGCCTCTCTCTCCGCCGAGGACAAGAAGGCCATTCTGCTGCGCTGGGAAGAGGACGCGGATGATCTGATGCGGGCCACGGAGGAAGGCATGCCGCCGGAAGACAACCGCCGCAGCCCCGCCGAGTTGTTGCGCGCCGTGCAAGCGGCACTCGAGACGCTCGACGGCCGCTAGCCCTTCTCCCCCATTTTCCTTTTTTATCCGTGGGTTGTGCCGGAACCTTACGCGCTCTTGTGCGTTACAAAAGGGCGCAGGTGCATGACCCCTCGGAACAAAGGAGGACGGAATGGCAACGACCAAAGTCGATAGAACAGGCGCGCATACCGAGATCACGACCACTGAGGCCCGCCAGGGGCGCCATGTCGGCTTGATCTGGGTGCTCACCCTTTCCCTCTCGCTCGCGGTGATTGCCGGCGTCGCGTTGGGATTCGGCTGGATTACGCTTCCCTGGGGCGCCTGACCCCTTGATGTTGGGGCGGCCAAGACAAATCTCTATGGTTAAACGTCCCGAGCGGATGGGGATGAACCATGAGATGTAGTTTGAGCTGCGCGAGTGCTGTCCTTGCGGCGGCGTTCTTGCTGTCCGTCACGCCGGTTAGCGCCAATACTGCGGAATCGCAGGAGAATTCCTCTTATACGGTTTCGGTGTTCGCCAGCTTCGCCTCTAAGCTGAAGGTGGAGAGCGAGCAGGCCCTTGCCGCGGCCGCCAAGACGGCTGCTCAAGCCATCGAAGAGAGTAAAGCCGCCCTCGCCGAGGCCGAGAAAGATTTAGCCCCGCGCCTTGAGACTTTCCGGCTTACGTTAAACGAGCAGAAAGCCCGATTGGGCACCATCGGACAGGATGCGGCTGCACGGCTCAGGGCGTGGAAGGAAGACGCGGCCATGGCTTGGAACGAGACATGGTCCGACACTTGGACGCAATCTTGGGCCGATATCCACCGCTCGACCATGCAGACGCTCGATCAGTTCAGAGACTGGATCGCGAAGCGGTCCGTGTCGGACGAGAAAAACGAGACCCCCGTTTGACCCCCTGTGATGAAGAGAGAGATACGAGATGACCAACAACACCCCCAAAGACGAGCAAGCCCAGAGAGAGTGGGCGGACCTGCAGCGCGACCTCGACACGCTCGGCCAGCAGCTCGGTAGCTTGCGCGACCACACCGCGGCGCTCGGCGATGCCCTGGTGGCGAACCTCGAGGGCCAATTCCAGGATGTGCGGAACCGCGCTCTAGGCTTCCGCTCCGCCACCGAGGCGCAAATCGAAGATATCCGTAAGACCGCTCTGCAGCAGGCCATGGAGACCCAGGCCTCGCTGACCGATACCGGCAAGGAAACGGCCCGCCAAGTGTGGGAGCGTTCCGAGCCGCTGCGCCAAGGCGCGCAGGAGGTCGGCAAAGGTTTCGTCCGGGCCTGGTCGGAGCTCGCCACCTCGTTCGGCAAGGCCGCCGAAAAAATCCAGACCGACAAGGACAAGGCCGCCGCCAGCGAAGAACACAAGACGAGCTAACCGTTTAAAGAGCGCACACCTAAGAAAACGCCCGGGGTCGAAAGCCCCGGGCGTTTTTGTGTGGCCTAGCCCGCGTGTGCCGGCTCCCGTGCGCCTGCCTGCACGGGCTGCATCAGCTCCGCACGGACAAGCCCGCGGACCGAGTTGCCGAGATAGATGCGGTCGGCGCGGGAGAGGTCAGCCGGCGTCAGCACCGCCTCGCTCGCCGCGGCGCGCGGCAGGTCGAGGAGTTCCTCACGCAACGTACCGGGCAGAAGCCCGCAGGATAGTGCCGGCGTGAACAGCCGACCGTCTTGCTCGAGGAACAGCGTGGTGCGCGTTCCCTCCGTCAGCTCTCCCCGGTGATTGAGGAAGACGACCTCGTCGCAGCCCGTCAGCGCCTTCTGCCGCTCCATCTCCCGGTCGTAGAACTGCCGCCGCGTGGTCTTGTGGTAGAAGAGCGGGTCCTTCTCGTCGATGCGCTGATCCGAGATCACGAACCGCCAGACCGTGTCCTTGGTCGGCAGCGTGATCTCCGTCGAGGTGACGGTGATGGTGCCGTCCTCGGCGAGGAGGCAGCGCACCATGGCGACCGGTGCGGTGATGCGCGCGGCTTCCGCATTGAGCGCAGCCAGCACCGCCTCGCGCGAGAACGGATAGCCGAAATGATGGGCCGAGGCGTGGAGCCTCGCGAGATGCCGCTCCAGGAGATGGAAGCCCTCCTCCTTCTCGTAGCGCAAGGTCTCGATCAGGTCGAAGGGCGCATCGACCTTGGTGAGGAAGTGCGCTTTCAACAGGCACTCCTCGTATTCGGACTCTTCCTTGGAATCGGCGACGATGCCGCCGCCGATGCCCATCTCGCCGCCTTGGCCGTCGAGCACCACGGTGCGGATCGCTACGTTGAACTGGCAATCGCCCGACGGCGCGATATGGCCGATGGCGCCGGTATAGATGCCGCGGGCGCCGCCTTCGAGCTCGCGAATGATCTCCATGGCGCGCACCTTGGGCGCGCCTGTGACCGAGCCGCAAGGGAACAGCGCCTTCAGCATGTCCGTGAGCCCCATGTCGGAGCGCAGCTCGGCGGTGATGCCCGAGGTCATCTGATGCACCGAGCGGTAGGTCTCCACCGTGAACAGGTCGGTGACCTCGACGGAGCCGATGCGCGCGACGCGGCCGAGATCGTTGCGCAAGAGGTCGACGATCATCAGATTTTCGGCGCGCTGCTTCTCGTCCACCGCAAGCCAGGTCTTGACGCGTGCGTCCTCGCGCGGCGTGCGACCGCGCGGCGCGGTGCCCTTCATGGGCCGCGTCGAGATGTGCTGGCCCTCGCGGCGGAAGAACAGCTCCGGCGAGAGCGACAGCACATGCAAGCCGGGCGTCGCGATGAGCGCGCCATAGGCCACGCGCTGCTTGCGGCGAAGCGCGGCGTAGAGCGCGGTCGCGTCGCCTTCGAAGTCGAAGAAGAATTTCTGGGTGAGATTGATCTGGTAGACGTCGCCGGCGGCGATGTAGTCCTTCACCGCGCGGAAGGCTTCGCCGTATTCCTCGCGCGTCCAGGAGAGACGCAAGTTTGAGGTCTTCGCCCGATCGGCCCCGCCGTTGGCATCGAGCCAGGCGCGCGTCCCCGCATCATCGAGCGGCTGCGGCGCCTTGAACAGCCCGATCCAGAAGAGCGGCGTGCGCCGGTCCCGCGGCAGGAGATCCTTCAGCTTGGGCTCAAGGCAATAGCCGAGCTCGTAGCCGAAGAAGCCCGCCGCGTGGAGCCCGCGGGCGAGGCCCGCCGAGACTTTCTCGAGCGCCGCGTCGACATCGGCCGGATCGCGCACAAAGACGACCTCTTCCGGCGCGGTAAAGAGCAGACTGCGGCCGCCCGGCGTCAGGCTGTCATCGAGAAGCACGTATGGCAGAGCGGTCATCAGGTCGCGCGGGTTACGAGAAAATGCCAAACCAGCATAGCGGATATGGGATTTCTGTGCGTCAACATCGAGGTCCCCAGGGGGGCCGATTTTGCCGCCTAGGCGAGAATCAGCATCTCGCCTTTGCCGAGCACGGCCATGTCGCCTATGAGGCGGCGGGCCTTGGCGCCGAGCCGGATGCTCATGCCTTGGCCGCGCAGCCACTGCTCCAGCAGGCGCAGATAGTCGAATTCCATCACGCCGCAATCGCTGAACGTGGGGAGAATGTCCCTCGGCTTCTCCATGAAGATGAGGCTGCCGCGGCGATTGCCGTAGCCCGCATAGCGTCCCGCGCCGCGCTTCAGGAGAAGCGTGCCGGCGATCATGCGGCCGCCGGCATAATCGCCCGCTGTGCCGCCGACCACGACGAGGCCGCGGCGCATGCGCTCGCCGAGAAGCGCGCCGGCATGGCCGCCGATGGTGACGAAGCCGCCCTTCATGCCCGTGGTGTCGCCGAGGCCCACGCCGCAGGCCTGATCGCCCACGTTGCGCGAAATGGCGATGTGACCGCCGGCCATCGAGGCACCGGCGAGCACGCCGGCGCTGCCCTTGACCGCGATCTTGCCGCTCTTCATGCCCGTGCCGAGATAGGCGCCCGCGTCGCCCTCGACATGGATCTCGCCGCCTGAAAGCCCTGCCCCGATCTTGTCGCAGCGCTCATCCGTGCCGACGAAGTGGAGCGTGTTCGCGTCCTTACCCTTCAGCCTGAAGGCAGCGCCCACGGTGAGACCGTGGCGCGTCGTGCCGATCTCTAGCGCCTCGATCTCCTTGCGGTTGAGGCCGGCGAGCTTCGCCGGCACGAGCGGCGAGAGATCGAGCCGCTGGTCCGGCGTGTGCTTGAGCTCGAAGGTCAGCGCGCTCACCCGACGATCTCCTTGAGATGGAAGTGATGGGGTCCGAGATTGCCGCCGTAATTGCCGGCGGTGATGTGGGTCACGCCCTCCCGCGAGCCGCCGCGGCAGATGGCGTGGATGCCCTCGTACATGGCTTGCGAGATGGCGTCGGCGGTCAGCCCGTCGATGACGATCTCCATCACGGCCTCAACGTTGAGCGGCAGGTCGGACTTCACCGCGCCTTTGAGGCTCGGGCAGTAGGCGTCGTTGGTCGAGGCGATCTGCCCCTTGTATTTGGAGCCGACCTTGGAGCCGGAGCGCACGATGCCGCCGGGGAACGGCGTGATCACGCCGGGCACGTCCGCCATGGCCTTGACCGCGCGGGTGCAGGCGGCGAGCACAGCTCCGTGGGACTTGCCGAGAACCAGCAGATTGCCGCCGCCGACGGCTTTCTTGGTGAGACCCACCTTGTCCTCACAGACGAACTCGCCGTCCATGACGGGGATGCGCCAATAGCGCTTGCCGCCGAGCACCTTCGACATCTGCCAACCGTCGCCGAAGAAGCGGAGCGACGCGCCGAGCTTCAGCTTCTTCTCGCCTTCGAGGCCGGCGAAGCAGGCGGAGCCCGGGCTCGTCAGAACGCATTGGCCGACACGGTTGCGCAGCTGTGTCTGGAGCTTGCCCGCGTCCATGGTGAAGAGCAGCACGGCGACGCCGGGGCGACCGTCCGGCGTCTCTTTGCGGCTGAGCCTGCCCTCGATGCCGGCCTCCGCACCGCAGCCGATCACCGAGGTGGCGAAGCCGGTCATGGTGCGCGCGGAGATCTCGGCCCACTCGAAGGTGGGCGCCGTGATGATGATCCGCGTGCCGACCATGGGAAAGGCCTCGGCAAACGTCTCGACGATAGTGATGCCTTTGAGTTTCAGGTCTGCCATATCAGCTCAAGCTTGGAATTGTCGCGAAACGGTCGGGACGGCGGGTCATAGCATCGGAAACGCCGAACCAGGACGGGTCGGCGCCATAATAGCGATCATAGAAGGCGTTGACGCGCCGTTTGATCTGCGTGTCGAAGCCGGGCTCCACATGGTAGCAGCGGCCCCACGTCACGCGGACCACTTTGCCGTCGCGGACCACGAGCTTGCCCGACTTGAACACGAGATCGGCGCCAGAGAACATCGCCGTCTTGTTTTTCTGCTCGGTATAGACCGCGATATCGGCGATTGCGCCAGGGCCTAAATGGCCGCGGTCGGTCAGCCCGAGAAGCCGCGCCGGGGCCCCGCGCGTGATGATCGCGAGCTCCGACAGGGTCAGCTCGCGGGCAATCCCGGCCAGATTCGAGACCTCGCGTACCTCTTTGGGGAGATCGTCCAGCCAGCGGTCCCGCTCGCCACGGTCCATGAGCAGATGGAAAATCTCCGGATAGCGGATGAATAGCGCGCCGTTCGGATGGTCGGTCGAGAACAACACGCGCCACGGATCCTCGGCCATCAGGAAGATCTCGAGCCCGATCGCCCATTGCAGCGCGTTGACGAAGCTCTTGGCGCGATAGTTGTACGGCACGACGCCCGTGCCGTTGCCGTCCCCTTGATTGATCGCCCATTTCTTTGGGCTCGCGGCGCCACGCGCATCGAACTGGCGCAGGATGTCGCCGGAGATGGTGATGGTCTGGCCGAACATGACCTGGCCCACATCGACGGTCGCGTTCTTGTGCTTGTTCACCGCCTCCATGAGACGCGGCGCGCCGGACGAGAAGCCCTTCTCGCCGGCATCGCCGTAACCGTAGAACTGGATATGGGCGAAGTGGATGGGGAGCCCTTGCGTCGCCTCGATGGTGGCGACCGCCGTCTCCACATTGCCGGCGATGCCGAGATTGTTGCAGTGGACATGCGGCGGATGGGGCACGCGGAGATCGGCGACGGCCTTCTGAAGCGACTCTACGATGGCGCGAGAGGAGACGCCGTAATCGGGCACCTCGTCGTCGAGATCGAAGGTGCGGGCGTTGAACTTGAAGGCTTCGGAGCCGCCCGCATTGATGATCTTGAGCCCGATCGCCTTCGAATGCTGAAGCGTCCAGGCGACATAGTCCTTCAGCTCGTCGCCGCCGGCGCGCCCGCCGCGCAGCAGCTCGAGCGTGTAGTCGTCATTGCCGAGAATGACGAGCGCCGCCGTGTCGATGATCGGGATGGCGGCGAGCTCGGCCTGGGCCTCGATGGCATGCGTCGGGATCATCGCCGGCTCGATCACCGTGGTGTAGCCCATCTCCGCATAGCGGATGCCGGTGGCGTAAGACCCCCAGGCGGCGGGCGAGGCCAGGATCGGCTGACCCTCTGCGGCCGCGAGCGCCGGAAGCTCCGGCATCAGCTGGCGCCCGAGCGTGACGTTGGTGCCGGCGATATGCGAGTGCACGTCGATGGCGCCGGCCATGACGATCTTGCCGCTGACGTCGTAGACCTCGTCGGCTTTGCGGTCTTCGGGCTTGGCGACGATGCGGCCATCCTCGAGGTAGAGATCGCCGACCGCGTCGCGGTCATGCACCGGATCGATGACGCGGCCACCTTTGAGCTGGATGAGCATCAGGCAGCTTCCCGTTCGTCGATCAGCTCGCCGATGCGGCTGAGCACCGAAGCAACCGTCGGCTTGGCATCGTTCGGCTTGGTGGCCTTGACCATGCCGATTCCCGAGATCGGCGTCAGATAAAGAGCGGCATCGTGGTCGCGGCCCGCGCAGGCGACCTCAATGACGATATCGGCACCCTCCCCGGCCGCAGCTTCCGACGACAGCACAATGGTGGGGACGCCTCTGGGCCAGTGTTCGCCCCGCTCCGCAAGCGCATGGATCCAAACGAGCGCGTCGGCCTCTCCACTTTCGATCAGACGGCTTGTCGCAAATCTTCGCGCATCGTGCTCCGGCACGCTGCCGGCAAAGCTCGTCCTCACCGGAAGTCCGCAGGTCCAGATCGAACACAGGTTCACGCCGTCGCCGTTGCCGGGGGCGGCAAGCGCTAGAGTCGCCGCGCGGGTCGTGACGCTCAAGTGACGGACAATGTCGAGAATGGTGAAGAGGGCCGGCTCATCGAGATCGGCGGCGGAATAGACGAAGACGGCGAAGGCAGCTCCTCTTAGCCGCTCGGCAACGCCCGCGAGACGGTCATCGGGCGCTTCGCCGCCAATGTGCCGTTCGCCAACCGCGGCACCAAGCCTCGCGATAAGCGTCGGCAGGTCGCGGTCGTCACACGCAATCGACGTGAGCGGCACGCGGCGCGGCACCTTGGCCAGCTTGCCCCCGAGTAAAATCACCTCGCGCACGTGGTCGCCCGGACGCGGCAGTCCTTTCTCCTCGGGAAACAATTTGCTGATGAGGTCGGGATCGCGCTCAAGCGGTTCCCTTCCGACGATGACGATGACATCGGCACGGTTGCGCGCCTCGCCGAAGCTCGCCGACGACGCTCCCCTTTCGCGCATGATCTGCGACATCCGCGCAAGGCCCTCGCCCGCGGCATGATCGATGACGCCGCCGAGCTTCGCGGCAAGGGCCAGCGCCGCCTCAGCACCGCGAATATCGGTCAAAAGACCACCGAAGACGGGGAAGCGTGCGCGGGCAAGCAAATCTGCTGCCCGTTCGAGCGCGCTCTTCACCTCGGCCTCCTCCCCGTTTCCTTGGTCTAGCGGCGCACAAATAAACAGGTGTGCCGAGGGTGGCAAGCTTGGGAATGCTCTGGTTTGCGCTCTCTTGCGCTGAGGACGGGAATTCGCCGGGATTGGGCCCGTCAGTCCTTGGGCTTGTCGTATTTGACGTACGAAAAGCGCATGTCCTCGGCGGGCGTGCCTTCGAGCGCGCCGCCTTCCTTGCCCGGCTGCCAGTGCACCACCTCCTCGATCTTCTTGGCGAGCTCGAAGTCCTTGTCGGTGATGCCCTTGGCCGCGTGGTTCATCAACCGCACTTCGACCCATGCGTAAGACGCGGTGATGTCGGGGTGGTGCCATGCGGCCTCGGACAGATGGCCGATGGTGTTGATGACCATCAGCGTGCCTTTCCAGCTATGGGTCTTGTACTTGCGCCGGATCCAGCCGCCTTCGAGATACCAGTGGGGCAGCTCCTTCTTGAGCCGCGCCTCGACCTCTTCATCGCTATAGGTGCGCTCTTTCGTTGCCATGGCTGCCTTCTTTTGAAAAACTGGGTCGATTTCCCGTTACACACAGAGCATATCGAGGGGCCCGAAGCCGATCAATGGAGGCCTTTTGAGGCGCGCCGATGCCAGACCTGAAACGCAATAAAGAGACGGTTTTGGCCTTCTACGACATGGCCTTCAATCAATCGCGCCCGCGCGAGGCGATGAAGCTTTACGCGGGGGACGTCTACATCCAGCACAATCCCGGGGTGAAGGACGGCAAGGAAGGGCTCATCGAATATTTCGAGGAGATGGACCGCCGCTATCCGGGCAAGCGCGCGAGCTTCAAACGCGTGATCGCCGAGGGCAATTACGTCTCGCTCCACTGCTTGCAGGAATGGCCCGGCGACCGCAACTGGATCGCCATGGATATTTTTCGGTTGGATGACGCGGGAAAGATTGTAGAGCACTGGGACGTGCTGCAAGTCGCGCCGGACTCCTCGGCGAATGCGAACGGTATGTTTTGACGTCCACAGTTTCGCGATCCGCTTTGATAAATTCCGGTCCCATGTCCGCTTCTCCGACCGTCACGGTCACTACGACGGCACGACTTCATTTCGGATTTCTCGATCCGAGCGGACGGAGCGCGCATCCTTTCGGTAGTTTTGGACTGTCGCTCAACCGTCCGTCTACGCGCGTCACTTTGCAGCGTGCCGAAGCATTCGCGGTGAGCGGGCCCGAGAGCGAGCGGACCGCGCGCTATCTCAAGAGTATCGCCGAGAGCTGCGGCATCGCCCACGCCTATCGGCTCCACGTACATCGGGCCATACCGCCGCACGCCGGGCTTGGCTCTGGGACGCAGCTTGCGCTCGCGGTCGGCTCCGCGTTCGCCGCGGCGGAAGGTATTGCGCTGCCGCCGCAGGAGATCGCGAAACGGCTCGGGCGCGGCGCGCGCTCAGGGATCGGCATCGCCACGTTCGAGGCGGGCGGCGCAGTGCTGGACAGCGGTCCGCGCGACGGGGCGCTGCCTGAACTCGTCGCCCGGGTTCCCTTTCCCGAGGCGTGGCGCGTGCTGCTGATCTTCGACGCGCACGCCAAGGGCCTCGACGGCGCGAGCGAGGTGGCGGCGTTCGAGACGCTCCCCGCCTTCCCCGACGCGGAGCGGGCCGACTTACGCGCGCGGATCGTCGAGCGCGCTCTACCCGCGCTGGAACACAGCGACTTCGCGGTCTTCTGCGACGAGGTCGGACATTTGCAGGAGGTCATGGGCGCTTATTTCGGGCCGCTCCAGGGTGGCCCCTATACGAGCCCGCACGTGGCGGATCTGCTTCACTGGCTGCGGGAGCAAGGCGTCACCGGCCTCGGGCAGAGCTCATGGGGGCCGACCGGCTTCGCCTTCGCCCCCTCGGCGGAGGCTGGCGAGGCGCTGCTCGCCGACGCGCGGGGGCGCGCCCAACACGACGGCTTGCGCTTCACGCTCGCCCAAGGACGCAACCAAGGCGCCGAGATCGCGATAGAGTGAGCCAGAAATCAGTAACGGTCGGCGCGTGAGGCGCTTTGCCGCCTGCCTGAGTGTGCTAAAGCGAGGCATTGCAAGCCGTCACTTTCGCGCGCCGCGCGCGCCAAATCGGAATACGGGAGGTCCAAGCGATGGCGCTGCCACGCATTCTGCACATGATCACGCCGCTCAAGCACATGAGCCCCTTCGACGTGAACATGGCGCTCGACGCCGGTTATGATCACGCCATCCCCTATACCAACGTGACCATCGAGGACGTGTACGGCCTGGTGCAGGACGCGATCTTCTCGCGCAGCCCCGACGGCATCAAACGCACCGGCATGTTCATCGGGGGCAAGCGCGCCATCGAGGCGCTCGACATGATGGACCGGGCCAAGAAGGCGATGGTGCCGCCGTTCGAGATCTCGGTGTTCGCCGATCCGGCCGGCTCGTTCACCACGGCCGCAGCCATGGTCGCCTGCGCCAAGAAGGCGCTCCAGGAGAAGTTCAAGACCGATCTCAAGGGAAAGCGCATCATCGTGTTCGGCGGGACGGGCGTCGTCGCCTTTGCCTCCGCGGTGATCGCGACCAGCGACGGCGCTAAGGCGACGCTCGTCGGCTATGACGGGCCGGAGCGCGTACGCAAGCTCGCCATGGAGTCGAACGTGCGGTTCGAGATCGATCTCGGCTATGCGGACGGCACCACCGAGGAGCAGAAGGCGGAGCTCGCCAGGGAGGCCGACCTCATCTTCGCCGCCGGTCCTGCCGGGCGGCGGCTCATCACGCTGGCCCAGCTCAAGCCTGCCAAGGATCTGCTCGTGGTCGCCGACGTGAACGCGGTCCCGCCCTCCGGCATCGAGGGGGTCGGCGTGAAGGATAACGGCACTCCGATCGAAGGAACGAACGCCGTCGGCATTGGCGCACTCGCCATCGGCGACGTGAAATACAAGACCGAGACGGGCCTCTTCAAAGAGATGATCGAGGCCGAGAAGCCGGTCTATCTCGATTTCCGTGCTGCCTACAAACTCGCGCAAGCGCTCGTCTCCTAGACGCTTGCGTCCGGGACGCTCGCGTCGGAGTCGCGGCACGCTCCTCGTCGCCGCGATCTCCGGACGGGCGCTGGCGCGGGCGGCTGTCGATGCCGGGTTTGACGTGCTCGTCGCCGATTTCTTCGCCGACGCCGACACGGCGCGCTTGGCCCATGCCTGCCTGAAGTTGCCGGGCGATATCGCGCGCGGATTCCAATGGGGAAGCCTCGTGCGCGCGCTCGAAGCGCTCGCCAAGCAGGCGCCCTCACCACTTCTCGGTTTGGTCTACGGTTCGGGCTTCGAGGACCGGCCCCACCTCCTCGCCCGTCTCGCGGAACGCTGGCCGCTCCTCGGCAACGACGCAGAGACGGTGGAAAGGATCAAGGCGCCGGAGACCTTCTTCGCCGCGCTCGATGCGCTTGCGATCCCCCACCCTGCCACGGCGACGACGCGGCCAAGGAACGGCGCGGGCTGGATCGCCAAGCGGCGGGGCGGCGCCGGCGGCAGCCATGTGGTGCCGAGCCGGCTCCAGAAGGATGCCACAGGCGCCTATTACCAGGCGTTCGTGGAAGGCCGCGCCGTCTCGGCGCTCTTTCTCGCGAACGGATCAAAAGCACGCGTGCTCGGTTTCAGCGAGCAATGGACCGCCCCGGCACCGCTTCGTCTGTGGCGTTACGGGGGCGCGGTGCAGCCTGCCGCCCTCTCCGAAGACGCCGAGGAGGCGATGACGCGGGCGGTGACGCTCCTTGCGCCTGAGTTCGGACTGAAGGGCCTCGCCTCGGCGGACTTCGTTCTCGCCGAGAATCGGCCCCTGCTCCTCGAGATCAACCCGCGACCCGGCGCCACACTCGATATCTTCGCATGCGCCAAAAAACCGCTGCTCAAACTTCACGTCGATGCGGTTCTCGACGGCACGCTTCCCCGAAAATCGCTTGTCTTCGAGGGCGCCGCAGCCTCGTCCATCGTGCATGCGCCGAAGGGTGTCATTGTGCCGCGCAACATGACTTGGCCCTCTTGGGCGGCCGATCTGCCAAAGCCCGGCGAGCGGATCGACAAACAGCGCCCGATATGCACTGTACTGGCCCGCGCCGGGACAGAAGCGCGTGCCAAACGCCTCGCCGAGACCCGCAAAGCCAGCCTGCTGGCCAAGATTAAAAAATTGAGCAAGGGGGATGAGGGTGAACGACAAGAAGAACGAAGGAAGCGCAACACGCCAGATGAAAAAGCCGAGCGTCAACACACAGGTCGCGCCGCTCATCGCCGCGATCATCGATAATGCCGACGCGCTGCGCGTGGCGGTCACGAAGGGCTCGCTGGGCGAGACGCTGATCGATTGCGGCGTCGACGCCGTGGGCGGCCTCGAAGCGGGACGCCTGCTCTCTGAGGTCTGCCTTGGCGGGCTCGGCCAAGTGACGTTCGAGACGACCAGCACCGAGGATCCGTGGCCCTTCATGGTGACGGTGCATACGAGCCAGCCCGTGGTCGCGTGCCTCGGCTCGCAATATGCCGGGTGGAGCCTCTCCGTCGACGTGGGCGGCAAGAAATTCAACGTGCTCGGCTCAGGCCCGGCGCGCGCCATGGGCTCCTCGGAGAAGCTGTTCGACGAGCTCGGCTACCGCGACAAGGCCGACAGTTCCGCGCTCGTCATCGAGGCGGACAAAGCCCCGCCGGCCGAACTCGTCGAGCACGTGGCGAAGGCCTGCGGCCTCAAGCCCAAGCAGCTCACAATCCTCTTCGCGCCGACATCGAGCCTCGCCGGCACGGTGCAGATCGCCGCGCGCTGCCTCGAGGTCGCGCTCCACAAGGCGCACGAGTTGCACTTCCCGCTCGAGGACATCGTCGACGGCATCGCCACCGCGCCATTGCCGCCCGCCCGCCCCGGGCTTCATCGAGGCCATGGGCCGCACCAACGACGCCATCATCTATGCCGGGCGGATCCAGCTCTACGTCACGGGCGAGGCGGACGCGGCGAAGAAGCTCGCCGAGCAGCTGCCGAGCCTCACGTCGAAGGACTACGGCAAGCCATTCGCCGAACTGTTCGCGGCGGTGAAGGGCGACTTCTACGCCATCGATCCGATGCTGTTCAGTCCGGCCAAGGTCACGGTCACGTCGCTCAAGACGGGCGACAGCTTCCAGAGCGGCCATATCGACGCCGCCATCCTCCAGCGGTCCTTCTCCTGACCTCCATGGAACCAGAGACGTCCACCAGCCCGTCCATCGTTCTCTTCGGCGATGGTCGGGATTGGCACGGCAAGAGCCTGCTCAGGGCATTCAAGCGGCGGGGCATCAGTCCGCTCGTCGCGCCGCTTCCCACATGCGGCTTCTCGACCGAGACGGCGACCGGGCTCTCCATTCCCGGGCTCGGGGACCATCGCCCCGAAGGCGCCTTCGTGCGCTTCATCCCGGGGGGCAGCTTCGAGGAGGTGACACTCTATCTCGGCCTGCTGCATGCCTTGCGCGAGCTCGGCGTGACGGTGTGGAACGATGCGCGCGCCATCGAGCGCTGCGTCGACAAATCCACGACCACGTTCTTCCTGCAAAAGGCGGGACTGCCGACGCCGCGGACCTTCGCCGGGGTCAATCGCGGCGAGGCGGAAGCGATCGTCACGCGCCTCCTCGGTGAAGGCCACCGTCTCGTGCAGAAGCCCCTCTTCGGCGCGCAAGGGAACGGCTTGCGTCTCATCGCTTCGGTTGCCGACCTGGCACCGCCGGAGGAGGTGAACGGCGTTTATTATCTGCAAGAGTTCGTGCCGGCGGCGCAGGCGCACCATCAGGACTGGCGGCTCTTTGTCTGCGCGGGCCGCGTGATCGCCGCTATGATCCGGCATGGATCGAGCTGGATCACCAACATCAAGCAGGGCGCCAAGGCCAAGGCCGCCATCGCCAGCCAGGAACTCATCGACCTCGCGGTGCGTTCGGCTGCTTCAGTCGGCGCCGATTATGCCGGGGTCGACATCATTCAGGCTCCTGATGGGAGGTTCCTCGTGCTCGAAGTGAACTCCATGCCGGCGTGGAACGGTCTCCAGCGCGTCAGCCGTCTTCGCATCTCGGACCATGTGGTGGACGCCTTCCTCGATGCGGCGCTACCGCCCGCCCGCCGGAAAGGCCAAGAGGGCGCTTGACCAGCCCGCTCAAGCCCGAGGCTGTCGCGCAACGCTTCCATGAGGCTTGCCTGGCCGAGCTCGACGCGCTGAAGCCCGGCAATGTGCACCGCTTCGCCGACGGTCATCGCATGAGCGTGGCCGATTTCGAGGCAAGCGCCGCGGCGGCAGCACCGTTGATCGGCGCCGCGGGCCTTTCGGTCGGGGCGCGGATCGAGCGTGCCGTCGAGGCGACAAGAGCGGCGGTCGGGCAGAACACCAATCTCGGCATCATCCTGCTCGCGGCTCCCCTCGCCCAGGCCGCGCTCGAGACCGGCAGCGGCAATCTGCACGACAGGCTTACCAAGGTTCTCGCACAACTCGACGTGGAGGACGCCCGCGCCGCCTACCGTGCCATCCGGACAGCCGAGCCGGGTGGATTGGGCCGTGCTCCGGAACATGACGTGGCGGCCGAACCGAACGTCAGCCTGGTTGAGGCGATGCGCGCGGCGGAGACCCGCGACCGCATCGCCTGGAATTACGCCCATGGCTTCGTCGATGTCTTCGAACTCGGCCTCAAATGGCTGGACGGCGGGCGGAAGCGCTGGGGCGACGTTCCGTGGGTCACGACCTATGTGTATCTCGGCTTTCTCGCCCACATCCCCGACACCCTCATCGAGCGCAAGTTCGGCGGAGACATCGCGAGCGACGTGCGCGACGAGGCGCGGCCGATCGAAGCGGGACTTTCGCAATGCAGCACGCCGGACGCGATGGCCGCGCCGCTCAACGCTTTCGACCGGTCCTTGAAGGAACGAAACCTGAATCCGGGGACTTCCGCCGATCTTACGGTCGCCACCTTGTTCGCAGCTGCCCTCCGGGGGCGGTAAACGCCGGAATAAGGAAGATTTTCTGGCGAGCCAAAACAGCCAATAATCGACTTGCCGATCCTTCCGGCCCCGGCTTATGTTCTGCCCCGCGGAGCTTCTTTCCAGGAGTTGCGGACGGAGGAGCGTATCCCAAAGCACTTTCGTCGGCTTGTCGCCGGGCGATAGCCCCGCGGTGCCGTTTCCTTTTGACCACGTCTCAGTACTAGGGAGGGGTTGGCTCATGGCCAAAATCACTGGTGTTAGTGTCGGCGAATCGCTCGTCGGCGACGGTAACGAAGTTGCTCATATCGATCTGCTGCTTGGCCCACGCGGAAGCGCCGTTGAGACGGCTTTCTGCAATGCGCTGACCAACAACAAAGACGGTTTCACTACGCTGCTTGCAGTGGTCACGCCGAACCTGCTCTGCAAGCCGCCGACCATTCTTTACAACAAGGTCACCATCAAGGATGCGCGCCAGGCCGTGCAGATGTTCGGTCCTGCTCAGTACGCCGTGGCCAAGGCCGTGGCTAACTCCGTAGCCGAGGGTGTGATCCCCGCGAACGAGGCAGACGATCTCTATATCTGCGTCGGCGTGTTCATCCACTGGGAAGCCAAGGACGACAAGAAGATCCAGGACTTCAACTATCGCGCCGTCAAGGAAGCCCTCGCCCGCGCCGTTAAGGGCGAGCCGAAGGCCTCCGAGGTGACTGCGCAGAAGGACTCGGCTCACCATCCTTTCGCCGCTGGCTGAAAGGGAGAACCCCCAGGTCGGGACAAACCCGGCGGAGGAGATGGTCCGGGCCCGATTCGGCGGTGGCTGCAGAAGCTCGGTTTCTAGAAAACGGGGCCGTAACCGCCCTCAAGTTTGAGATCGCCGCTCTCGCAAGAGGGCGGCGATTTCTTTTTGGGTGATGGCGCCGGAATGGAGCGCGGTGGCGGCAAGCACGCCGCGCGCGCCCTGCCCAGCCGCCTGCACCACGTCATCGAGATTGCTGACGCCGCCGGCGACGAACACGGCGCGATCGCCGGCAAGGGCCCGCGTCGCTCGCAAGCGCTCAAGGTCGGGCCCGCCTTCGGTGCCGACACGGCCGAGACTCATGAGGATGAGCCGGTCGGGCCACAGCGCGGGGTTGGCCATGACCTGTTGCGGGCCGCGCAAGCCCTGCTCGTCGAAATCGAGAGACAAGACGACGCTTGAGCCGAAGCTCGCCCGGATATTCTCCCACGCATCGAGGCTTGCGACGCTCTCGCTGCCGATGACCAGGGTGGCCCCGAGCGGCAGCCAGAACGCGCAGTCGGTCACGTCGGAGAAGCCGGCGTCGATCCATAGCGCCGTGTCGGGGAACGCATTCGCCAGCTCGCGGCAGAGGTCGAAATTGTTGCCGCGCCCCAGGATCGCATCGAGGTCGGCGACGTACAGGATGGGCGAGAAGGTGATGCCGAGAAGCGCCCGGGCGAGGGACACCGCATCGTGGGGCGGCCCGAACGGCGTGGCGATCGGCCGGTACTCGGCCCGCTTGCCGGCATGCGCCTGCTTGCCCGCGCGGGCGTGGACGACTAACCCATCCTTGAGGTCGATCACGGGGATGATCGCGAAGTCGCCGGGGAGATCCGCCGAGACTGCCTCGGACTGAACCGTCATGGCCATTGGTCCTGGCATTGCCTTTGTTCCGATCCCTATCATGATCTGAAATATCGTCCTGGCAAATGAGGGCCGAATGGCAGCGGTTTTTGGGTGGGATTTGGGCGGCGCCAACCTCAAGCTTGCGCGCGTCGAGGACGGGCGCGTTATGGCGGTGAGCCAGATCCCCTGCCCGCTCCTGGCGGATCGCAGCAAGTTCGACCGTGCGCTCGAGGAGGGGCTTAAGCTTTGCGACGCGCCTGGAACCCACGCCGTGACCATGACCGGGGAACTTTCGGACGTATTCGCGAGCCGAGCCGAAGGTGTTGCCTATCTCGTCGCACTGATGCGGAGGGCGACCGGCGAAGGGACACTTTTCTATAGTCTCGAAAGCGGCCTTATCGATGCGGACACGGCGCTGGAAAACTGGCCGGCGGTGGCCTCGGCCAATTGGCACGCCTCCGCCGCCCTCGCCGCCAAGTCAGTCGGGAACGGCCTCCTGGTGGATATCGGCACGACGACGACGGACCTCATTCCCCTCAAGGACGGCGTCCCGGCGGCTCATGGTCTCACAGACGGCGAACGCCTCACCGAAGGCGAGTTGATCTATGGCGGCGTGGTGCGCACCCCGGTGATGGCCATCGCGCAGGACGCGCCGTTCAAGGGCCGCATGCAAGGCGTGGCCGCCGAGCGCTTCGCCACCACGGCCGACGTCTATCGCTTGACGGGTGAGCTGCCTGAAGACGCCGACCCGTTCCCGGCCGCCGACCAGCGCGGCAAGAGCGTGGACGAGAGCGCGGGCCGGCTTGCGCGCATGCTGGGCCGCGACGCCGGCGAAGCGGACTTCATCGCCTGGCGGGCGCTTGCCCATTTCTTTGCGCGCCGCCAGCTCGATATGACCGAGGCCAACGCCCGAGCGCTGATCGCACGCGAGGGGCTCGGGGCGGATGCGCCGATCATCGGCGCCGGCTGCGGACGGTTTCTCGCCAACCGCCTGGCCGAGCGCCTCGGGCACCCCTACCGCGACTTCGCCGACATGGTCGATTGTGCCCCAGAGGCGCGCGAGATGGCGGCCCGATGCGCCCCTAGCGTGGCGGTCGCCTTGCTTGTATAGGCCTTCCAGCGCCCCCAAATGGAGGGGGATCATTCGGGCCCGGCGCTGGCCTTTTCCCCCTAAAATCGGCTAAATAGAGCCAAGTCACTAGAAAGGGATTCCGCACTTATGCCCACGGACACAATCGGTCACGATGAGCACGACGATATCATCTACCCGTCCGCAATTCCCTTCGTCTTGGTTCATCTCGCCTGTTTCGGGGCGATCTGGTCGGGTGTCACCTGGCCGGCCGTGATCCTTTGCGTCACGCTCTATTGGGTGCGCATCTTCGCCATCGGCGCCGGATATCACCGGCTCTTCTCGCATCGCGCCTATTCCACGAGCCGGGTCTTCCGGTTCATCCTCGCCGTCGTCGCCCAGAGCACCGCGCAAAAGAGCGTCCTGTGGTGGGCGGCCAAGCACCGGCATCACCACCTGCACTCCGACACCGAGCAGGACGTGCATTCGCCGCGGCACACGGGTTTCATCTATAGCCATCTGGGGTGGATCTTCTCGCGCCGGCACGACAAATTCGACGAGACGGCGGTCTCCGATCTTATGCGCTATCCGGAAATGCGCTGGCTGCACACATTCGAGATCGTGCCGGCGATCGTCCTCGCGGGTCTCTGTTTCCTGATCGCCGGATGGTCGGGCCTGTTCGTCGGCTTCTTCTGGAGCACGGTGCTGGTCTATCACGCCACGTTCTGCATCAACTCGCTCGCCCATGTGCGCGGCAGCACGCGCTACGTCACGGGCGACAACTCCCGCAACAACTGGCTCCTCGCCGTGTTCACCATGGGTGAAGGCTGGCACAACAACCACCACGCCTTCCAATCAAGCGTCCGCCAAGGCTTCCGGTGGTGGGAGATCGATCCGACCTATTACATCCTGAAGGCCCTGTCCTGGACCGGTATCGTGTGGGGCTTGAGAATGCCCCCCGCACAGGTCGTGCGGAACGAGCATGGCCTGGGGGCGAGCGTCATCAACAAGGCCGCCGAGCAGCTCGCGGCGCATTTCAATTCCGACCGCATCGCGCTCGCCATCGAGTCCGCCCTGCACGGGTCGGAACTGACGGCCTTGCGGGAGAGACTCGCGCGCGCGCACGATCGCACGGCCGAGATGCTGGCGACCGTGCATCTCCCGCAGATGCCGAGCCGCGAAGAGCTTACGGCAAAGGCCAAGGCGATGTTCGCCAGGACGAAGTCCCTGGACGAGATCGCGGACCGCGCCTACGAGCTGCTGCTCGCCTCGGTCGGGACCAGGCTCGCCGCGGCCTCCCGATAACGTCCCTGCCCGTCCTTAAACCAAGTGTTGAGTATGCTGCGCTCCGGATCGAACCAGATGCGCGCCGAAGCCGTTAGTAAGAAGAGTGCAACGACGAACGGAGCATCAAATGCGTAAGTTCTTGATTTTGGCGAGTGCCGGTCTCGCTTGCGGTCTTCTCTTCGGCGGCGGCGCGAGTGCTGCGCCCCTGCCCGGTCTTTCGGTCTCGAAAGCGACTTCAGGGCTTATCGAGCCGGTCGGCTGGCGGAAGCGCTATTACCGGCGTTACGGCGTGTTGCCGACTGCGCCCGCGGTTGCGGGCGACGCGGTCGTGGAGACGGATGACGGCACCGTGGTCATTGCACCGCTGCGGCCCCTGAGCTGCGGCGAATATCACTACTGGAACGGCGTGGCGTGCGTCGACGCCCGCTACAACGACCCCTATCTCGGCCCGAAATAGACGGCAGGGCGCCGTACAATGACGGCCTTCGTCGCCTTGCTGCGGGCCGTCAATGTCGGTGGCACCGGCAAGTTGCCGATGGGCGAGCTCGTGCGCCTCTGCGAGTCCGCAGGCTTCTGCTCCGTCAGCACCTATATCGCCTCGGGCAATGTGGTGTTCTCGAGCCGCGAGACGGAAGCACGCGTGAAGGCACGCCTCGAGCAAGCCTTGCAGTCTTACGCAAACCCCCTGCCGTGGAGAGTGAGGAAAACCCGTCGGCGTGCTCGTGCGCACGTCGGCCGAGATGGCCGCTGTGC
Source organism: uncultured Alphaproteobacteria bacterium (assembly GCA_963826465.1). Classification (GTDB taxonomy): domain Bacteria; phylum Pseudomonadota; class Alphaproteobacteria; order Rhizobiales; family Methyloligellaceae; genus Methyloceanibacter. The sequence continues at coordinate 29,921 of CAWGXJ010000002.1, forward strand.
TTGCCAAAAATCCCTTTCCTGAGGCCCCTGCGAAATGGACCGTAGCGATCTTTCTCGATGCCGCCGCCGCCCAGCGACACACTGAAAACTCTGTCCGGGCGAAAGAATGAGGACGTGCGGCTGGGGCGGCGGGAAATCTATGTGCACTACCCCGAGGGCATGGGGATCTCGAAGTTGAAGATCCCCGCGGCGAAGACCGGCACCGCCCGCAACATGAACACCATCGCCAAGCTCGCCGCGATGACGGCCGAGATGCGTACGCAGAAGCCGAAATAAGTGCTATGCTTATGGCTATGGGCGGCGTGCCGAAGAGCCTCTGACCCGTGGTTCCCTGAATACTTCCCGCCCGCGGGCCTCGGCCGGCTATCGCCGCAGATTGGAGGCCCCCCATGTCAGAACGCGACTACAACGCGTGCCGGATGGAAGCCGTTGCGGTCTTCCACGACGCCACGTCGTTTCAGGCCGCAATCGACGATCTCTTGTCGGCCGGCTTCGACGGCGTCGACATCAACGCCCTCGCGCACGAGGACACGATCACGGCCAAGCTCGGCCGCCCGTACAGCTCGACCAAGGAATTCATGGACGATCCCGATGCCCCGCGGATCGGCTATGTGCCGGCGGAGACCATCGGCGATGCGGAGGGTGCCGTCATCGGCGCCGGCATCTACATACCGGCCATTGTCGGCAGCCTCGCCGTCGTGGCCTCCGGCGGCACGCTGCTCGGCGCCATCGCCGCGGCAGCCATCGCGGGGGGCGCCGGCGGCCTCGTGGGGGCCGCTCTCGCACGGTTCATCGGCCACGAGCATGCCAGGCATCTCGATCAGCATCTGCAGCACGGTGGCTTGCTGCTTTGGGTCCGAGCGCGCGATCCTGAGCACGCCGAGAAGGCGCTCGACATCCTGCAGCGTCACGCGGCCGACGATGTCCACCTGCACGACATTCCCGAGCGCGCAGGCAAAGCAAGCGATGTGCCGGGCGAGCGTCCGCGCATCGTTCACATCCTGGAGCGACCTCCAGAACCCGGCGCGCCGACGGCAGCGGCATGACCCGGATTGGTGTGTCGCCCCGGGTCTACCGCTCCCGCGGCGCGACGTCACTCAGTGGTGCGCCGAGACGCTCCTGACGCATTCGGTCAGCAGGTCGCTCGATGCCGCGTGGCCGACGTCGCCGAGGCTGAGCATGCCGACCATCCGCTTGCTCTGGTCGATGACCGGGAGCCTCCGGACTTTCAGCTCCTCCATGTGATGGATCGCCTTGGCGAGATCGTCGTCCTCACGGCAACAATGGATGCCGGTCGTCATCACATCGCGCGCCTTCGCGCGTCCTGGATCGAACCCGTTCTTGGCCAGCCCTTTGCAGACGATGTCGCGGTCGGTCACCATGCCGATAAGCTGATCGTTTTCGCCGATCGGAATGGAGCCGATGTCGTGCTGCCGCATCAATTTGGCGATTTCGGAAATCGGCGTGTCCGGGCCGACCCAGTCGACGCCCTTATGCATTGCGTTTTTGACTTTCATGGGTGGACCTCCATGTTGGCGTTGGTGCGCTGCTTAACGCAGCGCGGGTCCCCCCGTTCCCTCATTATACAAGGGATGCGGCGCCCTGGCACGGGTTCTCTCATCCCTCAGGTCGGCGCGTGCTTGTAGTGGTCCTCGATTTTCTCCACGAGGAGCCGCCACGCCTCATGCTCGCGCGGGCCTGCCGTTTTCTCCACGGCGATCTGGAGATAAGCGAGCTCCTGCTCGATCTTCTCCCGCGGCAGCATATGGAGGCGGCTGGCGAGGATCGCCGCCTCGATCACCGCGCCTTGCGCGCGGTTGAAGCCCTTGAACGGCGCGTGGCTCTCTTCGTGCACGACACGGCAGTGAAAGCGGGGGCGCAGTTCGTCTTCCTCGATGTGCTCCACGGCAAGCTCGGCATGGGCGAGCGAGCCATCGAGCACGGCGCCTTGGATACGGGCCGCAGCCCTCACCGGCCAATCCTTGTTGCCGGTGAGACAGCCGGCGAAGACGAGCACGTCGTCGGTGAAGTTCGCCACGGCAAACGGGTTGCTACGGAGATTGTCCAGCGTGGCCGAGGGTCGGAACGGCGCAATGATCCAGCCCTCGCCGTCCGCGATGAGGCCGAGCGGGGCGATATGCACCCTGCCCTCGCCGTTGAGCGTGGTGACGATGCATTCGCGGATCATCGGCATGGCGGCCCCTTGCGCGGTGTCATGAGACCTTGCGCTTCTTCTTGGCGATCAGCGTGTGCCCCGCTGCCTTGAGGCGCGTCTTGTCGTCGGCCGGCGCGTCCGCCGCGACACCCCAATCGAGCGGCTCGTCCTGGGCGTGGCGCTTGGCGAGCCGCCAGGCGACCTCGGCGCGGGCGAGCTCGGCGGCGAGATAAAAGGCGTGGGCGCTGTCATTGCCGAGATCGAGCTTGGGATAAAGCTCGAAGATGTCTTGGGCGACATGATGCCCGTCGCGGTTATAGATGTGGATGCCGTCCTCGGCGATCTCGATACGGAAGTTCTTGTCGCGCACGGCTTCAGCATTCTCGGCGATCTCTTCCGGCGTCAGCGGGAACGGCCGGCGGGAATGAAGCGCGAGCAGCCCGTCGGCATAGTCCTTGGGAAGATCGTGGTCGGCGCGCGCGGCATACATGATGCGGCGGGCGAGATCGTGCTCCTCGATGGTGCGGCGCGTATGCGGGCTCACCTGGACCACGAGCACGTTCCGGATGTGGAGCTCCGAGGCGATGCCGAGCAGGACGGCGGTGATGCCGGTCGTATCGGCGTCGGTGAGCTCGGTGAGATTGCCGGTGCCCATCAGGATCTCGGCCTCAGGCCGCTCGCGCCGGACTTCCGCGTAGCGCTCGAGCGAGGCCATGAAGCCGAAATGGATGGGGTCGAGCACGGGATCGACGAGGTATGTCCGGCCCTTCTTGTCGAGCGCGTCCATCGCGCGGTAAAGCGAGGCCATATCGCCGTGATCCTTGGGGATCAGGACCGGCACCGAGGCAACCTCGTCGGCAATATAAAGTGTCGACTCGTTCAGGCTGAGCAGGAAGTCGGCGCCGGCCTTGCCGCCGCGCAACAGCTCGTCCGGGTCGGCGGAATCGACGCTGACCTTGAAGTCCTTCTCTTTCAACGCGGCGACCGTCTCCTCCAGATGCGGGAACGGCGTGTCCGGCAGGCCGCCGAGATCGATGACGTTCGCGCCCTTCTGGGCATAGTCGCGCGCGCGCTCGAGGATTTTCTCGACGGGAAGCGCCGAGGCGTCGACGATCTCGGCGAATATCTGGATGTCGTATGTCGACATGTCGGCGGCCTTTCGCGCGCGGCCGAAATAGGTGGGAATGTCCTTGAGCTCGTCGGGCCCGCGCAAGACGGGCACGCGATAATGAGCGCTGAGACGGTCGAGATCGGCGCGGCAGCGGCCAGGGAGCATGATCTTGTCGGCCTCGCCTCGATCCGGAAGGCGCCGCACGATGATGTCCTCGGTCATCAGCGCCGCCACTTTCACGCCGATATCGAGCACCGTCCAGTCGAATCCTGCGTCCATGCCGTGCAGCACGGCTTCGAGCCGGGGGCGCGCCAAATGTCCGGTGAGGAACAGGATGCTCTCGGTCATCGGGCGAGTTTACTCGATCGAGGCGCCGCTCGCCGCCTCGTCGGCCAGGAACGCGGCAAGAGCTTGCTGATCGCCGCTGCCGAACAGCGTGGCGGAGACGCCCGTCTCGGCGAGCATGGCGGGAAAGGCCTCGTCTAGGACGCCCTCGCGGGCGAGCGCCTGCGCGCTCACCCTCCCGGGCCGCGAAGGGATCGACTTGATCAGGGAGCAACGGCTCGCACCGAGCTGCCTCGCGAGCCACAGCGCCAGGCTGTCGGAGGTGAGCCGCCAGGTTTCCTCCATATCGGTGCGGCCGGAGACCAGCGCATAGGGCGCCCATACGGCCACATGACCCCGGTTCAGGATCGCGCGCAGCGCCTCTTCGGTCGTTCCCACTTCCAGACCGGGCCGCAACCCGGCCACCGCCCAGGCAAGCTGGTCCATGGCGAGCAGCGCCATGCGGTGGGCGGCGGGATCGCCGAAGCCGAGCTGGCGCTGACAGCTGCGCACCTCGTCGGCCAAAGCCCCTCCCCCCGGCACGACCACGACCGGCCCGGGAGCGCTTGCGATCACGTCGAGCCAGCCACGAAGCGCGCCCGAGCGGATGACGCTGCCGCCGAGCTTGACCACGGCGAGCGCCCCCTCATGCGCAAGCGGCGCGTGCGCGGCGTGTGGCAGCGCGGGGGCGTGCATGATCAGGTCCTCGCCTTGCTCCGGATGATCTCGACACCGACGGCTCCGGGATCCTTATCGAGCTTCTCGATGCTGACGATGACGCGCGCCACGCGGGGATGTTCCAGGCAACGCTGCGCCACCTCCTCGGCCAGGGTCTCCACCAGATTGATGTGACCGCGGGCGATGATGGATTTGATGCCGTTGATGACGACGTCGTAGTCAAAGGTGCGACCGATGTCGTCGTCGAGGGTGTCAGCGCTCGGGATGATGTCGGCATCGACGGAGAAGCGCACGCGCTGGGTGACGCCCTTCTCGTGGTGGTGGACACCGATCTCCACGTCGAGCACGTAGTCGTGCACGAAGATACGGTCGAGGGCCTCGCCCTTATCATCCGTCGAGGATATGCGTCCCAGTCGCTTGTCGTTCATCGAGTCCAGTCCTGTCGCGGCGCTTCGTCCGCGCCGAACCTCTAGCACACCGCGGCAGCGCGGGGTTCTCCGATTTGCGCGTCGGGCCGAGGCGTCTGGGAAGGTATCAGGGCGCGGATTTGACTGCAGGCGACGGGATCGAGGCGCGCATCCCGGCTGGCGCCATGGCACAACGCGCCGCGGAAGCCGATGACGTCGGGCGAGAGCGCGAGCAACGGCGCCACATGGTTGGCCCGCAACGCCCCGGCCACGCCGACCATCAGCCCGTTCCGGCGCCCGTCCTCGACAAAGCCGGCAATGTCGCCGATGGCCATATGATCCAGAAGCGAGCCCGCCTGCTTCCCGGCGGTGTCGAGCATCAGCCCGCGCGCGCCGGCATCGATGGCGGCCGCGACGGGATCGAAGTCCGGCATGGCGTCGGCGAAGAAGACAAGGATCAGACCCGCGCGTGGAGGACTTTTGCGCAGCCGCGCGAAGCAGGCGTGCGGATCGCCGCGCCGTTGGATGCCGAGCTTCACGTCGTCCACGCCGCATGCCGCCGTGGCGTGGACCGCATCATGCAGGCGGTCTTCGTCCATCGGCAGATCGCCGACGGTCGCGCTCACGGCCACGCGTCCGGCGACGGCCGCGACACACGTCTTGATGACGGGAAGCTCCACGGCGCCGAGGGCACCCTTGGCGGGATCCTTGAGGTCGACGATATCGGCGCCCGCGGCGAGCACCGCTTGCGCCTCTTCCGCGTCGCGCACGCTGGCAAGGAACCGCGTCATGCGAACCGGACTGGCATCATCGGAACAGCCAATCGAACGGGCCGCCACCGCCGCCGCCGCCACCACCACGGCGTGCGCGCCTACGGTCGGTCTGCTGCGGCTGCTGGCCGAAGCCGAAAAAGCCGCCGTCGTCCCGGCGCGCAACCGGCGCCGACCGCTGCCGTACCTGGCGCAGCGTGATCTCGTTGGCTTGGCCGTCCGGGTCGGTGACGACCACCGAGACCGCCTGCCAGTTCCACTGCGCAGGCTTGTCGCCCCAGCGCTCGGGCTCGATCGACACGACCTTGTTGGCGCGGGTGTCGACAATCGCGGTATAGATGAGATCGCCGTCGTCGCCGAGATCGCCTGCGTAGTACTTGAGGAGCCCGATGCCGGACAAAGCGCCCCGCATCAGCTTCCATTCCAGGATCTTTGGCTTGCCCGCGCCGAACATTTCGAGCTCGACCCGAACCGCCCCGTAATCGGGGTTGCTCGCGAGATAGCGCCCGGACGACGGCTCGGTGACGACCCACCCATCGACGGGTGGACCCAGAGGCTCGCCGACTGCCACCGGCACCTCTTGATCGAGGCGGACCAGCGCCTCGCGGCTCTCGGTCTGGAACGGATCCTCGGCCAGCGCCTTTTGGTAATCGTAGATCGCGTCTTCGACGCGCTCTTGCTTCTCATAGATGTTGCCGCGGATGCGCAAGGCGAGCGGGTCGTTGAGACTGAGCTCGAGCGCCCTGTTGACGTCGATCAGGGCCTCGTCGACCTGATCGGATGCAAGCTTCGCCTCGGCGCGGAGCGCATAGGCCTTGGCATTGTTGGGATCCAACTCCAAGGCGCGGTTGTAGTCGCCGATCGCGTCGTCGTAGCGGCGGTTCTTGGCGAACAGAGCGCCCCGCTCGACATAGGCCTCGATCAGGTTGGGATCGAGCTCAAGCGCCTGACCGAAGTCGTCCGTCGCCTCCCTGAACTTGTTGTCGGCGGCATAGGCCTCGGCCCGCAGCAGCACGAGCTTGGGCTGCTGCCGGTCCGGCTCAAGCTGCAGCGCCTGAGTGGCGTCGGACGCCGCGTCGCCGTAATTGGCGATGGCGAAATTCGCCTCGGCGCGATTGCGGTAGGCGGCGGCATATTTCTGATCGAGGCTGATGGCGCGCGTCAGATCGCGGACGGCGGCGTGATATCGCCCGAGCTCCGCATGGGTGCGTCCGCGTCCGTTGAACGCCACGGCGCTCTGAGGCTGAAGCGCGGCGGCTTTGCGAAATGAGCGAAAGGCGGAATCGTACTGATGCATCGCCGCGTACGCGTTGCCCTCATTGGTGTAGGCGACGCCGTAGTTCGGCGAGAGCGCGATGGCGCGGTCGAAGTCCTTGAGCGCCTCTCCGGGGTGGCCGAGATCCATCAGCACATTGCCCCGGTTGTTGTAGGCGGTGGCAATCTCAGGCGAGAGCTCGATCGCCTTGTTGAAGTCGTCGATCGCTTCCTTGCTCTGATTCATGCGCCATTTGGCGACGCCCCGATCGCTGTAGATGCTTGCCTGCACGAACTTGGAGACGTCCGGCGTGGCGAGCGCCTCGTCGTAGAGGGCGACCGCCTTGTCGAACTGGCCGCGGATCATCGCCGCAGCGCCTTCGCGGGCGCGCAGCAGGACCTGGTCCTCGGCCCGCGCGGGGACTACCACGGCAACGGCCAGGGTTGCGGCGAGCGTCAGGCAGATTTTCACGCGAAAGGATGCCATAGCGGCTTCGGACCGGCCTTTCATTCGGGGCACTTTCCCTTCATGTCCCCCATAAGGTTGGAGTGTGTCAACAAAGGGTCGCGAGGCCCCAGGACACACGCAAGTTAGGGCCCATTCCGGAGGCGTTCGAGGTCCCGCAACACGTGAGGCAGCATTTCCGGGAGGTCCTCGGCAATCAGGCCCGGCCCGAACATCTCGGCCGCCTTGCCGTGCATCCACACCGCGGCGCTTGCCCCGAGAAAGCCGGTCATGCCTTGGGCAAGAAGCCCCAAGACCATGCCGCCCAGGACATCGCCGGAGCCGGCCGTGGCAAGCCAGGGCGTGCCGGCCGCGTCGATCGCAGCCTCGCCATTCGGCGCGGCAATGACCGTATCGGCGCCCTTGAGGAGGACCGTCGCGCCCGCGCGTGCCGCCGCCGTCCGCGTGCGATCCACCTTGGAGGCCCCCGGGACATCGCCGAACAGCCGCGCGAACTCTCCCTCATGGGGGGTCATCACCACCGGCGCCTTCCGCGACTTGATGGCCTTGAACAGCGTGTCAGGGTCGTCGGCGAAGGAGGTCAGCGCGTCGGCGTCGAGCACCACGCGCGGGCTCGCGGCAAGGGCGGCGAGCACCATCGCTCTGGTCGCCTCGCCAACGCCGTGGCCGGGCCCGATCAGAAAAGCGTTCTTGCGCTCGTCGGCGAGAAGCTGGCTGAGCGCGCGCGCATCGTCGACCTCGCGCACCATGATGGCGGTGAGCTGCGCGGCGTTGACGGCAAGCGCCTCGCGGGGCGAGGCGACGGTGACCAGGCCTGCCCCGATGCGCAAAGCGCCGCGCGCGGCCATGCGCGCCGCGCCGGTGCTGTACATCGGGCCCGAGGCCACGACCGCGTGACCGCGCAGATATTTGTGGCCCTCAGCCGTGGGCCATGGATATTCCGGGAGCCAGAGCGCCGGCTCGTTGGCGAAGGTGTTCGGCTTGACCGTGAGAAGCACGCTGTCGGGGATGCCGATGTCGACGAGCCTGACGGCGCCGCTATAGAGCCGGCCCGGCAGCAAGAGATGTCCCGGCTTCAAACGGAAGAAGGTCACCGTGGCGAGCGCCTGGATCGCAACGCCGCGCACCTCCCCCGTGGTGCCGTCGATGCCGCTGGGGACGTCAACCGCCACGATGGGCGCGCCGCTCTTGTTGGCCGCCTCGACCAAGGCGGCGAACTTGCCCTCGATGGGCCGGCCAAGCCCCGCCCCGAACAGCGCATCGACGATGACGTCGGCGCCGGCGACAAGCTCGGGGTTGAGCGGTTCGCGCGGCCCGGCATAGCGCGCGCCCATGGTTGCGGCGTCTTTAGGCAACCGTGCGAGATCGCCGTCGAAGCCGAGGCGCACGCGATAGCCCCGCTCCATGAGGTGACGCGCCGCCACGAACCCGTCGCCCCCGTTATTGCCGGGACCGCACAACACGGCGACGGTGGCCGCGTCGGGAAAGCGGGAGGACACTTCGTCGGCGACGCCGCGTCCGGCGTGCTCCATAAGCTCGGCGCCCGGCACCCCGCCCTCGATGGCGAGGCGGTCGGCGCGGCCCATTTCCTCTGCTGTCAGTAGCTCAAACATGGTATCCGGCAGCGACGTGCGGTTCTCCTTGTAGACCAGGCGTCCCGCGCAAAGACAATTCGTAGGGAGCGCGTTTTGCTGCTCCATTTTTGGGCATATCGCCTAGTTTTTGAGCGCGCCTCTGAGAGAAATCGCCTGCCGATTTTGCGACAAATCGATAGCAGCTTGGAATTGCTGGTAAAACTTCCGCCCAAGAGATTGGCATAGGGCGTGCTTTGGCAGGGCGCATCAGTGTTTTTGAACGGCGGCGGTCGACGCGGCGAAGCGCCGCTTTGCGTCGCAGGGGAGGTCTAACAAAGAATGAAAAAGATTGAAGCGATCATCAAGCCCTTCAAGCTAGACGAGGTGAAAGAAGCCCTGCAAGAAATCGGGCTTCAGGGTATTACGGTGACCGAAGCCAAAGGTTTCGGACGCCAAAAGGGTCACACCGAACTCTATCGCGGCGCCGAGTATGTCGTCGATTTCCTACCCAAAGTGAAACTTGAGCTCGTGCTCGGTGACAACATGGTGGAGAAGGCAATCGAAGCCATCATCGCCTCAGCCAAGACGGGCCGTATCGGGGACGGGAAGATTTTCGTGTCGAACGTGGAGGAAGCCGTGCGCATCCGCACGGGCGAGACCGGGAATGATGCCATCTGACAACTGACCGCCGAGCGACGAGTAGAGATTAACTGGAGAACCAAAAGCTGCCCGGGGTTCTGACGGGCGGCTCAATAACGCATGACAGGGGAGTAAAATGGCAGACGCAAAAAGTACCGCGAAAAAGATCAAGGACGAGGAGATCAAGTTCGTCGACCTGCGCTTCACCGATCCGCGGGGGAAGATGCAGCATGTGACGATGGACTCGAGCCTCATGGACGAAGAGGCATTCGCCGACGGCATCATGTTCGACGGTTCGTCGATCGCAGGCTGGAAAGCGATCAACGAGTCCGACATGAAGCTCATGCCGGACTGCGACAGCGCCGTGATCGATCCCTTCTTCGCCCAAAGCACGCTGGCCGTGTTCTGCGACGTGCTCGAGCCGCTGACCAACGAGCCTTATGAGCGCGATCCGCGCTCCATCGCCGGCAAGGCGCAGGCCTATATGCAGCAGACCGGCATCGGCGACGTGGCCGTGTTCGGACCGGAAGCCGAGTTCTTCGTGTTCGACGACGTGCGCTTCTCGGCCGATCCGTACAACTGCGGCTACAGACTCAACTCAACGGAGCTGCCGACCAACATGGGCACCGAGTACGAGATGGGCAATCTCGGCCACCGTCCCCGCACCAAGGGCGGCTACTTCCCCGTCCCGCCGGTCGACTCGGCGCAAGACCTGCGTTCGGAGATGCTGTCGGTGATGGCCGATATGGGCGTGGTCACCGAGAAGCATCACCATGAAGTGGGTGCCGCCCAGCACGAGCTCGGCATCAAGTTCGGGCCGATCGTCAAGACCGGCGACGCCATGCAGATCTACAAATACGTGATCCACAACGTGGCGCAGGTCTACGGCAAGACCGCTACCTTCATGCCGAAGCCTGTGTTCGGCGACAACGGCTCGGGCATGCATACCCACCAGTCGATCTGGAAGGGCTCGACCCCGGTCTTCGCCGGCGACAAATACGCCGACCTGTCGGATACCGCGCTGCATTACATCGCCGGCATCCTGAAGCACGCCAAGGCGCTCAACGCCTTCACCAACCCGAGCACCAACTCCTATAAGCGTCTGGTGCCGGGCTACGAGGCGCCCGTGCTGCTTGCCTACTCCTCGCGCAACCGCTCGGCCTCGTGCCGCATTCCGCTCGGCTCCGGTCCGAAAGCGAAGCGCGTCGAGGTCCGTTTCCCGGATCCGGCGGCCAACCCCTATCTCGCCTTCGCCGCCATGCTGATGGCCGGCCTCGACGGCATCGAGAACAAGCTCAACCCTGGCGATCCGATCGACAAGAACCTCTACGATCTGCCGCCGGAGGAGCTCGAGAAGGTGCCGACCGTGTGCGGGTCGCTGCGCGAGGCGTGCGAGTCGCTCGACGCCGACCGCGCCTTCCTCAAGAAGGGCAACGTGTTCACCGACGACGCGATCGACGCTTATCTCGAACTCAAGATGGAAGAGGTGGAGCGCTTCGAGATGATGCCCCACCCGATCGAGTTCGACATGTACTACAGCATCTAGCGCGCGTTTCGACCAAGACGAGACAAAGACGGGGCGGCCGCTTATTGGGCGACCGCCCCTCTTTCGCCCGGCCTGCCGGACCTTCAGCCTTTTTTTCCCGCGTTCCCCCGTCGGATGCGGGAAGCATCAGGTCTTTGCCAGGCTCCCCCAAACTCCCTCGTCATGCATGCGCCGCGTCACCCGCGCGCTCACATCAGATAGAACACCCCGTAGATCAGACCGCCGATGACCAGCGTGTAGAGCCAAGATTTGTTCTGCTGGAACCAGCCGTCCATCATCGACGGCAAACCGAAAACCACGAAACGTAGAAGCGAGAGCGTGATCAGCGCTGCAACGGCACCAAGCACCCACAGCGAAAGGTTGCTCTGTCCGACGGAGCCCGTTTGCCCCGCATCGACCAAGAACACGTCCGCATTGCTCGTGCCGAGATTGACGGCGCCCCAGACGGAAGCGGCGGCCACCCCAACCAGCATGGCGTATCGCATCAACATTGCCGCGCGAAATCCCCTCGTTTCGAGACGAATTTTAGGGAGCGGGCGTAAAGAAACGGGAAAGCATTAGACTTAAGCGCGGGTTTAACAGTGACCCAAAACGCTCACGCGGCCTTCCATTTGATGGAGCAGCCGATGGATGGGGTCTGCTCGCGCGGGCCTTGGCCGGTCTCGGCAATCTGTTTCATGGCCTCGAACAGCTCACGGCGGACGCCCGGAGACGCCGGCTCCCGGCCGCTCGCATCGAGCCGGCCGCGGTATTGCAGCTCGAGGGCGCCGTTGAACCCGAAGAAGTCCGGCGTGCAGACGGCGTCATAGGCCCGGGCCACGTCTTGGCTCTCGTCGTGCAGATAGGGAAAGGTGAAGCCGTGCTCCTGCGCGAACCGCTTCATGTTGTCGAAGGAGTCGTCCGGGTGCGTGGTGGCGTCGTTGGAGCAGATCGCGACCGTGTTGACGCCGAGGGCTTTGAGCGCACCGGCATCCCGCACGATGCGGTCGATCACCGCCTTCACGTAAGGGCAGTGGTTGCAGATGAACATGAGAAGCGTGCCGTTCGGCCCCTTCAGCTCTTCCAGGCTGTGGGTTTTGCCGTCGACGCCCGGAAGGGTGAAAGACGGGGCTTTCCAGCCAAAATCGCAGATGGGCGTGTGCTCAGCCACGCTTCAATCCTCTTCGCAAATCTGTCACGGCACCGGCCTAGTTTCGGCGGCCATCCGATGTCCTATGCTCGTAGGTGGCACTCGGGCCGGGCCCATACAAGGCGATAGCAGAGCATGAAGCAAGTTCTCGTGGCACTGGCCGTCTGGGCCCTGTTGAGCGCGCCCGCTTGGGCCGCTTTCCAGCTCGACAGCCGCTATCAAGACAAAGACGGCGACATGGTCGCGGACATTCCGGCAGACAAATCCCAGCAGGTCGACCCGCCGGTGCTGATCTTCGCCTATACCCCGGTGGAGGATCCGGCCGTCTACGCCGACGTCTGGCAAGAGTTTCTCGATTACCTGTCGAAGGTCACGGGCAAGCCGGTCCAGTTCTTCCCCGTGCAATCCAATGCCGCGCAGATCGAGGCCATGCGCGCCGGCCGCCTGCACATTGCCGGCTTCAACACGGGCTCGAACCCGCTCGCCGTGGCCTGCGCGGGCTTCCGCCCGTTCGCCATGATGGCGCATGCCGACGGCTCGTTCGGCTATCAGATGGAGATCATCACCTATCCCGGCTCGGGCATCGAGAAGCCGGCGGACATCAAGGGCCATACCCTCGCCTTCACCTCCGAGACGTCGAACTCCGGCTATAAGGCGCCGTCGGCGCTGCTCAAGTCGGAGTTCGGCCTCGAGGCGGGGCGCGACTACAAGCCGATGTTCTCGGGCGCGCACGACACCTCGATCCTCGGTGTCGCTCACAAGGACTACGATGCCGCGGCGATCGCCAACTCCATCAAGGCGCGCATGATCGACCGGGGCCTGGTCAAGAAGGACCAGCTCAAGACGATCTATACGTCGCAGACCTTTCCCACGACCGGGTTCGGCGTTGCCTATAATCTGACGCCGGAGCTGCAGAAGAAGATCGAGCACGCCTTCTTCACCTTCGACTGGAAAGGCACGAAGCTCCTCGAGGAGTTCGGCAAATCCGGCGAGTCCCAGTTCATCCCCATCAGCTTCAAGGACGACTGGGCGGTGATCCGCCAGATCGACGCGGCGAACGGCGTCGTCTATTCCTGCAATTGATACAGGCACTTAGGCGGGACGACTCGCCGGTTTGCGGGCATCCGTCTTTCACCTACCATGGCTCCGACCACGGGCATGAGCGATGCTGCGCATTGAATCCCTGACCAAGCGCTACAGGACCGGCGACAAGGCGCTGAACGGCGTCACGTTCGACGTGCCCGCAGGCGAGGTCGTCGGGCTGATCGGCCCGTCCGGCGCCGGCAAGTCGACCCTCATTCGCTGCATCAACCGGCTGGTCGAACCGAATGCGGGGCGGCGTGCTCCTCAACGACAGCGACATCACGCGTCTCGGCCGCCGCGAGCTTCGGCGCGCGCGCCGGCGCATGGGCATGATCTTTCAGGAATACGCCCTCGTCGAGCGCCTGAGCGTGATGGAGAACGTGCTGTCCGGGCGCCTCGGCTACGTGCCGTTCTGGCGCTCCTTCTTGCGGCGCTTTCCCCAAGGCGACGTCGACAAGGCCTTCATGCTGCTGGCCCGCGTCGGCTTGAGCGATCACGCCGACAAACGGGCAAGCGCGCTCTCCGGCGGCCAGCGCCAGCGGGTCGGCATCGCCCGCGCCCTCGAGCAAGACCCGGAGCTCCTCCTCATCGATGAGCCGACCGCCTCGCTCGACCCGAAGACGGCGCGGCAGATCATGCGGCTCATCTGCGAGGTCTGCCGCGAGCGCAGCCTGCCGGCGATCATCAGCCTGCACGACGTCATGCTGGCCAAGATGTTCGTCGACCGCATCATCGGCTTGCGCGCCGGCGAGATCGTGTTCGACGGCGCGCCGTCCAAGCTCAACACCGCGACCCTCACCGAGATCTATGGGGAGGAGGACTGGACCCAGATGCATGATGCGGACGAGGCGGCCGAGCACGCCGCCAAGGCCCACGACCTGGAGCCGTCGCGCGAGGAACGCATGGCCGGGCTTGCATGAGCACGGCCCTCGCCCAGAGCCGCCCCTGGAAGCGGCCGCCGCTCATCCGTAATGCGTGGCTGCGCTGGGCGATCACTCTCGGCGCGCTGGTCTATCTCGTTGCGGCGCTCAGCTCCATCGAGGTCAATTGGGTGCGTGTCAGCGAAGGGCTCGCGCAAGGCTGGCGCTTCGCTCAAGACTTCTTTGCGCCGGATTTCTTCACCCGGTCGCGTGATATCTGGCGGGGCATGGAGGAGAGCCTCACCATGACGGTGACCTCCACCGTCGTCGGCTGCCTGATCTCGGTGCCGATTGCGCTCGGCGCGGCCCGCAATATCGCGCCGCTACCGATCTATGCCGTCTGCCGCGCCATCATCGCCGTCTCGCGGGCGTTCCAAGAGGTCATCATCGCCATTCTGTTCGTGGCGATGTTCGGCTTCGGCCCGTTCGCCGGCTTCCTCACCCTCTCCTTCGCCACGATCGGCTTCATGGCCAAGCTGCTCGCCGAGGACATCGAGGAGATCAGCGAGGTGCAAGCCGAAGCCATCCGCGCAACCGGCGCGAATTGGTGGCAGGTCATCAATTACGGGATCCAGCCTCAGGTGTTCCCGCGGCTGATCGGCCTGTCGCTCTACCGGCTCGACATCAATTTTCGCGAGAGCGCGGTGATCGGCATCGTCGGCGCGGGCGGGGTCGGCGCGACGCTCAACACGGCGATGCAACGCTACGACTACAGCACCGCGGGCGCCATCCTGATCATGATCATCGTCGTCGTGCTCATCGCCGAGTACGCCTCGAGTCATTTGCGGAAATGGGTGCAGTGATGCCGGTCGCGACCGCCGATGGAGACCGCGTCTGGCAGCGCCGCACCGCGCTGGCGCAATGGGGCGTGTGGCTCGGTTGGCTCGCGCTTGTGGCGCTCTTCGTCCTGTGCTGGCAGGTGATGAACAAGAACACCATATGGCTGTTCGTCGAGGACGCGCCCCGCCAAGCCGCCGATCTCCTGTCGCGCGCCTGGCCGCCGCGGTGGTCCTATCTCGACCGGCTCTGGGGACCGCTGTGGGACACGATCAACATCGCCACGCTCGGCACGCTGCTCGGCATCGTGCTCGCGACACCGGTCGCGTTCCTCGCCGCGCGCAACACGACGCCGAGCGCGCTCGTCCTCCGTCCCCTCGCGCTCCTGATCATTGTCGCCTCCCGCTCGATCAACTCGCTGATCTGGGCTTTGCTTCTCGTCGCCATCATCGGTCCCGGCCTCCTTGCCGGCATCATCGCCATCGGCTTTCGCTCGATCGGCTTCATCGGCAAGCTGCTCTATGAGGCGATCGAGGAGATCGACGAGGACCAGGTCGAGGCGGTCAGCGCCACGGGTGCCTCTGGCGCCCAGGTGATGAACTACGGGGTCGTGCCGCAGATCATGCCGGCCTTCGCCGGGATCGCCGTGTTCCGCTGGGATATCAACATCCGGGAATCGACCATTCTCGGCCTCGTGGGCGCAGGCGGCATCGGGCTCCAGCTCCAATCCTCCCTCGCCCGGCTCGCCTGGGCAGAGGTCACCGTGATCTTCATCGTCATCCTCGTGACGGTCGTCGTCTCCGAATGGGTTTCGGCCAAGGTCCGTGCCGCGATCATCTGATCTCGGGCCAGCCCTTGAAAAAGCCCAAAGCGCGTGCGAGCTAACGGCTAGTTCCAAAAGTCGTTGATTCTCTCCGATTCGCGGGGGCGAAGCGCCTTCCGGCCCGAGGAGTCCGTCCATAGCCACGAAACGCAAAGCCACCGCATCGCGCGACCTGTTTGACGAGGCGCCGCGCAAGGGCTCGGCCGCCTCGAAGGCGCCAGCGCGGAAAGCGCCCAAGGCCCGCACGGGCGGCGCCGAGGACGCCTATACCGCCGCGGATATCGAGGTGCTGGAGGGGCTCGAGCCGGTGCGCCGCCGGCCCGGCATGTATATCGGCGGCACCGACGAGAAGGCGATGCATCACCTCTTCGCCGAGGTGCTCGACAACGCCATGGACGAGGCGGTGGCGGGGCATGCGAGCTTTATCGACGTGGACCTCGACAAGGACGGCACTCTCACCGTCACCGACAACGGCCGCGGCATCCCCGTCGATGCCCATCCTAAATTCAAGAAGAAGTCCGCGCTCGAAGTCATCATGACCACGCTGCACGCGGGCGGGAAGTTCGACTCCAAGGTCTATGCCACGAGCGGCGGTCTGCACGGCGTCGGCGTGTCGGTGGCCAATGCGCTGTCCGAGACGCTCGAGGTCGAGGTGGCGCGCGGGCAGAAGCTCTACCGGCAGACCTACACGCGCGGCACGCCCGACGGCCCGCTCAAGAACCTCGGCCCCATCAAGAACCGGCGCGGCACCAAGATCCGCTTCCGGCCCGACCCCAAGATCTTCGGCAAGGGCGCGGCGTTCAAGCCGAACCGCCTGTTCCGCATGTCCCGCTCCAAGGCGTATCTCTTCCGGGGCGTCGAGATCCGCTGGTCCTGCGCCAAGACGCTGCTCGAAGGCGATGCGGAGACGCCCGAAACGGCGGTCCTCCACTTCCCCGGCGGCTTGAAGGACTTCCTCGCCGACCGCATCGAAGGCGAGACCACCGTCACCAACGACATGTTTGCCGGCCGCATCGAGAAGGCCGAAGGGCATGGCTCGGTGGAATGGGCGATCGCCTGGGTGGCGAGCGCCGACGGTTTCTTGAGCTCCTACTGCAACACGGTCCCCACGCCCGATGGCGGCACCCACGAGGCGGGGTTGCGCGCGGCGCTGACCAAGGCCTTGCGCGCCTATGGCGAGCTCACCGGCAACAAGCGCATCGCGCAAGTGACGGCGGACGACGTGATGGGCACCGCGGCGGCGATGCTCTCGGTGTTCATCCGCGAGCCGGAATTCCAGGGCCAGACCAAGGACCGGCTTGCCACGCAGGAAGCGGCGCGCATCGTCGAGAACGCGATCCGCGACGCCTTCGACCATTGGCTGACGGGCAACCCCAACCAAGCCAACCGCCTGCTCGACTGGGTGGTCGACCGCTCCGAGGAGCGCCTCCGCCGCAGGAAAGAGAAGGAGATCGGCCGGCAGACGGCAACGCGGCGCTTGCGCCTTCCCGGCAAGCTCGCCGACTGTTCGGCGAGCGGTGCCCAAGGTACCGAGATCTTCATCGTCGAGGGCGATTCCGCCGGCGGCTCGGCCAAGCAGGCGCGCGACCGCGCGACGCAAGCCGTGCTCCCCTTACGCGGCAAGATCCTCAACGTGGCGAGCGCGAGCTCATCGAAGCTCGCCGACAACCAGCTCTTGAGCGATCTCATCCAGGCGCTCGGCTGCGGCACCGGCGCGCGCTATAGCGAAGAGGATTTGCGCTACGAGAAGGTGGTCATCATGACCGACGCCGACGTGGACGGCATGCATATCGCCTCTCTGCTCATCACCTTCTTCTATCAGCAGATGCGCGGGCTCATCGAGAACGGGCATCTCTACCTGGCGGTCCCCCCCCTCTACCGCCTGAGCCAAGGTGCCAAGATCCTCTACGCCCGCAATGACGCGCACAAAGAGGAGCTGATGAAGACCGAATTCAACGGCCGCGGCAAGGTCGATGTGAGTCGTTTCAAGGGCTTGGGCGAGATGATGCCGAAACAGCTCAAAGAGACGACCATGGATCGGTCGGTGCGGACCTTGCTGCGGGTCGAGCTCGCCGAAGATCGCGGTCCGACCACCAAAGCCGTCGATCAGCTCATGGGCAACAAGCCCGAAGCGCGCTTCCGCTTCATCCAGGAGCACGCCGAATTCGCCGAGCCCGAAGCACTCGATATCTAGGTTAGAGCCAGCGCGGCACGCGTGCCTTGTAGGCGCGGTAGGCATCGCCGAATTTCCGCTCCAAATACACCTCTTCCCGCGCGACCACGCCCCGCTGCAAGATCACCAGCACGGGGAAGAGGAGCAGAAGCACCCAGACGCTCGTCAGCACGATGGAGAGGCCGAAATAGACAAGCACGAAGCCGATATAGATGGGATTGCGCGTGACGCGATAAGGGCCGGTGGTGACGAGCGCCGTCGCCGGCTGTCCCGGCACCACCTTGGTGCCGGCGCGGCGAAAGGCACGAACGGAGAAGATCGCCAGCGCAAAACCGCCGGCGATGAAGGCGAGGCCTACGGTGACCGCGAGCGCATTGGGCGATGCGAGCCCCGGGCCGAGCGGCCAATAGAGGCTCAAGACGTAGCCGAGCGCCAGCGCGCCGCCAAACAGGAGCGGCGGCTTTACCGTCACATCGGCATAATCGGTCGTGCGCATCGGGCCTTTCTTTGGGGCTTCCGGGCGTCGATTCCGTCCTGTTTACCCTGTTTCTGTGTGCTTTTGCCCCTTGCGCGGCCCGCCTATGCCCACTATTTGAGTGGTAAGTAATCCACGGTCATAAGGCCGTAATGCTTCGGTGGTGTCTTGCGCAAAGCCCACGAATCGTAGCAGCAAACTGTTGCGCCTAAAGAAAGAAGATGCGCGCGAGCTTCGAGGCTTGCGCCTATTTTTGCTAACGCATGAGCTTTTCTAATCTTGGCCTAAGCCCCAAAGTTGAGTCAGCCGTCACCGCGGCAGGCTTCGAGACCCCCACCCCAATTCAAGCCCAGGCGATCCCCGTAGCGGTCACCGGCCGCGACGTGCTCGGCATCGCCCAGACCGGCACCGGCAAGACGGCCTCCTTCGTGCTGCCCATGCTGACGCGGCTCGAACGTGGACGCGCCAGAGCCCGCATGCCGCGGACGCTGATCCTGGAGCCGACCCGCGAGCTCGCCGCCCAGGTGGCCGAGGCGTTCGAGCTCCTCGGCAAGAGCCACAAGCTGACGGTGGCGCTCCTCATCGGCGGCGTGTCCTACGACGAACAGGACAAGAAGCTTGACCGCGGCGCCGACGTGGTGATCGCCACGCCAGGCCGCCTGCTCGACCATCGCGAACGCGGCAAGCTGCTTCTCAATGGCATCGAGATCCTGGTGGTCGACGAAGCCGACCGCATGCTCGACATGGGCTTCATTCCCGATATCGAGCGTATCTGCAAAATGCTCCCTTTCACGCGGCAGACCCTGTTCTTCTCGGCGACCATGCCGCCTGAGATCCAACGCCTCGCCGACAATTTCCTGCACAATCCCGAGCGTATCGAGGTCTCCCCGCCGGCGACCGCCGCGACGACCATCGTTCAGCGTCTGAAGAAAGCGCCCGACGACCCGGCCGGAAAGCGGCAGGCGCTGCGCGAGCTGATGCGCGAAGTCGACGTCAAGAACGCCATCATCTTCTGCAACCGCAAGAAGGATGTCGGCGTCGTCTTCCGGTCGCTCCAGCGTCACGGATTCAGCGTCGGCGCCCTTCACGGGGACCTGGACCAGCGTCAACGCACGGCAACGCTCGAGGCCTTCCGCAACGGTACGATCGCGTTCTTAGCGGCCAGCGACGTGGCGGCACGTGGCCTCGACATTCCCGCCGTGAGCCACATCTTCAACTACGACGTTCCAATCCATCCCGAGGACTACATCCACCGTATCGGGCGCACGGGGCGCGCGGGCCGCGAAGGCTACGCCGCCATGCTGGTGACGCCGAAGGACCACAAGGCGCTCAAAGCCATCGAGAAGATGCTGCACCAGGACATTCCCTGGGTCGACGGTCCGCCTGCCCCCGAAGAGGTGGCCGAGGCGGAAGCCGGCGACCGCAGCAATGGGCGTCGCCGGCGCGGCGGCCGTTCGCGAGGGGGAAAACGTTCCTCCGGCGAGAACGGACAGCAGGCGGCAAGACAGCCTGCGAGCAAGCCTTCCAGGGTCGATGATACCAGCGCGCCGCGCACGGCCAGCGCCGACAGCCAGCCGCCCAAGGCGCGCGTAGATCACCACAAAGATGAGCGGCGGACTGCGCCGAAGCATCAGGGCGATCAGAGGCAAGCTCGTAGCGGCCAGGACCGGTCCAAGGGCTCACAAGGCTCACAAGGCCAAGGCCCGGGCCCCAAGCAGCAGGGCATGGGGGATCACGTCCCCGCCTTCATGATGCGGCCGGTGCGGGTTCCTTAAGCGGCGATTTTCTGAATTGAAATTTATGGCCGGGCCTTCCCGGCCATTTGCTTTTGTGGACCTACGGTCCCGAAGGCTGCTCAGTCGGCCGCCTTCGCGGCCTCGGGCTCAGTCTCGCCCGCGGGCTTCAGCATCACCGACTCGCCGCAGCCGCAGGCGCTCGTCTGGTTCGGGTTGTTGAACACGAAGCCCGAACGCATCTTATCCACCTGATAATCCATCTCCGTGCCGAGCAGGAACATGACGGCGGTGGGGTCGATCAGGAGCTTGACCCCCTTGTCCTCGACGACCTCGTCGTGCGGCCCGCGTTCCGCGGCATATTCCATGGTGTATTCCATGCCGGCGCAGCCGCCGTTCTTCACGCCGATGCGCACGCCTTCGACCTCCTTGCCGGAAGCGGCAGAAAGGGCGCGGATGCGATCGGCGGCGGCCTCGGTGAGGCGCATGACTTGGGGACGTGGGCGGTTGTTCATGGCTTGAAATTGGTGCGAATTGCGCGAAGGTTCAAGGGCTTGGCGCTAGAACATATTGAGCTGGAGCCGCGCCTCGTCGGACATGCGCGACATATCCCAAGGCGGGTCGAACACGAGATTGACCTTTACCTGGCCGACACCGGGCACCGAGGCGACGGCGTTCTCGACCCATCCCGGCATGTCGCCCGCTACGGGGCAGCCCGGGGCCGTGAGTGTCATGTCCACCTCGACGTTGCGGTCGTCATCGACGTCGATCTTGTAGATGAGGCCGAGCTCGTAGATGTCGACGGGGATCTCCGGGTCGAACACGGTCTTGAGGGCCGAGACGAGATCGGAACGAAGCTGCTCGAGCACATCCGGCGGAATGGACGACGGGGCGCTTTCCTCGATCTCGGCCGGCTCGGGCGCGGCGCCCGGCTCACCCGGCGCCGGAACATTGGCGGGCGCATGCGCCTTCTCGGCCGCGGACTCCGTCATCCCGGGCGAGATCTCGTCCGGGGCGTCCACGGGTCCGTTGCCTTGAGTTTTTTCAATCATTTGAACCATCGACCTTAAGCGAACATCTCACGCGTCTTGTGCAGCGCGTCCACCAGCCGGTCGACCTCCTCGAACGTATTATACATCGCGAATGAGGCACGGCACGTGGAGGTTACACCGAAGCGGGCGAGCAACGGCTCGCAGCAATGGGTGCCGGCGCGCACGGCCACGCCGTAGCGGTCCAAAATCGTGCTCACATCGTGGGCATGGGCGCCTTCGACCTCGAAGGAGATGATACTGCCCTTGTTCTGAGCGCGCCCGAAAATCCTGAGCCAATTCAAGTTGCCGAGCCGCTCCATGGCATAGGCGAGGAGCGCGTCCTCATGGGCCATGATACGGGTGCGGCCGATGCTCTCGACGTAGTCAATGGCGGCGCCGAGCCCGATGGCCTGGACGATGGCCGGGGTGCCCGCCTCGAAGCGGTGCGGCGGTTTGCCGTAGGTGATCTCGTCGGTGGTGACGTAGCCGATCATCTCGCCACCGCCCTGGTAAGGCGGCATCTCGTCGAGCAGCTCCTGCTTGCCGTAGAGCACGCCGATGCCGGTCGGCCCATAGAGCTTGTGGCCGGTCATTGCGTAGAAGTCGCAATCGAGATCCTGCACATCGACCGGCAGATGAACCGCGCCTTGGGCGCCGTCGACCAGCACCGGAATGCCGTGCGCGTGCGCAATGCGGATCACGTCCTTCACCGGCACGATGGTGCCGAGCACGTTCGACATTTGCGTGATTGCGACCATCTTGGTGCGCGGACCGATGAGCTTCTCGAATTCGTCGAGCAGGAACTCGCCTTCGTCCGAGACCGGAGCCCATTTCAGAACCGCGCCTTGGCGCTCGCGGATGAAATGCCAGGGCACGATATTGGAGTGGTGCTCCATGATGGTGAGGAGGATCTCGTCGCCGGCGCCGATCCGCGGGCGCCCGAAGGACGACGCCACGAGGTTGATCGCCTCGGTGGCGTTGCGCGTGAAGATGATCTCCTCGTCCGACCGCGCATTGAGGAACCCTCGCACCTTCCTGCGGGCTTCCTCGAAATTGGCGGTGGCGACATTGCTCAAATGGTGCAGGCCGCGATGGACGTTGGCGTATTCGTGCTCGTAGGCGTGGCTGACCGCCTCGATGACCTGTCTCGGCTTCTGCGCGGAGGCACCGTTATCGAGATAGGTGAGCGGCTTGCCGTGGACCGTCTCGGACAAAATGGGAAAGTCGGCACGGATGGCTTCCACGTCGAAGGGCGCATCCGCTGCACGAAGGTCCTTGGCCGATGGAGTGATGATGGTCATCGGCCCTGCCCTCACTCCACCGGGACGCCGAGCCAATCGGCGGCAGCGGCGGAGAACGCCTCGCGCAACTTCTCGTCCTCGACCTGCTCGAACGCCTCGCCGACAAAGGCCTGGATCAGC
Source organism: uncultured Alphaproteobacteria bacterium (assembly GCA_963826465.1). Taxonomy (GTDB): domain Bacteria; phylum Pseudomonadota; class Alphaproteobacteria; order Rhizobiales; family Methyloligellaceae; genus Methyloceanibacter. Next base: position 52,410 of record CAWGXJ010000002.1, read on the forward strand.
AGCGCGCGGGCTTGCGGCTCGGGAAGACCCGCGGGACTCAAGATAGAACAGCAGATCCTCGTCGATCTGGCCCGAGGTGGCGCCGTGGCCGCAGACCACGTCGTCGGCGAAGATCTCGAGCTCGGGCTTGGAATCGAACTCCGCCGTCTCCGACAACAGAAGCGCTTGCGCCATCTGCTTGCCGTCGGTCTTCTGCGCGCCCGGCGAGACGATGATCTTGCCTTGGAAGATGCCGCGGGCCTCGTCGTCGAGCACGGCCTTGAACAGCTCGCGGCTCTCGCAAGCCGGCACGCGGTGCTCGACGATCAAGGTCGTGTCGCAATGCTGCTTGCCGCGCAGCAGGAACGCGCCGGAGACGTCGGTCGCGGATCCTTCGCCGTCGAAGCGCACATAAATCTGGTTGCGGGCGAGGTTGGCGCCGGTCGAAAGCTGGAAGGCGTTGTAGCGCGCATCCGTGCCGATATTGGCGAGCCAGACGCCGAGATGAAGCGCGTCGGCCGCTTCCCGCTGCAACTTGATGTGGTGGATGGCGGCCTTGTCGCCGATCTTGACCTCGGTCACGGCGTTGCGCTGGAGGCCTTTCAAGCCAAGGCTGCCATAGCTCTCGAGCACCGTGGCGGAAGCCCCCTCCTCGGCGACGATGACGTTGCGGGTCACCATGGTTGCGGCCTCGCCGGTTCCGTCGAGATGGATGACGTGGATCGGCTTTTCGAGCGTCACGCCCTCAGGAATACGGAGCGCGACGCCGCCGGTCATCAGCGCCATGTTGAGCGCGAGCACGGCATCGTCCTCGCGCGGGTTTACTTGGCCCAAGGTCTCCTTCAGCCACTCCGGCGGCATCTCCAAGACATGGGCGAGCGACGTCACGTCGGCGCCCGCCTCGCGAAGTGAGGCCATGTCCGACAGATCGACGCGCAACTCGCCTTCGACCAGCACAAGTCGATAGGCGGCGAGTGCGGCAATCGGCTTGCCGAGCGCCGCCTCAAGGGCAGCATCGTCGACAGCGGCGCCGAGCGCCGCGATCAGCGGGTTGACCTCGTCGAGGCGCGCGCGAAGATCGGTATATTTCCAGGCCTCGATGCGGCGATGGGGCAGCCCGAGACTGCCATAGGTCTTGATGGCCTTCTCCCGCAGCGCGGCGACGAACGGATTGTTCGCACCGGGGAGCGCGTTGGCCGACCTGGTATAGAGGTCGAGGAATTCCTGCTCGGCCTTGGTCCTGAATTGCTGGACGGGAAGATCCATGAGCCCTTCCCCTACGCGGCCGTGGCTTCGCCGCCGTACTCGGCGTAGCCGGACTTCTCAAGCTCGATTGCAAGCTCAGGGCCGCCGGAGCGCGCCACCCGGCCGGCGGAAAGCACATGCACCCGGTCCGGCACGATGTAGTTCAGAAGCCGCTGATAATGGGTGATGACGAGCATGGAGCGCTCTTTGCTGCGCAGCTTGTTCACGCCGTCGGCGACAATCCGCAAGGCGTCGATGTCGAGGCCGGAATCGGTCTCGTCGAGCACGCAGAGTCCCGGCTCGAGCAGCTCCATTTGCAGGATCTCGTTGCGCTTCTTCTCGCCGCCGGAGAAGCCGACATTGAGCGGCCGGCGCAGCATCTCGACGTCGATCTTGAGGTCTTTCGCCTTCTCCTTCACCTCGCGCAGGAAATCCGGCGTGGACAGTTCCTCCTCGCCGCGGGCTTTGCGGACGGCATTCACGGCGTTACGCAGGAAGGTCATGGTGGCGACGCCCGGAATCTCCATGGGGTACTGGAAGGCGAGGAACACGCCGGCGACGGCACGCTCCGATGGGTCCATGGCGAGCAGGTCCTGCCCCTTCCAGGTGACGGAGCCCTCGGTGACCTCGTAGTCCTCCTTGCCGGCGAGCACGTAGGCAAGCGTCGACTTGCCGGAGCCGTTCGGCCCCATGATGGCGTGCACTTCGCCTGCCGGCAGCGTCAGGTCGAGGCCTTTCAGGATCTCGCGGCCGTCGACATTGGCGTGGAGGTTCTTGATCTCAAGCATGAATCCGTCTTTCCAACTCTTTGGTATTTGAGTCCGATTAGCCCACCGAGCCTTCGAGGCTGATGCCGATGAGCTTCTGCGTCTCGGCCATGAACTCCATGGGCAATTGCTGCAGCACGTCGCGGACGAAGCCGTTGACGATGAGCGCCACCGCTTGTTCCTCCGACAGCCCGCGGCTCAGGCAATAGAACAGCTGGTCGTCGGAGATCTTCGAGGTGGTCGCTTCGTGCTCGAAGGTCGCGCTCGCGTTCTTGGCCTCGATATAGGGCACGGTGTGCGCGCCGCATTTGTCGCCGATGAGGAGCGAGTCGCAGCAGGTGAAGTTCCGCGCATTCGTGGCCTTGCGATGCGCCGACACGAGCCCGCGATAGGTGTTGTTGGAGTGGCCGGCGGCGATGCCCTTGGAGATGATGCGGCTCGACGTGTCTCGGCCGAGATGGATCATCTTGGTGCCGCTGTCGACCTGCTGATAGCCGTTGGAGATGGCGATCGAGTAGAACTCGCCGCGCTGATCCGTTGCCACGCAGAATGCAGCTCGGATACTTCCAGGTGATGGCGGAACCGGTCTCCACTTGCGTCCAGGAGATCTTGGAGCGGTCGCCGCGGCAATCGCCACGCTTGGTGACGAAGTTGTAGACGCCGCCCTTTCCCTTCGCATCGCCGGGATACCAGTTCTGCACCGTCGAGTACTTGATCTCGGCGTCTTCGAGCGCGACCAGCTCGACCACGGCGGCGTGAAGCTGATTCTCGTCGCGCATCGGCGCCGTGCAGCCTTCGAGGTAGCTCACATAGGCGCCCTTTTCGGCGATGATGAGCGTGCGCTCGAACTGGCCGGTCTTCTCGGCGTTGATGCGGAAATAGGTGGAGAGCTCCATCGGGCAGCGCACCCCTTCCGGCACATAGACGAACGAGCCGTCGGAGAACACCGCCGAATTGAGCGTGGCGTAGAAATTGTCGGTGCTCGGCACGACCGAGCCGAGATATTTCTTCACGAGCTCCGGATGGTTCTTCACCGCTTCGGAGATCGAGCAGAAGATCACGCCGGCCTTGGCCAGCTCCTCCTTGAAGGTGGTGACCACCGACACAGAGTCGAACACGGCATCGACGGCGACCTTGGGCGCTCCTTGCACGCCCGCCAGCACCTCCTGCTCTTTCAGGGGGATGCCGAGCTTCTCGTAGGTCTTGAGCAGCTCAGGGTCGACCTCGGCCAAGCTCTTCGGCCCCTCCGTGCTCTTGGGCGCGGAGTAGTAGTAGAGCTCCTGGAAGTCGATCTTCGGGTACTGGACGTTGGCCCATTTGGGCTCCTGCATGGTCTGCCAGCGGCGGAAAGCCTCCAGCCGCCAGTCGCGCAGCCAGTCCGGCTCGCCCTTCTTCGCCGAGATAAAGCGGACCACATCCTCGTTCAGGCCCTTCGGGGCCGTGACCAATTCAATGTCGGTGAAGAAGCCGTATTTGTATTTGTCGACGTCGATCTGCTTGACGCGTTCGACGGTCTCTTGGACTGCTGCCATAACTACTCTTTCAAATTCCTACGTTAAGCGAACCGCTTAGGCCGCTTCCTTCGAGTTCCGCTTGAGCCGCTCGACCAGCTCGCCAAAGGCGCTCAGGTACCTTTGGATATCGGTATTCTCGCTGCCAAAACCAAGGCTTACGCGGACTGCGCCGCGGGCGATCTCGGGGCTTGCGCCCATGGCGGCGAGCACGTGCGAGGCCTCGACCTTTCCGGAGGAGCAGGCCGAGCCTGCGCTCACCGCAAAGCCGGCGAGATCGAGCCCGATCACGAGCGTCTCGGCCTTCACGCCCGGCACGGCGATACAAGACGTGTTGGGGAGGCGCGGCACGCCGGCCGACAGCACCACGGCGTCAGGGCGAAGAGCGCGCACACCCTCCTCCAGGACATCCCGGAGTGCCGCGATTTCATCCATCCTGGCGAGGTCACCCAAGGCCAATTCGGCGGCGACGCCGAAGCCGACGATCCCTGCGACATTCTCCGTGCCGGCCCGGCGGCGGCCTTCCTGGCCGCCACCTTTGATGAGGGGCTCCACGTTCGCGCCTTCAGCGAGAACGAGCGCCCCCACGCCTTTCGGTCCGCCGATCTTATGGGCCGACAAGGTCACCATGTCGGCACCGAGCACCGTCATATCAAGGGGGATTCGGCCCGCGGCCTGCACCGCGTCGCTATGAAGGAGTCCGCCGGCATCGTGGACGATCGGAGCCGCCTCCGCGACAGGCTGAATGGCGCCCGTCTCGTTATTGGCGGTCATGAGCGAGACGAAAGGCCGCCAGCCGCCGGGCTTGTGCTTTTCGAGCTTCTTCCGAAGCACGTCGAGGTCGGCGACGCCGTCCGGCGTCACCGGGATGATGGTCGTGGTCTCGCGATAGAACCGGCCGCCCGAGAGCACCGAAGGGTGCTCGATCGCCGACAGGTAGCAATGCCAAGCTTCGCCGGATTGCGCCGCGAGCGCGAGCGCGTTGGCCTCCGTGCCGCCACTCGTGAAGATGACGTTCGCAGGGCTCGCGCCGACGAGCTTGGCGACCTTGGCGCGCGCCTGCTCGATCGCCGCGCGGGCGGCCCTTCCTTCCGCATGCACCGAAGACGGGTTGCCATTCAGAGCGAGCGCGTCGATCACCGCCTCGCGCACTTCGGGGCGAAGCGGCGCAGTCGCGTTATGGTCGAGATAGGAGCGCTGGTTCATGTTCTGCCGAAGCTCGCGGCCTAATGCCGCCGGGTTAACGCTTGCACGAGCCCCCGTCGCTCATGCTATGAAGCGCGGCCTAACAATTGGACCGGTCCAAGCGCCCAGCTGATTTGGAACGGCGTTGTTTGGAACAATTCTAATCTCGTGTTTGTATAGGATTCTGACGCGGCAGAGTCAAGGTTTGCGGCATTAGTTGGCGCGCCCCATTCCCCGCCCCATATAACGGTAGCCGCCCCCATCAGCGAATAACTCCAGTCGAGGCCAGTGGTTCATGCCTGAAGTCAATATCAGCGGCCCCGCCGGCCGGATCGAAGCCCGTTATCATCATCAGGGTTCTCCGAATTCGCCGGTCGCTCTCATCCTGCATCCGCACCCGCAGTTCGGCGGGACGATGAATAACCAGGTCGTGTATCACCTGTACTACGCCTTCCAGAGACGGGGCTTCTCGGTGCTGCGCTTCAATTTCCGCGGCGTGGGGCGGAGCGAGGGCCTGTTCGACAACGGACCGGGCGAGCTCGCCGACGCCGCCACGGCGCTCGATTGGCTGCAGGCCTATAACGCGGACGCGCCGTCCTGCTGGATCGCCGGCGTCTCGTTCGGCGCCTGGATCGCCATGCAGCTCCTGATGCGGCGGCCGGAGATCGAAGGCTTCATCTCGGTGGCGCCACCCGCCAATCTTTACGACTTCACGTTCCTCGCCCCCTGCCCGTCCTCCGGGCTGATGGTCAACGGCGCGAAAGATCGAGTCGTGCCAACGGAGTCCGTGCGCGGGCTCGTGGATCGCCTGAAGACGCAGAAAGGCATCGTCATCGACCACCAGACCGTGCCGGACGCCAACCACTTCTTCGAGGAGCGCATGGAGGGCCTCATGGAGGTGGTGGACGGCTATCTCGACAAGCGCCTCGGCAAGGTGAAGAAGCGGAAAGAGTCGGCGGCTTAGCCCGGGCGTCTCGCGCGGCAAAGCCGACGGGGTTTGGTATTCCCGGCGCAAACCTGCTAGAGGCTCTGGCCAACGCCAATGAGACTCTCACCAGCCAGGCCATGAGCACCGTCAAATCGGACCTCCTGCACGAGCTCACGACTCGCGGCTACGTCCACCAATGCACCGACGAGGCGGCGCTCGATAGGCTCGCGCGGACGGAAGTTCTCACCGGCTATATCGGCTTCGACTGCACGGCGCCGAGCCTGCATGTGGGCAATCTCGTCAGCATCATGCTGTTGCGCAAGCTGCAGCAGACCGGCCATCGCCCCATCGTCCTGATCGGCGGCGGCACCACCAAGGTCGGCGATCCGTCCGGCAAGGACGAATCGCGCAAGCTCCTCACCGAGGCCGAGATCGGCGCCAACATCGCCGGCATCGAGACGGTGTTCTCCAAGTTCCTGACCTTCGGCCACGGCGAGACCGACGCGCTTCTCGTCAACAACGCCGACTGGCTCGATCGACTGAACTACATCGACTTCCTGCGCGACTACGGTCGCCATTTCAGCGTCAACCGCATGCTGAGCCAGGACTCGGTGAAACTACGGCTTGAGCGCGAGCAGAATCTGAGCTTCATCGAGTTCAACTACATGGTGCTCCAAGCCTACGACTTCGTGGAGCTCTACCGGCGCGAAGGTTGCCGGCTCCAGATGGGCGGCTCCGATCAATGGGGCAATATCGTCTCGGGCATCGAGCTTGGGCGGCGCACCGAGAGCGTCGAGCTGTTCGGGCTCACCACGCCGCTCCTCACCACCGCCTCCGGCGCCAAGATGGGCAAGACGGCGGCGGGCGCGGTGTGGCTCAACCCCGACATGCTCTCCTCTTACGACTATTGGCAGTATTGGCGGAACGCCGAGGACGCCGACGTGCCGCGCTTCCTCAAACTGTTCACCGAGCTGCCGTTGTCCGAAATCGGCAAGCTCGCCGCGCTCGAGGGCGCCGAGCTCAACGAAGCGAAGAAGATCCTTGCCACCGAGGCGACGGCGCTGGTGCATGGGCGCGATGCCGCCGACCGCGCCGCAGAGACGGCACGGACGACCTTCGAGGAAGGCCAGCTCGCGCAAAGTCTACCGACCTTCGAGATTCCCCGAGCCGAGCTCGAAAAAGGCTATGGCGTGCTGAGCGCCAACGTCCATGTCGGCTTCGTGAAGTCGACCGGCGAGGCGCGGCGTCAGATCAAGGGCGGCGGGATCAAGGTCAACGACGTGGCCGTCACCGATGAGCGGCAGACGCTGACGCTATCGGACCTGACCGCGGAAGGGGTGATCAAGCTGTCGCTCGGCAAGAAGCGGCACGCGCTCATCCGCCCCGTCTGAGCGGAAGCGCATTCAGCGGGCCTGATACGGCCCGACGCCTTCGGAGCTCGGCGTGTTCGCGGCCGCGGCAGAATCCGGCACGGAGCCGGTAAAGTCGAAGATCTGCCGGAAGATGCCGGGCGCCATCACCGACATCGGATTGACGAGCACCGTGGGGTCCTCGAGCTTGCCCTTGATGGCGAAAGTGATGCCGACCACGCCCTCGCCCTGACGGCCGACGAACACCTTACCGAGAAGCGGAATGTTGCCGAGGGCGGAGTTCAGCCCGTAGAGCGGCACATAGGTGCCGCCGAGCTCGACGGTCTGCGACTTGAAGTCCACCGTGCCGCGCATGGTGGCGCCGATCGCCGGCCCGTTGATATAGGCATCGCGCAGGCGGAACTTGCCGGCGCCGACGATGAAGGGCGCGCGCAGGCGCTTGAAGGCGATAGATCGGACGACCTGCCTCTTGTTCTGGCCCAGCACGGCCGCGGAACTCGGATCGGTCAGGACGTCGGCCACGACGGTATCGCCCACCACGTTGAAATCGCGGGCCCACAAGGTTCCCGACTTCGTGCCAGGCGCGCCCGCATCCATGTTGACCTGGAGCGAGGCTTGGCCGCCTTCGATGCTGCGATAAAAGCCCACCAGACGGAACGCGGCGCCGGCGTCGAGGGCCTCGGCCTTGAGCAAGCGGTCGCCGCCCTTCGTCTCGAGCGAGACGGCCGCCGACTCCTTGCCGTTGAGCTTCGCCTTGGCGTCGAGCGCCACCAACCGCCCATCGCGCTTCTTCATCATGACGTCGACGCCGGTGGCGGTCGTGTCGTAGAAGCCGATCACCCGGCCGATCTTCGCCGTCAGGTCGATACCGAACGGATCGGCAGGCTCGGTCGTTTTGACCCCGGCGAGTTGACCGGCCGAGAACAGAGAGCGGAAGAACTGCTTGCCGTCATAGCTCGGACCTTCCGCCTTGATCTCGAGCACCTGATCGTCGCGCACCTGCGCCGTGATCTCCATGTGCGTGAGCGGGCTCACCGAGAAATCCGCGAAGTGGAAGCTCTTGAGGTGCTGGTTGGTATCGAGCGCGATCTCGCCGTCGACGGCGATGTCGTCGCCGACGAGCTTCAGGTTCTTGAGGTCGACCGAGCCGTCTGCGCTCTTGGCGACATCGAAGCTGATCTTCGCCGCCTGCCCCGGAGGCTTGGTCCAGCCAATGCTGCCGAACAGAAGCTCGGCGTTGGTCAGGTCGGCTTCCATGCTCATGGTCTGGTTGGGTTGCCCGAAATTGCTGATGAGCAAGGTCAGCGGCGTCGGACCCTGGACCAGATGGTTGACCTTGATGCCGAGCTTCTCGCGCAAGCCCGCATCGAGCATGGCCGTGACCCTTACCGGCGGCTGCTCGTCGTCAGGCGCATAGAACACGCGCTGCCAATAGATCTCGGCCGGTACGTCCTTGACCGTGACCCCGCCCTTCGCCGTGACGCCCTCCTCGGAGAGCTCCACGTCGAGGGCGCCCCCTTTGAAGTCCAGGTCGCCGCCAAGGTTCGGGGTGATCGCGTCCTCAAGACGCGCCAGGCCGCTCATCTTGATCTCCTTGAAATCGAGATCGTTCTTGAGCGGCATCGACAAAGTGAATTCGCCCATGGCCGTGCCGCCGAGGAAGTCCGGCTTCATGCCGACCTGTTGGAGGTAGCCGAGCGGCTCGTGATCGAGAAGCTGCAACACCGTGGGCGTGGCGGCAGTCGCGCGGTAAGTGATTACCCCTTGCTGGGGATCCTGGCGAAGGTCCGGGATGAAGAAGCGTCCGTCGGTGAGGGCAACCTCTTGTCCTTTGGCGACGACGATCTTCGCCTTGGGAATATCTACGGTGAACTCCGTGCCCGAGACCGTGAGCTTGGCGTCTCCGGTCACCACCGGGGGCAGCTCGGCGATATAGGCGATGCTCGCACCGGTGAAGTTGAGCTCAACATTCACGGCACCCTCGGGCGCATCGCCCCCCTGCTCGATGGCGGCGAGCGCCCCGGCCGGCAGCGCGACGTTGAATTTCCCGCCGAGCACCTGCCCGCCGGCCACGCGCTCCAGGACCCATTGCCGCGCCTTGCCGGCAAGGAATTTCGGCCAGAGCCGTTTCAGCGTGTCGATCGGCATGGGGCTTACCTCACCCGCAAGCGAGACCGCCGGCGAAAGCGGCGCATCGGCCACATTGCCCGACACCGCAATGAAAGCGTCGCCCGCGCGGATGACGAAGCGCGAGAGCGTCAACCGCCCTTCCTTGGGTGAGACGTTTCCTTTCGCCGTCCACTCGTCGATCTTGAGCGGGGCGAGACCGAACTCCTGGACGCCCAAGGCTGCATTGTCAGCCTTCAAGTTGAAGTTCCAGGAGACTACGCGGCGCTGCGCGTCGCGAACCGGGCGAAGCTCGCCGCTGAACGTTGCCTGGCTCTTACCCCAGCGCAGAGTCGACGGGTCGATCTGGATCACGTCCGTGTCTTCGATGTAGCGCACAGTGAAGTCACCATGATCGATCCGCACCGGCGTGTCGCGATCCCATGGCGGCGTGATCTGCCCCGGCGCAAGCTTGATCCTGGCTTCGCCCGACAAGAAGTCGCCAGAGTGCGAGAGTTCGAAATTGGTCTCGCCGTCGACCGCCATGTCGAGCGCCTTGAGGATGCCGATCGTGGGGAAGTTGCCGGCAATCCCTGACGGGACGAGGTTTTCGACCAGCGCGGTGATCCCGAGGCTGTTGTGCTTGGAGTGCTGCTCGGTACGCACCTCGAGCTGCCAGTCGCCACGGCTCGAAGCGACATTGGCTTGGCCGACAAGAATGCTGCGCTTGTCGAGATGCTCCAGATCGATCGCGAAGTCAGGCACCTGCCAGAGGGTCTGCGCGCCGTCCTGGTTCAAGACCACAATCGCATCCTTGAAGCCGAACCGGGTGAGATAGGATGTGTCGCCGCGCCGCGAGCGCTCGAAGGCCTCGGTCATCGTGTTGGTGAGATTGAACTTCTTCGCGGCCCCAGGCTCGGCCCGGCCTCGCGCGATGGTTGGCGCGGTCCGCTTCGGCGCCTCGCTCGAAGCCTCGCCGGGGGTGAGCGCGCCGCGCATCAAGGCGTCGCTGTCCTCCCCTGGCTTGGAGAAGGCGAGCGACAGGCCCTGATCGGAATTGTAGGACATCAGGACGCGCGGACCGATGAAGTCGACGCTGCCCGGCGCGAGCCGGCCCGACAGAAGTGCGCTGCCGCTCATGCCGATGGCGGCGAGCGGCGCCTGCGCCACGATCTCCCCGTTCTTGTCTATGAGACGAATATTGCGGAGGCGGAACAACACGCCCGGCCCGTCGGCGCTCCGCTGAAGCACCGCGTCGTCGATCTTCACATGCAGATCGGTGAGCTGGTCGTTGATCGCCGCCTCGATGGGGGGCACGAGGCTCGGCAGGGACATCGGACCGCTTGCCAAACGTCCATAACCGCCGACGACGGCGATGAGGCCGATAACGAGAACGCCGGCGAAAATCTCGCGGCAGACATGGGCGCCGCGCGAGGAGAGCTTGGCGAGCTGGATCTGAACCGGCGGGGGAACGCGCTTCACCAATTCCCGACCACGTTCGGGCAAAGCGCGTAGGGCTTTGCTGCCCTCCGTGGTCAGCTTGGCCAAGGCCCCTGTGATCGGTTCGTCCATTCAGTCACAGGCCCCCAAGAGGTCCGGCCAAGTCCGGATTCACCACGCCTTGTCCGGGGGTCCACGTAAGCAGCCACGCGCAACGACCGGCCTCGCCATAGACTTGCACCGCGACGCCCGTCCTGCTCATGGCTCTTGTCGGCACCCCCCAAGGCGCACCCTCAACGACCCACCTCCGCACCGTTACCACGGCGCGCAACGCGAGGCTAAGGCCTCGTGGCATATGAGCCACGAAAATCGTCTAAACGAAGGCGATTCAAGGCGAAATCGCCCTCGCTGGCCGGCCGCACCAGCCCGGAACGGATCCCGGAGAACCCTCATGACAACGTTGGGGCGACGAGATATTGTCACGCCAGGAGTTGGGCGCTGGGTATTAGCCGAGAAGCCACGGGACAATTTATCGGGGCGGATTTACTGTCTCGTGTCGCGGGACCTGGTGCCGAGTACGTTTCGCGCTGCGTCACTCGTATCGGATGGGGAGGTACCCAGTATGTTCACGAAGAAGCCTGAGCCTGGCGAGACAATCACCAAAATGGGCGAGCGGCCGAGTAGCCCGGAGCCCAAGTCGTCGTCGCCTTTCACCGAGCGTCCGGCCACCTTTGCCAAGGGCCCTAGCCCGAGCGCCAGTGCCAGCAAGATGGTGCCGTCCATCATCGGTGAGGACCTGACGATCATCGGCAACGTCACCTCCAAGGGGGAGATCCAAGTCGACGGCGAGATTCAGGGGGATATCCATTGCGGCTCCCTGCTGCTCGGCGACAAATCGAAGGTCCAGGGCTCGGTCATCGCCGAGGACGTCGTGGTGCGCGGCAAGGTGGTGGGCTCCATCCGGGGCTTGCGGGTTACCTTGCAGGCGCAGTCCCATGTCGAGGGAGACATCTTCCATCAGAGTCTCGCCATCGAACAGGGCGCTTATTTCGAAGGGAAGTCGCGCCGGTCGGACGATCCCATGGCCGAGGTGCAGTCGCCCGCCGCTCGCTCGGAAAAGTCGAGCGACTCGGGCAATCCCTTCTCGAGCCGGGCCGCCGAGTAGCGGATAGACCTGACTTCGGAGGAGCGAACGGGCGTGAGGCCGACTAGGCCTTGGCGTCGGCGTGGATGCGCTCGGCGAGCGCCGCCTCGATGAATGCATCGATGTCGCCATCGAGCACGGCGCTCGGGTTGGTGCTTTCGACGCCCGTCCGCAAATCCTTCACGAGTTGGTACGGCTGCAGCACGTAGGACCGGATCTGGTGGCCCCACCCGATCTCGGACTTCGAGGCCGCCGTGGCGAGCGCCTCCTCCTCCCGCCGCTTGAGCTCGGCTTCGTATAGACGCGCGCGCAACATGGCCCACGCGGTGGCCCGGTTCTTGTGCTGCGACCGCTCGTTCTGACACTGGACGACGATGCCCGTCGGCACGTGGGTGATGCGGACGGCGCTGTCCGTCGTGTTGACATGCTGACCGCCGGCGCCCGAAGCCCGGTACGTATCAATCCGCACGTCCTTGTCGTCGATCTCGATCTCGATGCTGTCGTCGATGGCGGGGAAGACCCACACCGAGGCGAAGCTCGTGTGGCGGCGCGCGTTGGAATCGAACGGCGAGATACGGACCAGGCGGTGCACCCCCGACTCCGTCTTGAGCCAGCCATAGGCGTTTGCGCCCTTGACGAGGACGGTGGCTGACTTGATGCCCGCCTCCTCGCCGTAATGCTCGCCGATCAGCTCGACCTTGTAGTCGCGGCCTTCCGCCCAGCGCATATACATGCGCTCCAGCATCTGCGCCCAGTCCTGGCTCTCGGTGCCGCCGGCGCCGGCGTGAATCTCGATAAACGCGTCGTTGGCGTCCGCCTCGCCCGACAGGAGCGCCTCCACCTCGCGGGTATGGGCTTCCTGCCGCAGCTTGCGCAGCGCCGCCTCCGCCTCGGCGACGATGCCCTCGTCGCCCTCCTCCTCGCCAAGGGCGACGAGCGCCAGATTGTCGTCTAGCTCGCGGGTGAGACGGTCATAGGCGCTGAGCGCCGTCTCGACCTGCTGCCGCTCGCGCATCAAGCCTTGGGCACGGAGCGCGTCGTTCCAGAAGCCCGGCGCCTCCGCCTCGCGGTCGAGCTCGGTCAGCCTCGCCTTTGCCTGGTCGGGGTCAAAGATGCCTCCTGAGCAGGGACAGGGACTCTTTGATCTCGTCGACGACCGTCTCCGTTTCGGCGCGCATTCTTTCCTCGATAGTGGTTTGTCGAAATAGATTACGGCCCAGGCGGGGAAGCCCCCGCCTGAATCACGCTCTCGGATTGTGGATTTAGTAGAGGCCGCCCGTGCCCGATGTCAAAGCCCGGTCGTTGCTCGGCGGACCGCCGGGGAAGCCGGAACGCGGCGGCGGTTGGTATTGGCCGGGCGCCGGCGGGAAGCCTGGCGGCGGGCCGGCCTGAGCGGCGTCAGGATAGTTGGGGAAATCCCCGCCCTGATCGCCCCCGCTGGTATCGTCCTCGACCACCTCGCCGGTGGCGCCAGCAGGCAACTGATCGGGCTTGAAGGTTTCCGTGATGACATTCGAGTCGCCAGGCCGCGCCGGCAGGCCGGTCTTGTGATTGACCCGCACCAGCACGGCTCCGGGCGGCGCCCGGAACGGCACCGGCGGAACACCCTTCAACGCGGCCTCGAAGAAGTCCTTCACGATCGGCGCGGCAAGGCCGCCACCCGTCGAGCTGCGCCCCATGGATTTCGGCTGGTCGTAGCCGACATAGGCGCCGACGACGAGGTCGGGCGTATAACCGATGAACCAGGCATCCTTGTAATCGTTCGTGGTCCCGGTCTTGCCGGCGAGCGGCCGGCCCAAACTCGCGAGCTTGCGCCCCGTGCCGTACTGAACCACGCCTTCCTGGATGCCGACCATCTGGAAGGCCGAGATCGGATCGACGATCTGCTCGCGCTTGTCGACGAGCTCCGGCTCCGGCTGATCCGTCCACTCGCGCGCGGCGCATTTGCTGCAGTCGCGGTCGTCATGACGCCAAACGGTGCGCCCGTAGCGGTCCTGAATGCGATCGATGAAGGTCGACTCGATCTTCTTGCCGCCGTTGTCGATCATGGAATAGGCGGTGACCATGCGGAGCAGCGTGGTCTCGCCCGCGCCGAGAGCCATCGACAGCGCCGGCATCAAATTGTCGTAGACGCCGAAGCGCCGCGCATATTCGGCAATGACCGGCATTCCCATGTCACGGGAGAGGCGCACGGTCATCAGATTGCGCGAGTGCTCGATGCCGAAGCGCAAGGTCGAGGGACCGGCGCCGCCGCCCTCATAGTTCTTGGGGCACCACTGCGGCATCCCTTTGCCCTGGCTGACGCAAATCGGACCGTCGACGATGATGCTCGACGGCGTGTAGCCGTTATCGAGCGCCGTCGTGTAGATGATCGGCTTGAAGGATGAGCCGGGCTGCCGGAGCGCTTGGGTGGCGCGGTCGAACTGGCTCTGGGCGAAACTGAAGCCTCCCATGATGGCGAGCACGCGGCCCGTATGGGGATCCATCGCGAGAAGTGCGCCACTGATCTTGGGCACCTGCTGAAGCGACCATTGTCCTTTGACCGTATCCGCAGATTCCGTGCCGCCATCCTTTGTCGCCTTCGGTTCCTTTGGCGACACGTAGATGACATCGCCGGGCTTCAGCACGGAACTCACGGACTTGCCCGTCCACTTCACCTCCTCGGCGGGAATGACGCCGACCTCACGCTCGGTCACGAGCTTGCCGACCTTGTCGCGGCCGGGGCGAATGCCGACCTTCGCTTGGTTGTTGCTCACCTCGAGCACGACGGCGAGCTTCCACGGGTCAATGTCGCTCCACACCGGAATGGCGGCGAGCGTCTTGCCCCAATCGCCGTCGAGGTCGATCTTCTTTACGGGCCCCTTCCAACCTTCATGAACGCGGTCGTAGCCCGTCAGACCCTTGACCAGGGCTTTGTGGGCGATGCGCTGCAGCCGCGGGTCGAGCGTGGTGCGGACCGACAAGCCGCCGCCATAGAGCTTATCCTCGCCGAAATCGTCGATGATCTTGCGGCGCACTTCCTCGGCAAAATACTCGGATGCGAAGATCTGGGGACCGTAGGTACGTGCCAGCACGCCGAGCGGCTCGGCCTTCGCGGCCTCCCCTTCCTCCTTGGTGGCGTAGCCGTTTTCGACGATGCGGTCGATGACCCAGTTGCGCCGCGCGATGGCGCGATCGGCATGCTTGAATGGGTCGTAGTTGCTCGGCGCCTTGGGCAGCGTGGCGAGATAGGCCGCATCGGCGAGCGAGAGCTCGTTCAGGGCCTTGCCCCAATAGGTCTGGGCCGCGGCGGCAACGCCGTAGGCCCCGCTACCGAGATAGATCTCATTCAAATAGAGCTCGAGGATCTGCTCTTTGGTGAAGGCGCGCTCGATGCGGATGGCGAGGATCGCCTCTTTGAGCTTGCGCTCGATGTTCTGATCGCGCGTCAGCAGGAAGTTCTTGGCCACTTGCTGCGTGATGGTCGAAGCACCGACCAAGTGTGATCCGCCGGATTGCAGCGCACTCAGATTGGTGACGACGGCGCGGAAGATGCCCTGAATGTCGAGGCCGCCGTGCTGATAGAAGTTCTTGTCCTCGGCGGAGATGAAGGCCTCAGTGACGCGCTGGGGAATGGCGGTGATCGGCACGTAGATGCGCCGCTCGCGTGCGTACTCGGCGATGAGCCTGCCGTCATTGGCATGGATGCGCGTCATCACCGGCGGCTCGTACTTGGCGAGCACCTCGTAATCGGGCAGCTCTTGGGAGACTTTCCACAGCACGAAGGCGGCAGCGCCGGCCACCGCGATGAACAGAATCATGCCCGCCGCGAACATGAAGCCGAGAAAGCGAAAGAAAAACCCGCCGCGACGGCGGCGCCGCCGTTGCTGCGGCGGCTTGACTGGTGCCGTAATATCCATGTTTTCTGACCGTCCCGACCCCGCCTTCAGCCTCGCGGGGCACCCGAGCCAACCCTAACCAAGAATATGGCAACAAAACGCTGGCGTCGCCCGGATTTTGGGTCTTCCCGGGTAATAAATCGGGGCAATCGTTAAGATCAGAACGGCATGCGCGCGACGCGCTTGGCAAAATAGCCGTCGATGGCCTCGGTCACGGAATTGGCCATGCGGTCGCGCCATCGCTCGGAGGTGAGCTCTTTCTCATCGTCGGGGTTGCTCAAGAAGCCGAGCTCGAGCAGCACCGAGGGAACGTCCGGCGCCTTCAGCACACGGAAGCCCGCCGATCTCATGCGCTTCGTGTGCAGGACGCTCTTGCCGGCCAGTTCGCCGACGATGGACCTTGCGAACACGGTCGATCGGTTTTGGGTCTCGCGTTGGGCGAGGTCGATGAGAATGTTCGCCACCACCTCATCGGATTCATCGGGCAGCGCGACGCCGGCGATGGCATCGGAGAAGTTCTCCTTGGCGGCGAGCTCCCGCGCCTCATCGTCGCTCGCCTCCTCCGACAGGGTGTAGACCGTCGCGCCGCGCGCATCGTCGATCTTGGCCGGAAAATAGTCGGCATGGATCGACAGGAAGAGCGATGCCCCCTTCTTCTGGGCGAAGGCCACGCGGTCCCTCAAGGGCAAGAACGTATCGTCCTCGCGCGTCAGGTAGACTTCATAGCGGCCCGTGGCGAGGAGCTTCGCCCTCAGCTCCTTGGCGAACTGAAGCACGACCTCCTTCTCGGTCACGCCGCTCGTGCTGCTCGTGCCGGGGTCGACGCCGCCGTGACCGGGATCGAGCACGACGATCGGCTTGGCGTCGGCGGGACGCACCGGCGCTTGTGGAATGGGCAGAGAGGCTTTCTCCACGCCGGCCTCTCTCGCCTTCTGGAGCGAGGCTTGGAACGTCTTCTCGTCGGTGGGGACGAGATCGATCACGAGCCGTGCCGGTTGGTCGTCGCGCGGCTCGAGCACGAACGACTTGTCGATGAGAAACGGACCGCTCACGTCGAGGACGATGCGTGACTTGCCCGGCGCAAACAGGCCGTAGCGGAAGGCGGTGACGAGGCCACGCGGCTCCTTGCCGATGCCGGGCGGCATCTGGAAGCTCACATCCGCGGCATCGACGATGACCCGGTAAGGATTGCCCATGGCGAAGACATGGACGTCGACCTTCTTCGACAGGTCGGCGATGAAACGGGTGCGCTCGCGGTCGCCGGCGAGCCGCGCGTCCTTCGCGATCGTGGCGCCGGGCTCGGCATGCGCCGGCTTATCGAGGAGCAGCCCGGCCGTCGCCGCCAAGAGCGCGAGCGCCACAACCCATGGCGGCGCGAAAGCAACCAAGGCACGCACAACTCGCATCACACTCCACTCGTCAGGCTTCGCGCCGTTGCTTCGTAAATGCCAGGCGCGTCAGCCAGGACGTTCCCTCAGGCCGCGATGCGCCAAAGAAGGCTCGGAATCGGGCCTAATTGTTAACCACGCCTGGTTAAGCGACCGTTGTGACC
This sequence comes from uncultured Alphaproteobacteria bacterium, assembly GCA_963826465.1. Lineage (GTDB taxonomy): Bacteria > Pseudomonadota > Alphaproteobacteria > Rhizobiales > Methyloligellaceae > Methyloceanibacter. The sequence continues at coordinate 69,515 of CAWGXJ010000002.1, forward strand.
CTTTGGCGGCGGGGCCTTCTGCACTTGCCAAATCTCTCGTCAAACCCGTAATAAGGGTGAGACTCAATTCGTTTTGAGTCCGAGCCCTTGGACGCCGCATGGCGAGACGGGCGAATTGTTTTACCGCGTCAGGCTTCATCAATCCGGCCCAGACGCAGAATGGCGGCGGCCAAGTGACAGACGGCTGCCCAGATTGGAACGTCGCCGCGGTTGCGCGGCGAGCGAGGATGCGATGCAGAATCAGGGTGTTCAGCTAAGTTACGGGCATAGCCCGGCTTTCCTGATGCCTATGATCGCCTGGCGGCCAACGATGGCCGAACCCCTCGGCCGGGAGACCCGGCTCGACGTGGGTCGTCGCAACGAATCATGGTCTATTGGTCATTGGCGCGCGCGGGCCTCAGGCTCACGCCCGGCGAGGCGGTCTTCGATGCCGCCCTTCCCGGCCCGTGCGGCGGAGAACACACAAAATGGCAAGCAAAATGCTGATCGATGCGGCGCATCCGGAGGAGACCCGGGTCGTCGTCGTAAAGGGCAATCGTGTCGAGGAATTTGACTACGAGTCCGCAAATAAGAAGCAGCTTAGAGGCAATATCTATCTCGCCAAGGTCACGCGCGTCGAGCCGTCGCTCCAGGCGGCATTTGTCGATTACGGTGGCAACAGGCACGGCTTCTTAGCCTTTACCGAAATTCATCCCGACTATTACCAGATCCCGGTCGCGGACCGGCAGGCGTTGCTCGAGGAGGAGGCGGCGGAGCAAAGCCGTGCTTCCGCCGAGGAAGCCGCCGAGGATGACGCGGCCGCCGGCCGCCGCCGCCGGCGCGGTCGGCGTGGCCGTGGTCGGCCCGATGTCCGGAAAGAGGCTCCCCACAAAGAGAAAGAGGCGGAAGCCCTCGAGGCTCTCCCCATCGCCAAGTTCGAGCTCGACGAAGAGGACGAGATCGACACCACGCCGCGCGACGACGAGGAGACACCGGGCGTGGTCATGGAGGCGAGCGACCTCGTGCACGAAGTGTCCGAGCCGGCTGAACACCCGGAAGAGCACGAGGAGGAGACCGTCGCCGAGGCGTCCGACGAGGACGATCACGACGAAGACGAGGCAAACGAGACCGTCGCCGAGGCGCATGCCGAGGATGACGATGAGGACGACGACGACGAGGAGCACGACGAAGCGGCCTCGGCGAAGGAAGGCAACGGCGAGGACCGGGTCGAGTCGGTCGGCTCCGAGGATGCGCTGGAAGAATTGCCCGAGCGCACGCCGCGCCGCAAAGGGCGCCGGGCCTACAAGATCCAGGAGGTCATCCGGCGCCGCCAGATCATCCTCGTGCAAGTGGTCAAGGAAGAGCGCGGCAACAAAGGCGCTGCGCTGACGACCTACCTGTCGCTGGCTGGCCGCTACACGGTGCTGATGCCGAACACGGCACGCGGCGGCGGCATCTCGCGCAAGATCACTCAGCCGACGGACCGCAAGCGCCTACGGGAAATCGCCGGCGAGCTCGAAGTGCCCGAGGGCATGGGGTTGATCATCCGCACGGCAGGCGCCCAGCGCACCAAGACGGAGATCAAGCGCGATTACGACTATCTGCTCAGGCTGTGGGAGAACGTCCGCGACCTCACGCTGAAGTCGACGGCCCCCGCCCTCGTCTACGAGGAAGGCAGCCTGATCAAGCGTTCGATCCGCGACCTCTACAACAAGGACATCGACGAGGTGCTGGTCGCCGGCGACGAGGCCTATCGTGAGGCCAAGGACTTCATGCGCATGCTCATGCCGAGCCATGCAAAGAACGTGAAGCCGTATAAGGAACCGGAGCCGGTCTTCATTCGCTTCCAGGTGGAACGGCAACTGGGCGCGATGTTCTCGCCGCAAGTGACGCTCAAGTCCGGCGGCTACATCGTCATCAACCAGACCGAGGCACTTGTCTCCGTCGACGTGAACTCGGGCAAGGCGACGCGCGAGCACAATATCGAGGACACCGCGCTCAAGACCAATCTCGAAGCATCGGACGAGATCGCACGGCAGCTTCGCCTGCGCGACCTCGCCGGACTGATCGTCATCGACTTCATCGATATGGACGAGCGGCGCAACAATCGGCTCGTCGAAAAGCGCTTAAAGGATGCGCTGCGCAACGACCGCGCCCGCATCCAAGTGGGCCGCATCAGCCATTTCGGCCTGATGGAAATGTCGCGCCAGCGCTTGCGGACCGGCATGCTCGAAGGCTCGACCACGTCCTGTCCGATGTGTCAGGGCACCGGCATCGTGCGCTCCGTGGAGTCGATCGCGCTCGACATCCTGCGCTCCGTCGAGGATCGGCTCATCACCGACGGCGTGGTGCCGCTCGCGGCCACCACCTCCGTGGATGTCGCCCTCTACATCCTCAATCAGAAGCGGGCGCATCTCAAAGACATCGAGGCCCGCTATCAGGTGCCGATCACGGTGACCGCCGACAAGGAAATGCACATCTCGCAATTCGTCATCGAGCGCGGCGCCGAAGGCGCGATGCTCAACGGCGAGAGCGCCGTCGTCCACATGGATTGGGCGCATCATCGCGACGAAACCGCCCCCCCGCCGCCGCAGGCCCGAGAGGCCCGTGAGGCGCGCGAGGCCGAGGGCGATGGGGATGGCGAGCAAGGCAAACGCCGCCCGCGCCGCCGCCGCGGCCGCGGCCGGCGTGGCGAAGGCGGCACGGACACCGAGCGTCCGGCCGCAGCCGCGCGCGACACGAGCGACCGCGATCACGACGCCGAGTCTCAGGACAAGGATGCTGTGGCCGATGACTCCGCGGAAGAAACCGCCGAGGCCGGCGCCGAGGCCCAGCCCCGCAGGTCGCCGCGCCGCAGAGGCCGCCGTGGTGGACGCCGCGGCCGGTCCGGTCAGCGGCCTCAAGCCGAAGCCGGCGAGCAGGCCGAGACAGGCGGTGAGGCGGCTGAGGCTTCCGCCTCCGGCGAAGAGCACGGTCATGAGGAGACGCCCTCGCGCCGCGAAGAACGCGCGAACGGGAAGAGCCATGAGGCCGAACCGCAGATCGACGACTTCACAAGCACGGTCGCCAAGCAGTCGCGGCGCGAGCCGGAGCCCGCGTTCAGCGTCGCGTCGGCCCGCGAGGAGCCGGTGCCGACGCCCGATGTTCGCATCGAAAGCGAAGGGACCGAGGAAACGGCCCCCCGCCGCAGAGGCTGGTGGTCGCGCGGCTAGCGGCCCGCCAAAGACGACTTGCTTTCAGAGGCGCGCCACGGCGCGCCTCTTTCATTTTGCCTTGAGCCAGGCGCCGATGCGGCGGGCGGCTTCGCGCATCTCCGCTTCCGCCCCGGCATAGCAGAGCCTGAGATAGCTCCCGCCCCGGTCCGGATCGAAATCGATGCCGGGCGTCGTCGCCACGCCGATCTCCCGCAGCATGGCCTTGGCGAAGGCCGCGCTGTCGCCTGTGTAGCGGCTGATGTCGGCATAGAGATAGAAGGCACCATCCGCCGGAAGAATTGCGTCGAGCCCGGCATGGGGCAACTCCTCGAGAAGCATGGCGCGATTTCGCGCATAGCGCCCCTTGATCTCTTCGAGCTCCTCCAGCCCATCGAAAGCGCCGAGCGCCGCAACCTGCGAAATGGACGGCGGCGAGATGTAGAGATTCTGCGCGAGCCGCTCGATCGTGCGGGTGAGCGCCTCGGGCACCACCAGCCAGCCGATGCGCCAGCCGGTCATGCTGAAATATTTCGAGAAGCTGTTGACCACGATGGCTTCGTCGGAATGCGCGAGCGCGCTCTCGGCGGGCGTGGTGTATTCCAGCCCGTGATAGATCTCATCGGAAATGAGCCACAGGCCGCGCTGCCGGCACGCCTCGGCGAGCTCGGCAAGACGTGCGCCTTGCACCATGGTTCCGGTCGGGTTGTTGGGGCTCGCCAAGAGAAGGCCCGCCGAACCTTCGGCCGCGAGACGGTCCACATCGGCCGCGGTCGGCATCCAGCGTCCCTGCCCCGAGGTTTCGACCAGATGCGGCCGGACGCCGAGCGCCTTCAGGATCTGGCGATAGCAGGGATAGCCGGGCGACGGCAGGCCGAGGGCCGTGCCGGGATCGAGGATGGCGAGGAAGGCGAGCACGAAGCCCGCAGACGAGCCCGCCGTCACCACGACGCGCTCCGGGCCGATCGCAACGCCATAGCGCTCCTTCACATAACGGGCGATGCGCTCACGCAAGGCCGGCATGCCGAGTGCCTCGGTGTAGCCCAGGCGCTCCTCGGCGAGCGCGCGTTGCGCCCGCTCGCGCGCCGCGCGCGGCGCGGGCGTGGCCGGCTGCCCCACCTCCATATGGATGATGTCCTCTCCCCCCGCCTCGCGCTGATTGGCCTCGCGCATGACGTCCATGACGATGAACGGATCGATGGTGCGACTTTGGGCGAGCACGCGCGGAAGCCCCGCCATTTTCGGCTTATCGTTCAAAGGGGGTGTCCTCGCGCATTGTTGATCTTTGGTAATGGCCGTCCCGTCACGTTGTCGCCTCAATCAAAAGTCAAGCCAATCGAGGTTGGCAATGACGGGGGCCGGACACGGCGTGCCAACCTAACGCCCTAACAAGGCAAAAGAAAACAGGCGTCTTTGCCGGCTCTGCGCTAAGCCTTTACGATCAAGCGACCATGCTTGCCCTGGCTCAATTCCGATCTTCTCGACCGCCGTTGCGGCTCCGCACGGGCCCTCGTCGCCGGGCTGGTCGGCGCGCTGTTTGTCTCGACCAGCGCCCACGCCCAGGGCCTCATCCGCGACGCCGAAACCGAGGCGCTGCTCCGCGACTACGCCAAGCCCATCTTCCACGCTGCCGGGCTCGGCTCGCAGAATATCCAGATCCATATCGTCAACGACCTCAACTTCAACGCCTTCGTCGTCGACGGGCACAACATGTTCATGCATGCCGGCACCTTGATGATGGCGCAGACGCCGAACCAGGTCATCGGGGTCATCGCGCATGAGTGCGGCCATATCACCGGCGGTCATCTCGCCGCGTTTCGCAATCAGGTGGCAAAGGCGAAGTCGGCGTCCATCATGCTGCAGCTTCTCGGGCTCGCAGCCATGGCGGGCGGAGCGATTGCCGGCGTGCCGAACGCGGGACAAATGGGCATGGGTGCGGCCATGGGCGGTTCGGACATGGCGATGCGCTCGCTCCTCGCCTACCGCCGGACTGAGGAATCTTCGGCCGACCAGGCGGCGATCACCTTCCTCAACGCCACCAAGCAATCCGGCAAGGGCATGCTCGAGTCGTTCGAGGTCCTCGCCGACAAGTTTCGCGGCATCCAGGGCATCAACCCCTATCTGATGACTCACCCGCTGCCGCCAGAGCGTATCGCGCAATTGAAGGAACTCGTCACCTCGAGCCCCTATTACAACAACACCGATCCTCCCGAGCTCCAGCTCCGCCACGATCTCGTGCGGGCCAAGCTCTCCGGCTTTCTCGACAAGCCCGAGATCGTGTTCAACCGCTATCCCAAGGACAACACCTCTCTCCCGGCGACCTATGCGCACGCCATCGCCATCTACCGGCGCGACGGCGTCGACGCCGCCATGCCCTTGATCAATCAGCTCATCGCCGCACAGCCCAACTGGCCCTATTTCTACGAGATCAAGGGACAGTTCCTGTTCGAGAGCGGCAGAGGCAAGGCGGCGATCGAGCCCTTGCGCAAGGCTGTGGAGCTTGGCCCGAACGAGCCCCTGATCCGCATCATGCTGGCACAGGCGATGCTCGGAACCGAAGACCCGCAATATCTCGACGACGCCATTCGCAACCTGCGCACCGCATTGGCGCGGGAGACGACCTCGGCGATGGGCTATCGCCAGATCGCGGCGGCCTACGCTAGAAAGGCCGACCAGGCCCACGCGGAGGGGGCCAAGCGGAATTTCATGGCTCAAGCTTCACTTGCCTCGGCGGAGGCCTATTTCTATGAAGGGCGCTTAGACCTCGCTAAGGAGATGGCCAAGCGGGCGAAAGCCGGATTGCCGAGCGGCACGCCGAACTGGATCAGGGCCGACGACATCCTCGCCTTCCAAGTGCCCAAGTATAACTAACTCTAGCCCCCGGAGACCTCAGCATGACCTCTAAGTCTGGCCTCGCCACCGCCTTGCTGGCTGCTGTGGTGGCCGCCGTCGTCAGCGCCGCCACCATCCTTGTTATCTGGCGCATGGCGCCGGGGGTGGTCGATACCGCGGGCATCCAGAAGAAGCAGGTCGTTGCGATCATGCGCGACTACCTCACCAAGAACCCCGAGATCCTGGTCGAGATGACGACCGAGCTGGACAAGCGCCAGCAAGCGGAGCAGTCGGCGCAGCAGGAAAAAACCATTAGCAAAAACGCCGACGCCCTGTTCCGCTCGCCGCATGCCTTCGCGGTCGGCAACCCGAATGGCGACGTCACGGTGGTCGAGTTCTTCGACTACAATTGCGGCTTCTGCCGCCGCGCCATGCCGAGCGTCGTCAAGCTGGTCGAACAGGATCCCAAGGTGAAGCTCGTGCTGAAAGAGCTGCCGATCTTCGGCGACAACTCCGAGGACGCGGCCAAGGGCGCGCTCGCGGCCCACAAGCAGGGCAAGTATTTCGAGATGCACCAGAAGCTGTTCAGCGAGCCCGGCAAGGCCAACAAGGACAAGGTCTTGCGCATCGCCAATGAGCTCGGCCTCGACGTCCCGCAGCTCGAAAAGGACATGGAGAGCGAGGATGTCAAACAGTCGCTCGACGAGGCCAGGGAGCTTGCCCAGAAGCTCGGCCTGCAAGGCACGCCGCTTTACCTGGTCGGCGATCAAACCATCCCAGGGGCGCCTGACGACCTCTACGATCAGTTGGTCGAAAAGGTGACCCAAGTCCGCGAGAAGGGCTGCAAGGCCACGTGTTGAGGCCTTAACCCAAGGGCAATCAAGCCGCTCTTCTCAGGGCGGCGCCTTTTGCCGAACGGCAGAAAAGCTGTTAAAGGGGCCCGTTTGCCGCGCCGCGTCTCGACCTCGAGGGCTGGCGCGGCCTAGAAGAAGCGCCCCGCATCGCCCAATCACCCATGGCCAAACCGATCTACGTCCTCAACGGTCCCAATCTCAACCTGCTCGGTACACGCGAACCGGAGGTCTATGGCAAGGAGACGCTGGACGATCTGCGCCTGAGATGCGAGCGGAAGGCCAAGTCGCTTGGCTTTTCGGTGGAGTTTCGGCAGAGCAATGTCGAAGGCGAGCTGGTGACGTGGATTCAGGAGGCGAGGACGGAGGCTGCGGGCCTCATCGTTAATGCCGGCGCCCTCACCCACACCTCGATCGCCATCCTCGACGCATTGCTCGCCTGTCATGTTCCTTCCGTCGAGGTGCATCTATCGAATATCTTCGCCCGCGAGCCGTTCCGCCACCGGTCCTATATCTCCAAGGCCGCCAAGGGCGTGATCTGCGGGTTCGGGGGGTTGGGCTACGAGCTTGCGATCGAGGCGCTGGCCGCTTCGATCTCTCCCGGCAAAGCCGGCTGACGCGCGAGGAAAGGACGCCGATGACCAAAGACGGGGGCACCCTCGATAAGGACCTCATCAGAGAGCTCGCAGGGCTTCTCGAGGAGACCGGACTCACCGAGATCGAGATCGAGATCGAGGGACGCCGCATCAGGGTCGCCCGCGGGGTCAATCTGACGACCACGCTGACCACGACCGGCAATGGCGGCTCTGTGGAGCCGCAGCGCGAGCATCGTGATCTCAAGCGCGGCGCGCAAACCGAGGACGTCGCCGTCCACCCGGGCTCGGTCACCTCGCCCATGGTCGGGACCGCCTATCGATCGCCCGAGCCAGGCGCGCCGCCTTTCGTCGAGGTCGGCAGCAGGGTTGTGGCGGGTCAGACGCTGCTCATAATCGAAGCCATGAAGACCATGAACCAGATCCCGTCGCCCAAGGCCGGCACCATCATCGCCATTCTCATCGAGGATGGCCAGCCCGTGGAGTATGGCGAGCCTCTGGTGGTGATCGAGCAACGCTAGTCCGTAAGCCCCGATGTTCGACAAAATTCTGATCGCAAACCGGGGAGAGATCGCGCTTCGCATCGAGCGGGCTTGCAAGGAACTTGGCGTCGCCACGGTGGCGGTGCACTCCACCGCCGACGCGCACGCCATGCATGTGCGCCTTGCCGACGAGAGCGTATGCATCGGGGCGCCGCCGGCCAAGGACAGCTATCTCAACATTCCCGCCATTGTCGCGGCTTGCGAGATCACCGGCGCCGACGCGGTACATCCGGGCTACGGCTTCCTCGCCGAGAACGCCCGCTTCGCCGAAATTCTCGAAGAGCACAAGATCGCCTTCATCGGTCCCTCCGCCGAGCATGTCCGGCTGATGGGCGACAAGATCAAGGCCAAGGAGACGGCGAAGTCGCTCGGCATCCCCGTGGTGCCCGGCTCGGAAGGCCCCGTGGCCAACTACGAAGAGGCCAAAGTCATCGCCGCGGAGATCGGCTATCCGGTGATGGTCAAGGCCTCGGCCGGCGGCGGCGGGCGCGGCATGAAGCTCGCGCATTTCGAGAACGAACTCGACGCGGCGCTGCGCACGGCGCGCAACGAGGCACGCGCCGCTTTCGGCGACGATACGGTTTACCTGGAGAAATATCTCGCCACGCCCCGACACATCGAGGTGCAGGTGCTGGGCGACGGCAAAGGCAACGCCATCCATCTCGGCGAGCGCGACTGCTCCCTGCAACGGCGCCACCAGAAGCTCTGGGAGGAGGCCCCCTCGCCTGCGCTCAACGACAGCGAGCGCCTGCGCATCGGCGAGGTCGTGGCGACCGCCATGCGCAAGTTGAAATACCGCGGTGTCGGCACGGTGGAGTTTCTCTACGAGAACGGCGAGTTCTACTTCATCGAGATGAACACCCGCCTCCAGGTCGAGCACACGGTCACCGAGATGATCACCGGGCTCGACCTCGTAATCGAGCAGATCCGAATCGCCGCCGGCGCTCCCCTGTCACTCCGCCAGGAGGACGTGCACTTCAACGGCCACGCCATCGAATGCCGCATCAACGCCGAGAATCCCCACACCTTCAGGCCGTCGCCGGGGACGATCACGCATTTCCATCCGCCGGGCGGGCTCGGGGTCAGGGTCGATTCTGGCGCTTACGCCGGCTACACCATTCCGCCGTATTATGACAGTCTGATCGGAAAGCTCATCGTGCATGCCCGCACGCGCAATGAATGCCTCATGCGGCTCAAGCGGGCGCTCGGAGAATTTGTCGTCGATGGCATCGAGACCACCATTCCGCTGTTCACCTCGCTCATCTCCGAGCCCGACATCGTCGACGGCAACTACGACATCCATTGGCTCGAGGACCATCTGGCGCCGAATGTCGAGCGCTCCGGGTGATGCGCCATGACCTCCATCGACGACGTGATGATCGAGATCACGCCGCAGGTGCTGCTCAAGGCCTATGCGTGCGGCATCTTCCCGATGGCGGAGAGCGCGGAGGATAGCGCGCTTTATTGGATCGAGCCGGAACGGCGGGGCATCCTGCCGCTGGAGCGAGTGCACGTGCCCAAGAGCCTCGCCCGGACCATCCGGCGCGGCGGCTTCGAGGTCAAAATCGACAATGACTTCGAGGGCGTGATCGAGGGCTGCGCGGCGCCCCGCCCCGGGCGGCGCAGCACGTGGATCAACGGTCGCATTCGCAACCTCTATCGCGATCTGTTCGCGCTCGGCCATTGTCATACGGTCGAGGTGTGGAAGGACGGCGTGATGATCGGAGGCCTATACGGCGTCCATCTCGGCCGCGCGTTCTTCGGCGAGAGCATGTTCTCCAGAGAGCGCGACGCAAGCAAGATTGCGCTGGTCTATCTGATCGCCAGGCTGAAATACGGGGGCTTCACCCTGCTCGACACCCAGTTCGTCACCGGGCACCTCGCCCGCTTCGGCGCCATCGAGGTGAGCCGCCAGGATTTTCAGTGTCTCTTGGAAGGGGCGTTGGGCGTCAACCAAGGGAGCGTGGGCTCGGCTGCGGCAGCCGGCGGCGGTGCGGGCCGCGGGCGTGGCGCCGCGGCGGCAGGCGCAGGCGCCGGTGCAGGCTTGGGCTCGGGTGCTGCCGCGGCTGGCGGGGCTGCCGCCTCCGGTGCATTCGCCGCGCTCTCTGCAGGCTTGGACCCTTCCGGCGTCTTGCAGTTGGTAAGCCAGACGTCGAAGACCGGGTGCTCCACGGCGTGAAGGCCGGGGCTCTCGGCGAACATCCAGCCCGTGAAGATCCGTTGCTCCTCGCCGTTGAGCTTCACCTCGTCCACCTCGACGAATGAGGCGGTGTCCGGCGGCTCCGTCGGCGGCCGGCTGTCGCAGACGCGCGGCGTTACCTTCAGCGCGCCGAACTGGACCGTCTTGCCGATGGGGATCTCGAGATGCGAGATGCGGCCCGTCACCTTGTCGAGGGCGGCAAACTCGGCAATCGGGTTCTTGATGACCTCGGCCTGAGCGAGGCCCGGCAACGTCACGGCGACCGCGATGAGGCTCGCGCTCAGCGCCCGTCCTGCCCTCGCCCGGCGGTCCTTTGAACTTCTCTTGCCTTGCATCATGCCGCACACCTCGCAGCCCGCGTCTGCCAATGCTTCCCCCGGGTGCGCTCCTTTAGCATCAAAGGCCTCTTCGATCATTGGGGCAACGGTGTGGCACCGTAAGATTTGGCCTCAAGCCTGGCGTTCAGCGCTGAATCTGAGCCTCACATGGTCCGCGGTCCACCGCCCCCGGCTGTCCGAGAGCGAGGGCCGCAGGAGCTCGATCACCTCGTTGAGCGCCGCGATCCGGTCGGGCTCGGGGAATTGGTCGAAAAAAGACCGGCCAAACGTCTTGAGCCAGCCCTCCATACCCGTCTTCAGCGGGGTCGGGCGCGAAACGAGCGCGATCTCGCGGACGGCGAAGCCGTTCTTGGCCAGAAGCCCGCTATATTCCTCGACCGTCGGAAAGAACCACGGAGCAACGAGCGCCGGATCGCCGCCGCGTGCCCGGCCGACCGCCCGCATGGCCGTGGCGATGGCGGCGACGTTGCCGTGGCCGCCGAGCTCGCCCACGAACCGGCCCTTGGGCTTGAGCGCCCGGGCGACGCCCGCGATCACGAGGTCGGGCGCACGCATCCAGTGCAGCGCCGCGTTGGAGAACACCGCGTCGAACTCGTGGACGAAATCGAGGGAATGCCCGTCCGCCTTGCGCACGGTGAGCCCCTTCATGCGCGCCACGGCGAGCAGCTCATCGGAGAGGTCAACGCCGAGCACGTCGGCGCCGGCGGCCTTGATCTCCGCGGTCAGCGTGCCGTCGCCGCAGCCGAGATCGAGGATGCGCTCGCCCGGCTTCGGCGCCAGCAGCGCGAAGATGGGACCGGCCATCTCCTGCACGAAGCGGCCGTTCTTGGCGTAGTCGGACGCGGACCAGCGCTGGACCGCCTCCGGCGGCGCGGCATCTGTGGTTGAGACGGGCGTCACTTGGGCTGCCACGGCTCGTAATCGAGAGGCGGCTTCTGCACCTGCGGACGCAAGGTCGAGCCCGGCGGCCGATAGGCCTCGTAGGTGCCGGTCATGTTGGGACGATGCGCCTGCTCCCAGGGGTGGGGCTTATAGTCTTCCTCGGTCGGTGGCACGTCGACGGTGTGATGCAGCCAGGCATGCCACTCAGGCGGAACCAGCGTGGCCTCCGTCAGGGTCCGATAGATCACCCAGCGGCGCGTGCCGTCCCGCTCGCGGTAATAGACATTGCCGAGACCGTCCTCGCCGACGCGAATCCCGTTGCGCCAGGTGAACAGGCGCGTGCCGATGGTATTGCCCTTCCACCAGGCAAACAGTTCACTGAAAAGTCCCATAGATTGATTCAGCGTCTTCCCGAGCCTCTGCCCGGGACTATGGCCCTTCGCGGAGGCTCCTGTCTAGCGGCGCAAAGGACGCGTCAGTTCTGGGCCGCCCGCACTTTCAGCGCGTATAGCGCAGCACCCGGCGCCGTCTCGATCTCGCCAAGGGCGAGCGGACGGCGTGCAAGCACAGGCGTGGGTTCGTAAGCCGGCCGGGGAATGCTGAGCGCGAGGCGCTCCTCGAGGCCCGCGACCACGTATTGATCGCCGTGGCGCTCGAAGCGGCGGTCGTCGTTGAGCAGCCAATCGAGCCGGCGATAGAGCGTGCTTGCCGAGGTGGGAAGGACCAAGACTTGGTGGGCCCCTGCCCGCAAAGCCTCCTCGACCACGCCTTGCTTGGCGTGCGCACTCGTGACCATGGCCGGCACGAAGCAGAGCGGCTCGTTATCCACCTTGCGCATGGAGGCGATGAGCTCGGACCCGGAGACCGGCTGCATGGCGGCAGCGGCGATGACGAGATCGGGGGTCGTCCGGCCCATGGCAGCGAGGGCCTCGGCCGGGCTGTCGTGAGTCTCGATGCGCCCCGTGCCGATGGCCGCGAGCATGGCCCGCATCATGGCGAGCATAGGCCGGCGATTGTCGACGACCGACACGACCAGCTGATCGAGGTCGCGACCAAGAGCGCGGTGATGCAAGCTTGAAACCAAATCGAGTCCCGCCCGATGGCGCTAACGGCTTGTACCCACAAAATACTGATGCGGTCGTAAACAGCCGATGAAGGGCCCTCGGGGGTCGCTCGGCCGACGCCACGCGGCCTCTCTCTTCAATATCTATGGGGTGCATCCCGGTGGCATGACCCATTCCTCCGCAGCCGCCTCCCGGAGCGCAAGAAAGGCCGTTTTTCGTGAGGTTTAGGGGGCGCCCGTTGTAAGTCGTCCAACGGCTTTCCACATACTATTCCTACCCTCACCCACAGGGTTTAGTGGTAAAGTAACCTCTGAACGCTAGATATTGATGGCAGCGAATTGATGGCGAGGGCGAATCGCCCCAGTCTCATAGGTCGCGCAGACGCACGACGCTAAGAGGGGGAAACGAGCAAGATGCGGATTCAAAGACGTTTTACCGAGCAAGGACAGTCACCTTACGACGCTATTTCGTTCCGCGAGAGCCGGAGCGAGATCCGCAACCCCGACGGCTCGGTCGTCTTCGCACTCGAGCGGTTCCTGGTACCGGCGCAGTGGAGCCAGGTGGCCGCGGACATCCTTGCTCAGAAGTATTTCCGTAAAGCCGGCGTGCCGGCGCGGCTCAAGCGCGTCGAGGAGAATTCCGTGCCGTCCTGGCTGTGGCGGTCGGCGCCCGACGTGGACGCCCTGGCCGAGCTTCCCGAGGATGAGCGCACCGGCAGCGAGCACGACGCGCGCCAGGTGTTCGATCGCCTGGCCGGCACCTGGACCTATTGGGGCTGGAAAGGCGGCTACTTCACCTCCGAGGAGGATGCGTCCGCCTTCTTCGACGAGATGCGCTACATGCTCGCCGCGCAGATGGGCGCGCCCAATAGCCCGCAATGGTTCAATACGGGGCTGCATTGGGCCTATGGCATCGATGGCCCGAGCCAGGGTCATTACTATGTGGACTTCGCCACGGGCGAGCTGAAGGCCTCGGACTCCGCCTACGAGCATCCCCAGCCGCACGCTTGCTTCATCCAGTCGATCGAGGACGATCTCGTCAACGACAACGGCATCATGGATCTGTGGGTGCGCGAGGCGCGCCTGTTCAAATACGGCTCCGGCACCGGCACCAACTTCTCGCGGCTGCGCGGCGAGCGCGAGCCGCTGTCGGGCGGCGGCAAGTCCTCCGGCCTGATGAGCTTCCTCAAGATCGGCGACCGAGCCGCCGGCGCCATCAAGTCGGGCGGCACCACGCGCCGTGCCGCCAAGATGGTCGTGGTCGATGTCGACCACCCCGACATCGAGTCCTACATCAACTGGAAGGTCATCGAGGAGCAGAAGGTGGCGGCTCTCGTCACCGGCTCCAAGGTGCTCTCGGAGCGCCTCAACGCCATCCTCAGGTCTTGCGTCAATTGCGACGGCGACGGCGACGACTGCTTCGACCCGAAGCGCAACCCGGCGCTCAAGCGCGAGGTCAAGGCGGCCCGCAAGGCCAAGGTGCCGGACAATCTCATCCGCCGGGTGATCCAGTTCGCCCGCCAAGGCTACACCTCCATCCAGTTCCAGACCTACGACACGGACTGGGACTCGGAGGCCTACCGGACCGTCTCCGGCCAGAACTCCAACAACTCGGTGCGCGTGACCGACGCCTTCCTCCAGGCGGTCGAGGCCGACGGCGAGTGGGACCTCACCTATCGGAAGAACGGCGCCGTGGCGAAGCGGCTCAAGGCGCGCGAGCTGTGGGAGCAGATCGGCTACGCCGCCTGGGCGTGCGCCGATCCCGGCATCCAGTTCCACACCACCATCAACGATTGGCACACCTGCCCGGCGGCGGGCGAGATCAGGGCGTCGAACCCCTGCTCGGAGTACATGTTCCTCGACGACACCGCCTGCAATCTCGCCTCGCTCAATCTGATGGCGTTCCGTCGCGAGGACGGCAGCTTCGACGTCGAGAGCTACGAGCATGCCATCAGGCTGTGGACCGTGGTGCTCGAGATCGCGGTGACCATGGCGCAGTTCCCGTCGCGCCAGATCGCGCAGCTCTCCTACGAGTACCGGACCCTCGGCCTGGGCTACGCCAATATCGGCGGGCTGCTCATGGCCTCGGGCATCCCTTACGACTCCGATGAAGGCCGGGCGCTGGGCGGCGCGCTGACCGCGATCATGACCGGCGTCGCCTATGCGACGAGCGCGGAGATGGCGCGCGAGCTCGGGGCCTTCCCCGGCTTCGCGGCGAACAGGGAGCCCATGCTCAGCGTCATACGCAATCACGCGCGAGCGGCCCGTGGCGACAAGGCCGGCTACGAGGCGCTGGCTACGGCGCCGGTGCCGCTCGATCATGTCTCCTGCCCCGACCCGCGGCTTCTGACGCATGCCATGCGCGCCTGGGACCAGGCGCTCGAGCTTGGGCGGGAGTTCGGCTACCGCAATGCGCAAGCCACGGTGATCGCGCCGACCGGCACGATCGGGCTCGTCATGGACTGCGACACCACCGGGATCGAGCCGGACTTCGCCTTGGTGAAATTCAAGAAGCTCGCCGGCGGCGGCTATTTCAAGATCATCAACCGCATGGTGCCGGAGGCGCTCCGGGTGCTCGGCTACGACGAGGCCGCCACCAAGCGCATCATCGACTATGCGGTGGGCCGCGGCACGCTCCAAGGGGCGCCGGGCGTCAATCACGAGACGCTGGCCGCAAAGGGCTTCACGCCGGACAAGATCGATGCGGTCGAGAAGGCGGTCGCTTCCGCCTTCGACATCAAGTTCGTTTTCAACAAGTGGTCGCTCGGCGAGGACTTCTGCACCGGGGCGCTCGGGCTCGAGCCGGGCCGCCTCGATCAGCCCGACTTCGATCTCCTGGCGGAGATTGGCTTCTCGAAGGCCGATATCGAGGCTGCCAACGAGTATGCCTGCGGAGCCATGACGCTTGAGGGCGCGCCGGGGCTCGATCCGAAGCACCTGCCGGTGTTCGACTGCGCCTCGCCTTGCGGCCGCAAGGGCAAGCGCTTCCTCTCGGTGGAGAGCCACATCCGCATGATGGCCGCGGCGCAGCCGTTCATCTCTGGCGCCATCTCCAAGACCATCAACATGCAGAACGACGCGACCGTCGAGGACTGCAAGGAGGCCTATCTCCTCTCCTGGCGTCTCGGGCTCAAGGCCAACGCGCTCTATCGCGACGGCTCAAAGCTCTCGCAGCCGCTCAACGCTCAGCTCCTCGCCGACGAGGAAGAAGAGCAGGACGATATCTTGGCGGCTATCGCCTCGGACCAGCCGCAGGTCCAGCGTGCCACGGTGTTCGCCGAGCGCGTGGTGGAGAGAGTGATCGAGGTCGAACGCAAACGGGCGGCACGCGAGCGCCTTCCCGATCGGCGGACGGGGTACATCCAAAAAGCCGTGGTCGGGGGCCATAAAGTGTATCTCCACACAGGCGAATACAAGGACGGGCGTCTCGGCGAAATCTTCCTCGACATGCACAAGGAGGGCGCCGCCTTCCGCTCGCTCATGAACAATTTTGCCATCGCGGTATCCGTCGGTTTGCAGTACGGCGTGCCGCTGGAAGAGTTCGTCGATGCCTTCACCTTCACGCGCTTCGAGCCGGCAGGTCCGGTGCGTGGGAACGCCTTCATCAAGAACGCCACGTCAATTCTCGACTACATCTTTAGAGAGCTCGCGATCGCCTATCTGGGCAGAAACGAGCTTGCCCATGTCGATCCCAGCGAGATTGGCAATACCGGCGTCGGTTCTGGTGAGGCCAGCAGGGACGTTGGTGGGAGCTTGGAAGGCGAAGCGCGTGTTTCTCCTGGATTTGCGAGAAGGCTGTTTCTCGAGCACGGGAGGGTCGAGGTCTCTGGCGGAAGACAGGGCGCTACGGCGCGCCTGACCGAGGTCGACCTCCAGAAGTCCAGTCAGCCGGAATCGCTGATCGAGTCTGAGCTGACGGAGGAGGTCCGAACCGTTGAGACGTCCGCTGAGCGAAGCGAGTTCGAGCTCATCAGCGAGGCGCGCGTCAAAGGCTATGAGGGCGAAGCGTGCCAGGAGTGCGGAAACTTCACGCTGGTACGAAATGGCACCTGCTTGAAGTGCGACACGTGCGGCTCGACGAGCGGGTGCAGCTAAGAGGCCGAGAGGGATGATCAGGAAACAGCGATCATCCACCGAGGACCATAGAGACGACTTGGAAGATGATGAGAAATGATTGTGGAGGGCTTCACAATATCGTATTCGAATCCGGCATGGAGTTTGATTGGCGACAATTCGCGATCGACTCCAGGGCTAGGGCAGTGCGGCATCTTCTAGTCGCGCGTTAAGACCTAAGAAGGGAACTCTGTGAAAAATGCCCCGTGGCTTAACCCTCGTATGAAGCGGCACGTGTCTGAATCTTGATGCGTGCAGATCGACGAGTGGTTTTAGTTAGAGTGACCTGATCAGCCAGCCACCCGATAGGAGGGATGCAAAATGGCAGTAGCGAAGAAGAAAGCGAAGAAGGCCCCGGCCAGGAAGAAGGCCGCGAAGAAGAAAACGACCCGGAAGACCGCCGCCGCGAAAAAGACGACGGCGAAGAAGACCGGTACGGCTCGCAAGGCCAAGCGCAAGGTTGCTAAGAAGAAGAAGTAGCCTTAGGCGACAGCTTCTCAAGAGGCGCGAGGTCACAAACCTCGCGCCTTTTTGCTTTTTAAAAACAAGAGTGTTATGAACCGCCGCCCCGGATCGCTTCCGGGGCTTTTTGGTATCCGCAACGCGCCTCCGTCGCGCGCTCTCGGCGCAGCATAATCTCGGTCGAGGCCGCATGCTTGCGAGGTGTTACGCGTGGCACTTCTCCGTCTCGCTATGTCAGCAGATCATTGCGCGCCGGAGATCCGCGCGAGCGTGAGCACGTCGCCGACATTCTAATGTCCTCGCGCCGGAACACTGCGAGGGGCGAAGTGACCAGCGCTCCGCTGGCCACCGACAAATGTCTCGCCCCCGGTGCTCGAGGGCCCGCAGGAGGCCGTCGAGGAGGCCCATGGCCGAATCACCCACTCGAGGTCTATGCGTCGTCGGCCGCGCTGGCCTTGAAGCCTTCTCGGGCGATCAGGTCCCAGAGGGCCCGAAGCGCCGAATCGAGGATGGATGGATCCACCGCGCGCAGGACCACATAGGTGCCGAACCGCCTGTACTCGAAGAAGGGATAGGAGCCCATCTGCACCTCGGGGTGCGCGGCCTGGAGCGCGGCGAGCGGCGGCGCCACGTCGCCCTCGGGTGCATCGATCCGGACGGCGCGCGCCAGCATGGGCCTTCCCTTGGCGAGCCTCGGCATCACCTCGTCCAGCATCACCTGCATGATCCGGGGGACGCCGGCCATGACGATCACGTTCTCCAGCATGTAGCCGGGAGCTCGGGAGACGGCGTTGTGGATCAGCTCGGCGCCTTCGGGGATGCGGGCCATCCTCAGGCGCGCCGGGGTGAGGTCGTCTTCCGTATATTGCAGCCGCATCGCCGCGACGGCGTCCTCGCGGACGCCCACGCCCACCTCGAAGGCCTGGGCGATGGCGTCGGTGGTCACGTCGTCATGGGTCGGGCCGATGCCGCCCGTGGTGAAGACGTAGGTGAAGCGCCGGCGGAGCGCGTTGACCGCGGCGGCGATCTCCGCCTCCACATCGGCCACCACGCGCACCTCGCGGAGCGAGATGCCCACGCGGGTGAGATAGGCGGCGATATAGCCGATGTTCTCGTCGCGGGTCCGCCCTGAGAGGATCTCCTCGCCGATCACGAGGATCGCGGCGGTCACGGTCTCCGGGCTTTGGGTCTCATCGGCCATGGCTCTCTTCTACCCGAACTTTGTTCGGCAGGGGAATTCGGGGGCAAGCGGGCCCCGCGCCTTGCGACCCCGGAGCCGGCCTCCTAGGGTCTCTTCATGCTCATGCGGTTCTCCTCAGGCCTGATCGAAGGGCGGCTGGTGCGGCGCTATAAGCGCTTCCTCGCCGACGTGGAGCTCGGCTCCGGCGAGATCGTCACCGCCCACTGCGCCAATCCCGGCTCGATGCTGGGGCTCAACGAACCCGGCGCAAGAGTCTGGCTGTCCCGCTCGGCGAACCCCAAGCGCAAGCTCTCTTATTCCTGGGAGCTGATCGAGGTCGATCTGGGACGGGGCGCGGCGCTCGTCGGCATCAACACGGGAAGCCCCAACGGCGCGGTGGCCGCCGCCATCCAAGCCGGCCTTATCCCGTCGCTCACCGGCTACGCCGCGTTGCGCCGGGAGGTCCGGTATGGGGAGAACTGCCGCATCGATATCCTGTTGGAGGACCCGGCGCGGGCGCCCTGCTATGTCGAGATCAAGAACGTGCATCTCATGCGGCAGGCCGGACTTGCAGAGTTTCCGGACTCCGTCACGGCGCGCGGCGCGAAGCACCTCAAGGCGCTTGCGGCGATGGTGGCCAGCGGCGCCCGCGCGGTGATGGTCTATTTCGTCCAACGCGGCGACGCGCAATCCTTCGCCCTCGCCCGCGATATCGACCCAGGCTATGCGGCGGGCTTTGCGGACGCGCGCGCGGCCGGTGTCGAGGCGATTGCCATCGCCTCGGAGGTCACGCTCGAAGGGCTCAAGCTGCCGCGTGCCATCCCGCTTCAGGCATCGGCTTGAGGGAAACCGCCGCAGGCGCATTGAACGCCGAGAGATTTCCCCCTAAGTGAGGGGAAGTTCCTTATACTCTAGAGCCATGTCCAATCTCGAATTTGCCCGCGCCCAAGCGCGCGACACGAAGATCAAGCTGCACGGAGCGGAGGCTTTCGCCGGCATGGCGAAGGCCGGACGGCTCGTGGCCGAGGCGCTCGATCTTCTCACCGAGCATGTGAAGCCCGGCGCGACCACCGACGAGCTCGACGCTATCGTGTTCGATTTCGCCATGGCCCATGACGCCGTCCCGGCGCCGTTGAACTATCGCGGCTTCCCGAAGTCGATCTGCACGTCGCTGAACCATGTGGTCTGCCACGGCATCCCGGGGCCCCGCGCTCTGCGCGAAGGCGACATCCTCAATATCGACGTGACCTTCATCGTCGACGGGTGGCACGGGGATTCGAGCCGCATGTACCCGGTGGGCAGGATCTCCCGCGCGGCGGAGCGGTTGCTCGAGGTGACCTACAACGCGCTGATGCGCGGCGTGGCGGCCGTGCGCCCCGGGGCCACGACCGGCGATATCGGCCACGCGATCCAGGTCTATGCGGAAGCCGAACGGTGCAGCGTGGTGCGCGATTTCTGCGGCCATGGCCTGGGCCGCGTGTTCCACGACCGGCCGAACATCCTGCACTATGGCGAGCCCGGCGAAGGCCTGCCGCTCAAGCCCGGGATGCTGTTCACCATCGAGCCGATGATCAATCTCGGCAAGCCGCATGTGAAGATCCTGTCCGACGGCTGGACCGCCGTGACGCGCGACCGATCGCTGTCGGCGCAGTTCGAGCACACGGTCGGCGTCACCGAGACGGGCTGCGAGGTGTTCACGCTGTCGCCCAAGGGCCTGGACCGTCCACCCCTGGCAGCCTGACGCGAACGGAAGCCCCATGGGTTTCAAGGACGCCGCCAAGCCGCATTATCTCGGCCATCGCGAGCGGCTCCGTAAGCGCTTCCGCGACGGCGGCTCTGACGCCCTCCCCGACTACGAGCTTCTGGAACTGGTGCTGTTCCGCGCCATGCCGCGCCGGGACACGAAGCCGCTCGCCAAGGCGATCCTCGCCCGTTTCGGCAGCTTCGCCGAGGCCATGAACGCGCCGGACGATCTTCTGCTGGAGGTGCCGGGACTCGGCGAGGCGGCGGTGACCGAGATCAAGCTGGTCCGCGCCGCGGCGCTCCGGCTGATGCGGGGCGAGGTCTTCGAGCGCCCCGTGCTCGCCTCATGGCAGCAGGTGCTCGACTATTGCCGGGCCGCCATGGGCTTCGAGGCCAAAGAGCAGTTCCGCATCCTGTTCCTCGACAAGCGCAACCAGATGATCGCCGACGAGGTGCAGCAAGAAGGCACGGTCGACCACACGCCGGTCTATGTGCGGGAGGTGGTGAAGCGGGCGCTCGAGCTGTCGGCCACGGCCATCGTGCTCGTGCACAATCACCCTTCAGGCGACCCGACCCCATCGCGCGCCGATATCGAGATGACCAAGCAGATCATCGCCGCGGCGAAGCCGCTCGGCGTCGTGGTCCACGACCACATCATCGTCGGCAGGCAGGGCCACGCGAGCTTTCGCGGGCTCGGCCTGATCTAGCGCGAAGGTAAAGCGGTGCTCGACAAGATTACCGATACGCTTTGGCTGACCGAGGGGGAGATCGTCAGCTTCTACGGTTGTCCATATCCCACCCGTTCGGTCATCGCGCGCTTTGACAACGGCGATCTTTGGGTGTGGTCGCCTGTCAAGCTCGTCGGTGAACTCAAGGTCCGGGTGGACGGCCTGGGCCGGGTCGCGCATCTCGTCAGCCCCAACAAAATCCACCACCTCTACCTCGCGGAGTGGAAGGAGGCCTATCCTGACGCCAATTTGTGGGGACCCGAGTCGACTATACGGCGGCATCCCGAGCTCCAATTCCGGGAGCCGCTCCAAGACACGGCCCCGCTCGAGTGGCAGCCAGACATCGACCAGGCTTGGTTTCGGGGCTCCTTCGCCATGGACGAGATCGTGTTCTTGCACCGGCCGTCGCGCACGGTGATCCTTGCCGATCTTATCGAGGCTTTCAGCGACCAGTTCTTGCGTCAGCACTGGCCATGGTGGCTGCGTCCTCTTGCGTCCCTCGACGGCATTGTCGCGCGCAAGGCGCTGGCGCCGCTCGAGTGGCGCTTATCCTTCCTCAATCGCGAGCCAGCACGTGCGGCCCGCGCCAAGGTCCTCGGTTGGGACTGCGAACGGGTGATCATGGCGAATGGAGAGTGGCAGCGTGCCAATGGTCACGCCTACCTGAAGCGGTCGTTGGCATGGCTTGGTCCCGAAGGCCAAGCCATCTAA
>CAWGXJ010000003.1:0-391381 GCA_963826465.1 uncultured Alphaproteobacteria bacterium
TTCGAGAACCAGGGCCTGATCTCGCTTCAGGATAGTGGCACTGGTGACAGCTTCACCATCTCCAACACCTCCGGCAATCTCAACTTCGTCGCCTCGGGCAATTCGACCCTTGCCGTCGACGCCTTCCTCGGCGGGCCGAGCAACTCGTCGTCCGACACCTTGACCATCGAGGGCAACGTGTCCGGCGTCACCACGGTTGAGATCAACAATACCAATGCCGGGCCCGGCGTGTTGAACACGACCGGCATCAAGGTGGTGACGGTCACCGGCAAGACGCCGACGGGGAACGAGTTCCAACTGGCCGAGCCCATCGACACCGGCTTCTTCGACTACGATCTGTTCTTCACGCCCACGGGCTCAGGCTTCTGGAGCCTGAAGAGCTATCCCGGCGCCAGTGCGCATCTGCTGCCGCAGCTGGAGACGGCCGCGCAGGACATCTGGCATCAAGGATCAAGCACCTGGTTCGACCGCACGTCGGATTTGCGCGTGCTGCTGAACGGTGGCGGCGCGCCCGCCGCCTATAGTCCCGGCGGCAAGTCGCTCGGCGCGGCGCCTTCCGGCAATCTCACGCCGGCGGTGTGGGCACGAGGCTCAGGCGGCTGGCTCGGCCGTGACGGCAGCGCCAGCACCAGCGCCTATGGCCGCAGCTACAACTACAATCTCGACCGCGACCTTCAGACCATGGACTTCCAGGTCGGTCTCGATATGGGCAAGCGGGATGTGCTGTCAGAGGGCGACGCGCTGGTGTTCGGCATGCTCGGCGGCTTCGTCCAAGCCAATCTCGACTACAGCAACCTGGTGCGCCAGTTCGACTTCAGCGGCGGGCAGGTCGGGGCCTATGCCACCTATCTGAAGGGCGGGTTGTTCGTCGACACCCTGTTCAACGCCCATCTCTACGAGCTCGATCCGAACGGCACGCTCGGCTTCCCGAATTCCCTCGACGCCTCGACGCTGGGCGTGCGCACCGACACCGGCTACCGCTTCGGCAGCTTCTCGGGCGGCGCGTTCCTCGAGCCGCTGGCCACGATCGAGGTGATGTGGGCGAACATCGACGGGTTCTCGCAAGGCGGCAACACCGTCTCCTTCAATGACCATCCCAATGTCAGAGGCCGCTTGGGGCTCAGAGCCGGCACCACCATGCAGGCTTGGGCCGGCACCCTGATGGAGCCGTTCGTCATCGGCAGCCTGTGGGGCAATCTCTCAGACAACAATCAGGCGACGCTGACCTCCAGCGGCACCACCTTCCGCTTCCAGGACAATCTCCAAGACGTCTGGGCCGAGGTCTCGGCCGGCGTGAACTTCTTCAATGTCTCGCAGACCACGTCCGTGTTCGCCAAGGTCGACACCACCTTCGGCAACGACATCACCGGCGTCGGCGGCAAGGTCGGCATGCGCGTCGCCTGGTAGCTCGCTTGCTTCGAGACTGATGTCTGTTGTTGGCACGAAGCAGACGTTCATTTCGACGCTGAACATGTCTGCTTTGAGGGGTAGAGCTGACATCCCCGATCCGGTCGCCGAGGTCCGCTAATGACCCTAAGCGGACAAGACGCTTCACTGATCATTCGTCGTTAAGGCTCGTCACGCTCTGGCGCCGCGCATTGCTTGACCAGTTCCCAGAAGGGAGGCGAGGCCTTGAGCCAGATGTCGACCACATCGCGCAAATATTGGTCGGTCACGCCGCGGAACCGGAGGTAGCGCTGCAATGTCACGTAGCTGAGGGAGCTTTCCCCGTCGAAGGTCTGTTGGGCGCCGAAGCCGGTGGCGCCTCTGGCTTCAAGGTTCCAATGCCAGAGATTGCAGGCTCCGCGCGGGGATTCGATGGTGTAGTAGGTGATGCGGCTAATGAGGCCGGATGCGCAGAGCAGATTGTCGCAGTCCATCATCTTGACATGGATGCTCTCATCGCCGGCGTGGATGACAACATTCGCGCCGGTCTCGCTGGCCTCGGCGCGCCAGCCCTGCTGCTCGGCAAAATCCACAAGCTGACGCGGGGTCATGCCGTCATGAACTTGAAGTGGCTCGGCGCCGACGCTTGCCACGGACCACAGGAGGAGGGCGGCGGCCTTGACGACGATTCCAAGCCGGTATCGATCGTGAGCTGTCATTGGTTAGACGTCCTGGTCGAGTCTATGGTTCGTCGCCGGGGGCGGGCTCGAGAAAGTCAGCACCCACCCAGCCGCAGGTGCTTCCCGAGCAGACTCTCGCCCAATTCTCTCCGTCGTCATCGATTCGCCTTTCGAGCACCGTGACGCCGTCACCGTTGCGGAAGGCTCCGATGCGCGGAGATCTCACGCTTGGCTCCGGGAAGAGGTTGATCTCAGGCATGGTGACGACCATCAGCCGGCCGTGATTTCCGTCTGGCGCGGCATGCCGCAACGGATCGAGATCGAGATCGAAATCTGGGTCGTCGCTGACGGCGCCAGGGGCGGCAACCACAGTACCCGCCACCAGCATCACGGCTAACCCCGCGCTGCGCGCGATGTTACTCGCAAGACGCCTGTTGTAGTTCGTCCGCATGGGACCTCGCGCTATTCGATCTGCTGGTAGGTGCCGTTCGACCAACGATAGACCGCGCCTGGAGCGGCCATGAGCGTGCCTTCGCCGGCACTACCGGTAATGAGCCAGAACTCTTGAGTGGCGAAAGCATCGCTGCCCATGAAGATCGTATTCATGCCTTCCCAATGAGTCTGGCGCACGATAAGCGCGGCGTACTGGTGCCCGCCCGCTATGAACACCACGTCGGCCCTTGCTCGCTTGAGTCTGTTGATGAGGCCCGAATAGTCCATCTGGTCAGGATAGGATTCATACAGCACCTCTTGTTGGCCGGCCGCGTTCAGCGCTTGCTTAACCGTGTCGCCGAGGCCTTGGCCGTAAGCCGAAGTGTCTTGAATGATGGCGATGTTCTTGCCGGCGAAGTGCGCCGCGAGGTATCGGCCGGCAACGCTACCCGGCTGCTCGTCGCGCACGGGCGTGTCGGATGCGGGCGGTGTCGCTACGGTTGCCGGGCCCATGTCCGGATCAAGCTGAAAGTCCGGGTCCTCCGCGGCAGTAGCAGGACCAACCGCCGGTGGCCACGCGGCGAATATCAGAGCCACGAACGCGCAGCCGGCAAGGTTGCGAAGCAGGGGTTTCTTGAGGCTCTGCACTCTCATTTGGCCGGTGCCGCTCATTCTTTCTATTCTCCCCAGCCTTCGTTGATGCATTCGATACCCGTTGCGACCGCTGGCGCTATCCGCCCCGAGTTCGATCTGCACGCTCCAGGCCTGTCGAATGTCATGCCACCATTCCGCGCGCTCGGGACGGGCCACCGCAATGACCTTCTGGGCTGGATTTGCTGGCGCTGAACGGCAAACGAACGAGAGCTCGAGGCCGCTCTCCAGCGGCGGTACGAACAGCACGTCCGCCACTTGGAAGGTCGCCTGCTGAGATCCCGGGCTTCGCGGCAAGGCCAGGAGCGACAGCACCAAGGAGGCGCCGTCCCCACGCTGGTATTGGCTGTACCAAACCGGGTCGGCCAACAGGCCGCCCCCGAAATCCTCCCAGCCTTCGACGGCAAGCGCGCCTTGATAGATCGTTCCGATCAACCCGCTCACTCGCCCCTGTGTCTGATGCGGATCTGCGAGGGTCGATTGCGATATCGCCAAGAGAGCGGCGAGCGCCAGGGCGAGTATTTTTGGGTTGCGGTCCATCCCTTGGCCCTACGGACAGCCTGGCGCCCCACAATTACTGCCGGCGGGACATGTCGGAGTTGAACTGCGACAACTGCTCATCCCGAACACGCCACCGCCGTCATCGCATTGACCCACCGGGCATCCGTCCGCAGTGCTGGCACCGCCAGCGCCCGCGCTTGTGCCGCCAGCACTGGCGTCAGTTTCCACACTCCGTGGTGGTGGGGTTGGAATTGAGCTTGGGGTTGTCGGGCACACGTCTGCCCCACCTATCTTTATGCAGCCGCCGCTCGCACCCGCACTGCCCGTGCCGGGTGTCGAGCCTGAACCAGGGCCGCCCGTTCCGGCAAGCGGCCCCGCGCCGCCGCTACTACTCCCGCTGCCGCTGCCGGCACCAGTGCTGCCGCTACCACTTCCACTCCCGCTTGAGGTGACACCACCGACGGGGACGCCGGCACCGCCACCACCACCGACGATGCACTTAAATTCGGGCGTCCAGCCTCCCATCACGATGTAATTTCCATTCCCACACGTCGCCCGCGCCTCTTGCTCAAGGCGTCTCGTAAGAACCCGCAACTCCCGTGCTCTATCGCGGGTTGTGCATTTGAAGGATTCCCAAACGAGATCGGCGCCTCCGTGTAAATCCCGACATCGTTGGTCGCGGAGCGCTTGGGCCTCCTCCGCTGAATCGGCGAAGGTGATCCTGCACTGAGTCGTTCCTTGCGGGACCACGTGCACACAGTTGGGCCCGAAGTGCCGACAACTGCAGGTCGGGATGGCATCCGATCCGATGTCCCGGACCACTTCGTTCGTCACGGCGCCCGACGGTCCGACGCTGGCAAGTAGTGCGAAGACTGACGACAAAACGAGCGATGCTCTGTGTATGATCATATCAAGCCTCCACGGCTTCTTGCGCTGAATGTGCCAGTTGTGGCCCTCGGTCCTTAGGGCAGGTCGGGTACTGCGATTCAAGGCGAGCAAAGAGGAAGGTTCGTCTGACTTTGGATATTGAATAGCGTCTGATCGAAGTTAGCCGCTTGGTGTGAGTTGGATGTGTATCGGCTGTTTAGGAGGGCGAGAGTCCCCGCAGCCCTCACAAGGTGTTCTGGTTTGCAGATCCAGCACCGGCCTGGGCTTGGCAGGGCTTCCTGGAAGACCTGCACGAGGTTGACGTCGGCGTCAGACAGCGCGGTGTAGGCGTTCGTGCAGGCTTCCCATGGGGGTCCATCGACATACGCGCACGTGTCGAGGAGAGTGTTGGCCTTCGCCAGGAGTGCATCCGCCGTGGCGACGCTGTAGCCCCCATTAGCGCTAATTTCGCAATCGTTTTGATCGACGCATTTCTGCTCACGCACGACGCACGTACCCTTGCCAGGATCGTAGGTCCCTGCGGAGCACTTCGCGCATTGGTTGTTTGGCAGTCCGATCCAGCCGGGACCAAAGTCGACAAAGCAGCCTTTGCCGGTTCCTTGCTGGATCGTCGCGCTCGATTCCAACAAGAGTGTCTCATAGCGCTTGCAGCCGGTAGCCGGTTCGGCAGGGGCCGGGTGTGGCGTGACTCCGAGGCCTTGTTGAAGCTCGCGCGCTTTGTCGGGGTCTTCTACCGGCGCAAAATAGTCAGCCTGTGCGAGGCGAAACGGCCGCTCACACCCTTGCGCGTCGCGTGGGCACAGGTTTGGTTGGGCTATGGCTTGCGAAGTTAGGGAACTCAAGCAGCACGCGAAGCTGCCTCCAATAAGGATGGCTGCGAAGAGCATCGTAGCCTTGCTTGGGACCCGTGGTGCTATCCCGTGGCTCGGGGTCATGGCATCACCTCAGACCGTCTGCCTATTGCCGACATCACTAAAGCGATGTGCGTGAGCATCAGAGGTCTCCCTGTGGGGAACAAAGAGAAGTTTAGAACTGAACTATTTCAAAGCCAATATGAACCTAGGCTGAACGGGCCACTATTCTTGTAGACGCAGGTAATCGTGAGGGGAGGAACTTTACTGTTAAGATGCTAAAAAGTAATGCTTATTTGGTGCGCCGCTTAGGGCTTGGGGAAATGCGATTACGAACCCTGGGTACTCCTAAGCTCGCCCGCTGGCATGTGTCGCGGCAGACGATTTCCGGCATAGAGTCCATAGTCATGTCCCGTGCTGTGCGTTACATTTCTAAGGATCCCCGCCTTTTGGCGTCAAAAGCGGTGCAGCATGAGAAAATCGCTCACTACGTTTGCCGCGATCTTGATGCTATCCGCGCTCGGCGCACCGGCGGCGCATGCCGAGGCCGATGCCACTGAATTGAGCTTCTGGGAGAGCGTGCGCGATAGCGATAAGCCGCAGGAGCTTGAGACCTACCTCAAGGCCTATCCGGACGGCACCTTCGCGCCATTGGCGCGGCTGCGCATCGAACGGCTCAAGGGCACCGGTGGGTCAGATGCGGCTGAGCTGAATCCGACCGCTCCTTTGCCACCAGTACAAGACTGCGACCGTCTTGCGGCAGATCCAGAAGACAACGACAAGGTCACGGATGGCGTCGACTTTCAAGCGCTTTTACCGGAGCAGGCAGCCGGTGCCTGTCGAAGCGCCTTAGCATCCTATCCGGACATTGCGCGCTTCGAGTTTCAGCTGGGGCGTGCACTGCTTGCAGTAGATTTGTACCCGCAGGCGTTTGAACAATTTCAAAAGGCCGCCGACAAGGGTTACGGGTCCGCAATGGTCCTTCTCGGCATTATGTATCAATACGGCTACGGTATAGCCCGAGACGATAAGCTGGCTGCTGAGTGGTATCACAAGGCCGCGGAAACGGGCGACGCGTTCGCAATGACCCAGCTCGGCCTAGCTCATCAAAAAGGCGAAGGTGTCGCGCCAGACTATCAGGAGGCTTTCGAATGGTACCACAAGGCTATCGAGAGGTACCGCAAGGCTGCGGACAAGGGCGAGGCGGTGGCGATGACGGTTCTCGGTAGCATGTACGAGGAAGGAATAGGTGTCGGCGCGCCAGACGATAAAGAGGCTATCGAATGGTACCGCAAGGCCGCGAACAAGGGCTATATCGACGCAATGTACCGTCTCGGTGACATGTACAAGGAAGGAAAGGGTGTCGCGCAAGACGATAAAGAGGCTGACGAATGGTACCGCAGGGCTATCGAGTGGTACCGCAAGGCTGCGGACAGCGGCAACAGTATGGCGATGGCCGATCTCGGTAACATGTACAAGGCAGGAAAAGGTGTTGCGCAAGACGATAAAGAGGCTGACGAATGGTACCGCAAGGCGGAAAAGGCTAAGGCGCGGGCGCGGGAAGCCCTGCGTGCGTTCGGCCATGATGCGGGCGACCCCGTCGACACCGGTCAATCTGCTAGCCCCAATGCGTTAATTGTGCCTGGCGACCCAACTCCGAGCGAGGGACTTGCCAAGGGATCCGATAAGGTCAATCCCGCGCCTGGTGCCGCGAGTCCGGGTGAAACGGACACCGCTCCGCCGAGCTTCGATTCTCTAGACAACCTTGGCACGCTCGATTGACGGAGTCCGAAAGGCTCCGGTGCGACTTGAGCCCGCTAGTTTGGTTCTCCTCCAAAGCCCTCGGCGCCGTCGCGGAAGCAACAACCGTCGCTGGCTAAGCATCAGGCCTGGGAGTAAGCTTATATCTTCTGGCTTACGGCGCCCCTCGCCGTCTGCCTCGGCGCTCAACTTTGCAGAAGTTGATCATTGGGGAGATGCTGCGATGAAAACAATAATCGGTTTCTTACCAACGAAATTCCTCTTCGTCGGAATGGCATTGGCTTTCTCCGTTTTGCTGCTGGAGCCAATGGGCCGGTTGCAAGCGCAAGGAGTTTGGGCCGTCAACCTGGACTGCGTGCCTGGACTAAAAACCACCGTCCTACCGGATAGTTATGCTGGCGGAGAATTCTGGATCCCGGCGAAATGCATTTGTGCCGATACGGTTGAGATGGTGAAGAAAAAGGCTTCGTATTACCTGACGACAACGCCTGATGATGTAGCCCGGACCCTAGTAAACACGGGCCATACCACTGAGCCTTTCAGTCTGAAGCCCGGCGACAAGTGGCAGAAGCAGATTTACTGCTATACGACGGACGCTCTCGATAAGCTTAGGGACGGGGGTTGATGTGGGCGCTATTGTGCAGATCAGCTGACCCTCGATGCGGAGCCTCCCGGGCGACGACCTGCGGCGAAAGCTCCTTGGTCTTGTTTCGGCGCTCGTAGTCGGAATCTCATCGTCACAGCTTGCATCGCATGCCTACGCCCAGTCGTTGCCGGTGGCGCCGGAACTCCCTGAACCCTTTACCCTGACGCTCGAAGCCAAGCGCCTCAAGCTGCCCGATCCGTTCGAGATCACGCTCGAAGCCAAGCGCCTCAAGCTGCCCGATCCGTTCGAGATCACGCTTGAAGCCAAGCGCCTCAAGCTGCCCGATCCGTTCGAGATCACGCTTGAAGCCAAGCGCCTCAAGCTGCCCGATCCGTTCGAGATCACGCTCGAAGCCAAGCGCCTCAAGCTGCCCGATCCGTTCGAGATCACGCTTGAAGCCAAGCGCCTCAAGCTGCCCGATCCGTTCGAGATCACGCTTGAAGCGAGCCGCGCTTCGTGCCACGCGCCCCAAAAGTCGCTGGACACCGTAAGTTCTCTGATCGACAAGGGCCAACTCGGGGCGGCGGATACCGCGTTGGCTCAGATCGACACCGCTGCGTGTCCGAACGTCGCTAAAGGGGCCGCCGAGCAGAAGGCCAGAATAGCGAGCCAGATCGCTCAGCTGGACGGGGAAGTGAGGACGGCGGGCCAGCGCTGCGTCGCGGGCGACCTTGCTGTTCTTGCCGCCAAGTTGCGGGCGGCTGACCATCCCGAATTGAGCGAGGCGCGAGCGAAAGTCGACCAACTATCTCAGTCTGTCGTCGAGGCGCAGGAAGCTTACAAGCAAGCGGCAACTCAATTCATCGCGGGCGACTTTATCCAGTCCTTGTCGGATCTGCAGCGCGCGCGGACCACGCTGGCTGGGGCTGGTGTGGCGTGCCCGGACCTTGCCAAGCGTATTGCCTCTGCCGTTTCGATTGCCGAGACCACCCGCGACAATCTGGCGAAGGTCGACGCCGCAATCGCCTCCTGCGATGCACAGAAAATGGCAAGCTATAGTCAGCGCATAAAGGCGCTCGCCCGTCCGCACCCGCTGTTAGCAGCAAAGGTGGCGGAGTTGGATGGGATTGCAGCGAGGATCACACGAGCCAGCGCTGCCTTCGAGAAAGCGAACGGCCAATTCGCACAAGGGAAGCTTAAAGAGGCGAGAGCGGGGCTCGACGAGTTGGAGGCGGAGCTACTGTCACTCAAGGACAATCAGGCCTGTCCCGATCTCCGCAAGAAGATCGCCGGCGGCATGAAAAAGATCGCCGTGCTGGAGGGGGTGCTTGGCAAGGCCGATGCGGCCATCAGGGATTGCGCCATAGATGACATCCGCGACTTGCATGCGAGGTTCAGCAAGAACCCGACCCATCTGCTAATCCGCGAAAAGACGGGGGCTCTCGAGCAGGCCCAAGTGGAATGTGCCGGAAGCGCTGTCGAAGCGGTCGTCACTCCGCAGCCCGAAGCAGCGCCGACTGGGCCAGCGACCGAGGGCTGGGAGCAGCCGTGGCGCGGTCAAATCACACTGACGCACATCGTCGCCGACGGCGAGGAGATGAGCGTGGCCACCGCCCTATCGCGATATGTACCCCGGAAACCGAGGGCTAATCCGGAGAACGGGGGCGGCATCTTGGCACTTCCTGGTGACCTCGCGCCGGCTGGAACGAGTGGGGTTGCCGAGGGCATAGGCGAAGCAATCGGCGCCGCCTTCAAGATTTTGGAGAAAGGCTTGCCAATTAGCTTGACCCTCGTCGCGGAACAGGGGGGCACATTTCGTCTGCGCATCCCCGGCTCTGGGGAACTGATCGACAAGACAAACATGATGATGACCGAGTACCTACCGGTGCTTTTGCAGGAGAATGGCAATCACCTCCGGGGGAGCAAGAAACTCAGCGGTACGGGAACGGGTGACGCCGTCGTGCTCCTTGAACTGTCGGCCGCGCCTGATTGGCAACAACTGACCGTCGGAATTTCAATTAAGGCCGCCAACCTCCCGCCTAATACTGGTCCTAGATCCATCGAACTCGTTTTCGCCGGGACGGCACAGCCCGGCCTATACGAGGCCGTAGCATACGAGGCCGAACTGCAGGCTACGGTCGCAAGCGCAATGTCAAAATAGCCCCGGTGCGCGGCCCAGAACATTTTGCAGCTTTGAAGAATTTGGCGTTCCGGGGTGTGCCTGAGTTCGCCGTTGGCACTTAGCGGACGTGCCCGGGCAATGGGCTTCAGGTCAGCTTTTGGCGCTTTAGCCGACATTCAGACCAACAATCAGCGAAGATTGCCTGTAGAGCTGACCAGTGTCCGTACACATAGCGTACATCAGCGAGCTGCTGGGAGATTTCGAAGGTCGAAACAGGGGTCTACCTTGTTGATTTATTTGGCTCCCCGGGCCGGACTCGAACCAGCGACCCAGCGGTTAACAGCCGCTTGCTCTACCAACTGAGCTACCGGGGAGCAGAGCGCCAAGCGGCGCTAGGTGGGGTAGATAGCAAAAGGGGACGGGGCTTTCCAGAGCTTTGCGCGTCCCCGGCCACGCGAAAATCGTGTCGGGTTGCGGCGCCCCGCCGAACCCCCTATGTCCGGCAAGGGCGTCTTAAGCAGGACATCGCAATGGCCCACAAGGTCCGCGTCTTCAACAGCCATTGGCATCTGCCGAAATCGAAGCCTGTCAGGCTCGGCCTCGGCATCCTGCTCGTGGCCGGCGGGCTCTTGGGCTTCCTGCCGGTGCTCGGCTTCTGGATGATCCCGCTCGGACTTCTCGTGCTGTCGGTCGATCTTCCCGCGGTACGCCGCTGGCGGCGTCAGGTGACCGTGTGGTGGTATCGCCGCAAGGGGGACAATGGGCGCTCCGAGTCCAAGGCCGAGACCGCGTCCGAATAGGGCTCCCCGTCTGTCCTGATTTCCCCGACCTGCTACTATCTGCCGGAGGCTGGCAAATTCGCAAAGAGCGGACTTAGAAAGAGCGGACTTGGTCAGGCGTAGGGCCTTGCGCCAACCGGAGCGTCGCCATGATCGACTTGGCCGTCGTCGCCCTCAGCGTCGTGCTGCCCCTTCTGCACCTCGCGCTGACCCGCGGGCCGCGGACCATGGACCGCGTGGTGCGCCTCTTGCTGCTCTACGCCTTGGTGCTCGATGTCGGTGTGATCGGCTTCGTCTTTGGGTTCATTCCCCACGTCTTCTTCGCCAACGAGGCTGCGAAGATGATCGGCTGGCCGCCGGGAAGCCCGTTCCAGTTCGAGGTCGGCGTCCATGACGGCGCGTGGGGCGTGCTCGGCTTCCTGTGCATCTGGATCGGGGGCCTGTTCTGGCTCGCGACAGGGCTCGGCTGGTCGCTCTTCATGCTCGGCGCCACCTACGGACACATCCATCAGATGGTCGAGAAGGGGAATTACGCGCCTTACAACTTCCTGACCATCTTCTCCGACGGCTTCGTCGCCGTCTGGCTGCTCCTGCTGCTCTATCTCTATTATCGCTGCGGCGGGTTCCGGCTCCAGGGGCCGTCCCCAAAATGAGCGAGTGAGACGCGCATGGAGTGGTTGGACATTGGCTCGCTGGCGAACGTCGTGATGGCGCTCGCTGCCATCGGCGCGCTGGTCTACGCCCATTTGCAGATCTCGGAGGGCCGGCGGTCCGAGCGCCGGGCCGATGCCAATGAGCTGTGGCGCGAGACACTCAGATTAGGGTTCGACAACCCCAAGCTCTCCGATCCCACGCAGAGCCTGGCCGACTTCGACTATGTCAATCTGACCGTCGACGGCAGCAAGGAGACGTTCCAGAAATACGAACTCTTCGTGGACACGATCCTCAACGCCAGCGAGGAGATCCTCGACGTCAACCCGACGCCGGAATGGATCGCCGCGGTCCGCATCCAGCTGAAGCAGCATCACGCTTACCTCAAGTCGGCCCACTTCGAGCGCTCCGGCTATCTCGCGCAATACACGCCGAAGTTCCGCACCTTCATGACGGAGGCGCTGGGCTCGAAAGGAGGGGATTAGGTTGGAGGCCACGCCCGGAATCGAACCGGGGTGTACGGATTTGCAGTCCGCTGCGTCACCACTCCGCCACGTGGCCAACCGGGCTGGTTTTCTAGTGCCTAACTAGCGAATGTCCAGCCTCTCGTGCAATACGCGTCAGCATGCCCTCCTGCCAACCACGACCGTCACATGAGATTAATAGGACTACGGACGGATTCTTTCTATTCGGTTGGGGCTTGGTGTAAGCCGTGTAAAGTCCCGGAGATACGGGAGAGAAGCCGGAAAGGACGGCGCGAGCATGAGCGATTATGAGGCGAGGCGGATCGCCATGGTGGAGTCGCAGGTCCGCCCCAACGAAGTGACTGATGCAAGTCTGCTTGCCGCCTTGCGCACCCTGCCGCGCGAGCGGTTCGTGCCGCAAGTCCTCCAAGGTCTCGCCTATATGGACGAGAATATCGAGGTGTTTCCGGCGCGGGACGGCGCGCCCGCGCGCTTCCTGCTTTCGCCCATGGTGCAGGCGCGGCTGATCCAGCTCGCCGAGATCGAACCGCAAGACAAGGTTCTCGATGTCGGCTGCGCCACCGGCTACTCCACCGCTTTGTTGTCGCAACTCACCGCCCGCGTCACGGGCCTTGAGCCCGAGCCCGAGCTTGCCAAGGCGGCGAAGGCCAATCTGGCCGGGCTGAAGCTTGCCAATGTCGAGATCGTCGAGGGGGATCTTGAGGATGGCTGGGCGGCTGGCGCGCCTTATGACGTCATCGTCATCGAGGGCAGTGTGCCGCAGGTCCCCGAAACGCTGTTTGCCCAGCTGGCGGAAGGCGGCAGGCTCGTGGCGGTGCTGACCCAAAGACCTAACATGCGCCAGGGCAAGGCGAATCTCTTCGTGAAGATCGGCGGTGAGGCGAGTGGGGCGGTGCATTTCGACGCAGGCGCAAGTCCGTTGCCGGGTTTTGCGCCGGCGCCCGCTTTCACCTTCTAGCCGCCGGCGCGGCGCTTCGCCACTGTTGCTCCGATCCCACAGTGCCTTGAGATTTTTGTTGAATTCTGCCCGAGCCGACCCTTCCTGGGTATCGCTGCCTGCGCGCTGTGCTCTATGGTTCTTAGTGCAGGAGGGGCTGGGGGGCTGCTGACTGCGGGAGAATGGTAGTGCTTGGTGAAGAGGGCAGGCGCGATCAGTCGTGCTGCGCGATCTCGCGGCGGCTGCTTGGCGGGGCGGCTGTCGCCATGGCCATGCTCGCTGTCGCATTTGCATGCGCGCC
The DNA here is from genome assembly GCA_963826465.1 of uncultured Alphaproteobacteria bacterium. Taxonomy (GTDB): domain Bacteria; phylum Pseudomonadota; class Alphaproteobacteria; order Rhizobiales; family Methyloligellaceae; genus Methyloceanibacter. Next base: position 13,012 of record CAWGXJ010000003.1, read on the forward strand.
GGCCAAGGCCGAGACTCTGGAGCAGGCGCTGGCCGACGCCTATCTCGTCAATCCCGTTCTCAACGCCGAACGCGCGCGCTTAAGAGCGATCGACGAGCAGGTGGCGTTCGCCAAATCCGGCTTGCGTCCCAATGTGAGCGCCAGCGGCGACACCAACTACGTCAATCAGAACAGCAACTCCAAGAATGCCGTTGCGTTTGGTGCCGGCGGTCTATCAACGGACGGCGTCACCCATCCGCACGGCTATTCCGTTCAGCTGTCGCAGCCTTTGTTCGAAGGCTTTCAGAATCTCAATGCCGTCCGCCAGGCCAAGTCCCAGGTGCAGGCGCAGCGTGAGACCTTGCGCAACACCGAGCAGACCGTCTTGCTCGACGCCGCCACCGCTTACGTGAACGTCGTGCGCGACCAAGCCATTGTCCGCTTGCGCGAGAACGATGTGAGTGTCCTCTCCGAGCAGTTGAAAGCCACCCGCGACCGCTTCGATGTGGGCGAGGTGACGCGGACCGACGTGGCCCAGGCCGAGGCGCGCCGGTCCGAGGCGCTTGCCACGTTGAGCGTGGCCCAGGCGAACTTGAAGACGAGCCGCGCCGCGTACGAGCAGGTCATCGGCCATCCGCCCGGCAATCTGCAGACGCCCCCGTCGATCCGCCACCTTCTGCCGCAGACCCTGGACGAGGCCATGACCCTCGGCGACGGCGAGAACCCGGTGATCCTCGCCTCGGTCTATAACGAGGAGGCCTCGCTCTACGCGGTCGAGCAGATCATGGGCGAGCTCCTGCCCGATGTCAGTCTCCAAGCCCAATACGAAAAGCGCTTCGACCAGAGCCAGTTCACCAAGGACATCGAGACGACGACGGTGACGGCCCAGGTCAATGTCCCGCTCTATCAGGGCGGCGGCGTCGCGGCCCGCGTCCGCCAGGCCAAGGAGACCAACAATCAGCTCAAGCGGGAGGTCGAGGATGCGCGCTTGCGCGTCCACGCCGATGTCATCGCCAACTGGGGCATCCTGCAGTCCTCGGGGCCGGCCATCAGCTCGGCGGAGTCTGCCGTGAAGGCCAACAAGATCGCGCTCAACGGCGTGCGCGAGGAGGAGAAGGTGGGCCAGCGCACCACCCTCGACGTCCTCGACGCCCAGCGCGAGCTCCTGAACTCGCAGATCGGCCTCGTCTCGGCGCTGCGCGACCGGGTCGTGGCGGAGTATTCGCTCTACTCCGCCATCGGCCGCATGGATGCTCAAACACTGGGACTGTCAGTGCCTTATTACGATCCGCTTGAGCACTATGAGATCGTCAAGAACAAGTGGTTCGGCCTGCGCCCGCCAGCGCCGCCTGCCGCGGATAATTGAACCATCGCGGGACCTTACGCGTTAACCAATAGGGCTTTTCTCCCAGGCAAATCGAGACTTGGGTCTTAACATCGTGTTAAGCTATTGAATGAGGGTAACCCTGGTGTACACCCGCCGGGTGATGTCAGTTTCAAGAGGCGGCAAGGGATCAAGTCATGAGCAGCACCGAGCGCGCTCCTGAGCCGACAATGGAGGAGATTCTGGCCTCCATCCGTCGGATTATCACGGACGATGAAGCCGGCCAGGCGAAGAAAGCAACCCAGCAAGCCCAGCCGGAGGACGAGAGCCTCGAAGGTGAGGCCGACAGCCAGATCATCAACGACATCGCGCGCGTCCTGAGCGGCAGCGCGCCCCAGACCGCGGCCGACGAGGAGGAGGAGATCCTCGACCTCACGGCCGAGCTTGGGGGTCTTGAGATTGTCGAGGAAGAAGACGTCATCGAGATCACCGAGGTGATGGAGGTCGACGAGGTCCTTGACCTGGAGCCCGCGGAAAGCGCCGCGCCCGAATTCATGCCTGCGGAAAGCGCCGAGCCTCAGGAGCAAGAGGCGGAGCCTGAGCCCGCGCCCGTGATGGAAGCGGCGCCGCCCGTCGAGCCGGCCCCGCCGGCGGAACCCGTGCAGGAGATGCCGCCGCAGATGGCCGCACCGCAAGAGCCGCAAGCCCAGCAGCCGCAAGAGCCGAAGCCGTCGGCGAGCCTCGAGGCCGCCTCGGCGCTCGAGCGCGCCATCGCCGCGCTGCGGGCAGGGCAGGTGCCGACGTCGACGACGCCCCAGGCGGAGCCGTTCCGGTTCCAGACCGCGCCGCAGCCGGAGCCGATGCCCCAGCCCGAGCCAGCCTTCGCACCGGAGCCCGCGCCCGAGCAGATGGCGGAGGAGCCCGAGCCTCTCTCCATGGCTGTTCCCATGGAGGAGCCGGAACCAGAGGCCGAGACCCATCCCGAGCCCGAGCCCATGGCGGCCTCCGAGCCGGCACCCGAGCCGGAAGAGGCCATGGACGAACCGGAGGCCGAGTTCGTGCTCACCGAGGTCGAGATGACCGCGGCAGAGCTGGAAGAGATGCTGGAGGCTGTTGAGCCCGAGCCCGAGCCTGACAAGGCGCCGTTCTGGCCGGGCGAAGCGCCGGCATGGCAGGCGGAAGAGGAAGAGCAAGAGGCGGAGCCTGAGCCCGCGTTCGAGCCCGAGCCTGAGCCCGTCGCGATGCAGGCGAACGGCGTGTACCACGACGAGGGTGCCAAGACCCTGGAAGACAGCATCAAGGACATGCTGCGTCCGATGTTGCGGCAATGGCTCGACGAGAACATGCCGCGCCTCGTGCGCGAGCTCGATCCCGAGACGCTTCGCCGCTCCCAGGACTAAAACACCGCCAGACGTTGACAGCGCGGAAGCCGAGAGCGTAGGACCCGCGGCGACCCTTTATTCGCCAACCGTCCGCGTTCCATGCTCGATAAGACGTATCAACCGCAGAATTTCGAAGGCGACATCTATCGCGCCTGGGAAGACGCGCGCGCCTTCGCCGCCGGCCGCGGCGACCGCGAGACGGCGAAGCCCTTCGCCGTCGTCATCCCGCCGCCCAACGTCACCGGTTCGCTCCATATGGGGCACGCGCTCAACAACACGCTGCAAGACGTGCTGGTTCGCTTCGAGCGCATGCGCGGCCGCGATGTGCTGTGGCAGCCTGGCACCGACCATGCCGGCATCGCCACGCAGATGGTGGTCGAGCGTCAGTTGATGGAGCGCCAGGAGCCGAACCGCCGCGCCCTCGGCCGCGAGAAGTTCATCAAGCGCATTTGGAAGTGGAAGGAAGAGTCCGGCAACACCATCGTCGGCCAGTTGAAGCGCCTCGGCGCGTCCTGCGACTGGTCGCGGCTCCGCTTCACCATGGACGAGGGCTTGTCGAAGGCCGTCCGCAAGGTCTTCGTCGAGCTCCACCGCGCCGGGCTCATCTACAAGGACAAGCGCCTCGTCAACTGGGATCCGGAGATGCTCACGGCGATCTCCGATCTCGAGGTGGAGCAGATCGAGACCAAGGGCCACCTCTGGCATCTGCGCTATCCCATCGAGGGCGTCGCCTTCGATCCGGAAGACCCGTCCACCTTCATCGTCGTCGCCACCACGCGGCCCGAGACCATGCTCGGCGACACCGCGGTCGCCGTTCATCCGGACGACGAGCGCTACAACCATCTCGTCGGCAAGAACGTGATCCTGCCCATCGTCGGCCGCCGCATCCCCATTGTCGCCGACGAGTACTCCGACCCGGAGAAGGGCTCGGGCGCGGTGAAGATCACGCCGGCGCATGACTTCAACGACTTCGAGGTGGGCAGGCGCCACGCTCTGCCCATGATCAACGTGTTGAGCCAGGACGCGCGGCTTCTCCTGCACCCCAATCCGGAGTTCATGGAAGGTCTCGAGCTGACGCCGCAACTCCATGCGACAATTCTCGAAATGAACGGGGTGTTCCGCTTCGCCGCGCGCACGATGATCGTCGACCGCCTGGAGGCCGAGGGCCTTCTCGAGAAGATCGAGGACTACCTCCACACCGTCCCGCACGGCGACCGCTCCGGCGCCGTCATCGAGCCGTTCCTGACCGACCAGTGGTATGTCGATGCCGCCACCCTGGCGAAACCGGCCATCGAGGCGGTGAAGCGCGGCCGCACCACGTTCGTGCCGAAGAATTGGGAATCGACCTACTTCCACTGGATGGAGAACATCCAGCCCTGGTGCATCTCGCGCCAGCTGTGGTGGGGTCACCAGATCCCCGCCTGGTACGGGCCGGACGGCCATGCGTTCGTCGCCGAGACCGAGGCGGACGCCAAGGCGCAGGCCAAAGCGCATTACGGCAAGGACGAGAAGCTGAAGCAGGACGAGGATGTGCTCGACACCTGGTTCTCGTCGGCGCTGTGGCCGTTCTCGACGCTGGGCTGGCCCGACAAGACCCCGGAGCTCGGCCGCTACTACCCGACCGACGTGCTCGTCACCGGCTTCGACATCATCTTCTTCTGGGTCGCGCGCATGATGATGATGGGGCTGCACTTCATGGAGGAGGTGCCGTTCCGCGACGTCTACATCCACGCGCTGGTCCGCGACGAGAAGGGCCAGAAGATGTCGAAGTCGAAGGGGAACGTCATCGATCCCCTCGAGCTGATCGACAGCTATGGCGCCGATGCGCTGCGCTTCACGCTCGCCGCCATGGCGGCGCAAGGGCGCGACATTAAATTGTCTGGCGCGCGCGTCGAAGGCTATCGCAACTTCGCCACCAAGCTGTGGAATGCCGCCCGCTTCGCCGAGATGAACGACTGCGCGCCGCGCGCGGATTTCGATCCGGCCACGCGTGCAGGCGACCGTCAATAAGTGGATCGCCGGCGAGAGCGAGCGCACGGCGGCTGCGGTGACCGAGGCGCTCGAAGCCTTCCGCTTCAACGAGGCGGCGGGCGCCATCTACCACTTCATCTGGCACATCTACTGCGACTGGTATCTGGAGCTCATCAAGCCGATCCTGACCGGCGACGACGAGCAGGCGAGGGCCGAGACACGCGCCATGGCCGCCTTCGTCCTCGACCGCGCACTCCAGCTGCTGCATCCGTTCATGCCCTTCGTCACCGAGGAGCTGTGGCGGAAGCGTGCGCCGGAAGGGGAGAGCCGCGAGAGCCTCCTGATGCTCACCGCCTGGCCCACCCATCGTGGCCTCCAGAACGCCGACGCCGATGCGGAAATCGACTGGGTCATCCGGTTCGTCACCGAGGTGCGCTCGGTCAGGGCGGAGATGAACGTGCCGGCGGGCGCCAAGGTGCCGCTGGTGATCGCGGGCGCGGGCGCGGCGACGAAGGCGCGGGTCGCCGCCCATGACGGGACCCTCAAGCGGCTCGCCCGCATTGAGACCATCGACTTTGTGGACGCCCCGCCCGCGGGCTCGGTCCAGATCGTTCTCGACGAGGCGACATTGGCCTTGCCGCTTGCCGGCGTCATCGACATCGATGCCGAGTCGGAGCGCTTGAAGCGCGAGATCGATAAAGTGGGCTCTGAGATCGCCCAGCTAACCGCCAAGCTTGCCAACGAGAAATTCGTGTCCCGCGCGCCCGAGCACGTGGTCGAGGAGCAGCGCGAGCGGAAGTCGGAGGCGGAAGCCGTCGCCGCCAAGCTGGAGCAGGCGCTGAAGCGTCTCGAGGCTGCGCTTTAGGCAGCGGGAGTTTTCCGTCGCCGCCGTTGTTTGCATCTTGGCAACGACTTGCCGAGATTCTTTCCAACTGTCTCTAAATTACAACAGACTGAGGTTTTCACGCCTCGTTTGCGCCATAAAACTTTGGGACATCGGCGTCAGTTAGAGGATCATTGGCCTAGAAGACACTCGCGCACCATATAAGCGAGGGGGGCGGGCCAGGGAGCAGACCCGGCTGGGGCGTAAGAGCGGCGGTGGACCGCTCATCCAAGTTCAGCCGGACATTGATCGGATGGACGCAAAGACGTTCGATAAATCCCGCTTGCCGAGCAGGCATGTGACGGAAGGGCCATCCCGCGCCCCTCATCGCTCGTACTATTACGCGATGGGGCTGTCGCGCGAGCAGATTCATCAGCCCTTCGTCGGCGTGGCCACCTGCTGGAACGAGGCGGCCCCCTGCAACATCTCGCTGATGCGCCAGGCGCAGGCCGTGAAGCAGGGCGTGGCCGCGAAGGACGGCACGCCCCGCGAATTCTGCACCATCACCGTCACCGACGGCATCGCCATGGGGCACGAGGGCATGAAGTCCTCGCTGCCGTCCCGCGAGGTCATCGCCGATAGCGTCGAGCTCACCATGCGCGGCCATTGCTATGACGCGCTGATCGGCCTTGCCGGCTGCGACAAGTCGCTGCCCGGCATGATGATGGCCATGTGCCGTCTCAACGTGCCGTCGATCTTCATCTATGGCGGCTCGATCCTGCCGGGCTCCTTCAAGGGCCGCCCGGTCACCGTCCAGGACCTGTTCGAGGCGGTCGGCCAGTACTCTGTCGGCAAGATGTCGTCCGAGGATCTGGACGAGCTTGAGCATGTGGCGTGCCCATCGGCCGGCGCCTGCGGCGCCCAGTTCACCGCCAACACCATGGCCACGGTCTCCGAGGCCATCGGCTTGGCGCTCCCGTACTCGTCCGGCGCGCCTGCGCCCTACGAGATCAGGGACCGCTTCTGCATGACGGCGGGCGAGAAGGTCATGGACCTCATCGCGCTCAATGTCCGACCCCGCGATATCGTCACCCGGAAAGCCTTGGAGAACGCCGCCGCTGTGGTTGCGGCCTCAGGCGGGTCGACCAACGCGGCGCTCCATCTGCCGGCCATCGCCCACGAGTGCGGCATCGCGTTCGATCTGTTCGATGTGGCCGAGGTCTTGAAAAGGACACCATATATCGCAGATTTGAAACCGGGTGGCCGTTATGTCGCCAAGGATATGTTCGAGGCTGGGGGGGTGCCGCTCCTCATGAAAACCCTCCTCGATCATGGCTATCTGCACGGCGACTGCCTCACCGTCACCGGCCGGACCATGGCCGAAAATCTTGCCAAGGTGAAATGGAACCCGGACCAGGATGTCGTGCGTTCTGCCGATAACCCGCTGTCGCCGACGGGAGGCGTCGTGGGCTTGCGGGGGTCGCTCGCGCCGGACGGCGCCATCGTCAAGGTCGCTGGCATGAAGGCCCTGAAGTTCCGGGGTCCCGCCCGCTGCTTCGACAGCGAGGAGGAGGCCTTCGCCGCCGTCAGCGCCAAGAAATACAAGGAAGGCGACGTGATCATCATCCGCTACGAAGGCCCCAAAGGCGGCCCCGGCATGCGCGAGATGCTCTCGACCACCGCGGCGCTTTACGGCCAGGGCATGGGCGACAAGGTCGCGCTCATCACCGACGGCCGCTTCTCCGGCGCCACGCGCGGCTTTTGCGTCGGCCATGTCGGGCCCGAGGCGGCGGTCGGCGGCCCCATCGCGCTCGTGCGCGACGGCGACATGATCGCTCTCGACGCCGAGAACGGCGTCATCGATATCGAGGTGAGCGCGGACGAGCTCGCGGCGCGCGCCAAGGACTGGAAGGCGCCGGAGAGGTCGTTCCAGAGCGGCTATCTGTGGAAATACGCGAACGAGGTGGGGCCGGCCCGGACCGGTGCCGTGACCCATCCCGGCGGTTCAGCGGAAGTGGCGTGCTATGCCGATATTTAGCGCAAGCACACTCGGGAACGCGCTCGCCGCGTTCATCCTCCTGGCACCGGCCGCGGTCGGCGGCGCGGACAACCCGCCGCCCTATACCTCGGCCACCGAGGCCTACCGCCAAGGCGCCAGCGCCATGAAGGATGGCGAGGTGGCCGCCGCCGTGCCGGCGCTCGAATATGCCGCCAAGCGCGGCGTGCTCGGCGCGCAGCTCAAGCTCGCGCGCCTCTATGCCTCCGGCCAAGACGTGCCCAAGGACGACGCCAAGGCGTTCTACTACTTTCAGCGCATCGCCGATCAGTACGCCGACATCCCCTCGTCGAGCCCGATCGCCAAATATGTCGGCGAGTCGTTCGTCGCGCTCGGTCAGTATTATGTCGGCGGCATCCCGGCCATGTCGCTTCAGCCAGATCCCGGTTACGCCGCCGGGCTGTTCCGTCATGCCGGCGCCTATTTCGGCAATGCCGAGGCCCAATATCAGCTTGGCCGGCTCTATCTTACCGGGGCCGGCGTAGAGAAAAGCCCGACCATCGCCGCCAACTGGCTCGCCATGGCGGCGCGTAAGCAGCACGCCGCGGCGCAGGCCATGCTTGGCGAGCTTCTATGGCGCGGCGAAGGGGTGAGCCACAGAGAGGCGAGGGGGCTCGCTCTGCTGACGCTCGCCAACGAGAACGCGCAAGGCGCCGCCCGCGACACCGATTGGATTGGGCAGCTCTATCAAGAGGCCTTCGCCCACGCCGACAACGCGACCCGTAAAGAGGCCGAGGACATGCTGCCGCAACTCGGCGGCCCGAACCGGACGGCCGCGACCGCCGCCAAGGCCACGTCGAGCAATCGGATGGCGGCCCCGGCGAGCCACGCCGTCTCAAAGCCGTCCGCGCCGGCGCTCTCCGCCGCGAACCAGCCTCAGCTCGGCCCGGTGGACGTGGTGCCGCCCGCCGCAATGGGCATGTCCGTCGGCTTCGGCGCTCAGGACGATGGGCTCGGTCTCCAGCCCTAAAGCGACAGCTCCACGACAATCGGCACGTGATCGGACGGCTTCTCCCAGCTGCGCGGGTTGGGGTCGATCTCGCATGCGATGAGCCTGTCGGCCGCTTGTGGCGACAACAGCAGATGGTCGATGCGCAAGCCGTGGTTCTTCTGCCAGGCGCCCGCCTGGTAGTCCCAGAAGGTGAAGCGGTGCGGCTCGTCGTGGCACGCCCGGAACGCGTCGGTGAGCCCCAGGTTGACGAAGCGCCTGGAAATGGGCGCGGGTCTCCGGGCGGAACAGCGCATCGTCCATCCACGCCGCTGGATTGTAGACGTCCTCAGGCGCTGGGATCACGTTGAAGTCGCCCGCAATCACGAAAGGCTCCTCGAGCGTGAGGAGCGTCTTCACCCGCTCCTTGAGCCGCGTCATCCAAGCGAGCTTGTAGGCGAACTTTTCAGGCGCGCCATTGCCATTCGGCAGATAGATGTTCACCACGCGAAGCGCGCCGGACGGCACGGAGATGCAAGCCTCCTGGTAGCGCGCCTGCACGTCTTCCGGATCGCCGGCAAGGCCGGGCGTCACGTCGTCGAGCGGGAGCTTCGACAGCACCGCCACCCCGTTGAAGCCCTTTTGGCCGTGCACGGCGACGTTATAGCCGAGGTCCTCGAACGCCTCCCGCGGGAAGGCCTCGTCGGCGCATTTGATCTCTTGCAGGCAGGCGATATCCGGCGCGGCGGATTTGAGCCAGGTGGTGGCGGCGTCGATGCGCGCCTTGATGCCGTTGATGTTCCAGGTGGCGATCTTCATGGCTCTCTTGTCATTGCCCGGCCCGACCGGGCAATCCAGTAACCCAGGCCGCGGGTGCAATCCAAGCGCGGTGATTACGGGATTCCCGCTTTCGCGGGAATGACGAAGAAAAATGGGGCGCTAGATCGAGAAGCTGGTGCCGCAGCCGCAGGACGCCGTGGCGTTCGGGTTCGTGATCTTGAAGTGGGCGCCGATCAGCTCCTCGACGAAGTCGATCTCGGAGCCCTTCACGAAATCGGCCGAAACGGGATCGATCGCGACCGTAGCGCCGTCCCGCTCGATGAGGATGTCATCGGGGGCGGTGCCGCTGGCCAGCTCGAAGCGGTATTGGAAGCCGGAGCAGCCGCCGCCTTCGACGCTGACGCGGAACAGGTTCGCAGCCTGGTCTTCGTTGACGAGTTCGACGATGCGCTTTGCGGCGCGGGAACTTAGGGTGATGGACGGTTCGCTCATGTTCGGTATAGCCAATCTTCTCAGAGAAAGATAAGCCGGGCACCTATTAAGATAAGCCCGCAAGAGGACGTGTTCAATCGACCGGAACCGCAAAGCTCAGCGTGCTATTGACGCGGTTCGAAGCGCACCCGCGGACGAAAGGACGCTTGCGGCCTATGCCGTCAACGAGGGGGAAAGCCGCGGCCGGCTGATCCCCGAGGCGCCAAGCCCGACCCGCTCTCCTTACGCGCGCGACCGCGACCGCGTCCTCCATTCGACCGCGTTCCGGCGCCTCAACTACAAGACCCAGGTCTTCGTCTATCACGAGGGCGACCACTATCGCTCGCGGCTCACCCACAGTCTCGAAGTGGCGCAGATCGCCCGCAGCCTCGCGCGCTCGCTCCGCATCGACGAGGATCTGACCGAGGCGCTCGCCCTCGCCCACGATCTCGGCCATCCGCCTTTCGGGCACGCCGGCGAGCGCGCGCTCGACGCCGCCATGCAGAACGCCGGCGGCTTCGACCACAACGCCCAGTCCTTGCGCGTCGTCACCAAGCTCGAGAAGAAATACGCAAGCTTCGACGGGCTGAACCTCACCTTCGAGACGCTCGAAGGATTGGTGAAGCACAACGGGCCCTTGCTTGGCGGCAGTCATCCCGTGCCCGAGCCGGTGCTGGCCTATTGCACGAAGCAGGATCTCGATCTCGGCACGTACGCTTCGGTGGAAGCGCAAGTGGCCGCGCTCGCCGACGACATCGCTTACAACAATCACGACGTGGACGACGGTTTTCGCGCCGACTGCTTCACGTTCGCCGATCTCGCCGAGGTGCCGATCGCAGGCCGGCTTCTTGCGCAAGTGGATGCCGCCTATCCGGGCGTGGAAGGTCCGCGGCGGCTCTACGAGGTCAACCGCCGCCTGATCACGGCGATGATCGATGACGCGCTCGCCGAGACGGAGGCGCGGCTTGCGGCGCTTCAGCCCGGAAGCGCCGACGATGTCCGCCATGCGGGCCGCGCCGTGGTGGCGTTCTCGGATGCGATGCAGCGCGAGCTCGACGATCTCCGCCAGTTCCTCTTCACCCGCGTGTACCGGCACGAGCGCATCATGCGCATCATGGCCACCGCGGAAGGGGTGGTCGCCGATCTCTTCCGCCGTTACAGCACCGACATGGATGCGCTGCCGCCGGAATGGTCCGAGCAGGCGCCGGCCCTCGACGCGCAAGCCTTTGCCCGCCATGTCTGCGACTTCATCGCCGGCCAGACCGACCGCTACGCGCTCGCCGAGCATCGCCGCCTGTTTGACGCCACCCCGGATTTGCGATAGTCGCGCGCCAAAGCATGATCCGGAAAGGTGGGCGCCGGTTTTCCGATAAGATCATGCTCGAAAAAGTCTTCCCGGAGCTTCCATGGACGTTTTTGCAGGGTTCCACGGCCACGTTCTGGCGGCCGTCCAACAGCTCAAGCACGATGGCGTCGTGCCCCATGAGGCGAGCGTCGACGGCATCACGCTCACCACGCCGAAGGACCCGACCCACGGCGATCTCGCCACCAATGCGGCCATGGTGCTTGCCAAGCCCGCTAGCGCCGCGCCGCGCCAATTGGCCGAGCGGCTGGTGCCGCTCATCGCCTCGGATCCCTTCATCGAGAAGGTTGAAATTGCCGGGCCCGGCTTCATCAACCTGACACTCGACCGTGCATTCTGGCCGAGCGTGCTGCGCATGGTGTTGGAGCAGGGTGATGCGTATGGGCGGAGCGCCATCGGCAAGGGCGAGGCCGTGAACGTCGAGTACGTTTCCGCCAACCCCACCGGTCCGATGCATGTGGGCCATTGCCGCGGCGCCGTGTTCGGCGACGCGCTCGCCAACCTGCTCGCCTTCGCCGGCTACGACGTGACCCGCGAGTATTACGTGAACGATGCCGGCGCCCAGGTGGACGTGCTCGCGCGCTCTGCCTTCTTGCGCTACCGCGAGGCGCTTGGGCAAGACATCGGCGAGATCCCCGAGGGTCTTTACCCCGGCGATTATCTGAAGCCCGTCGGCGCTCAGCTTGCCGCCCATTACGGGACGTCGCTTCTCGACAAGCCGGAGGCGGAGTGGCTTCCCATCGTCCGCACGACCGCGCTCAAGGCGATGATCGGCATGATCGAGGACGATCTCGCGCAGCTCGGCATCCGCCACGACGTGTTCTTCTCCGAGCGCTCCTTGATCGACGGCGCCCATGACGAGGTGGCCGATACCATCGCCGATCTCAGGGCTAAGGGCTTGATCTACGAGGGGCGCTTACCGCCGCCCAAGGGCAAGGTGGACGAGGAGTGGGAAGACCGCGAGCAGCTCCTGTTCCGCTCGAGCGAATTCGGCGACGACCAGGACCGGCCGCTCGTCAAGTCGGACGGCTCATATACGTATTTCGCTTCTGACGTCGCCTATCACCGCGACAAGTTCAGACGCGGGTTTAAGTCCATGATCGACGTGTGGGGCGCCGACCATAGCGGCCACATCAGGCGTATGCAGGCGGCGCTCGCCGCCCTGACCGGCAACGAGGCCGATCTCGACGTCAAGATATGTCAATTGGTTCGCTTGTTTCGCGCTGGTGAGCCTGTCAAGATGTCCAAGCGTGCCGGGACCTTCGTGACGCTGAGGGATGTCGTGGACGAGGTGGGCGCAGGCCCCGTTCGGTTCATGATGCTCTACCGGAAGAACGACGCGCCGCTCGATTTCGACTTCGCCAAGGTCACCGAGCAGTCGCGGGACAACCCGGTGTTCTATGTTCAGTACGCCCATGCCCGGGCGAGTTCCGTTCTGCGTAACGTGCGTGAGAGTTTCCCGGACCTCGATATGGGGGAGGTTGCGTTGGCGCGAGCCGATTTAGAGCGGTTGAACGACGATGCCGAGATCGCACTGATCCGCCGTCTCGCTCAATTCCCCCGTATTGTCGAGGGTGCGGCCCAAGCACATGAGCCTCATCGCCTCGGTTTCTATCTTTACGATCTTGCCGGAGACTTTCATGGTCTTTGGAACAGAGGCAAAGACTTGCCACAATTACGTTTTATTTACGAAAGTGACCGAGAGTTAACACGTGCTCGTGTAGCGCTTGTGGACGCCACAAAGCGTGTTTTGGCGTTGGGTTTGGGGATCCTCGGGGTTCACGCCATGAACGAGTTACATTAGCCGGCCAGGGCACGGGTGGTTCGAGGGAAGTAGCCATGTCCACGCACGACAAGGGGCTCGGCGCAAAAATCGGCCGATCCCTGGGGTTTGAATCGGATTCTGCCAGCGCGCCGGGCGGGCAGTCCTGGGGCTCGAACGCAACAAACAACCAAAAGAGTGAGGTACCCTTCATGGCTCAAGGAGCGGGTCGGCCGGGCCAGCCAAATATCGGACAGGGCTCGATTTTCGGAAACGGCAGCGCGGCCTTTACGCAGATGCCGACCTACACGCCGGTCACGCGTGGACCCGCGCCGCAGCAGCCGCAAGCTCCACAGCCCACTTACGCCCCACAGCCCGCCAACCCGCAACCGACACAGGCAAGACCGCAAGCGCCCGCCCAACGCGCACCTCAGCCGCCCGCCGCACCAAGCTACCAGGCGCCACGGCCGCAGCCGCAGTCTTTCGGCAACGACCAGCAGTATCAGCCGCCGTTTCCCAGCTCTGGGAAGGCCGCGTCATTCGGGACGCAGAGCCCGGCGATGCCCGATCTGAGCAATGCCGATCCTGGCTTCCCGGAGTCCATCTTTCCCGATTTCAAGACGTCTGATGCGGGCTTCACGGAGACCGATTTCTCCACTCAAGGCGCAAGCTTCGCCGATCACAGCTACAGCGATCAGGGCTACGCCGATCAGAACTACAGCGATCCGAACTACGGCGATCAGAGCTACGGCGATGCGAGCTTCCCGGAGGAGGGAGGCGACGCAAGCTTCCCGGAGATGAATTATGCCGCGAGCCCCGAGCCGGCCCTCGGCGGCGGTGACGCGATGTTCGGCGATGACTTCGGCCATGGCGCCACGACCAATGGCGGCACCCAGCACTTCGAGCCGGCGCAGCCGCAAGGCCACATGCCGCAGCAAGCCTATCACCCGCAAGCCGGGCAGCCCCAGACGCCGCAAAGCGACCCGCGCCGTCAGCTCCAAGCCTTCGATGCGGTCTACGATCAGCCGCCGCAGATTGCCCTCGGCGGTCATGCGCCGAACCAGGGATATTTCGAGGGCGATCGGAGCGATGCCGACTTCCTCGACGAGAACCAGGTCCTGCCGGCGCCTGGCGGCCGCTCGAAGCTGACCAAGAGCTTGAGAGGACGCAGCGCCTTCATGGTCGCGAGTGCGCTCCTCGGCGCCATCGCGCTCGGTGGCGCGCTGGCCTACGCCTATAAGCAGAGCGGCGGCGGCATGGCCAATGGCGAGACGCCCATGGTGACGGCCGACGCGCGGCCGGTGAAGGAAGCCCCCGACCAGCCGGGCGGCAAGGAATTTCCCCACAAAAACAAGCTCATATACGATCGCCTGACGAATGGCGATGCGCCGGAATCCGAGCGCATCGTGCCGCGCCAGGAAGACGTCGCGGTGCCGGCTCTGCCGCCGGCCTCGGCGACCGCCGGTCTGCCGCCGACCGTCGCCAGCACCGATCTCGCCAATCCGGGAACGACCGAGTCCGTCGGCGCCGCGGAAGACGATGGCGGCCCGCGCAAGGTGAAGACCATGGTCGTCCGCCCGGACGGCTCCGTGGAAGCCCCGCCTGCCGAGGCCGCTCAGGCTGCGGCCGCCGGTGCGCCGGCTGAGGCCGCGCCTGCGCCGGCCGGCATGATGCCGGTACCCGCGCCGGAGGCGCCGGCGCCCCAGGCCGCAGCGCCTGCGCCGCAGCATGTTGCCTCCGTCGACCCGAAGCCGGCACCTGCGAACACGAAATACGTCGTGCAGGTCGGTGCCAAGAAGAGCCAGACCGATGCGCTGGCGACCTTCGCCGACATCCAGCAGAAATATCCGAAGCTGCTCTCCAACTACCGGCCCATCGTGCAGAAGGCCGATCTCGGCTCCAAGGGCGTATGGTACCGGCTGCGCGTTGGGCCCATCGACGACAAGACGGAGGCCTACAAGCTCTGCGGCCAGTTGAAGTCGCAAGGTTTGCCCGACTGCCTGGTGATGAGCCAGTAGGGGCAGGGCTGACGATACGGGCCGCTTGACCGCAAACGCAGGCAAGGCTAGCCCCCGGGCGTGGATCTCAAAGCCTTCATCCCAGGTTGCGCCGGCAAGACGCTGACGGACGCCGAGCGCGCGCTCTTTGCCGCCGCGCGCCCGTGCGGGCTCATCCTGTTCGCGCGGAACGTCGGCACGCCGGAGCAGGTCCGCGCGCTCATCGCGTCCTTCAAGGAGGCGGTGGGGAGCGAGGAGGTCCTCATCCTCGTCGATCAGGAAGGGGGCCGCGTGCAGCGCTTCCGCCCGCCTCATTGGCGCAACATGCCGCCCGCGCGCTGCTACGGCGATCTCTATGAGACGGATCCCGAGGCGGGGCTGGCTGCCGCTTTTGCCGGGGCCCGCCTCACGGCCGCGGAACTCTACGACTTGGGGCTCAACGTCAACTGCACGCCGTGTATCGACGTGCCGCAAAGAGGCGCGCACGACATCATCGGCGATCGCGCCTTCTCGACCGATCCCGATGTGGTGATCGCGCTCGGCCGGGCGGTGATGGAGGGCACGCTCGCCGGCGGGGTGCTGCCCGTCATCAAGCATGTCCCGGGTCACGGCCGGGCCATGGCCGACAGCCACCGCGACCTACCGCGCATCGACGCCTCGAAAGAGGACCTCGAAGCCGTGGATTTTCGCCCGTTTCGGGCCTTGCACGACGCCCCGCTGGCCATGACCGCCCATGTGCTTCTGCCGGCCTTCGATGAGCGGCGACCCGCGACCGTTTCGCCCGTTATAATGGGGCAAGTGATTCGAGATCAGATGGGATTGACCGGGCTCGTGATGAGCGATGACATCGGTATGAAGGCCTTGAAAGGCTCGTTCGCGGAGCGCGCGCGCGCCGTGATCGAGGCGGGCTGCGACGTCGTGCTTCATTGCAGCGGCAATCTCGCCGAAATGACCGAGGTAGCGGGGGCGATGCCGCGGCTCGGAGGGGAGGCGGCAGCGCGCTTCGGCCGCGCTCGCGCCTGTCTTCATGAGCCGCAACCCTTTGATGCCGCTGAAGCAATGGCCTTGGTGAGCGACGCCGCGGGAACTCGCGTGGCGAGCCTCGGCCCCGACCCGACGGTGCAGGCATGAGCGAGACCGAGACCAACGAAGAAGCCGCGCGAGGCGGAAGCGCGTTCCGATTGGGAGCGCACGGACGAGCGCGTCGAGATCGAGCCGGGCGAGGAGCTCCGGGTCGACGTCGGCGGCTTCGAGGGACCGCTCGATCTCTTGCTCGCGCTGGCGCGGACCCAGAAGGTCGATATCACCAAGATTTCGGTGCTTGCGCTCGCCCAGCAATATCTCGATTTCATCGCCGAGGCCCGGCGCTTGCGGCTCGAGATCGCCGCCGATTATCTCGTCATGGCGGCCTGGCTCGCCTTCCTCAAGTCGAAGCTGCTGCTGCCCGCCGAGCCGTCGGAAGAGGGCGAGCCCACCGGCGAGGAGCTTGCCGCGCTGCTCGCCTTCCGGCTGAAGCGCCTCGACGCCATGCGCGATGCGGCGGCGCAGCTCATGACGCGCAAGCGTCTCGGCCGCGACGTGTTCGGCCGCGGACTGCCCGAGCCTGTGCGCATCACCAAGAACAGCATCTACGAAGCCAATGTCTACGACCTGCTGAAGGCGTATTCCCTACAGCGCCAGCGCGGCGTCGCGCGCACGCTGCACATGGAGAAGCGCACCGTGTGGTCGCTGAAGGAGGCGCGCGATGAGCTGGAGCGCCTGCTCGGCGTCACCTGCGAATGGGCGCCGCTCGATCAGCTCATCGCCGAGTTTCTCGTCGAGCCGGAGATCAGAAAGACGGCGCTGGCCTCGAGCTTCACCGCGACCTTGGAGATGACGCGCGAGGGCGCGCTCGAAATTCGCCAGGCGAAGAGTTTCGCGCCGCTCCTGGTCCGCCGCCGCGGCCAGGCTGCGTGAGGTTTGAGAGTTCAGTAGACGGAAGAGGGACCGTTTGTAACCGGGCGCTAGCGTAATCGAGGCCAAAACGCTAAGGGGCACATCATGCCGAGACCCAAAATTTCGCCATCGAAGCTTGATCGGGATATGACGCCCGAGACCGAAGAAGCGGCGGCCAAGCCGACCTTGAAGGAGGTCCTCTTCGACATCTCGAAGCTGTCGGAGGAGGAGGTCGAGGCGAGGGGCGGATCGGCGCTGGTGAAGCTCGATCAGGCCATGCGGGCCGTGGTTGCTGAGCATACAAAGACAAGAAACGCGGGGATGCCAATGACAGCGAAGCAGATGGAGAGGGTGGAGATGACGGCAGACGAGGACAAGCAGGGCGTGAAAGCGCCGATGCTGCCTTTGCCGTCCAACGTGATGGCGTTGCCCTCTGCCGACCGGCGCGAGAAGCTGCGCATCGTCGAGGCCTTGCTGTTCGCCGCGTCCGAGCCGCTGAAGGAGACGGAGCTGGCGCAGCATTTCGCGGAAGGCGAGGACGTGCACGCGCTGCTCGAGGAGCTGCAAGGCCTTTATGCCGGCCGCGGCGTCAACCTCGTGCGCATCGCCGGCAAGTGGGCCTTCCGCACCGCCGACGATCTGTCCTTCCTGCTTGAGCGCCAAGCCGTCGAGCAGCGCCGTCTGTCGCGCGCCGCGCTGGAGACGCTCGCCATCATCGCCTACCACCAGCCCGTCACCCGCGCCGAGATCGAGGAGATCAGAGGCGTGTCGACGTCGAAGGGCACGATCGACGTGCTGCTCGAGACCGGCTGGATCAAGCTCCGCGGCCGCCGCCGCGCGCCGGGGCGCCCGGTGACCTACGGCACCACGGAGACCTTCCTCGAGCATTTCGGCTTCGAGCAGATCCAGGATCTGCCTGGTCTCGCCGAGCTCAAAGGGGCCGGGCTTCTCGACTCCAACCTGCCGCCCGGCTTCTCCATGCCGACCCCCGACGATGCGCCGGACCTGCGCGAGGACGAGGAGCCGCTCGAGGACGAGCCGCTCGGGCAAGGCGAGGACGACGACGAGGCGCCGCGCGACGAGGCGGGCGAGGAGGAGTAGGCCTCAACGCCCCGCGACACGGCCGCACCGCGGAAGTTGCACGTGGGGCCGGCAGTCGCGTAGACCAGCGCCATGCTTGAGTTCTTGAAGGCGCGCACCCGCTCCCTGACCGAAGCCGCCGCGAACAAGAGGGCCACTATAAGGGCCGCCCGCGGCAAGGCGGCCGTGACCTTCGCCTCGCGGCTCGACTTCGAGCACGTGTCGCGCCGCTACGGCGACACCTTCGCGCTGAACGACGTCACGCTCGACGTGCCCCCGGGCAAGGTCTTGTGCTTGCTCGGCCCTTCGGGCTGCGGCAAGACCACGCTGCTCAGGATCGCCGCCGGTGTGGAGCGCCCGTCCGCGGGCCGCGTGCTCATCGACAATCAAGAGGTCGCCGGACCCAATCGCTTCGTGCCGCCGGAGAAGCGCGGCGTCGGCCTCATGTTCCAGGACTTCGCGCTCTTCCCGCATCTCACCATCCTCGACAACGTGGCCTTCGGCTTGCGCTCGCTGACCAAGGCGCAAGCGAGGGCCGAAGCTTTGAACGCGCTCGAGCGCGTCGGCCTCGCGCACTATGCCGGCGAGTATCCGCATATCCTCTCGGGCGGCGAGCAGCAGCGCGTCGCGCTTGCCCGCGCCATCGCGCCGCGTCCCGGCGTGCTTCTGATGGACGAGCCGTTCTCCGGTCTCGATCCACGCCTGCGCGAGACCATGCGCGAGGACACGCTCGCCATTGTGCACGAGACCCGCGCCACCTGCATTGTCGTCACCCACGACGCCGAGGAGGCGATGCGCATGGGCGATTCAGTGGCGCTCATGCGCAAAGGCCGCGTGGTGCAGACGGGAACCGCGCCGGAGCTCTATCGCGCGCCGAAGGACATCTTCGCCGCGCGCACCTTTTCCGATCTCAACGAGGTGCGGGCGCGCATCGAGCGCGGCGCCGCTTCGACGCCGCTCGGGACGTTCGCAGCGCAAGGCCTTGCCGACGGCACCGAGGCCATCGTCTGCGTGCGCCAAGGGGGCGTGCGCCTGATGAAGCCGGGAGAGGGCACGCCGGGCCGCATCCTCGACACCCGTTTCCTTGGGGACGTGGGCCTGGTCGAGGTCGCCGTGCAGGGGCTCGATGCGCCCATTCTGGCGCGGGTCCGCGAGAGCGACGTGCCGCCGCAGGGGACCGAAGTGGGCGTCACCGTCGACGCCGGCGCCGTCCTCATTTTCGAGGCTTCCGACGGCGCGGACGAGCCCTCGCCTTAGAAGGGGGCCCGCTTGCGGCCCACGCGCCTTTACTGTCATAGTGCCGCCGAACACGGATATGCGCGGGCTGAACGCACGCGCTGGAGGAGTTTATGGGACCGAGTTGGTGGCAAATCCTGGTCGTGCTGGTGTTGTTCGTGCTGCTGTTCGGCCGCGGCAAGATCTCCGACCTGATGGGCGACGTCGCCAAGGGCATCAAGAGCTTCAAGGCGGGCATGGCCGACGAGCCCGAGCCGCAAGCGCAACCGGAGCCCAGGGTGATCGAGCACGAGAAGCCGGCGCCGAAGCCTCGCGCCAAATCGGCCTCCCGCGCCAAGACGCCGCGCAAGCAGAAATCGAGTTAGCCGAAAGGCCGGCTCCTGACGCGGCCGTGCGGGCCTTGCGTCGCGCACCTCTGAACCAAGCTCATGCTCGACATCGGATGGTCTGAGATTTTGGTGATCGCCATTGTGGCGATCGTCGTGGTGGGTCCGAAGGACCTGCCGAAGATGATGCGGACCATCGGCGTCTACGCCGGCAAGCTGAGACGCGCGGCCGCCGACTTTCAGCGCCAGTTCGAGGAGGCCATGGCCGAGAGCGAGGCCGACGAGGTGCGCAAGAACATCGAGAGCATTCGCTCAGGCTTCGGCGACCTCAAGCCTGAGGCCGACAAGCCGCTGATGACGGGCGAGCCCGCCCGCACCGCGCTCGGCGCCCCGCCGCTCGATGCGCAAGAGGTTGCGCCGCCGGCGAAGCGGAAGCCGAAACGCGCGCCGCAGACGAAGCGCGCCGCGCCGAAATCCAAAAAGGCCGCCAACAAGAAGGCCGCATCGAAGACCGCGAGCCGCCAAGCAGGCCAAGCCCACGCCCAAGGCGAAGACCAAAGCGGAGTCGAAGTCGTGAGCGAAGACGACGAAGTCGTGAGCGACGAGGACGACATCGACGCGACCAAGGCGCCGCTCATGGAGCACCTGATCGAGCTCCGCCGCCGTCTGATGTGGGCGATCGCCGCGATCTTCGCCGCCTTCGTGGTCTGCTTCTGGTTCGCCAAGCCGATCTACAATCTTCTGCTGTGGCCGTATCGCTGGGCCGCCGGCGTCGATGCGCCGATCGAGCTGATCTACACCGCGCCCCAGGAGTTCTTCTTCACCGAGGTGAAGCTCGCGCTGTTCGGCGCCATCTTCATCGCCTTCCCGGTCATCGCCGCCCAACTCTATATGTTCGTGGCGCCCGGGCTTTACCGGGCCGAGCGCAAGGCCTTCCTGCCCTTCCTCATCGCCACGCCGATCCTCTTCTTGATGGGCGCCGCGCTCGTCTATTTCGTGGCCATGCCGCTCGCCATGAGGTTCTTCCTGTCGATGCAGCAGACCGGCGAGGTGCAGATCCTGCTGACCGCCAAGGTGAGCGAGTACCTCTCGCTGATCATGACGCTGATGCTGGGCTTCGGCATCTGCTTCCAATTGCCGGTGCTGCTCACGCTGCTCGCCCGGGCCGGCCTCGTCACGTCCGATCAGCTGAAGCGCTACCGCCGCCACGCCATCGTCGTCGTGTTCATCGCCGCCGCGATCCTCACGCCGCCGGACCCGATCAGCCAGATCGCGCTCGCCCTGCCGACGCTCGCCCTCTATGAGATTTCCATCTTCGCGGTGAAGCTCGCCGAGAAGAAGCGCGCCGCCGCGGACGCTACCGCCACCTCGCCGTCATCCTAGCGTCATGCCCGCGCAGGCGGGCATCCAGGAACCGCGGGCCTTCGTGATGCCCGATTACCGGGGTTACTGGATCGCCCGGTCGAGCCGGGCGATGACAAGAAGGGGGTGCCGCTCTATACGGGGGCAACACCACGCCCCGAGTCGATTGTGAGAGAGAGTTTCAGCCGTGCTTGACGTCAAATGGATACGCGAGAACCCCGACGCCTTCATCAAGGGCATGAGGGACCGTGGCTCCGACGATCCCGAAGTCACGTTGAATCGAATTCTCAAGGCGGACGAGGAACGCCGCGAGACGATTCAGGTTTTGCAGGACGCGCAGGCCCGCCGCAACGCCGCCTCCAAGGAGATCGGCAAGGCGAAGCAATCCAAGAATGAGGCCGAAGCGAAACGCCTCATGGACGAGGTGGCCGGGCTCAAAGAGACGATCCAGGAAGGCGAGGACAAGGAGCGGGCACAGGACAAGGCGTTGCGCGACCTGCTCGCCGCCATCCCCAATATGCCCGCGGCCGACGTGCCGGTCGGCCCCGACGAGAGCGCCAATGTGGAGCTCCGCAAAGTCGGCACGCCGCCGAAATTCGACTTCACGCCGAAGCAGCATTTCGAGATCGGCGAAGCGCTCGGCATGATGGACTTCGAGACGGCGGCCAAGCTCTCGGGGTCGCGCTTCGTCGTGCTGAAGGGACCGCTTGCGCGTCTCGAGCGGGCGCTCGCCCAGTTCATGCTCGACCTGCACACGACCGAGCACGGCTATACCGAGATCAACCCGCCGCTTCTCGTGCGCGACGACACCATGTTCGGCACCGCGCAACTCCCGAAGTTTCGAGACGATCAGTTTATGGGGGCGAGCGAGGGCTCTCGCGCCGAATTGCTTGAAGAAGCCCTGGCGGAGGAGACCGCATCGGACCGCGAAGAGATCTGCTCTGAAGGCAAGACGATTACTCAAGCTGTTAAAGCAATTCTTGAACGCGCTCCTTCGAAAGAGGATCGGTGGCTCATCCCGACCGCCGAGGTGCCGCTCACCAATCTCGTGCGCGAGGAGATCGTCGACGAGGCGAAGCTGCCCATGCGCGTGACCGCGGGCACGCCGTGCTTCCGCGCCGAAGCCGGCGCTGCCGGCAAGGACACGCGCGGCATGATCCGCCAGCATCAGTTCACCAAGGTCGAACTGGTCTCGGTGACGACGCCGGAGCAATCGGCGGACGAGCACGAGCGCATGACGCAATGCGCCGAGACCGTGCTGCAGAAGCTCGGCCTGCCGTATCGCGTCGTGGTGCTGTCCACCGGCGACATGGGCTTCGCCGCCCAGAAGACCTACGACATCGAGGTCTGGCTGCCGGGGCAGGACACCTACAGAGAAATTTCCTCCTGCTCGAACTGCGGCGACTTCCAGGCCCGCCGCATGAACGCCCGCTACCGCCCGAAGGACTCCAAGGCCACGCAGTTCGTGCATACGCTGAACGGCTCGGGCGTCGCCGTGGGCCGCGCGCTGATCGCCGTGCTGGAGAACTACCAGGAGGCGGACGGCAGCGTGCGCGTGCCCGAGGCGCTCCAGTCCTATATGGGCGGCCTCACCAAGATCTCGGCCGCGACGTGATTCAAAAAAAGAACACGCCGGCGAAAGCGCCGAAAAGGACTCGCAAAATGCGTGTCCTCCTCACCAATGACGACGGCATCGAGGCGCCGGGCCTCGACGTGCTGGAGAAGATCGCCACCGACCTCACCGACGATGTCTGGATCGTGGCGCCGGAGACGGACAATTCCGGCGCCTCGCACTCGCTGACGCTTGCCGAGCCCTTGCGCATGCGCGAGATCGGCAAGCGCCGCTATGCCGTGAAGGGCACGCCCACCGACTGCGTGATCATGGGCGTACGCTTCCTCCTGAAGGACTCGCCGCCGGACCTCGTGCTGTCCGGCGTCAATCGCGGCCAGAACCTCGCCGACGACGTGAACTATTCCGGCACCGTGGCCGGCGCCATCGAGGGCACGCTGCTCGGCGTTCCCTCCATCGCCCTCAGCCTCGCCGTCGGCAACTACGAGACCGGCACGCCCATCTGGGAGACGCCGATGCATCACGGCGCCGACCTGCTGCGTAAATTGTTGGATGCCGGCTGGCCGGAAGGCACCGTGATCAACGTCAATTTCCCTGATTGTCAGCCGGACGAGGTCAAGGGGATGGCCGCGACCGTCCAGGGCTTGCGCGATACGAACCAACTCGACATCGAGGATCGGATGGATATGCGCGGCAAGGCCTATTACTGGATCGGCATCGTCAAGCGCAGCGCCAAGCCGCCCAAGGGCACCGATCTGTGGGCCGTGCGCTCCAACCTCATCTCCGTGACCCCGCTCTGCCTCGACTTCACCGACCGGGGCACCCTGGACGAGCTCGCGGTCGTTCTCGGCGAAAAGGCCAAATAGTTCTTATGACTTAGACAGAGAATCGGCCAATACTCGTCAAAAAGCCGCCTCGCGGGGAGGTGGAACGAATGGCGAGCGCGCAGGACCAAGTCAGCCTCATCATGCAGCTCCGGCGTCGCGGGATCCGCGACACCAAGGTGCTGCGTGCCATCGAGCGCGTCCCCCGCGAGCTGTTCGTGGACGAGGCCTTCGCCGGCCACGCCTATCAGGACATCGCGCTTCCCATCGAATGCGGCCAGACCATCTCGCAGCCTTTCGTGGTCGCCTACATGACCGAGAAGCTCGAGCTCGACCCGCGCCACAAAGTGCTCGAGATCGGCACCGGCTCCGGCTACCAGGCGGCGGTGCTGTCCTATCTGTGCCGGCGCGTCTACACGGTCGAGCGCTGGCGGGAGCTGCAGAAGGGGGCGGAGCAGCGCCTGGCGCAACTCAAGATCGCCAACGTCACCACGATCATCGGCGACGGCTGGCTCGGCTGGCCGCCGCAAGCGCCGTTCGACCGCATCATCGTCACCGCCGCGGCGCTCGATGCGCCGGCAGCCCTCCTCGATCAACTGAAGGAGGGCGGCCGCATGATCATCCCGCTCGGCGAGACGCGGGACGCGCAGTCTCTGGTGCAGATCGACAAGACGGAGGAGGGGCTGGTCGAGACGCCGTTGCTTCCGGTGCGTTTCGTGCCCTTGGTGCATGGACGCGTGAAGCGTGACTGACGTGACTGAGGCTGAGGGGGACCTAAGTCGTTGTTGGTTGATTCCTTTTTAGGCAGCCGCGCGAAGAGACTTAATGCCTTGTTTACCGCGCGCGCGCTTTACTCGCCGCAACGGGTTTTACGAGGGGGCCAACGAGGGATGCGCGTGGCGTTCTGGTCGGAGTATGGCCGCAGCGCGTGTGGCGTGATGGCGGCGGCGGGTATCGCTTTGGCCGTTGTCGGCTGCAGCTCCGGAGTCTCGCGCTTCAACTATCCCGCTTTCAACCTCACCGATAACCGTTCGAGCGGCGATGCCGACATGACGACGACCTCGTCGCTGCCGGTTCCGAAAGAGTCGGTCTATAGCCCCGAGCACTATCACTATTACGGCGATCCCCAGCAATCTGGCGGGATCTCCCGCTCGACCCTGCCGCCGCCGCAATCGACGGCAGCATACGCGCCAGGACAGCCGCACTACTACGGCACGGCGCACCCCGCGAAGCCGCCCGCGCCGCCGCCTTCGCTTGCGAAGGCATCGGGTCCCCGCATCAAGGTCCAAAGCGGCGACACCTTGTCGAGTCTCTCGCGGCGCTATGGCGTGCCCATCGAGCGCATTCAAAGCGCCAACAATCTCGCGGATGCGCGGCTGCGTGAAGGCCAAGAGCTGATCATGCCCGGCGCCAAACTGGCCGCGGCGCCGGCAACCGCGCCGCGCACGGCCGTGGCCTCGGCGAGCCCGGGGCAGGGCGAGACCGTCTATACGGTGCAGGCGGGAGACACGCCTCACGGCATCGCCGAGAAGCTCGGCGCGAATGAAAAGGCCATCCTGGCGCGGAACGACGTCCGCGCCGACGCACTCCAGATCGGCCAGAAGCTCATTATCCCGGCCGGCACGGCGGCGCCGTCCGTGGCCCAAGCCGAGACGCCCGCGGGCGTGCGCAAGGTGAAGACGACGACGATTCCCGCGCCGGGCGCCGCGCCTGGGAGCGCGCAGACCACCGCCGAGGCCGCGCCGGATATTACAGGTGAGGAGCCGCAGCGGGTCGCCAGCAACACCCAGCTACCCAATCCCGATCCGATGACGGGCAATAGCTTCCGCTGGCCGGTCAAGGGCCGCGTCATCTCCGGCTTCGGCACCAAGCCCGATGGCGGCCACAACGACGGCATCAACATCTCGGTGCCGCAAGGCACGGACGTGAAGGCGGCGGAGAACGGTGTCGTCGCCTATGCCGGCAACGAGCTCAAAGGCTACGGCAACCTCGTTCTTATCCGCCACGCCAATAACTGGGTGTCGGCCTACGCCAACAACGAGGCGCTTCTGGTCAAGCGGGGCGACAAGGTGCGCCGCGGCGAGATCATCGCCAAGGCCGGCACCACCGGCTCGGTGAGCCAGCCGCAGGTGCATTTCGAATTGCGCAAAGGCTCGCGCCCCGTCGATCCGACGAAATACATGAGCAGCATGGCGGCGCAGGCCGACTAGATCCTCGCGCCGAGCCTGCCCGCCAAATCCTGAATGAACTGCCACGCCACGCGGCCCGAGCGGCTGCCGCGCCCGCGTGCCCATTCGAGCGCTTCCCGCTCAAGGTCCGCTTTGCCCACGGCGAGCTCGTAATGGTCGGCGTAGCCCCGGACCATGGCGAGATATTCGTCCTGGCTGCAATTGTGGAAGCCGATCCACAGGCCGAAGCGGTCTGAGAGCGAGAGCTTCTCCTCGACGGCCTCGGACGGGTTGATGGCGGTGGAGCGCTCGTTCTCCACCATCTCCCGCGGCATCAGATGCCGCCGATTCGAGGTGGCGTAGAGCAGGACGTTGGGCGGGCGCCCCTCGATGCCGCCTTCCAGCACGGCTTTGAGCGATTTGTAGGAGGTATCGACCGCCTCGAACGACAGATCGTCGCAGAAGAGGATGAAGCGGCGCTCGGGCGCGTCCCGCAAATGGCCGAGGAGCCGGGGGAGGGCGGCGATGTCCTCCCGGTGGATTTCCACCAGCTTGAGGCCGGGAAACGCCCCGTGGACGGCTTTGACCAGCGAGCTCTTGCCCATGCCCCGGGCCCCCCAGAGGAGCGCGTTATTGGCCGGGAGGCCGTGTGCGAAGCGCTCGGTGTTAGCCAAAAGCACGTCCCGGTTGCGGTCGATGCCCTTGAGGAGCGGCAGCGGCACCCGGTTGACCGCAGGGACCGGCAGGAAGCTCTCGGTCTCCGCCTGGAAGATGAAGGCGTCCGCGGCGGCGAAATCGGGGGCCTCGGGCCGCATCGGCCCAAGGCGCTCCAGCGCCCGGGCGATCCGCTCCATAAGTCCCGTAAGGGGTTCTTGAAAGTTCATCTCGGCCCCGTTGCAAAGGCGATCTAGCGCAGTATAGTCGCGCCCAATCGCGCGATAAGAGCCTGATCGCAACGCAAAGCGAGACAAGGCCCAAAACTGGCCGGAAGCGGCCACCCTTAAGCCAAAGTAGGGGACACGAGCAAATGAACGGTTTCGCTTACGCTCAAGCAGGCTCAGGCGGCTTCCAGATGCTGAACAGCTTGCTCGTCCCGACCATCCTGATCATCGGCATCATGTATTTTCTGATGATCCGGCCGCAGCAAAAGCGCATGAAGGAACACAAGGAGATGATCGCCTCGGTCCGCCGCGGCGATACCGTGGTGACCTCCGGCGGCATCATCGGCAAGGTGAGCAAGGTCGATGAGCACGAGCTCCAGGTGGAGATCGCCGACGGCGTGCGCATCAAAGTCTTGCGTTCGACGGTGTCGGAGGTGCGCGGCAAAGGCGAGGGCGGCGCGGCCCAAACCAATACGACGGCGGCGTCTTAGAGAATTGGCCTGATCTGGAGTATCAAACCCGGCAATGCTGCATTTCCAAAAATGGAAGCTGATCTTGGTGTTCGGCGTCGTGCTTGCCGGCTTCATCTTCGCGATTCCCAATTTGCTTCCGGCCTCGACGCTGGCAAAGCTTCCGAGCTGGCTCCCGCACGAGCAAGTCAATCTCGGTCTCGACCTTCAGGGCGGCGCGCATCTTCTCTATCAGATCGACGAGAAGGAGCTGGTCGACGATTGGCTGGGCACGATTCGCGGCGACGTGCGCGAGACGCTACGCAGCAGCCGGCTCGGCTATACCGACCTTCAGCAGAACGTGGCCTCGCGCACCGTGTCGGTGCGGATCCGCGAAGCCTCGCAAGTCGACAAGGCCTATGACGCGCTGAAGAAGCTCGCCGTGCCGATCGGCAACCAGGTGTTCGGCGGGTTCTCCGGCTACGACCTCGACGTCGAGCGTAACGGCAGCGACGGCATTTCGATCAACATCACCGATGCCGGCCTGAACAATCGCATCAGCGCCGCCATCCAGGCTTCGATCGAGACCATCAGGCGGCGCGTCGACGCCTTCGGCACCACGGAGCCGAGCATCCAACGCCAGGGCCGCAACCGCATCCTCGTCCAAGTGCCCGGCGTATCCGATGTGCAGCGGCTCAAGGCCCTGATCGGCGAGACCGGCAAGCTCGAGTTCAAGCTTGTCGATCCTAACGCCAACGGCGCGGAAGCTGCTGCAAGCAAGAAGGTGCCACCCGGCGACGAGCTGGTCTATTCCGACCGCGATCCACCGGTGCCCTACGTGCTCAAGGAGCAAGTCTTGGTGAGCGGCGAGAGTCTTGTCGACGCGCAGCCTGGCTTCGATTCCCGCACCGGCGAGCCCGTCGTGACGTTCCGCTTCGACTCCGCCGGCGCCAAGCGCTTCGGCCGGGTGACCCAAGACAATGTCGGGCTGCCCTTTGCCATCGTGCTCGACAACAAGGTGATCACCGCCCCTGTCATTCGCGAGCCGATCCTCGGCGGCACCGGACAGATCAGCGGAAACTTCTCCGTGCAAGAGGCGAACGACCTTGCCATTCTGCTGCGCTCGGGCGCGCTGCCCGCCAAGCTCTCGGTCATCGAGGAGCGCACCGTGGGCGCCAGCCTCGGCGCCAACTCCATCGAGTCCGGCAAGAAGGCGGCCATCGCCGGCCTCTTGCTCGTGGTCGCCTTCATGTTCCTCGCCTATGGGCTGTTCGGCCTGTTCGCCAACATCGCGCTCTTGGTCAACGTGGTGCTGATCTTTGCCATCCTGTCGATCATGGGCGCCACGCTGACCCTTCCCGGCATTGCCGGTATCGTGCTCGTCATCGGTATCGCGGTGGATGCCAACGTGCTCATCAACGAGCGCATTCGTGAGGAGATCAGGGCCGGCAAGTCGCCCTTCGCCGCAGTCAACTCAGGGTATTCGCGCGCGCTCACCACCATCATCGACTCCAACGTGACCACTTTGATCGCGGTGCTGGTGCTGTTCTGGCTCGGGTCGGGCCCGGTGCGCGGCTTCGCCGTGACGCTCACCGTCGGCATTATCACGTCCATGTTCACCGCCGTCACCGTGACGCGCATGATGGTCGCCTATTGGCTGCGCTGGGCGCGGCCGAAATTCGTGCCAATCTAGGATCAGCCAGTATGTTTCGTGGCCTCACCCTTATCCCTCCGGATACGAAGATCGACTTCGTCGGTCAGCGCGCCATCACGTGGTTCGTCTCCGCGTTCCTCACCCTCGCGCCGCTGGTTCTCGTCGCCACGGTCGGCCTCAATTTGGGCATCGACTTCCAGGGCGGCACGCTGATCGAGATTAAGACCAAGGACAGCGCCGCCAATCTCGCCGACCTTCGCAGCAAGATGAACGGGCTCGGACTCGGCGAGGTACAGATCCAGGAGTTCGGCGCGCCGGACGAGGTCTTGATCCGCATCGCCTCGCAGCCCACGGAAGCCGAGCAGCAAGTCTCCATCGCCAAGGTGAAGAAGGCGCTCGGCGACACGGTCGAATATCGCCGCACTGAGATTGTAGGTCCCACCATCTCGTCCGAGCTGATCGCCGGCGGCACCGTTGCCGTGGTCGTGGCCATGATCGGCATCTTGATCTATGTGTGGTTCCGCTTCGAATGGCAGTTCGCCGTCGCGGCCATCGCCTCGCTCGTCCACGACGTGACCGCCACGATCGGGCTCTATTCGCTGCTCCAGCTCGAATTCAACGTTTCGAGCATCGCCGCCATCCTCACCATCATCGGCTATTCGCTGAACGATAAGGTCGTGATCTTCGACCGCATCCGGGAGAACTTGCGCAAGTATAAGCGCATGCCGATGGTCGAGCTGCTCGACCTCTCCATCAACGAGATGCTGTCGCGGGCGGTGTTGACCCACGTCACCACGTTCCTCGCCATGCTGCCCTTCCTGTTCTTCGGCGGCGAGACGATCTACGGCTTCGCCGTGGCCATGTGCTTCGGCATCGTCATCGGCGCCTACTCGTCGATCTTCGTGGCGTCGCCCATGCAGCTGATCCTCGGTGTCCGCCGCGACGCGTTCAGCCCGAGCGCTGCCGGCGCCAAGAGCCGCACGGGGGCCACGGTCCGCGCGTGAGCGTGGTGAGGCGCGACCTTGGATGATGCCGAGCGGCGTGGACTAGTCAGACGCAGCGCCCGCGCTGCCGACGCGGACCGCGCCGTTGCCGCCCTGTTTGCACCGCCGGACGCGCGCGCCGATCTTTTCGCTCTCTACGCCTTCAATGCCGAGCTGGCCCGCATCGCCGATCAGGTGACGGAGCCGGGCTTGGGCGCCATCCGCCTGCAATGGTGGCGGGAGGCCATCGAGCGCGCCGCGAGCGGCGAAGCCGTCGGGCATCCGGTCGCCGACGCCTTCGGCGAGGTGCTCGCCCGAAGGGGGCTGTCGCGGGAGCGCATCGCGCGCCTCATCGACGCGCGAACGTTCGACGTGGGCGAAACCGTCATGCCGGATAAGCGCACCCTCGACGCCTACCTGTTCGATACCACGGGCGGCCTTTTCGCCCTCGCGGCCGGGATCGTCGGCGCCGAAGGCGAGAAGCGCGACACGGTGGCGGAGGCGGGCGGCCGCGCCTACGGGCTCGTGCGCGTGATGCGCAGCATGCCGGTCCTTGCCGCCAAGGGGCGGACGTATCTGCCGGCCGAGAGCTTGGCGCGGCATGGCCTGGCGCCTGAGGCGATCTTTGCGGGCGAGACGAGCCCGGGCCTCGAGGCACTGCTCGCCGAGATGCGGGACGAGGCGCGGGGCGCTTTGCGCGAGGCGCGGTTTCATCTTTTCGGTGAGGGCATGACCGGGACCGGCCTCGACGAAAGAGGCCGCACGGCGTTCTTGCCGCTCAGCCTGGTCGAGCCCTATCTCGCCGCGCTGGCCAAGGTCCGTGATCCCTTGCACGAGATCGCAGAGATCAACCCGCTCACGCGGCTCTGGCGCATGATAGTCTGGCGCTAAGAGATACGGCGCGAGGGAACCGGCAATGGGCGAGACGTCTGCCAGGTCTTGGTGGCGAGACAGGCTTCCGGACCTGAGCGCCGCGGCGACGCGTTTTCCTCTCGCGCTGGTCCTCGCCGGCATCCTCACCGCCTATAGACTCTATTACGACTCCCCCGGCGACCTCGAAAACCGGGTCATCGGCGCCCTCGCTGCGGCGTTCCTCTGGGTCGTCGCCGTCGATCTCTATGTGGAGTCGCAACGGCGCCCGCTTGCCGCACGCATCGCGCTCTGGCTTGCCGGCATTCTCGTCATCGGGCTCCTGTTCTGGTTCGCGTGGGAAGTCTGGCTCTTTCAGCCGCTCCTTCTTGGCGCGCTTCTGATCCTCGTGGGTCTCGCGGGCCATCTCGGCCGGGCTGAGTCCAACGCCACCTTCTGGCTGTTCAATCACAAGCTCTGGCTCGGTGCGTTGCTCGGCCTCGTCGGCGCCTGCCTGTTTGGCGCCGGTCTCTCCATCATTCACGAGACTCTGAATCTCCTATTCGGTCTCGGTCTGTCCTCGAAATGGCACGAGTACATTTGGACCGTGAGCTTGGGCTTCGTCGCGCCGGTGAGCTTTCTTGCCTTCGCGCCGCGCAGCTTCACCGATCCCATCACGGCACGGGAGGAGGGCGAGTTCACGTTCCGCGCCGCCGCCGTGCTGGTGAAGTTCGTGCTGGTGCCGTTGCTGCTCGTCTACACGGCCATCCTCTATGCCTACGCCATCAAGATCGCGCTGGCATGGGAGCTGCCGAAAGGCACGCTCGGCGGCATGGTTGTGGGCTATTTGCTGGTCGGTGCCGCGACGCTTCTGGTCGGCTATCCGACCCGCGATGTGGGCGGCCCGCATGTCCGCTTCTTTTGGCGCCATTGGGTTTGGCTCGCCGCGCTACCGGTCGTTCTGCTCTTCATCGCGGTTTGGCGGCGCATTCACGATTATGGCCTCACCGAGGGCCGCTACGTCATGGTGCTCATTGGTGTTTGGGCCCTGATCCTGGCCGTCCTCCGTCTCATAGAGGGCAAGAACCTGGACCTGAGGCTGGTGCCCGGCGTGCTGGCTCTGCTCCTCGCGGCTGCCTCATTTGGGCCCGGCGGCGCCAGCGGCTTTTCGGTCATGAGCCAGAAGGCGGAGCTCGCCGAGATTCTAACGGCGAAGGGAATGCTGGCCGGCGGCAAGTTCGTGCCGAGCAGCGCCGAGACCCCGCTCGGTCATGATGGGGCGCGCGTGCGGGACATCCAATATTATCTCAACGCGCACCACGCGCTGGACACGATCGCACCGTGGTTCGCGGGCCAGCCCGGCGATCCCTTTGCCCCGGGCAAGACGCCGGAGGAGACGACGCGCGCCCTGCTTTTGGCCTTCGGCCTCCGCCCCGATCTCGGCAATACGGCAGGTGTCGTTTATTTCACCCACTATTCCGATGTGCCCGCGACCATCGCCCTTGCCAAGGACGCGCGGGTCATCGGTCCTATCGTGTTCCAGTCCATTGGCCCGAATGCCGGACCGATACCGCCGCAGACCGTGACGGTGGAAGGCCTCGGCGACGTGCGGCTTGAGGTTGCCGAAAACGTGCTCTCGGTCAGCGTGCCGAATGGGGACCGACTGGAGTTCAACATCATCGACGCGGTGAAGGAGATCTACCGGCGGGGGTGGCCCAAGACCGAGGATCACAGACCGCTGGTGCTCAAGGGATCCGGCCACGGCCTCAGCGGCACGGCGCTGATCGACAACATGAACGGCGCCTACAAGGAGCCGGACTTCCAGCCTCTCGCTGTTGCGCTTCTGGCTCGTGCTGGGACGGTCCGACTGATCTATTCGGCCGCGACCGAGGTGGCTGAACCGGAAAGCCAGCGATCGAGATCGGCGAGGGCGCGGTTGGCCATCGCCCGTTTGCGCTCGAAGGACTTCCCGCTGCGCGGGCCCTTGCCGCGCGGCTGGCGCGGGACGCTGATCGGTGGAAACAGGCCGAAATTCACGTTCATGGGCTGGAAGCTGCGCGCATCGCCCTCGGCGCTGAGATGCCCGCCGGTGATGTGGGCGAGGAGCGCACCGAGCGCGGTGGTCGGCGGCGGCGGCGAAACGCTCACACCCTGCCGCTCGGCCGCGGCGAAGCGCCCGGCAAGCAATCCGATCGCCGCGGACTCCACATAACCCTCGACGCCGGTGATCTGCCCTGCGAAGCGCAGACGCGAATCTGCCTTGAGGCGCAGGCTCGCGTCGAGCAGCTTCGGGCTGTTGAGGAAGGTGTTGCGATGGAGCCCGCCAAGCCGTGCGAACTCGGCCCTTTCGAGCCCGGGGATCATACGGAACACGCGCACCTGCTCGCCGTGGCGGAGCTTGGTCTGGAAGCCGACCATGTTCCATAGCGTGCCGAGTGCGTTGTCTTGGCGAAGCTGCACGACGGCATGAGGTTTGACGCCCGGCCGGTGCGGATCCGTCAGGCCGACCGGCTTCATCGGCCCGTAGCGCAGCGTGTCGCGTCCCCGCTCGGCCATGACCTCGATGGGAAGGCAACCTTCGAAATAGGGCGTGGACTCGAAGTCCTTGAACGCCGTCTTCTCGGCGGCGAGGAGCGCGTCGATGAAGGCCTCGTACTGAGCCTTGTCGAGAGGACAGTTGATGTAGTCGGCGCCGCTGCCGCCGGGCCCGGCTTTGTCGTAGCGCGACTGGCGCCAGCACACGTCCATGTCGATCGACTCGAAATGAACGATCGGCGCGATCGCATCGAAGAAGGCGAGCTCCGTCTCGCCGGTGAGCGACTGGACCGCGCGTGCCAGCGCGGGCGAGGTGAGGGGGCCGGTCGCCACGATGACGCTGTTCCAGTCGGCCGGCGGCAAGCCGGCGATCTCACCGCGGTTGATCTCGATCAGGGGATGCGCGGCGAGCGCCGCCGTCACGGCGCAGGCGAAGCCTTCACGGTCGACCGCAAGCGCGCCGCCCGCCGGGAGCTTGTTGCTGTCGGCCGCAGCCATGATCAGCGAGCCGGCGCGGCGCATCTCCTCATGCAGCAGGCCGACGGCGTTGGTCTCCCACTCGTCGGAGCGGAACGAGTTGGAGCAGACGAGCTCTGCGAGCGCGTCGGTCTTATGCGCCTCGGTCTGCTGGACCGGGCGCATCTCGTGGAGCGCGACCGGCACGCCCTTTTGCACGAGTTGCCAAGCCGCCTCGCTTCCGGCGAGACCGCCGCCGATGATGTGCACCCTGTCGGTCATGGCGGTACCTAGGCCCGCAACCCCCAGGGTTTCAAGCATAACAACCCGCGAAAGACGTTGGATAAATGGCTATTCGTTGGGCAAACGACTAATCCTTGTTCAGTCTGAAACCACTTTGGGCTATAGTTTCAACCGGAAGCCGAATCGATCTGGCTATTACAGGCTTCCGTTTAATGAGCCGGTGGATTGCCGGCAGACGGCGGATCCGCCCGCTCTCTTTTTCGCAAAAAAAGGGGGGTGAGATGTCCGCGAATACTGCTCTTGCAATCAGTGTTGGGGTGCTTGGCGCCATCGCCACGTGGCTGTTCCTTGGGCCGCTTGGTGGAATGCTCGCGATTTGGGCCGCATTCATTGCCTGGGGCTGCTTCTTCCACTGCGGTGGTAAGGAGACCGGCCTGCAATCGGCCATCCTCGGCAATATCGCCGGGGCCATCGTGGCTGGGATTACCCTTTGGGTCGCGACCCAAACGGGCATTGCCGACAAGATCAGCCTGCCGGTTTGGGCCGGCATCTGCGTCGGCGTCGGCGTCGCCGTGATGGTGCTGCTCGGCAATATCCCAATCTTCGCGTCGATCCCGGCGCAGGTCTATGGCTTCGCCTCCGTCGTCGCCTTGACGCTGATGGGCAACGGGGCCGGCAACCTGACCGCCATGTCCATGGAGAACCCGGTTATCGTGATCATTATTTCCATGATCGTCGGCGCCATCTTCGGCTGGGTGTCCGAGAAGGTGGCCGGCATGCTTGCCGGAGCGGGCCACGGCGCCCACGCAAAAGCTTAAGACCGCAAGGCGGCCAGAAGGCTCTGGGGTCCCCTAGGCCCGGAGTTTGCATGGCTCCTAAACGGCGTGGCCTCCCAATGGGGTCACGCCGTTTATTCTTTCCGGTGAGAAGACTCGGCACGCTGCAAATTTGGTGCGTTAATGGTTTGCGATTCCTAATGCAAACCGGAAACGCAATAAATGCAACAGAAGGGGTCATTCGTAACTCTAAGATAGAAAGGGCTGAGGACTCATAGGTAAAGGACATTAAGTGAGAGTAGGTATCGAGAGTTATAGAAGATTTGATATGGCAAAGGAGAAGACTGATAGTGAGGATGTAGAGAAAGGTTAGGATTAGCACAGAGGAGTGGGTGTGGAAGTGCATGAAAGCTGACCTTGGGTAAATACTACGCTAGGAACACATAAAGACAGAGGCTTGTGATTACATTGGGCTTAAGGTGATTGCACTAGATGTCACTGAATACGGGACTGGTGTCGGTGATATAGCAGAGAAAGACAGTGAGAGGAAACTGCATCTGCTATACTTTATGAGTGAGGAGCATAGACAAGGCAAAGGCGGGGAGGGTGATCTTGCGCCGGCCACGATACGTCTTTGGGGGCTTTAATCTGAGGACGGCCTTCGTCTACTCAAGGGAGCGCTAGACGTTCAGGGCTACGCTGTAAAGATAGACATCGCCCCATTGAAAACAAAATAGCTGAAGAGTCTCATGACAGTAGCGAGAGCTAAAGACACTATAGGATAGAGAGTGTGATCTCTGAGTGCGTACAGCACGGCTGCAATCTAGGAAGCGGACAATATCTCTATTTCGGTCGCTTAGACATTGGGCGGGTCTACGTTGTCAGTTGCGTGAGAGCGACGGCGTTGTTCTTGACGGCTCGAGACAGGATAAAGCGCAAGAGACAGTGCGCGCTGAATACGGTTAAAGGCGACAGCGCATTGGTGAGCAGGGTGGCATGACAGCCTTCAACGTGCTAGGGTAGAAGCTTCTGCAACAGATGGTAGCAGATGTGAGGAATGATTTGGTTCTCGGCGAGTTCGCCATAGCGCTCTAGAGTCTTAGGCGACCGCTTGCCTTAGGAAGAGTAGAGCTAAGAGTGAACGTATTGGGCGACAGTCTGCTTTGTAGGTTCGGGGAGCGTGCAGTTGTCAACCTCACCCAATAGCCGCGTGAGTTCTTTCTGAGCGTACTGATATGAGCCGCGCACTGTAGCGTAGCGTTGCTTCCGCTTTACATCGGAGGAGGGGACATCGAACTTGAGTTGCCAACTGTTGCCGCGCTTCTTGATGTTGCCTCTACAGCGCATGGTCACTAGCCTAGCTCATAAATACCGACAGTGCCTGCGGCTAGTTTAGCCTTCGTCATTTTTAGTGCTCCTTAAGTAGGGCTGCGACGGCTTCAAAATAGAGGGAGAGGTGAGTTATAGTGTACAGCTTACACTCAGCCGCCTTCCCCTTGCCAAACCAACTTGTGTTCATGAGTTTTTGGGGCGGCGGTGCCTTGAGCCGTTCGTCTTCAAAGTCGATTGCTGCATCGAATTCTTCGCCGCCTCGCTCGCCTCGAAGATGATAGACACACTTCGCGATTGCCACATTAGTCAGAATAGCAGTAGTTGCAAAGACAAATGTTCTTTCTACTGTCAGGTAGCATGGACCTACTGAACTTCTGAGATATGCGAATGCGCGGGTGCAAGAGGCTACTTCTGAAAAACTCGGAGTAGCGACTAGAGAGATCAGTAGCATTGCGACTGAACGTGGCGTGGCGAGCACGCCGCTTCCAGGCCACAGACCTGCCTCGGCCTTGAGAAGACCTGCCGGACAAGCACCCGCTGCCGCTCATAAAGGGCAGCATCTTTCATATACAGGGCATAAGCGAAGGAGGGGAGAAGGGCTTCAGCGAGAGATCGGTCTTGGCCATTTTGGCGCAACCTTACGAAATGATAAGGGGGAAATGTACACCACTACCCTTGACTTGGGAAGGGTCAAAGGGGATAAGAGATGTACATACACCACTATAAAAGAGGAGTAAGGATGAAGGCCGAAACAACAAAAGAGAAATGGACGGGCTCGATAGAGGAGGCCGCCAAGGTTCTCAAGACCGGACGAAACCAGACATATGAGGCAGAGAAGAGCGGCGAGATTCCCACGATGCGGATGGGCAAGCGTATCATAGTACTGTGGCAACAGTTCTAGCAGATGCTGAAGGGTGAGGGCGAGTGATGATCCGAAACAACATGACGATCACAGAGATCGTCTAGGTGATGCTGAGCCACTAGCGGCTCAGATACTTTTCCTTGCTAGTCGGGAAAAGGGTCTGACATGGGCAAATTCTACGAGAAACCGGAAGGCGCTTGATGGCGTCGACGTAGCGACTACATCTGGCGCGGCCTTGCGCTTCATCTCGGCAGGCGCAAGGCGACGGTGCTGATAGAGGCGGCAGACACGGACTACAGCATCTGTACCGCATCCGGTATCCGAACGGCTGGACCTCAACACCCGCAAACATCACCCGCACGAAGGATGCAGCCTACGGGCACGCTCGTCTTTAGCTGGGGGGACAGAGGCAAACAGAGGGGGGCTACAGCGGCGAAAGAGAGGCCGCTTGATGGTAGGCAACAAACCAAACGCCCCAGAGGCTATACGGGGCGTTGGCAGAGATTTAGCCGTGAAGGTTAGATGCGACTTGGATAGTCGAACTGGAGAAGGGGTGAAAGAGGCATGAGCAGGGGTAGTGACAAAGGACGCATAGAAGGAAAGTTAGTGAAAGTGCGCTATGAAGTTTAGGATAGTACGGCATGGAAGGCGATGAGTTCAGGTGCGCGCTGTCTCTACATCGCATTGCGGAGGCGCGTTCCTAAAGGCCGAAACAGGGTCTTTCTGTAGCACCGGAATGCGGTGAAAGAAATCGGATGCGAGAAGGAGAGAGTAGGTAGGTGGTTTGATGAGCTGGAGCATAACGGCTTAGTAGTACTGTTGCAGCACGGCTGTCTCGGCGTCGATGGTAAGGGCAAATCACCACACTGGCGCCTGACAGAACTTGGACAAACGAGCAAAACAAGTGCCGATGGTTTGCTTGATACACCGACAAGAGACTTCCTCAGATGGGACGGAGTGAAGTTCCAAAAAACAAAATCCCGTCCACTGGTGAGGACACTCTGTCTTACTCAGTAGCACACCACTGTCCTACTGATGAGGATACTAATTGCGGCAACTGTCCTACTGAGCAGGACATAGGGAACGACCAAAAGTGTATTACTGAGCAGGCCATATATAGTAACCATATACAGGGGAATGGTGGGGTACAGTCCTCTACACTCAAAACAGATGGGAGAAGCACGGTCGGCCCATTTGCGGACGCGAAAATTGCAGCACTAGGCAATAGGGGACGCGCAGCGCAAAAGAAACCGTGGACGAAGCTAACAATCCTTTCTGACGAGCAGCGAGACTTCGCCGAGTTCCCAATAGAAAGACGGGGGGCCGCGTGAATAGACGGCACAGCGCAACCTATGGGTGAGGGAAAAAATAGGGAATATGATAGACTTACAATGAAGGGGCGAGACTAGGGTATATAAATAAGAGGGAATATGCAGAAAAGCACAATTGCCGAATGGCTATAAAGAAAGGGACTACTTACTGACAACGAGTTATAAGAGGAGAAGTGTTTAGAAGTATTATGGGAAAGGCATCTAGCCTCGCGCAGTCCGGCGGATTACACCGAGATATTCGGTCGCAAATACAATGAAACGGCCCGCCCGCTTCAGATAGCGCCTATCAGGTTCACCTAGACAAGCTGGAGCTTGCACCGCCGGGCTCTGTTGAGCCGGAGAAGACGGCTCAGCAGATGTCGAGCAGCTTGCGGAGCCTGCCTGAACTAGGGACAAAAGGAAACGGCTTGTTTATGACGAGATAGGATGGCTGGAGAGTCTGTAGGAGGGCGCATAAAAGGCGCAGGAGTGTAAGATGGTGAATAGAGACTAAAAGAAGATGAGATGGGAAGAAAAGGAGAGAAAAGAAGAAAAGGAAATAAATAAAAAGGAAATAAATAAAAAAGAATAAGAGATGTAAGAGAAAAAAGAGGATAGGAGAGAAAGAAAATAGGAGAAGGAAATAGATGAAGAAATAAACAGAAAGATAAAAGAAATAAATAGAAGAAAAAATAATAGAACAGAGAGAGAGGGAGAAGAGGAAAGGGAAATAGATGAGAGAAAAAGTAAGAAAGGAAATGGAAATGATGGAGATAGATGAAGAAATAATAGAAAAAAGAGAAAAGGATAAAGAAGAGAGAAAGAAAAGAAGAAGAAAAGAAGAGAAACTGAGAATAGGAAAGGGGAAGTCCAAAAGGGAGGATATAAAAAAAAAGAGGAGAGAAGAAGAAAAAATAAGAAAAGGAAGAGAAAGAAGAAGAAAGTAAAAGAATAGGATAAAGGATATAAGAAGAGAGGAAAGAAGAAAGAAAGGGAGAGGGGAAAAGAAAAGAAAAAGGGAAAGGGAAAATATAAAAGAAAGGAATAGGAAAAAGAAAAAAAGGATAAAGAGAGGATATAGACTAAATAGAGAAGGCTGCGCTGGGGCTTGAGAAGTACAGAGGCGAAGAGAGATGCTACGGAAGTGCCTTATGGATAGAAGGATTCAGGAGAAAGAAGGTATGAAAAGGAGAGAGGAGATAAGTATAGAGGGAGAAAAAATGAGAGAAAAAAAAAAAAGATAGGATAAGGAAGAAGAGAAAGAAGATAAGGAGAGGCGGAAATATCTAACAGGTCGAGAGATAGAGGAACTCATAGAAGACAAGGATAGGAGAGAAATATAGTATAAGGGAGAAAAGGATGGAAATGGAATAGAGAAAATGATAGGTAGAAGATGGAGAAAAGGGAAAGTCAAGGATAGTAAGATAGAAGAAAGAAGACATCGCAAAGGCGGCAGCTAGCGGTCACTACCTCGCTGAATACTCAGATGGTGACGAGGTTCGTCGCAGCGTTAGAGACGACAAGAGGCAAAGAGAAGAGGAAAGAGAAAAAAGAGCAGAGAGAATAAGCAGAGAAGCGGGAAGACTAGACAATGAGGAAAGAGAAAAGAGAAGGCGAGAGCGCAAGGATCTGAACTACGAGAAGGTGGAGAAGCTAAGAGCTGTGGTTTGGGCAATCAAAGGAACGAACTTCTCAGGCTGGGAACTTAGACCTGATGGTGTTTGCAGACACAAAGTCGAGTGGTTGATCGATCAGCTCGGCGGCGGGAAGTTAATCAGTGGCTTCTGCCAAGACCGCTCAGAGATAGGCTTACACGCTGTGTTCGAGTTTCGATCCGGCGGCAAGACATTCATCGCAGACAAAGAAGGCATCTGGCTAGCTGAGGATTTATAGTTAGATAAGGCGGAGATGAAGAACTTGAGAGCAAGAAAGATAGAACCTGAGATAGACCTAATATGCAAGCAAGAGACGGATGATGGTCTTATCTACAAGGGCGTATGGGATCGAGAGCGTTCTTACAAGGCCGGAGAGTTCGCTACGTTCAAAGGCGGACTATGGTACGCGGAAATAAACTCTAAAGGCTGATATATAGGAGAAGGCATGGAGTGGAAGCTGGCAGTTAAAAGAGGAGACTTCAACAAACCTAGCTTTATGAAAACAGAAAAGCAGAGAGAGGTAGATGCTGATTGGAATTTGCACAAAGAGAGGAAAGAAGAAGATGAAACTGCTTAACGACGTTACACAAGTTGATGCTGTGATTGCTGAAGATGGGTCAGGCATGATAGTGCTGATCGGCCACACCAAGTCGAACGATAAAACCTACACGGCGAACGTAGAGCTGGTGTGGATGCTCGACGGCGAGAAGGTCGAGGACAAACCGGACGCAAAGGTGTTGACCGCGTTCAACTCGCTCTCAACTCCCGTGACCAGCAACTTCGTTCCGACCAAATGAAGACGGTTGCTGAACTTCACGCCGAGTTTGTCGCGGCTCGACGGAAGCGCATTGTGTTGATCGAGACCGTTGGCGATCGGCAGAAGGCCACGCCTGCACAAATCAAACAACTCGATGAGCTGGCCGCTGCGGACTATCGCGCTTGGTAGGCATATTCGCGGATAGCAAACAACGGATGAATTAAATGAAACGTGGAACGGTCAAACATTGGAACAGGAGTTGTGGCTTTGGCTTTCTTGCTGTAGAAGGAGAGATAGATGTCTTCTGACATTGAGAGGAACTGGAGATAGACAGAGATTTTCTAGATCACGGCGAGGCAGTGCTGTTAGATATGGCGCATTCTAAGAGTGGCTACAAAGAGGTGAACGTATAACTTGAAGCTGAATAGGGCGGGGCGATATTAGAGTACTGGCTCATCAACGATCAGCTGGTGCTGATCTAAAATTCAAGGAAAGACAAATTGATGTTTGGAGATAATCAAATGACTGACGAAGAACGCAACATCCTGTTTGACGAGATTGCAGCCGACTACATCGCGACCCTGGTTACAAAGGGCATCTTTGCCGATGAGGTGGCCGCATGGCGTGGAACGATCTGCAAGGGCTTCCATACGCTACCAGAGCACCTCTGCAGGGATCACCTAAGGTCGGACCTTCAGCGCTTTCAGAACTGGCTCACGCATGACTTACAAGAACTCGCGCCGGCCAATTAAGCGCCTCCTGACCGCTATCGCGACGACGATCCTGATCGCAAGTTCCTTCAGTAGAGGGTGTGGCGTCTAGAAGCTCAGACCGTGACAACTGTCTCGGCATACCTCTAAGCGAACACTGCGAGGCATTGGGATATAGTTACGCAGGCAACCGAGGTAGATCACATCATACCGACCGAAAGGTGACTGTCCACCTTACAGCGCAGTGCATACGAATTGGCAAAGCCTGTGCAGCCAACACCAGCTTAGCCAAGAGCAATAGGGAGCGCAGCTGGCAGCAAGCGATGCTTATACTAGGCTTTCGATATAGATGGGTATATAATAGAGCTACCGAACGGAGCGATCGATCGAGACTGTTCATTAGATAGTGAGAGGATTGGGTCAAAGGATTTGGGCACGAACGCTCAACCGGCGCATCCTTGAAAAGAGAATTAGTTTCAGAGACAAAGAAAGTTCAAGCACTAAAAGATTTAGAATTTGTAAGAGAGAGGAGTGTTTCGCCTTTTAGGCATCTGAAGATCAGCTGACGACATAGTAAAAGCATTTATAAACTGGTACATTTCATGTTTTACCCTCAGAGCCACAGATGTGACGAGACATCATCTAAGGCAACACGAGCGCGAGAGATCGCGTCTAGATTATGCAATCCGAGAGAGAGAGAGATATGAAGAGAGCATGGATATAGAAAACGACGAAGACCTGAGATGTTGGCGCAAACTACACGCAGACGTGAGGCGAGCCCAGGAGGACGTGGGCTACTTGCAAAACGCGCTGGACGAGCGCGTGGCGTGGAGCAAGTCTCAAGCGGGCCAGAGACTTTGCAATGAGCTCTGGGTAGACATACCTACTAGCGTTCGGCGCAATGGTGTTTTTGGAGATGATGCTGCTCGAGTGAAGGGCACCACTGCAAAAGGTTTGCTACGAATTTCAATCCATCACTTTGCCGCAGCGATCTTAGCCTCAGGACAGCTTGTCCCATGCGTCAGCCATGAGACAGCCATGTGCGGTAGCATATATCCAGGCGCTACCTTGAGATAGTTCTTAGAGAGTAAAGGTCATGAAGAAGATCGTTCTCGCTTTATTGCACTTGGCATCGTTGCCGGTGTGACAGCACCCGCTTTAGCCGCAGCGACTGCAACCAAGGCAGCTAGCGAGAAGGCTAAAATGAAGTGAGATGAGACGACCAAGACCTGCAAGTAAAGGAACCTGTGGGATTCTTACCCGGTAGTCCGTATTATCAAACAATCCTTAGGCCCCGCTATGTCTCCACTAGCGGGGCTTTTTTTGGGCGTTCAATAGCGAGTTCCACAGAGCAGCTCTGCCTCTGTCCACAAACACCGACAGGGCCGCCGCATGGTTGGCTTCTCAATGCGATAGTTTAGGGCCGTTGCCTCACTTGTGTCCTTGGCCCCTACGCAACAAATGAAGCGAGCGAAAGTCTCTTCGGACAGCCTTATCCATCGCGTTCCGTCGATGGTCGCATACAGATTACACGTCAGGCATCTGCGAAAACGCTGACTGTAGTTCTCAATCTCGATCAGAGGTAGATGACACTGGTTGCAGTGGACGGCGCGGAATTTAGGCATGACGCAGCCTACCACAAGCCGAACCCATGTCTTCGCGCGATATTGCAGTGAGAGTGCGACTTACTGGTAAGCTCCTCTTTGTAGGCTAGATATGTGAGAGGATGAGGCTGAAACCGACTGAAGCGCGGCTCGGATGATTAGAGATATACGCTATACGGATCATACTAGAAGATGAACCATATCAGTTTACGCTCAAATCGTCGTTTGTTTTCTCATGGTTCCTTATCTATCGGCTCTTAACGCTCAAAGAGTTCAAAGCTCTCAAGATCCTTTTGGATTTTAACATGTGACTTCAATGCAGCTCTTTGAGAAGATAGTCCGCGATCTAACGGAGTTGCACCTGAAGCTCATACACCATCGAGATGCCGGTAGGAACACGATCGGTGGAATGCTTATAGACGATATGATCTCAGAGATAGACGGTGTATCAAAATCGAGAGCACATTTTGGCTTGCTACAAGGCCGAGCTCGCAGTGTCTGAGGCTCAACTCTCCGAGAAAAGAATACTGCCCCAAGGATGGAAACGTCAGACCGGTAATGCCTCGCGAAGCGACCAGCCTCTTGCTTTGGCGTGACCTCAAAGGCACAGCCAAGTAAAGCTCGACGGGCCTCAGTCGTCTCACGAGAGCCCCCTCGTTAGCTCCCCGCTAGCCGAGCATAGCAGCCTGGAGTCAGCGCCAAAGTTAGAGCAGATCTCTGTCCGACCATCGCCTACATTAATTTCTCCAATTTGCTAGCAAGAACTTCGACACCTATTTGGAGAAATCTAATGTTCTAAGCTTTTCTTACCGAGATAGCGACCGGTCTCTTCTTCATGTTCTCCCTTCAAA
Source organism: uncultured Alphaproteobacteria bacterium (assembly GCA_963826465.1). Lineage (GTDB taxonomy): Bacteria > Pseudomonadota > Alphaproteobacteria > Rhizobiales > Methyloligellaceae > Methyloceanibacter. Next base: position 56,256 of record CAWGXJ010000003.1, read on the forward strand.
TGCTCCGCCTAATTTCCTAAACACACCAATAAGAAAGATAAGAAAAGAAAAAAAGAAAAAAAAAAAAAATAAAAGAAAGAAATAAAAATAAGAAGAGAAAGAGAGAAAAAATAAAAGAAAATATATAAAAAAAAAAAAAAAAAGAAAAAGAGATAAATAAAATAAAAAAATAAGAAAGAAAAAGATTGTTTTAAAATATATAAAGAAAAGAAAAGGAGAAAGAGATAGGAAAGGAGATGAGAAGAGAAAATAGATCGGTCACACGTCTGTTCAGAGCTTTCTTCTTTTATGAGCAAGCTTCGAAGGCAAACCTCTTTGCAGAGCTGCTACGACGATTTGCCTATAAAGCGGCTCTAATGAAGCTCCTTACGAAGGGAGAGGTTAGCCAGTCTTGCTCCTTAGCTGAGCTAGGCCCAAACGAGGTGTACCCTAACATGCTACACGCGGGAGCCTAGAGGAGAACCGTGCGATGCGCGACTTACAGCCAAGAGCTAGCTTGTGTCTGGTGGCCTTACCCTCGATCCGACGATTCGGAAGAGTAAGAGACGCTCAGTGAGAGTGAGATATTTGTTCTCCCGCATCTTTCTGAGGATCGCCGAAAGGCTTGGCGGCAGATCGAAGCTTGAGACTTAAGCCTTAAGCTCACGCAGCCAACGCCAGGCTAACTAGGGCGGCCCCGAAACCTCCCGTGCGCGTCTCCCTTACCTTCTCCTACGAGGAGGGCTATTAAACAAACACGGAAAGGGCCGACCGAAGCCGACGCCCTACCGAGGTCAATATGCATCCCTCTCCCCCCATGGGAAAGGTCTTGACGATCATACACCCAAGCCGAGGCCGCCGCACCGGATAACGTGTCCGACAGAAGGGACGGCCTCAGTGCGCCACGCCAGCGGAGATAGACCTGACCTGCGATCAAAAGAAAACGGCCCCTGCTCTCGAGGAAGGGGCCGCACGCAAGCAACACACGCGATGGGACCTGCGAGTGCAGCAAGATAGGCCCACAAACTAAACTGACAGTTAAGAAAGCTGAAAGGGCGCCGACCGCAGCTGACGCCCTCATTCGATTCCTACCAGTATCGCCAACCACACACGCGGCGCCCTCTATGCCCCACTATGCCAGTGCCGGCGGCGCGCCATACGCGCCGTCCGCTAGCACATCGCGCGGCCACAGACGCACCGCGCTAATTCGACGGGCGAATAGTTATGTGTCGGAATCGGTAGCGGCGGCCGCTCCCAACGGTGTGGCATGAGCGGTGGAGACCATGTTCCTCCCAGAGGAGAAACGAGGCTATCGAAGCAACAAGTATCGCTTTCGGCATTACAGCGGCTCCTTTGTTCGCCCCAACCCTGACAGCATTATTGTCCCTAGCTTTCTTCTGCCGCTACTCATTTCGGTGCCTCGCAGTCGGCGGGAGCAAGAAGCGGAATTTGAGCCTCAGGCTTGGCTGTAGCCGTAAAACGAGAAACGGCCCCGCTATATGACTAGCCGAAAAGCAGTTGCGCCACGATGATGAAGACCGCCAGTGCAGCGGCAGCGTCGAAAGTCTTCATTGTTCCCGAGCCCCGAAAGTATGCCTTCAGGTAGCCATGGCGCTCCTTAATGGACGCTACGGGAACCTGTGCCTAGCGGCTCCCCCAACAAGCCAAGCATAGCAGCCTGGGGTCATGCGGAAGCCCCGGCCCCGCGCAAGAGGTCGGGCTTCTTTTTTTACGCCCTACGATAAAATGTCCGGGGCAAGCGAGATCATAAATTCTATCTATTAGTCAAATAAGGAAATTCAATTTCGGCTTATCGGCTGCGGATCTTAGAGTGATATTTGGCGTCAGGTGACGCCACTCTTTAGAAGCTGAGCTAGGGAAGCCCGGTCCTCACGAGCCGGGCTTCTTTGCGAGAAGAAGTGGAATAGGATGCGATTACCGGGGCCGGTCTGAGCTTCCATTTGTCGTTAACCGTTGCAACCGGACTTGCAACCGAGACAAAGCACGCTGTTCTGCGGCCTTGGCTCGAATGCCTCCAAAAACTGGGTATTGACGGGGAAGGGAGGGGAAGTGAAAACCTTAGAAACACAAGGGGGCTCGTTTATTCTTTCCGGTGAAGCTCTGGGCAACCCTGTTTTCGGGAGCGGCTTGCGCTGGCTCTGATACATCGGCAATGTGCGGCCTTCTTCGTGGTCCCGCGCGTTTATCGGAGGACGTTCAAAAGCCATGCCCTCCGTCGATGTTGTATGGAAAGGCAACTGCCGCGAGATCCGATCCCAGATCCGCTATCGCCTGCTGGGCTATCTGCATCGCCGTTGCCCGCTTGAGCGAAAGCTATCTTCGCCGGGGCGAAGCGGCCCTTCCTTGGCCCTGGTAGGCGAGCACGGACGTGGTGCCCCCGCCGCGCCAATATCGAGACCATCGATGAGACGGTTTCCGGACCGATCCTGATCTCGAGCCTCATTGGCCCTCATCCCGAGACGCCTCGTCACCCCCAGGCGGTCGCCGAGGCGGGGGCTCAACCGGGATGATCGAGCCGGAAGGCGAGGTCCCAGGCGGACCGTCATCGACTTATCTGGCAGCAAGAGAGTGGACGAGGTCCGTGCGCGGGCTCGACGCCACTGTAGGCGCGCCACTTCCAGGGCCTGACCACGGAGCTGCAGATCTTTCTGTTCCAGATGATTACTTCAAGCTGTTCGATCCGCGCGGCCTCTATCCCGATACCGACCGTATGAGCTTCGATGTTCGTCGAATGCCCGGAATACCATTTCCTCGACCCGCCTTGTGCAGATCGCTGAAAAGGATGGCGCCAGTCCCTATCTGATGAGCCCGGCGCCATCCACCCCACTCCCTCTTTCTAACTGGACCGACTGACTTGTTCGCTGGATCCGGTTCGCGACTTTCCTGAGCGGCGATTTCTGGTGGCAACGGCACCGCGAAGAGCTGCAAGGCTACGGCGACTATCGTCGGCGTGACTTCGCGAAGGAGGCTCCAGACGACGCGAGCGAAACGTCCTAGGAGCTCGAGGACCTCGTTCGACGCGCCTGGCTCTTGGTGGCATCGCAAATCTCTCCCAGCGCGCAATCCCATAGGAGATGACAGAAAGGACGGCATGAACGTGCAGAAGGACATAATGCAATCTATACGTGTGCCAAGTGCCGAGGGTGAATAAGCCCCGCGCTGAAAAGCGAGGTCATTGTGGCCTTGCGGCCGAAGGCTTTACGGAGCTCGTCCTTGGCCTTCTCCAGCCGCGCATGGTCTTCCTCGGACAAATTCTTGCCGGCGCGGTTGATGTAGAAAACCAGCATGGACATGGCCGAACGGAACGGGTCGGCTTTGCGGCGCTTGCTCGCTTCCGCCGAGCGTTTCAGGGACGCCGCGATTTCCTTCGGGTCCTCGAGCGTGAACACGCCTTTTTCCAGGTCGAGCGCGTCCGAGTGCTCCGTCACGTCTTGCGACCAGCGCTTGGGCGTCTTGCCTGCCATCGTGGGGCGCGCCTTCTTGCGTGCCGCTAGAAGCGGCCCTCGTCGGGAATGTTGAGCCGCGTGCCGCAGGCTTTGCAATAGACCGAATCCGCCTCGTGGCGCTGAAGCCCGCAACTCGGGCAGGGGAAGCGGACCTTTTGCGGCCTGAGCAGCGTTTGCAGCAGCCGCAAGAACAATGTCACGCCGAAGATCATGATGACCACGGCGGTGAGACGGCCAAGTTCGCCGTGAAGGGTGATGTCGCCGAAGCCGGTCGTGGTGAGCGCTGTCACCGTGAAATAGAGCGCATCGACATAGTTGGCGATGTCCGGATTCCGCCAGTGCTGCGTCTCGTAGACGAAACCCGTCATGATGAACAGAAACACGCCAAGATTGATGACGGCGGTGATGGTCTCCTCGTTGCGGCGGAAGAAACTGCTGTCGGTGCGGAGCCGCGCGACCAGCTGATAGGTGTGCAAGAGCCGAAGCGTGCGTAAGATTCGCAAGAAGCCGAGGCCTTCGCCGACGATCGGCGCGAGGAAGGAGAAGATCGCCACCATGTCGGCCCAGGTCGCCGGATGGGCGAATTCGCGTACAGGGTGCGGGCTCACCCAGATGCGCGCGCAGAAGTCGGCGAGGATGACGATGCCGAAGAGCATGTCGAGCCATTCGACCCACGGTCCGCGCGGCGTGAACGACGTGCCGACGATGAACAGAATCGTCAGGATATCGAAGGCTAACAGCCCGAAACGGAAGCGGTGCGCCGCAAGGGTCCGGCCGTTGTAGAGATCGCTCAGCCGCTCTCGAAAGGACCTCTCCTTGACCTCAGTCTTGTCCCGATTGACGGCTTTAGTCGTCTTTGTCGGCGTCGATTTTGTCTTCGCGGCGGTCATGCGTCTTCTTCGTCTGATGCGTTGGCAGTATTGTGGGCGCCGCCAAGGGAGGGAACAGGATGGCGACTCTTACGCTCTATCACGCCGCTCCGTCGCGCTCGTCCATCGTGCGCTGGATGCTGGAGGAACTCGGCGAGCCCTACGATCTTCACCTGCTAAGCTTGACCAAAGGTGAGCAACTCGCGCCGGACTATCTGGCGATCAACCCCATGGGCAAGGTGCCAGCCCTCAAGCATGGGGACACGATCATCACCGAGGCGGCCGCCATCTGCACTTATCTCGCCGATGAGTTCCCGCAAGCCAAGCTCAACATCCCCATCGGCGATGTCCGCCGTGGACCTTACCTGAAATGGCTGTTCTTCGCACCCGGCTGCATCGAGCCCGCCATGATGGATCGCGCCTATCCGCGGCAGGAGCAGCCCCGCCGCGGCACGCTTGGATATGGCGACTTCGACACGGTCATGGAGGTGACGGCCAAGGCGGTCGAACCGGGGCCATACCTCATGGGCGATCAGTTCACGGCCGCCGACGTGGTGCTGGGCGCCACGCTGCGCTGGGGGTTGATGTTCAAGCTCCTGCCGGAGCGCCCGGAGTTCGTCGCCTATGTGGGGCGCCTCGAAAAGCGGCCCGCGCTTCAGCGCGCCACCGCCCAGGACCAGGAGCTCATGGCGGCCTCCTAAGTCGATCGGGCGGCGCCAATCGCCCACAACAAGAGCGCCGTGCCGAAGCCCCAGGTGCCGTTCAGCGCCAGCCCCAAGAAGAAGCGCGGCCACAGGGCCGGGATAGGCTGTCCCTTCAGCGGCGGCACCACGAAGACGGCGACAGCGGTCAAGGCGACGGCGCCGACCACGATCCAAGCGGCCCAGTAGCTCGCCCCGTCCAGACGGCAGAGAATAGGCGTCAACACCAAGCCCCACAGCCCGCCCCAAAAGGCCTTGGACAGCACGGCGGGCACGCCGAGCGGCGGAATGGGGTCGACGGGCCAGGCGGGCTTATCCGGCGGGATGAGGCCGAGATGGTTGAACACGGACCACAGCCCCTGATGGAAGATCAGCGTGGCGAGGAACCCGGCAACGAAGCCGAGGATGAGCATTTTCAGTAACGGCATAGCGGTCTCTCCCGGTCCGCCGCATGATGCCGCTTTGCCGTCCGAGCGCAAGGCGAGCAACGGAGAAGACACGAGATGTTGACCATTGTCTCCGGCGGACAAACGGGCGTCGACCGCGCCGCGCTGGATGCCGCCATCGCCCTTGGCGTCCCCTATGGCGGCTGGTGCCCGAAGGGCGGCTGGGCCGAGGATTTGCCAACGCCGCCCGGGGTGCGCGCGCACTATTCCGGTTTGCGCGAGACGCCGGAGCGCGCGCCCGACCAGCGCACCGAATGGAACGTGCGCGACGCCGACCGGCTCATGGTGCTGACGGACGCAGAGGGGCTTTCCGTGTCGAAGGGCACGGCGCGCGCGCTCGACTGTGCGGAAAGCCTCGGCAAGCCACATACCGTCATCGATCTCGATGCACTCCGATGCGCTCACCCGCGCCCGCGCCTGGCTCGGCGATAAGGCAGAAGGCACGCTTTGCATTGCGGGTCCCCGCGAAAGCGAGGCGCCTGGCATCTCCGCCAAGGCGCGCGCCTTTCTCGAGCAACTCTTCGCGCGATGAATATCGCGTGTGGCAGGCTTAGTCGGGAATGTCCGATGCGTGCGGCACCACCACCGCGAACATGTCGGCGAGGGCCGAAAAACTCGCATCGTGGAGCTGTGCCGCCGGCATATCAGCCCCCGAAGCCGGGTTCGGGATGCTGCGCGTCGCCGTAGCGCCGGCCACGACGGTGTTTGCGTAGCCGTGATTGAATGAAGCCCGGGCTGTCGAGTTCACACACATATGCGTCATGAAACCCACATAGACGACGTTCTCGACGCCAAGCTTCTTGAGTTCGGCATCGAGCGCCGTCTGCTCGAAGGCGCTGGGAAATTTCTTGACGATGATGGTCTCACCCTCAATGGGGGCAACGGTTGCGGCGATCTGGCCGATCGGCGCTGTGACGTCGTATGGCGTTCCGGGGCCCGCGTCGTGCATGATGTGGATCACTGGCTTTCCTGCCGCGCGGAAACGCTCAAGGAGCGCTGCGGCCTCCTCCAGCGCCGGCTCCACGCCGACGAGCTGCATAATCCCTTCGCGATAGGTCTGTTGGCAGTCGATGAGAACCAGCGCGCTCTTTGATAAGGGCGCAGGGTCCGGGCTCATCCCGGTTAGTGCGCGGAGTGTGGGGCTGGCCATGCGTTCCCTCCTTCAGTTCGTTGAGCGGTCTTCGCCGAAGTCTAGTCCATGAGGCGATGTCTGATGCCGAGCTCGCACAGCCCGCCGAAGGGCATAGAGGGCGGCCAGCAGGCCGACGATGGTCAGGACGCCGGGGACGGTGGGCATCATGAGGTTGGGATGAAATCCCAGGGTGCCGCGATGCGTCGCCTTGCTCATGACGGGACCTCCTCGCTTCTATTTCGGCGCCACCTTAGCCTGCCATGTCGCCCCGTTGATCGCCTCGAGAACGAGCGCCTGCGGTGTGCCGCCATGCGTTTCATCCGGCGGCGGGAGCGTGATCGTGGCCTTGGCGCCGGTCACCCCGCTGAACCCGATCGTCTCGGTCTTGAAGTGCGAGGCCCAGACATAAGGATAGACGTTGCGGATCGCAGATGCCGGGAGGGCGGCGAGCGTTGCGCCGTTCCAGGCGGCGACGGTCGCGCCGGAGCCGTCGATCAGCCGCGCGGCGATGACATAGGCGGCGCCGGTATCGGGTCCCGCATCCACATAGGCGTCGAAGGTCACCGCGCCGTCCGCCGCGACGCTCACATCCGACAGCGCGATGCTATGGCTATGGTAGGAGACGCGCGCATGCTGCGGCGAGATCACCGCGCGGAACAGGATGTGGTAGCTGCCGACGGTGAACACGATCGCCAAGGCCGCGAGGAACAGGGCAGCCGTCTTGACGGTGGCTGCCGGGAGCGGCCCACTGAACACCCAAGGCGCCCAGCCGTTGCGGTCCGCCCATGCGGTGCGTCCGATCAGGCTGTCGAGCGACCAAGCGCCGCCGCCGGCGAGAAGCACGGCGCTGCTCATCGCCACGCCGGACACAGCCATGGTCCATTCGTCGAGACAGGTCGACCCCATCCATCCGAAGATCAGCATCAGCGAGACATTGAGGCCGATGCTGATCAAGGCGAAGAGCCGGGTGGCCAGGCCGAAGATCAAGCAGAGACCGACGGCGAGCTCGGCGATCGTCCACATCCACACCGAGGTGATGATCAGATCCGGGTATTGCAGCGTCCATTCAAGTGGGCTTTGGATCCACAACGTGCCGGGCAGGGCATGGACCAGCTTGTTGGCGACGAAGCCTGCCGACTCGAAGTCGAGCTTAACGGGGACATCGACGCCGTTTAGCTCATGAAAATTGTAGAACAGCCGCCGGCTCGCGCCGCCCCAAAAGATGAACCCCTGGACGAACCGCGTGCCCAGCAGGACGAGCGCCAGGAGCGAGAAGCAGGAGTCCGGCCAAAGCGCCGACCGGTCGACCGTGTGTGCCTCAGCCATGCATGCCTCCTCGATGCGAGCCTCTATTTTCAAGTCTAGCGCAATCGCGCTTCCGATGGTCCCGTGGCAGAATAGGCCCCGAGGCCGGGGGGCGGCGGCTCGTGAGAGGAGGAGGCCATGACACGCAATCAGACACTGAAGATGCTTTGGCCCGGCGCCATACTTGCAATCCTCGCCTCAACCCAGGCCACGCCGGCCAGCGCCATGGGCTCCTGGGTCCAGGGCGAAGAGGCCGACAACTGCGCCAATGACGACGGCGCCTTCAACGAGGCCTCCTTCGTCATCGCCACCGAGCCCGCGGCCGGCGAGCGCGTCGAAAGCGGCTTCGAAGCGAAAGGCTGCTCGCGCACTTTCGAGAGCGATGTCCAGTGGAAGCTGATCGGCCGCGACGGATCGGTGCTCGCCAGCGGCAATACGCAAGGCGGCGGGGTCGACGGCCCCGGCGCCTTCTCCTTCACCGTGCCTTACACTGTGGACGCGCGGCAGATCGGACATCTCGAAGTGTTCGAGGAGGACGTCTCGGACGGCGAAGGCTTCCCCCCGGGCCACACGATCGTGCCGCTCGTATTGAAACCCTAAAGCGCAACTCTAGGAGGCGCCATGACGAAGCCGCGTTCTCGTCATCCAGAACGACGCCAAGGAGGGCGCCGGTCAGCTCGCGACCCTGATCGCCGAGCGCGGGCTCGAGCAGGACACGGTGTTCGGCTACGACACGGATTACGATCGGCTCCGCGCCGCCGACTACAGCGCCCTCGTCGTGCTCGGCGGCGCGCAAAGCGCCTATGAGACGGAGGAATATCCCTATCTCTCGCGCGAGATCGCGCTGTGCCAGGACTTCATGCAAGCCGGCAAGCCGATTGCGGGGTTCTGCCTCGGGGCGCAGATCCTCGCCCGCGCGCTCGGCGGCGAGGTCGTGCCGGGCGCTGAGAAGGAGATCGGCTGGTACGACCTCACCTTGACCGATGCGGCCGCGGACGACCCCCTCCTGCAAGCGCACCCGAAGACGCTGCTCTCCTATCACTTCCACGGCGATCGCATCGGGGACGTGCCCGGCGCCGTCAATCTGGCCTCGTCCGCGATGACCGCCTGCCAGCTCTTCCGCTACGGCGCGACGGCCTACGGCTTCCAGTATCACGCCGAGGTCGACCGGCCTTTGGTGGAGGTGATGTGCCGCAACAATGCGGATTACATGGCCTCGAACGGCTTCGATGCCGAGGCCATCATCGCCGAGAGCCGGGGCCGCCTTCCAGCCTTCGCCAAGGCGTGCAAAGGCATCCTCAACCGCTGGCTGGACCTCGTCTCCTAAGCGCGCCCTGCCGCGAAGGCGGGAGGGGTGCCGGGCGCCAACTCATGCTAGATTGCGGCCGCTCAACAAGGGGAGGGAAACATGCTGACAGCGCTCATCATCGCGCTCGTGGTCGGGGCGATCGCGGGCTGGCTCGCCGGCCTCGTCGTGCAAGGAACGGGCTTCGGCCTTGTCGGCGACATCGTCGTCGGCATTCTCGGCGCCCTGATCGCGGGCTTCCTGTTTCCCTATTTCGGGCTCGCGCTCACCCTCGGCGGTGGCATTCTCGGCGCGATCATCATGGCCTTTATCGGCGCCGTGGTCCTGCTCGTCATCGTGAAGGTGATCAAAGGAATCGCGTAGGGGCGGACCTCTGGTCCACAGGAACGCGCCTCAGATAACCGCCGCCTTAGAAATTGAACAGGGCGCGCGCGAAGTCGTTGAAGGCGTCGCTTTGCCGGCCACGCCGGAAGTTTGGCCTTTGCGGCTGCTGTTCGGCGACCTCCTCTGAGCTTCCCGGCAGATCATAGGGCATGGCTCTGCCGTTCAAGGCCGCGATCATCCTTGCGTCATGCCCATAGAGGTCCCGGTACGTGGACAGCGTGCCGTCGTCGTTCACCTTGGCCGTGAAATAGGTGATGTAGACCGGGATGTGGTGCTGCAACGCCACATGGTTGTCGTCCATGCCGTTCATGGCCGAGTCGACCCGCGCCGACGTCCAACCCTGATCGTGACCAAGCAGAAGGGTCGCCACCTGGTCCGGATACTGCACGCGCATGCAGCCGTGGCTCTCGGCGCGAACGGTCTTGGCAAACAGGTTCTTCTGCGTCGTGTCGTGCATGTACACGTCGTGGGTATTGGGGAATCGGAACTTCACCAAGCCCAGCACATTGGTCGGGCCCGGCGGCTGGTACAGCTCGTATCTACGGATGTCGGTGCGGCCCCAGTCGATCGAGTCGGGATCGATGTCGCGCCCGTTGACCCCGCGAATATGCAGGTTGTGACGCCGCAGCACCGACGTATCCCATCCGCCGCCGAAGAAGCCGCCCCCCTGATAAAGATAGGGTGCGATCTCTTCCGTCTTGATGGAGTTCGGCACGTACCAGTTCGGGCGGAAGACGATCTCCTCCATCTCGTCGGAGAACACTGGTGTCTGCTTGTCGGGCTTGCCGACCACGACCCGCGTCTCGTGGACGACCTTGCCGTCCTCGACGATGCGCAGCATGAACTCCGGAATGTTGACCGTGACGTAGAACGGACCGAGGTCGCGCGGCAGCCAGCGCCAGCGCTCCATGTTGACGATGAGCAAGTCGATCTTGCCGCGATTGTCCACATGTTGGGGCGCCGACTGACCGTTCAGCATGCGCCGCGTGCCGGGACCGACCATGCCGTCAGGCGAGCCGCCATGCGCGATTTGGAACTGCCGCACCGCCGCGAGCACGTCCTGGTCGTACAGATTCTCGTTGGCGCCTGCCGGAACGTTGAGGCGGGCACGCACCAGAGCCACTTGCGGATCCTCGACGCCGAGCTTGAGCAGCGGCCCGTCGGGGATAACGACGACATCGGGTTGTTTGGGGGTTTCGGGTTGCTTGCCGCCGCGCGCCTCGATCAGGAGCTGGCGCAGCGCTTCGAATTGCGGGCTGTCGGGCTGGAAGCTGCGCAGATAAGCGGCCGCGTCCGAGCGAAAGGCGAAAGAGCCCAACACCTCTGAAGGGTTGGGGAGGACGAGAGTCGGATCCAGGTTTTCGCTCAATTGCTGCGGGTTGAGGCGGCCGCCCCGCGCGTCATTGGCATAACTGAGCACGGCGCGACTGATCTTGATCTCGGCGTTGGCGAGCCAGTCGGTCGCGTCCGCATCGCCGCTGTTGAAGCCGCTTGCATTGGGTAGGCTGTAGTCGCTGGCGCGAAGTCCGTAATCGTCCGCCTTGGCGATCTCGCCCATGACGGCCTTGCCCCGCGTGTTCACCCCGTTCTCGTCGACCCAGAGCAGGGACTGATCGGGCACGGAGTAATACTCGGCGAGCGCGACCTGCTTCTCCGAGCCTGACTCGGCCTTGGCGGCGAGCCGGCCCTGGATCTCGATCCGGACGGCTTCCTTCTGAGTGATCAGCTCCGCCGGACCGTCCGGCTCGGCCGCAAACGCCGGCAGGCTGAAGGACGCCGCTACGATGAGGGCCAATGCAATTGGCTTCATGATTTCTTCCCCCTGGGCGCGCGCGAGGCTCTCAAGGTCTCAGGTGTCCTTCCGACTACCCGGAAAAACCGATTAAAATTTGGCGGTTCACTATGGCGATTATGCGCCCAGAGGGGCGATGAGGCCACCCCATTTGCCCGGGTTTTGACAGGGCTGGGGGCCGCTTGTGCGAATCTAACGGAGCGATCGCGAGCCGCGGAAACCTTACAAGTTAAGGTTGAAGCAATTTGCCGCAGCTTCTTCCTCAAGTGATCACGGTTTCGTCACAACCTGATCTCGCCCTAGCCAGATTTCCCCAGCATTAGCCCCGCCTCCGCGTGTCTACCGCGGTTAGGCTTAACAACAGTGGGGAATATCAATGGCGTTATGGGGGAGCGTGAGTCTACGTGCGTGCGTGCTTGTCTTCAGTCTTCTTGTACTGTTGCAGCCGGTTCGGGCGGAAGACGCCGGCGATCAGCCTGAAAAGTCTGAGACTTCGTCCGCCGCCGCGGCGAACCTCCAGGGGATCGCGTTGGCGGCCCAGGAAGTTGCGGCGCAGAGCGCCTCGTCGACGGGCGGCGCCCAGTGGTCCGAGAACGAGGCGCGGTGCCTCGCCGAGGGCATGTATTTCGAGGCGCGTGGCGAATCGGTGCGCGGCCAGCTCGCCGTGGGCCGGGTCATCATGAACCGGGTCGCGAGCGACACTTATCCCAACACGATCTGCGGTGTCGTCTATCAGAACGACGACAAGCCGAATCGGTGCCAGTTCTCCTTCGCCTGCGACGGCAAGGAGGACATCATCACCGAGGCTGCCAAGTGGGAGGAGATCGAAGGCTACGCCGCATGGCTCTTGGCCAACCACCCCAAGCCGGGCGAAGAGCCCCAGCTCCTGGCTTCGCTCGGAGGGATCGACCCACTACCACGCCGACTATGTGAGCCCGCGCTGGGCGAAGACCCTGACGCTTACGATTCGCATCGGCCGCCATCTCTTCTATTCCGACCCGGCGGCTTAAGGCTTCCGTTTTGCGCCTCGGGGGTTGGCCGAAGGGCCGGCCCCCGATAACCCCCTTGTAATCGGCGGCGCCGGCCATATCTCTTAGGGTGGTTCGCCAAGCCCATTCACGGGGAAATCTAATGTCGAAGTGGTTCCTGATCCTGTTGATGCCTCTCGCGCTGGCCGGTTGCGTGACGGAGCAGGCGCCGACCCTTCCCATGACCCTCGGCCCGAGCGACACCGCGAAGGCCACGTGCCTGACCTATGGCGACGCCCCCACCTTTGGCGATTGCAAAGGCGAAGGCACAACCTCCATCTCCCCGAAGTAGCCAAAGTAGATTTACCGGCGCGATTTCGCCGGGTTCCGTTGCGGCGACCATCCCGCTACGGCGATACCTCCAGCCCCGGATTGCCCGACACGTCGAACACCGTGAGGTGATCGGCGAGGCCTTCCGGAACGGGGCCGGTTAGCCGGTTGTCATCGAGGCGCAGAACCTGAAGCGACGCGGCTCCGGCAAGGCTGTCGGGAATGGATCCCGAGAGCTGGTTCTTGTTGAGCCGAAGGTCGGTCAGCTTACTGAGCCTGCCAATGTCCTTCGGGATCGGGCCGGAAAGCATGTTGTCCGCAAGCAGGAGCGAGTGAAGGTTTGCGGCTGCGCTCAGCGTGCCGGGAAGGGGACCGCTCAGCTTGTTGCTATGGAGGAACACCTGCTCGAGGTTCGGCTGTTGAAACAGCTGCTCCGGCAGCGCGCCAGTAATCCCATTGTCCTCGCCCCGGAAGATCTCCAGCTTCGGTGTGTTCCAAATCGTCGGCAACGGCCCGGACAAATTATTCGCATGGACGTCGAGATATTCGAGCTCCGGCAGTTGCGCGACGGAATTTGGAATCGGTCCGGTGAGCTTATTGCCTTTGAGCCAGAGGTTCTTCAGCGCGCGGCACGCGCCAAGCGCCTCGGGGAGAGGGCCTGAGATCTTGTTGAAGGAGAGGTGCAGCGTGTGCAGCCGCTCCAGTTGGCAGATCGCGGGCGAGAGCTCCCCCACCAGATTGTTGTCGTAGATCGTGAGCCGAACGACGCGTCCCTCCGAGTCGGTCTCCACGCCGTGCCATTCACCCACGGGCCGGTCGCTTCCCCAGAAATCACGCTGAATCCAGTCGGGGCCGCCGAGTGCCTCATAGAAGGTGATGAGCGCTTCCCGCTCGCGGGCGCGCACATCCGGGTCCGCGGGCTCCGGGAGGGATGTCTCTGCCGCGTCCCCGGCGGAGGGGTCGGCGGCCTGCGCCGGCAGTGCAAGTCCGACGAGGAAGAGCCCGGTCAGGAGCAGGGTGAACGCAGAGAACCTTCGCACGCTTCCATCTCCTATCATCAGGGTGTCCCAGTGTAAGGGAAGTTTGGCGCCCGGAATAAGCCTTGCGTCCGGCCGATCGCTGGTCGTCCAACAGCGTTGCTGATGCGCCTGCTTGGGGTTAGGAACGGGCGCCATGGCTGAGCCGACCCATACCGTTCGCAAAAGTCTCACAGATAAGGAGCGGAGCTTTGCTCTCGGTCCCGCCGCGCCCCCGCGCGAACTGCTCGGCATAGGCTAAGCGTGGTAGGGTCCGCCATGTTTAGCGACAAGCTCGATCGGCGCCGGAAATTCATCGCTGGGCGTTGTGGTCGCCGCGACGCTGCTCGTGGCCGGCATTGCCGTCATCGCCTTCGTCGCCGTCGAGGCCTTCGACATGCTCGCGGCCGCCGAAGCCGACCGCGGCCCGGTGATCCTCGGTGCGGCGATCGCCTTTGCCGGCCTCCTCGTGCTGTGCCTCGTCGCCTATGCGGCTGTCCGGGTCTATGCCCGGGTCACCACCCGCTGACAGGCTTCGGCCACCCCCATAGTTCGCTGGTACCCGGACGTTCTCGCGCCTAGATATGTGGGCATCGTGGTGGCCGCCACGCTACTCGCCGCCGGCATCGCCGTGATCGCCATCGTCGCCGTCGAGGCCTTCGACATGCTCGCGGCCGCCGAAGCCGACCGCGGCCCGGTGATCCTCGGTGTGGCGATCGCCTTTGCCGGCCTCATCGTGCTGTGCCTCTTCGCGTATGCGGCCGTCCGGGTCTACGCCCGGGTCACCACCCGCTGACAGGCTTCGGCCACCCCACAGTTTGCTGGTGCCCGGACGTTCTCGTGCCTAAGATATGCGCATAAGGCAACCGAGGGGGGAAACCGAGATGGATCTCACAAGTCTTCTCGTGCAAGTCGTATCGGGCGCGGTCGGCGGCAGCGCGGCAGGGGCGGCGGCCAAGAACTATTCGATCGGCACGATCGGCAACGTGATCGCCGGCGCGATCGGCGGCGGCATTGCCGGCCAGCTCATCGGCACGTTCGCCGGGCAGATGATCGAGGGCTGGGTGGGCGACATCGCCGGCGGCGCTGTCGGCGGCATCATCCTCACGCTCATCGCCGGCGTCATCAAGAACATGATGTCCAAATAGCGCGCGTCGCCGCTGCGACGCCCGTGCTGACCGCGCTAGGATTTGCCGGCGAGCGCCTCGCGCTCCTTGAGAAGCGCGTCGAGCTTCGCCTGCTGGTCGGCGATGCGCTGTGAGGCGCGCTCCTCGTCCGCCGCGCCGGAAAAGGCTGCCGCCTGCTCAATCAGTTCGCGGAGATTGTCCTCGACGATCTGGATGCGCCGGTCGAGCTCTTCGAGCGATGCTGAATTGGCCATTGGCACCTCGCGTGGGTCAGGGGTGAGTCGTCAGCGGCGGACTTTACGCAAATTCCGGCCCTGGCCGGAAGAGGGGCTGATCTCCTCGATCCGCCCGCTTTAGCCCCGGGAGCGCCGGGGTGCCATCAGGACCGCCGTTCGCAAAGCCCAGAAATCCGCCACAGACGAAGAAACGCAAGGGCGACGTTTCCCCCTTGGCGCGAAATGGCAAGCTTAGCGACCAGAAATACTCTATGAGAGTCGGCGCCATCTCGGCTGAGCAAGTCAAAATCTACGGGGAGTCAAAGACATGTCGAAAGCAGTTTTGTTCGTCGCAGGCCTGACGGGATTGATGTCCACGGCGGCCTTCGCCGGCCCTGTGACGCAGGAAGAGAGCCAGTATTGCGATTACGATTACCGGCAATATTGCAATCAGGACGGACTCGGCAGCCAGCTCCTGGCGCTGTGCATGAAGGATCACGGCAAGGAGCTGTCGCCGGAATGCATCAAGGCGCTGGAAGACGCGGGCGAGGTCACGCCGGAAGAGAAGGCCGACCTCAAGAAGATCGGCGAGTAATCTGAAGACCCGGACATCTGATTTGCGCTACCGCTCCGCTGCTTGAGCGCAAGTGTCCGGGCATGACGAAAAGTCGGTCGAGGCGCGCGGGGATAAGATCCTCCGCGCGTGCTTTCCCTGCGATCAAGATCCTCAGGCCGAAAGAGCCTCGGGCTTTGCCACCGGCTCGGGAACGAGCTCCCGGTACGCCCGCCAGCTCGCAAGCCCGAGCCACGGGAAGATCACGACGAGGGCGATGAAGCCCGTCGCCGCGGAGAATAGAATGAGGATCGCGATGATCGCCGCCCACAGGGTCATGGGCCAGAAATTCTCGACCACGGCCGTGATGCTCGTGGCGATCGCCGAAAAAGCGTTTGTCCGCTGATCGAGCAGCATGGGCGCCGACACGACGACGAGGCAATAGGTGAGATAGGCGATTCCGGCGCCGACGATCGAGCCCGTCATCAGCATGGTATGCCCGTCCGGCGTACGCACGGCGAAGTCGACGAACTCCCCGACGGTCCGGTGCAGATGATAGGTCGAGAGGCCATAGACGATCTGCGCGATGCGTCCCCAGAACAGATAGATCAGCACCAGCGCAAGGCCGAGATAGGCAATGTCCTGGCGCACGGCCGAGCGAACGAAGAGCATCTGTCGAAGGGTCGGCGTCTCGCCGTGCTCGATCGACCGCCCGGCCTCGTAAAGGCCCATGGCCAGCATGGGCGCGACGAAGACGAAGCCGAGCGTGAGCGTCAGGACCCAGAACGCCGCATTGGCGGCGACGAGCGCGTAGCACAGCGCCATGCTGATGAGCGTCACGATCAGCCCGTAAGCGAGGCAGGGACCGGGCGCGGTCCACAAATCCCGCCAACCGCCGCCGAGCCACCGGAACGGCGCCCGCATATCGATCGTTGAGACCTCGGGCAGCCCGCCTGAAGTCTCCACGTCATCCTCCCTCATGTGTCCGTCCCCCCGGTTTTCCCAAGGATGACGTGGTTCCGCGTTTTAGGGAAGGCGCGTCCTGATGGAGGTCAGGGCTTCGTCAGCGCGATCCTCATGCTGAGGAGGGCCGAAGGCCCGTCTCGAAGCATGAGGCCTCACCCTTCGAGACACGCGCGTTCCGCGCGCCCTCAGGGTGAGGATTGAGGCGGTCACTGCGCCGGCACGGGACAGCTCAGATCGCCTTCCTCGCAAGCGAGATAGGCCTTGAAGTCGGCGATGCGCGCCTTCGTCAGGCGCTCCAGGCATTCGGCGTAGATCGTCGGATAGATCGTGCCGCCGGAGACCCCAGAGGCCGCGAAATTGCACGCGGCGTCGCGAAAGGGCACCCAGGCCCGCTCTGCCGCGACGAACAGCTTCGTCTTCTCCGCGTCCGCGGCGAGGCGCGTCCTGATCTCTTTGTAGAGCGCGTTGAGCGCATCGTCGGCCTTGTCGAAGGCCTTGCCCGCGCAGTCGTTGATGGCCGCCTGATTGGGCTGGTCCGAGCACTCCGACGCGCGGGCAGGGGGCGCGGACACGAGAACGGCGAAAACGAAAAAGAGCAGAACGCGCATGAGAGGTTCCCTTCGACTAAGGGCGCGAAAGACGGTCTTTGCGCGCTTTCCTCCTTCATGGACCAGAGGCGAGGGCCGGGCAAATTCCCGTTTGTGCCGGAGGCCGGCAAGGTCAAGGGCGAGCTGATCTCCAGGGAGAGGGCCGGCCGCTTGCGCAGCGTCCAGCGATCAAAAGTTGACGGTTTTGATCGTCGGCCATCGGGAGAAGCCTTGCAGCAATGCAGCTTTGCCCAGCGCCGCTTCCCGCTCGGGCTGAGAGGCGTTTTGAAATTTGCCCCAGGCGCAACCAAGGATTTCGTACTTGCCGCAGCGCGGGCACTCGATCACGTAACCATCGAAATCGGGCGGGGTGAGGTCTTTGGCCTCGCCGGCACAGACTAAGCATTGCATGGCGGTTGTCGCTCCGGAGGCAGGCCCGTCGATCTTCAGGCATCGCCACGCGCGGGCTGGCGTGGCGGTACGGTGACGTCGAGCTAGGGCCGCTCGATCTCGCTTTCCGCAATGGTGCGGTAGAACGGCTCGCAGCCGCTCTTGATGCGATATTGGAATTGTCCGTCCCGCGCAGGAAGCTGAGCGATCACTTTGTAGGGACCGGGCGCGGCCTTCCGGGGCGGGTAGCGTCTGCTGAGCAGCACCTCATGCCCGGTGGCGAAGCCATGCCCGGACGGCTCATCTTCGGTCATTGTGAACCTTCTGCGGGGCGCGTGTCGCGGTGTCGGGACAGATTTGGGTGAGGGCATGAAGGCGCTCCTATTGGCAGGCGGGAGCGCGACGTACCTCTCTCAGCCACCGGGGCCTGTGACGATCGCCCGATGATGCCCCCAGACATGCGCCTTACTGGCGGGAAAAGCGAGTCTTATAGTCGGTCGACCCTACTCCGCCGCCTCGGTCTGGGCCGGGCGTTTGGCCTTCGCGCCGGAGCCCTGTACGCGCCGGCGCGCGCTGTGCCAGACTCGGGGCGTGCCCGAACGGCCAAGACAAATCGAGGGAGAACGCCATGACCAAGGTGCACGACGAGGTGCTCAAGGCGAATGCGGCCTACGCGGCGGAGTTCGGCGATAAGGCGAACCTGCCCATGCCGCCGGGCCGCCGCTTCGCCATTCTCACCTGCATGGACGCGCGGCTCGATCCAGCGAAGTTCGCAGGGCTCGCCGAAGGCGACGCCCATGTCATCCGCAATGCCGGCGGCCGCGCCAGCGACGACGCCATCCGCTCGCTGGTCATCTCCCACAAGCTGCTCGGCACCAACGAATGGTTCGTCGTCCACCACACCGATTGCGGCATGGAGACGTTCACCGACGAGATCATGCGCGGGCTGCTCCGGCAGAGCCTCGACACCGCAGAGATCGGGCCGGACGGCTGGAACGATGTGGGCCAAGGGCCGGGCTCCACCGCCGGCGATCAGATCGACTGGCTGACCATCACGGACCAGGCCGAGAGCGTCACCACGGACGTCGCACGAATCCGCGCCCACCCGCTCGTCCCCCGCGACGTGGCCATCTACGGCTATATCTTTGACGTGAAGTCGGGGAAGCTGATCGAGGTGCCTGCGGCCACCGTAGCCGGCAAGGCGTGACGCGCCACCGTTCGCCGGGCTCACATCAGTCGGCGAGACGGTCCGGCAAGCCGGCACCTGCAATGGGTCGTCTACTTCCCGTTTGTGCCGGAGGCGGGCAAGGTCAAGGGCGAGCTGATCCTCCATCCGCCCGATTTAGGTGGGGCGCTCATCGCCCACCATGAAGCTCACTACGCGGGCGTCGTCGTCACCCTGAACCGCATGTTTTGATTTTGGGGCTTGCGAGACGCGGAAGTCCCCAGCACGGCAACGGCGATTGAGGAACTAATCTTCGCCTCAGAACAATTGACAGGATGTAACTTTGGCATTCTCAAACTCGCCTAAGCGCGCAAGCAACTCCTTGGCGAGCTCAACGCGTTCGGGTGTGGCCTTAGCCGGCTTCCGAAGACGCGTCTCAGGCCAAGGGTCGGAGTAGCCTCGATTACGACCGTGCTGTAGTCGACCAAAATGCGAAGCACCTTTTTCTTTGCTGATAAATCCGCGACGTTCGATTCAAGATCGCGACTTCGGCTCGGCCCTCTTCGAAGGCATCTTCTCCCAAAAGTCGCTGAAGAACGCCCGACAGCTGACGTGCGGTATGAAATACGCCAACGCTGTGTGAGAACCGACTGTGAGTGGCTCCAGGAAACACGAGCTCGGAAAAGCCAAGCTGCTTTATTCGCCGCAATCGCTGAAATTCGACGCTGTCAATGAGCGACCAGGCTAATTGCTCGAACCCACTGGTATCGAACTCGATAAGATCGTGGATCGGGTCCCGGATGCGTTGCGGCTTTGTCATAGGCGATGCCGAATCGGCGTCCTGTTTAGGTTCAAGCCTCCATACTACCTAGAGTTATAATTGTGAGCTAATGCCTCAGGGCGCCCAGGGTTGAGTCAAAATGTTGCCATTTTGTTCTGATACGAGCCCGCCAGAATGGTAGATTCGAATGGACTCTTAGGAGAAGCAAATGCCGAAGCGGGACTGTAATCCGGGCCTCGATGATCGCTGCCGGGACGAGGATGGTGAGATCCGTCATAAGCGCAGGGACACCCTAGTGAGGACCTTGCGCGAAACATACGGTCCCGACTTCGCTAAGGGCTATCGTAGCGATGCCGAACTCGGGACCGTATTGGACCGCGAGAGTGTCGAAACGCTCAGCCAACTCCTGAAGAAGCAGAAATAAGCAAGCTCTACTCCGCCGCCTCGGTCTGCGCCGGGCGCTTGCCTGCGCGCTGACGCGCCACCCCGCCGGTCGAGCAGCTGCTTGAGGTAGTGGCCGGTATAGCTCGCAGGCTGCTTCGCCACGTCCTCGGGCGTGCCGGTGGCGACCACCTTGCCGCCTTCGTCGCCGCCTTCGGGGCCGAGATCGATGATCCAGTCCGCGGTCTTGATCACTTCGAGATTGTGCTCGATGACGATCACCGTGTTCCCCTGGTCCACCAGCTCGTGCAGCACCTCGAGCAGCTTCGCCACGTCGGCGAAGTGGAGCCCCGTGGTCGGCTCGTCGAGGATATAGAGCGTGCGGCCCGTGGCGCGCTTCGACAGCTCCTTGGAGAGCTTGATGCGCTGCGCCTCTCCGCCCGACAGCGTCGTCGCCTGCTGGCCCACATGGATGTAGCTCAAGCCGACGCGCTTCAGCGTCTCCAGCTTGTCGCGCACGGCCGGCACCGCCTTGAACAGCTCGGCCGCTTCCTCGACGGTCATGTCGAGCACGTCGGCGATCGACTTGCCCTTGAACTTGATCTCCAGCGTCTCGCGGTCGTAGCGCTTGCCCTTGCACACGTCGCAGGTGACGTAGATGTCCGGCAGAAAGTGCATCTCGATCTTGATGACGCCGTCGCCCTGGCAGGCCTCGCAGCGCCCGCCCTTGACGTTGAACGAGAAGCGCCCGGGCTTGTAGCCGCGCGTCTTGGCCTCGGGCAGCTCGGCGAACCATTCGCGGATGGGGGTGAAGGCGCCCGTATAGGTCGCGGGGTTCGAGCGCGGCGTGCGGCCGATCGGGCTCTGGTCGATGTCGATGACCTTGTCGAGATGCTCCAGGCCCTCGATCGTCTTGTGCGCGCCGGGAAGCTCGCGCGCATTGTTCAGCTTGCGGGCGACCGCGCGGTAAAGCGTCTCGATGAGGAAGGTGGACTTGCCGCCGCCCGAGACGCCGGTGACCGCGGTGAACAGGCCGAGCGGCAAGTCGACGGTGATGTCCTTGAGGTTGTTCTCGCTCGCGCCGACGACCTTGATGGCGCGGCCCTTCTTGGGCTTGCGGCGCTCTTTGGGCAGCGGGATCTGCTTGAAGCCGGTGAGGTACTGGCCGGTGAGGCTTTCCGGGTTCGCCATGACCTGTTCGGGCGTGCCTTCGGCCACCACCGCGCCGCCATGGACGCCGGCGCCGGGGCCCATGTCGACCACGTGATCGGCCTCGAGGATCGCTTCCTCGTCGTGCTCGACCACGATCACGCTGTTGCCGAGATCGCGCAGCGCTTTCAGCGTCTCGAGCAGCCGCGCATTGTCGCGCTGATGCAAGCCGATGGACGGCTCGTCCAGCACGTAGAGCACGCCGGTCAGCCCTGAGCCGATCTGCGAGGCGAGGCGGATGCGCTGGCTCTCGCCGCCCGACAAGGTGCCGGATGCGCGCGCGAGCGTCAGATAGTCGAGCCCGACGTCGTTGAGGAAGGTCAGCCGCTCGCGGATCTCTTTGAGGATGCGCTCGGCGATCTCGTTCTGTTTCGTGGTGAGCTTGCCGGGCAGGGCGTCGAACCAGCGATGCGCCTCGCGGATCGACATCTCGGTGACCTGGCCGATATGGAGCCCGGCGATCTTCACCGCGAGCGCCTGCGGCTTCAGGCGGTAGCCGGTGCACGCCTCGCACGGCTGGTCGGACTGGTAGCGCTCCAGCTCCTCGCGCACCCAGTTCGATTCCGTCTCGCGCCAGCGCCGCTCGATATTGGTGATGACGCCTTCGAACGGCTTCTCCGTCTGGTAGTGGCGCACGCCGTCGTCATAGGTGAAGACGATCTCCTCCTCGTCCGAGCCGTAGAGCACGATCTCGCGGAAGTCCTCCGGCAGGTCCTTCCACGGCTTGGTCATCGGCTGGCGGTAGTGCTTGGCGAGCGCCTCCAGCGTCTGCTGGTAATAGGGCGAGGTCGCGGAGGTGCGCGTCCACGGCGCGATGGCCCCGCGGTTGAGGGAGAGGTTCTCGTTCGGCACCACGAGCTCCGGCTCGAAGAACAGCTCCGTGCCGAGCCCGTCGCATTCGGGGCAGGCGCCATAGGGGTTGTTGAACGAGAACAGCCGCGGCTCGATCTCCTCGATGGTGAAGCCGGACACGGGGCAGGCGAACTTCGCCGAGAAGATCAGGCGCTCGGGCGCGCCCTTGGTGCTGGCATCCTTGGCCGGTTGATCGGCGAACTCGGCGATGGCGATTCCGTCGGACAGGTGAAGCGCCGTTTCGAAACTGTCGGCGAGCCTGGCGGACGTGTCGGGGCGCACGACGATACGGTCAACGACCACGTCGATATCGTGTTTCAGCTTCTTGTCGAGGGTCGGGGCCTCGGCGATCTCGTAGAACGCGTTGTCGATCTTGACCCGCTGGAAGCCCTTTTTCTGGAGCTCCGCCAATTCCTTACGGTACTCGCCCTTGCGGCCGCGGGCGATCGGCGCCAAGCAGAAAGAGCCGCGTGCCTTCGGGCAGCGTCAGGACCCGGTCCACCATCTGGCTAACCGTTTGACTTTCAATGGGAAGTCCGGTCGCCGGCGAGTAGGGGATGCCGACCCGCGCCCACAGGAGCCGCATGTAATCGTAAATTTCCGTGACCGTCCCGACAGTCGAGCGCGGGTTCTTCGAAGTCGTTTTCTGCTCGATGGAAATAGCCGGCGACAATCCCTCGATATGATCCACGTCCGGCTTCTGCATCATGTCGAGGAACTGCCGGGCGTAGGCCGACAGGCTCTCCACATAGCGCCGCTGGCCCTCGGCATAGATCGTGTCGAAGGCGAGCGAGGACTTGCCGGAGCCGGACAGCCCGGTGATCACCACGAGCTTCTCGCGCGGCAGGTCGATCGAGACGTTCTTGAGGTTGTGCTCGCGCGCGCCGCGGACTGAGATGGATTTGGAGGTCATTCTGTCAGGCAATGTCGGGCGGGACGCGGCCTTCCGCAAGCCCCGCTAACGCTTCGTCCTCAAGGCTTTGTCTTTGAAGGCTTAGACTTGGCGGACAGGAGGTCGAGCATAGCCCGGGCGGCCTTGCTCAGATAGCGCTTGTCATGCCGCAGGACGGAGAAGGCCCGGGTCGTCGGCGGAAAAGGCAGCTTTCTCAAGCGCCCGGTTTCGAGCCCCGGGCGGGCCACCAGTTCCGAGACCATGGCCGCGCCGGCGCCGTCCTCGACCGCGGCGCGCACCGCCTCGTTGGAGGGCAGCTCCAGGCCGATCTTCAGTTCGTCGGTGTCGAGCCCCAAGCGGCGCATCGCCTGCATGAACTCGGACCGCGTGCCGGAGCCGTCCTCGCGCACGATCCAGGTCAATTGCGCGAGATTCTGCGCGGTCGGCGCGGGTTTCCGCGGGAGATTCGCCTTGGCTCCGGCGACGATGATGAGCTGGTCCCGGTCTATCGTTTGCTGCAGGAGGTCCGGCTGTCCGACCTCGCCCTCCACCAGGCCGAGCTCGGCGTCGCCGGCCTGCACGGCGCGCGCGACGCCTGCGGTGTTCGACATCGCCACATGGGTGACGATGCCCGGATGCGCGGCGCGAAAGCGGACCAGGCGCTGCGGCAGCCAGTAGCTGGCGATGGTTTGGCTCGCGTGAATATGGAGGTTGCCGCGCTCGAGCCCCGCGAGCTCCGAGAGCGCAAGCTCCGCCGCCTCGGCCCGCGCCAGCACGCCCCGCGCCTCGGTGAGGAACAGCCGCCCCGCGTCGGTGAGCGCAATTCCGCGCCCAATTCTGTCGAACAGCTCCACCCCATGCTGCGCCTCCAGCGCCCGCACGGCGGCGCTCACCGCGGACTGGGTGAGGTTAAGCGCATGCGCCGCGCGGGTGACGTGCTCGCGCTCGGCCACGGCGATGAAGATACGAAGCTGTTCCAGAGTCATGGCAGTTGGGTTCGGACCTAATCAATCGAATATATCGATGAATATGGAGAGAACAATCCATTGGAACGTTCAATCGATCGGCCCTATCTCCCCCGGAGACGAAACCCTGAATGAAGGAAGCCGACAGTGACGATCGCCGCCCCAGCAACCGCCTTGAGTTGGAGACCCTTCTTGCGGCTCGAGCATCCGCGCGAGGTGGTGCGCCAGTTCACGCCGAACTGGTTTGCGGTGACGATGGGCACAGGGGTCCTCGCGCTCACCTTGATGCAATTCCCGGCCGCGGTGCCGGGCTTGCCCGCGATCGCCGAAAGCCTCTGGTTCCTGAATATCGGGCTCTTCACTCTTTTCGCGGGCCTCTACGTGGCGCGCTGGATCATCTATTTCGACGAGGCAAGCAAGATCTTCGCCCATCCCGTCGCCTCGATGTTCTTCGGCTGCATCCCGATGGGCATGGCGACCATCATCAACGGCTTCCTCGTGTTCGGCGTGGCGCGCTTCGGCTCGGCGGCAGTCGACATCGCCTATGTCCTATGGTGGCTCGATGCCGCCATGTCGGTCGCCTGCGGCCTGCTCATCCCCTTCATGATGTTCACACGGCAAAGCCACTCCATCGATCAGATGACCGCGGTGTGGCTGCTTCCCGTGGTCGCCGCCGAGGTCGCGGCCGTGAGCGGCGGATTGCTCGCACCGCATCTCGTCGATACGCATTTGCAACTGACCGTGCTGATCACGAGCTACGTGCTGTGGGCCTGCTCCGTGCCGCTCGCCATGAGCATCGTGGTCATCCTCGTGCTGCGCATGGCGCTGCATAGCCTGCCGCCGGCGAACATGGCGGCTTCGAGCTGGCTCTCGCTCGGCCCGATCGGGACGGGGGCGCTAGGACTCCTCGTCCTCGGCTCCGCAGGTCCTGCGATCTTGGGTGCGAACGGGCTCGGCAGTTACGCGAACGCCATCCAAGGCGTCGGCTTGATCGGCGCCGTCCTCTTATGGGGATACGGCGTGTGGTGGTTCGCCATGGCCGTCCTGATCACGTTGAAATATCTGCGCGAGGGGCTCCCGTTCAACATGGGCTGGTGGGGCTACACCTTTCCGCTCGGCGTTTACACCCTTGCCACCTTGCGGCTCCACACGGTGCTGCCCATCGGTGCCTTCTCGATCTACGGCGGGGCGCTGGTCGTCATGCTGGCCGTGCTCTGGGCCATCGTCGGCGCGCGCACTCTGGCCGGGGCGTGGCACGGGGATCTCTTCGCGGCTCCGTGTCTCGTGGAGCCGCCCGCGGCCGGCACCGTTGTAGAGAGCCGGAGGGCGGCGGCGTAAGTCTTCAGATCAGCGCCAGCTTCTTGAGGCGCGACCTGATGGCGCCGGGCTTGCGGCCGAGCTTCGCCGCGATCGCGCCCACCGTCTCGCCCGCCTGGTGGCGGCGCCGTAAGTCGCGCTCCTCGTCCTCGGTCCACGGCGCATAGGCCTTGCCATGGCTCTGCCGCAGCGCTGCCACGTCATAGCTCTTGGTGCCCGAGGCTTCCGCCTGGCGTCCGCCGCAATCGGCGAGAAAGGTGGCTTGCCGCCGGGCCAGCTCGTCGGCGCCGAGCCGTGACAGTTCGCCCAGCGTACGGTTGGAGGCGTCGCGGAACTCGGCATCCTTCTCGATCGCCAGCGGATGGACGCGCAGGGCTCGCTCATTCAGCCCCAGAAGGTGCAGGCCCGACAGACTGCGCAAGCGGGACAACGCCACATAGCCCTGGCCGTATTCGAAGGCGCGCGACAGGTCGATAACCGCCGCGTCCAGCGACATGCCCTGGCTCTTATGCACGGTGATGGCCCAGGCAAGCCGCAAGGGGATTTGCGTGACGGATGCGCGCTCTTTGCCGTTCTCCTCGATCTTCCAGGTCACGGGCTCGGCGGTGATGCGCTTGCCGCCGCGTGTGCGCACGATCGGCAGACCGGCCTCGGGATCGAATGCCTCGACCACGCCGAGCGTGCCGTTGACGTAGCGGCCGCCCGGGTCGTTCTTGGTGAACATCACCACGGCGTCTTGCTTGAGCTCCAGTCTGTCCGGCGACAGGCAACCGCGCTTCAGCGTCTCGACCGCCGGCTGCGGGCCTTTGCTGGTCATGGGAAAGGTGCGCGCCTCGCCGTGGAGCTTGGCCAATTGCTGCCGGTTGATGTCGTCCACCGCCGCATTGTGCGTGAAGAGCCGCGTGCGGGCCGCCGGCAACCGGTCGCCCTCGACCATGCGCGCGGCGAGCCGTTCGCGATGGATACCGGAACAGGCATTCGCGCGGATGGCGTCGAGCAGCTCGAGAAAGGGCTGATCGTCCTGCCGGTGCTGCTCCGACAGATAGCAGACCGTGGGATCGAGATCCCGCCAGGCGGACGAGGCATGCGCGAACTCGGCGCCGAAACCGTCCTCGCCATCGGCGAAGTCCAGCATGCCGGCCTCCGTGCGCCGGCGCACCACGGGCGGCAGCTGAAAGAAATCGCCCACCAGGACCACCTGAAGGCCCCCGAACGGGGCCGGCGTCGCCCGCAAGTGACGGCAGACCGTGTCCGCCAGGGTTAGGCTGCGCGCCGGCAGCATGGAGATCTCGTCGATGATCAGGACGCTTGCCTTCTCGATGCGCGTGGCCAGCCGCCGGTTGGTGGCCAGCACATCGAGATCGCGCCGGGTCAGGGTCTCGCGCACGCCGATCCCGCTCCAGGCATGGATGGTGGTGCCGTGGCCGTGGGTCGCGGCAATGCCGGTCGAGGCGGTGTAGGCGACGTCGACGCCGGCCCGCGCCAGCTCCCTGAGATAGCGGTTGACCGTATGGGTCTTGCCGCTTCCCGGCTGGCCGGTGAGGAAGATGCTGGCCCCGGTCCTGAGTAGGGCCAGCGCCTCGTCTTGGGTCATTGGATCTCCGTTTCCCCGCTCAGACCTCCGCACGCCGCTTCAGCATAACCGATGGCGGGCGCGCGAATCTCAGCCTAGAGAAGCACATGACCATGACTCGCACCCAGATCGCCATCACCGGCGCCATCATTCTCGCGGCCGCGGCCATCCTTTACGGGATGGGCCATCCGCTCATCTGCAAGTGCGGCTACGTCAAGCTCTGGCATTTCGACGTGATGAGCGCGGAGAACTCCCAGCACATCATCGACTGGTACACGCCCTCCCACATCATCCACGGCTTTCTGTTCTATGCGCTGCTGTGGCTGTTCGCACCGCGCATGTCATTCGGCGCGCGGCTGATCCTCGCGGTGGTGGTCGAGGCGAGCTGGGAGGTGATCGAGAACACCGACTTCGTCATCAATCACTATCGCGAGATGACCGTGTCGCTCGATTATTACGGGGACAGCGTGCTCAACTCGGTGAGCGACATCCTCTTCATGGTGGTCGGCTTCTATCTCGCCGCCTGGCTACCAGTGTGGCTCTCCATCCTCATCGCCGTGGCGCTCGAGGTCTTCGTCGGCGTCATGATCCGAGACAACCTCACACTGAACGTCATCATGTTCGTGTGGCCGATGGATTGGATCCTGCACTGGCAGCAGGGCCGGGGCGGCTAGCAGCCGGGCCTAGAGCGGCACGCGGATGCCGAAGATCATCATGAGCATCAGCCAGGCGAAGGCGGCGACGGTCGGATAGAAGGTGATGCCGAAGCCGAAGGCGCGCAAGAATGGGTTCTTGTGGTAGCCGATCCAGAACAAGATGCGGCCCATCACGAATAGCGCCGTAAGGATCGGCAGCGTGCGCGCTTCCTCCTGCGGGCAGTACATGGCGAGCCCGGCATTGGCGATGAAGTACGCGGTGAACTGCTCGAACGTGTTGAGGATGAACCGGTTGTTGATGTCGACCGGCGAGTTGGCCTTCGGCACGCGGCCGACGAACATGGACGGATCGAGCCGCTGCGCGGCGACGATGCAGATGCCGATGATCCCCGGCACCAGCGCAATGACGGCGTCCTTGATGACCAGGGCGAGGCGGTCGGCGATGCCCCAGGCTTCCGGCGTCCAATGCCAGAACAACTTCGCCGCGCCGAAGAAGGCGGCCGCGAACAGCCAGTTCCCCACCAGCACGGCGATGAACGGCCATTGCATGTTGGTGAAGCCGAGAGTCCTGCTGCGTGGATCGCGCCGTTTGGCCTTTCGGCGCGCTGCTGTTTGCCGCTGATCGATGGCCCGCTGCATGTTCCCCTTCACTCCCGGGCGTCAGGCGAGCAACCTCTCGAACCCGGACGCGCTGCCAATGCAACAACTTCGTTTCGTCTTTTAGCCATAGGGCCCGCGCTCTCAAACCTCAAGAGGGCGGCATGGTAGACGGACGAGAACAAAACGTGTACAAGAGGATTTCTGCCTCAGGCTTGTGGACGGATGTCTCAGGCCTGTGGACAGGATCCATGACATTTTGGAGTCGCCTGGAAGCCGGCGCGTTCCCGGCGTAAGACTGGCTCCAAGGGCATCGTGACGCACATCCGCGGGAGGTCGCAACATGGCCGGATCGGTCAACAAAGTCATTTTGGTCGGCAATCTCGGCGCCGATCCTGAAATCCGCCATACGCAGGATGGCCGTCCCATCGTCAATCTGCGGGTCGCCACCAGCGACAGCTGGCGCGACAAGGCGACCGGCGAGCGCCGCGAGAAGACCGAGTGGCACCGTGTCGTCATCTTCAACGAAGGGCTTGCCCGCATCGCCGAGCAGTACCTGAAGAAGGGCTCCAAGGTGTATCTCGAGGGCTCGTTGCAGACGCGCAAATGGGAGGATCAGTCCGGCCAGGAGCGCTACACCACCGAAGTTGTGCTGCAAGGGTTCAATTCGCAGCTTACCATGCTCGACGGCAGACAGCGCGACGGCATGGGCGAGGGGTCGAGCGGGGGCGATTTCGGCCGCGCCAAACCGCTCGGTAGCGGCGGGGGCGGCGGCGCCTCGTTCAACAAAGAGCTCGACGACGAGATCCCGTTCTAGCGGGTGGTACAAGAAACCCGGCCCGCGTTGCGGACCGGGCCTCTCGTGAGACATGTGCGTCCGATGCATGGCTCACTTAGTAGATGCCGGGATCGCTCGGCACGCCGTCCTTCTTCTTGACGTCGCTCACACTGTTCTCACCCAGCGTCAGTTCCTGCTCGTCGAGCCGCTGATAGTCCGGCGCGGACGCGAGCATATCGGCGGTGATGTTGCTTGCGATCACCTTGACGCCGTTGTCGTCGTCGCGGCTGAACTTCAGATCGTCGTAGCGGACGGCGACGTCTTTCTCGCCGATGCCGAGGAACCCGCCGGCGCCAACCAGCACGGCGACGACCTTGCCGTCAGTATCGGTGACGAGGTCGTTGATGTCGCCGATGGTCTCGTTGCTGGCGTTGACCACCGGCTGGCCGATCAGGTTGCTGGCGAGGTAGTCATCGCTTTGCTGCTTGGCGAGGAACTTGGGCTGCTCGAGCGTTGCGGACTGCTCGATCGCGTCCTCCGGCGAGATGGACTTCGGCGCATCGAGAGCCGGTGTGGCCGGCATCGCGTCACCATGAGACGGCGCCGCCTCGGGCGAATTCTGCGCGGATGAATCCGGAGGCGTCGCCTCATCGGGTGCCATCTGCGCGGATGAATCCGAAGTTCCGTCCGGAATCGGCTGAGCCGGTTCCCCCGGATTGACCGGCGCGGCCTCTGACGGCATGGCCGGTTGCTGCATTGCGGGCGGATTTTGGGTTTGGTCCGCGGGCATGTCGGTCTGCGCGAGGGCCGGGGTAAGGCCCAACAGCAGACCAACGGCGGTGGTGGTAAGAAGTCTTGTCATCAGTCTTCTCCTTGTCCGTCGTTGCGTGAATGGCGCCTCGTTTGCGCCACGAGTTGCGGGCGCCAGGGCCCTAGCGCCGCCGTCACGCAACAACGTCGCGGGCAAGTCATTCGTTCCCGGTCACGTGCGGGCTGGACCCTTTCGAGGGGGCGTCGAATCGCCCTTCGGGCACCGCTCCGCGGGCCGCGCAAGAGCCTGATATAATTGATGAAAATAAAGACGCCCGGGGACGCTTGATAGTTGCGGAAGAGGCGTCAAATCAGCTATAGAAAACCAACTCCTTAAAGCGTATCCGGCCGCGATTGAGAGACGTTTTTCCCTCTCGCGCCGGACCGTTATTCAGGCATCTGACGATTATCTAGAAGGCGTTCTCCTTCCTTGGCTGACGAAGAAGATATTGGCGTCGAGGGGCCGTCTCCCTCTGAC
Organism: uncultured Alphaproteobacteria bacterium; assembly: GCA_963826465.1. GTDB lineage: Bacteria > Pseudomonadota > Alphaproteobacteria > Rhizobiales > Methyloligellaceae > Methyloceanibacter. Next base: position 86,243 of record CAWGXJ010000003.1, read on the forward strand.
ATTAGACCCGTCTCGCTCATCGACGAGATGAAGCGGTCCTACCTCGATTACGCCATGAGCGTGATCGTATCCCGCGCGCTGCCCGACGTGCGCGACGGGCTCAAGCCTGTGCACCGGCGCATCCTCTATTCGATGCGCGAGAACAACTACACGCCGGACCGGCCGTACAACAAATCGGCGCGCGTCACCGGCGACACCATGGGTAAGTACCACCCGCACGGCAACCAGGCGATCTACGACGCGCTGGTGCGCTTGGCGCAAGACTTCTCCATGCGCCTGCCGCTTATCGACGGGCAGGGGAATTTCGGCTCCGTCGACGGCGACCCGCCTGCGGCCGAACGCTACACCGAGGTGCGGCTGGCGAAGCCCGCCATGGCGCTGCTCGACGACCTTGAGAACGACACGGTCGACTTCCAGCCGAACTATGACGGCCGCGAGAAAGAGCCGGTCGTTCTTCCGGCGAAATTTCCCAACCTTCTCGTCAACGGCGCGGGCGGCATCGCCGTCGGCATGGCGACCAACATTCCGCCCCACAATCTCGGCGAGGTGATCGACGCCTGCATGGCCTATCTCGACAACCCGGCCATCGACATTGGCGAGCTTATCGAGATCGTGCCCGGGCCCGACTTTCCCACCGGCGGCCTCATCCTCGGACGTCAAGGGATTCGCTCCGCCTATCACAAGGGCCGCGGCTCGGTGCTCATGCGCGGCCGCGTACACAACGAGACGGTGCGCAAAGAGCGCGAGGCGCTCGTCATCACCGAGATCCCGTATCAGGTGAACAAGGCGGCGATGGTCGAGAAGATCGCCGAGCTCGTGCGCGAGAAACGCATCGAGGGTATCGCCGACATCCGCGACGAGAGCGACCGCCAGGGCATGCGCGTGGTGATCGAGCTGAAGCGCGACGCCATGGCCGACGTGGTGCTGAATCAGCTTTACCGGTTCTCGCCGCTGCAGAGCACGTTCGGCTGCAACATAGTGGCGCTGAACGGCGGCCGCCCCGAGGTGATGAACCTCAAGGACATGATCCGCGCCTTCACCGACTTCCGCGAGGAGGTCGTCGGGCGCCGGATCAAATTCCTTCTGCGCAAGGCCCGCGACCGCGCCCATGTGCTGGTCGGCTTGGCCATTGCCGTCGCCAATATCGACCAGGTGATCGCGCTGATCCGCAAGGCGCCGGACCCCGCGACGGCGCGCCAGCAATTGATGGAGCGCGACTGGCCGGCGAAGGACGTGGTGGCCTTGGTCGAGCTGATCGCCGACCCGCGCCACAAGGTTTCGGCTGAGGGGACCTACCGGCTCTCCGAGGAGCAGGCCCGCGCCATCCTCGATCTCCGGCTGCAGCGGCTGACGGCGCTCGGCCGCGACGAGATCGGCGATGAGCTGAAGGGGCTTGGCGACCAGATCGCCGATTACCTCGACATCCTGCGCTCGCGCGCCCGCATCGTCGGCATCGTCAAGGACGAGCTCACCGCCATCAAGAACGAGTTCGGCACGCCGCGGCGCACCGAGATCTTGGAGATGATGGGCGAGGTCGAGGACGAGGACCTGATCCAGCGCGAGGACATGGTCGTCACCGTGTCTCACAAGGGCTACATCAAGCGCGTGCCGCTCTCCGCCTATCGCGCGCAGCGCCGCGGCGGCAAGGGCCGCGCCGGCATGGCGACCCGCGAGGAGGATTTCGTCGCCCGCATTTTCATCGCCAACACCCACACGCCGGTGCTGTTCTTCTCCTCGCGCGGCATGGCCTACAAGATGAAGGTGTGGCGTCTGCCGCAAGCGGCTCCGCAAGCGCGCGGCAAGGCGATGGTCAATCTCCTGCCGCTCGACAAGGACGAGACCATCACCACCATCCTGCCGCTGCCCGAGGACGAAGGGTCGTGGGCGAAGCTCGACGTGATGTTCGCCACCAATTACGGCAGCGTCCGCCGCAACAAGCTCTCCGACTTCATCGAGGTGCGGCAGAACGGCAAGATCGCCATGAAGCTCGATGCGGGTGACCGCATCGTCGACGTCCATGTGTGCAACGAGCAGCAGGACGTACTGCTCACCTCCCGCGACGGCCAGGCGATCCGCTTCCCCGTCACCGACGTGCGCGTGTTCAAGGGCCGCGAGTCGGCGGGCGTGCGCGGCATCAAGCTCGGCAAGGACGACGAGTTGATCTCCATGGCGATCCTTGGCCACGTCGAGGCCAGCGCCGCCGAGCGGGCGGCCTATGTGCGCCAGGCCAATATGGTCCGCCGTGGCGGCGCCGACTACGAGCCGGATATCGAGCCGGAGACGGAAGGCGAGGAAATGGTCGTGCTGACGCCTGAGCGCTACGCCGAACTCAGTGCGCACGAGGAGTTCGTGCTGACCGTCTCCGAGAACGGCTACGGCAAGCGCTCGAGCGCTTACGAATACCGGGTGTCGGGGCGCGCCGGCAAAGGCATTATCGGCATGATCGTCAATCAGCGGAACGGCAAGCTGGTGGCGTCGTTCCCCGCCGACGACAGCGATCAGATCATGCTCGTCACCGATCGCGGCCAGCTCATCCGGGTGCCGGTGGAGGGTATCTCCATCATGGGCCGCTCCACCCAAGGGGTGATCGTGTTCGATACCGCCGAGGACGAGCGCGTGGTCTCGGTCGAGCACATTCCCGACGAGAACGGGAACGGTGCGGAAGCTGAAGCGGCGTCCGATGAAGGCGATCTAGGGGAGGGCTGACGCCCCACCCGTAATCGAGCGCCCCGGTGGGAGCCGCCGTCGCCGGGCGTTTAGGCGTAAAGCGCCCGGATCGAGTGCGCGGCGGGCGTAAGTGCGGCGAGCGCATCGAGATCGCGGATCACGGCACGATGCCGCTCGGGATGGCTCAAGAGGCCGCTCGCCCTCAAGCGCGACATGGTTCTCGACAGCGTATCGGCGTTGAGCCCGAGATAGTCCGCCATGTCGGTGCGGCTGAGCGGCATCTCGAAGGTGAGCCCGCCGCAAGGCGCGCGCACCCCGGTGCGCATGGCGAGCTCCATCAGATAGGTTGCGACCCGCTGCTGGCAGTCGAACTGCCCGACCGCGGCCACATGGATGGCTTGGCGCGCGGTCTGCTTGGCCACCGCATCGGCGAAATAGCTCGCGGTCTCCGGATCACTCGCCATCAGCTCCGCAACAGCGCTCCAGCGGAAGCGGAGAACCTCACCGGCAATGACCGCCGAAAGGTGGGCGGAGGCGGCAGGCGGCGCGAACGCGGTGCGGAACACATCGCCCGGATAGAAAAGCGCGATGACCTGGCGCAAGCCGCCGGGCAGCGTGACATGCAGCATGAGCGCGCCCGAGCGGACCACGAATGCCGCCTCGCTCCCCTCGAAGTTGAGCGCGACGGTCTGTCCCCGGCGCGTCCGCAACGTCGCGGCATGCGCGCCAAGCCGAGCCGGGATCGCTCCGGGAAGGTTTGGGCTTATGTCTGAGGCGGCGGCGATTGTCAGAGGGAGTGCTTCCCGTGTCTTCAAGCTAGAAATCATGACCATGGGCTTTGCCCCGCGGCGGACCGCCGCCATGCAAACCCAAGCAGTCGGTCGAGTGGGAGATTCGCGCTTTGATTTCGATCAATCCGGCGCTGGGCGCGACAGCGTGTCCGGCCGGCCACGTTGCCCCCAACGATTTGACCCAGATCAATAAAAACCGTGGCCCCGACGCAACAGTCACCAAAGATGCGACATGGACTGATCTTCGTCAGCCCGCTTGACCGATCGGCGCTGGAGCCGGACGGGGCATCGCCGCAAGACTATGGAAGAACAAAGGGCGGGGGCCGATCCGGCGCTCGTGGGACTTGGGGGACGTCAGACATGAAGAGACTAGTGAAAGCTGCAGTGGCAGGGCTGGCCTTGGCGGCTTGCACTGCGGGCGCGTCTGTGCCGGCGATGGCCGGCGACGACCACGGAGATTTCATGGTCCGGGCGCTGGTCACCGGGGTTCTTCCCGACACGGACGCCACGGTGAAGGCCGGCGGGGCCGTTATTCCGGGCGCCAATGCTGACGTGAGCGACGAGGTCATCCCCGCGACGACCCTGACTTACTTCTTCAACGACAATATTTCGTTGGAGCTCTTCTGCTGCTTCGCCAAGCACGACATCGACGCGAAGGGGAGCATTGCCGGCTTCGGCAAGATCGCCGACACCTGGATCTTCCCACCGGCGCTGACCGCCCAGTACCACTTCAATAGCGGCGGCAAGTTGCAGCCTTATGTGGGCGCGGGCGTGCAATACATCGCCTTCTTTGACGAGAAGAGCTACGTACCAGGCTCCACCGGCGTGAACATCGACAACGCCTGGGGCTTCACCCTGCAAGCGGGCCTCGACGTGTCCATCGGCAATGGCTGGTTTCTCAACGCCGACGTGAAGAAAACTTGGCTCGATACGGACATCACCTGGGCAGGGACGGGCATCACCGCCTCTGCCGATCTCGACCCGTTGATCATCTCGGCCGGTTTCGGCTATCGCTTCAATCTGAGCGACATCTTCGGTCATCGCACCCAGACCGCCTCAATACCGATGAAGTAATAAAGAGAGTTGGGGTGGCGGGCCCGGCAATTGCCGGGCCCTTTTCTTTTTGTGGGCATTACGCAGGGTCATGCCCCGCCCGGACGATGCGGCCTTGCCGATTGAGCTCCCCCGCGGCTAGAAGAGGCCCCTGAGGCGCGTCTCAAGGGCGCCATCCATCGGGGATGGCCCGCCGGCGCGCTTGGAGTCTCGGCGGTATGCGCGTTGGCCTCTATCCCGGCAGTTTCGACCCCGTCACCTTCGGCCATGTGGATATCGTGCGCCGGTCGGCGCATATCGTCGACCGGCTGGTGATCGCCGTCGGCACGCACCATGACAAGCATCCGCTGTTCTCCGCAGACGAGCGGGTGCAGCTCGCTTCCCAGGTGCTCGAGCCGGTCGCCAAGGAGACCGGCCTCGCCCTCGACGTGACCACTTATGACAGCCTGACCGTGGACGCAGCCAAGGCGGCAAAGGCCTCGGTCGTCATCCGCGGCCTCCGCGACGCCGGCGACTTCGACTACGAGATGCAGATGGCCGGCATGAACACGGCCCTTGCTCCGGAGATCGAGACGGTGTTTCTGGCCTCGTCGCCCGGCACGCGCCACATCGCGGCGAGCCTTGTCCGTCAGATCGCCGCAATGGGAGGCGACATTTCGAGCTTCGTACCCGCCGTCGTCGCCTCAGCCCTCAAGCAGAAATTCACCGCATAGCAGGAAAACTTGCGAGGAAACCCATGACCATCAGGGCCATCGTCCTATTTGCTGCCGCGTTGCTGTTCGGCGCTTTCAGCGCTCATGCCGGCAATCTCGGCAATCCGGCTTCGCTCAACGAGAAGGCGCCTCCCGTCTACAAGGCGAAATTCGAGACGAGCAAGGGCACCTTCGTCATCGAGGTGCACCGCGACTGGGCGCCCAATGGCGCCGACCGCTTCTACAATCTGGTGAAGAACGGCTTCTTCAACGATGCGCGCTTCTTCCGCGTGATCAGCGGCTTCATGGTGCAGTTCGGCATCAGCGGCAACCCGGACGTTTCCGGTGTCTGGCGCGATGCCACGATCCCCGACGATCCGGTGAAGCAATCCAACACACGCGGCATGGTGAGCTTCGCTACGGCCGGACCCAACACCCGCACCACGCAGGTCTTCGTCAATTTCGGCGACAACGCGGGCCTCGACGACCAGGGCTTCGCGCCGTTCGGCCAGGTGGTCCAGGGGATGGACGTGGTCGACTCCATCTATTCCGGCTATGGCGAGGGCGCCCCGCGCGGGCGAGGCCCCGACCAGGGGCGCGTCCAGGCGGAAGGCAACGCCTATCTGGTGGAGGCATTTCCCAAGCTCGACTACGTCAAGAAGGCGACCATCGAGCCATAACCAACCCGACAACGAGAAGGAGCCCTAGATCGTGGCAAATCCCGAAGACACTCTCATTCTCGAGACGAGCAAAGGCGACGTCCTGGTCGAGATGCGTCCCGACCTCGCGCCCAACCATGTGGCCCGCATCAAGGAACTGGCCCGCCAGGGCTTCTATGACGGCGTGCCCTTCCACCGCGTGATCGAAGGCTTCATGGCTCAGACCGGCGATCCGACCGGCACCGGCACCGGCGGCTCGGGCAAGAAGCTCGGCGCCGAGTTCAACGCCGAGCCGCATACCCGCGGCGCCGTGTCCATGGCCCGCGCGCAATCGCCCGATTCCGCGGACAGTCAGTTCTTCATCGTGTTCGACGACGCGAGCTTTCTCGACCGCAAATACACGGTCTGGGGCCGCGTGATCGAAGGCATGGAGAATGTCGACAAGATCAATCGCGGCGAGCCCCCGGCGAGCCCGGACAAGATTGTGTCGGCCAAGATCGCCTCTGACGCGCAAGGCTGAGCATGCAACAGGGAGGGACGATCATGGCGTGGACAGGTCTCGTGTTTACGCTGATTGCGCTGGTCGGCGGCGCCATGATCGCCCTTCAAGCGCCCATCAACGCCGAAGCGGCGACCCGGCTCGGCAATCCCATCGCTGCCGCCACCATGTCGTTCTGCGTGGGCACGATCCTGCTGATCGCGGTCACGCTTTTATTTGCGCGGAGCAGCACCAATGTCGCCGCACTTGGCGGCATGCCACTCTACATGTTGCTTGGGGGCGGCCTGCTCGGCGCGATGTATGTGACCATCACGCTGTTTCTGGCACCCAAGATCGGTGTCGCCGCGGTAATGGCCCTCGGCATTGCCGGCCAGCTCTTCGCGGCGCTTCTGCTCGACCGGTTTGGCATGTTCGATCTCATGGAGCGCGGGCTGACCACGGGTCGGGTCGGCGGCGCCGTGCTGGTGCTGGTTGGGGCGCTGATGGTGCGGCTGCTCTAGCCGCCTCTCTCCGTTGCGCACCGATCTCTTCGATTTTCATCTGCCGGAAGAGCTGATCGCCTTGCGTCCGGTGCATCCGCGCGACGCCGCGAGGCTCCTCGTGGTCGCGCCGGGCGCGCCCGAGCCGCTTGCCGATAAAGTCATGACCGATCTGCCAGGAGAGCTGTCGCCGGGCGATGCGCTCGTGTTCAACGATACCCGTGTCATCCCGGCGGCGCTGAAAGGCGTCCGCACGCGGGGCGAGGCCACGGCGCAAGTCGCCGTCACCCTGATCGAGCATATCGACGCGTCACACTGGCAGGCCTTGGCGCGGCCGGCCAAGCGGCTCGAGCCGGGCGACCGCCTCCAATTCGGGGAGGGCGGCAATGCGTGCGCGCTCGGCGCTCTCGACGCCACGGTCGAGGCGAAGGGGACGGACGGCGAGGTGACCTTGGCCTTCGATCTTCAGCGGACCCGCGCTCCATGACGCCATCGAGGCGCAAGGCGCCATGCCGCTCCCGCCTTATATCGCGGCGCGGCGTCCTGCGGACGACCAGGACCGCAGCGACTATCAGACCACGTTCGCGCGCGACGAGGGCGCCGTGGCCGCGCCGACCGCGGGTCTGCACTTCACGGAAGACCTAATGCAAGCGCTCGACGCCCGCGGCATTTCCCGTCACTTCGTCACCCTCCATGTCGGCCCAGGCACGTTCCTGCCGGTGCGGAGCGAGGATACGGCAGGCCACAAGATGCACGCCGAGCACGGCATCATCAGCCCTCAAGTGGCCGCCGCCCTGAACGCCGTGAAGGCGCGCGGCGGCAAGGTCGTGGCCGTCGGCACCACGAGCTTGCGTCTGCTCGAGAGCGCGACCGACGAGGCGGGCACCTTGAAGCCGTTCGTGGGCGAAACGGATATCTTCATCACGCCCGGCTACCGCTTCCGCTTCGTCGATCGCCTGTTGACCAATTTCCACCTGCCGCGCTCTACCTTGTTCATGCTTGTCGCCGCATTTTCCGGATTGGAGACGATGAAGCGCGCTTACGCCCACGCCATCGAGGAGCGCTACCGCTTCTATTCCTATGGCGATGCGTGCCTGTTGAGCCCGGGGGCGCGGCCATGAGCGACGGGTTCGTCTTCACCGTCAAGGCGCGGGACGGTGCCGCCCGGACCGGCGCCATCACCACACCAAGAGGCGTGATCCGCACGCCCGCCTTCATGCCGGTCGGCACCGGCGCCACGGTGAAGGCCATGTTCCCCGAGGATGTCGCGGCCACCGGCGCCGACATCATCCTCGGCAACACATACCATCTGATGCTGCGCCCCGGCGCCGAGCGCATCGCCAGACTCGGCGGCCTGCATAAGTTCATGCATTGGGAGAAGCCGATCCTCACCGATAGCGGCGGCTATCAGGTGATGTCGCTCGCCAAGCTCCGCCGCATCACCGAAGACGGCGTCACCTTTCAGTCCCATCTCGACGGCGCCACCATCGCGCTCACGCCGGAGCGCGCGATAGAGGTGCAATGCCTGCTCGGCGCCGATATCCAGATGGTGCTCGACGAATGCACGCCGTTCCCCGCAACCCGCGATGAGGCGAAAGCCTCGCTCGATTTGTCCATGCGCTGGGCCGAGCGGTCGAAGGCGGCGTTCGCCGCGATGAGCGCACCCGGCCAGGCCTTGTTCGGCATCGTGCAGGGAAGCGTCTATCCCGATTTGCGCGAGGAGAGCGCCCGCGCGCTGATCGACATCGGCTTTCCCGGCTATGCGGTCGGCGGGCTTGCCGTGGGCGAGGGGCAGGCGGCCATGTTCGACATGGTGGAGATCGCCACGGCGGTCTTGCCTGAGGACCGGCCGCGCTATCTCATGGGCGTCGGCACGCCGGAGGACATGCTGGGCGCAATCGCCCGCGGCATCGACATGTTCGATTGCGTGATGCCGACCCGCTCGGGCCGCCACTGCCAGGCCTTCACGTGGGCCGGCAAGCTGAACTTGCGCAACGCGCGCCACGCCGAGGATCCGAGTCCACTCGATCCCGAGAGCGCATGCCCCGCCGCGCAATACGAGCGGGCCTATCTCCATCATCTGGTGAAGTCGGGGGAGGCGCTCGGCGCCATGCTGCTCACTTATGCCAACGTGCAGTTCTACCAGGAGCTCATGGCGCGCGCCCGCGACGCGATCGCAGATGGCCGTTTCGCCCAATTCGCCGACGACGTCCGCCGCCGCTATCGCGAAGGAAGCGAAGCGGGCAATGGCGAGGACTAAGGCAGCTCTTGCATGCCGACGTCGGAAGCAGGCCCCCCTTTGGCCGTAGCCTTACGCTCCCGGGCTAGCAGATAGAGGCCGGCAAGGATCACGATGGCGCCGCCCCCGAGCGTCCACAAGGTCGGCACATCGCCGAACACGAGGAAGCCCGCGACCGACATCCAGATCAGGCCGAGATAGATGTAAGGGGCGACCACCGGGGCCGGCGCGATCCTGTGGGCAAGGATCAGGAGCCAGTGCCCGAGGCCGCCCCAGAATCCGAGCGAGGCGAACAGGATCCACAGCCACCGCGCCTCCGGCCACTGCCAGTTGGAGAGCGCGAAGGGCGCCATCACCAGGACGCCGACAAGCGGCGTATAGGTCTGGGTCACCGAAGCCGGGTCGTAAGCGGCGAGATAGCGCGTGGCAATATTGTAGAGCGCATAGCCGAGCGTGGCGCCGAGCACGAGCAGCATGGCCCAGTGCATGGTGCCGAGACCGGGATGCATGACGACGAGCACGCCGATGAAGCCCGCGACGATGGCAAGCACGCGGTGCCAGCCCACCCATTCGCCGAGCAAAGGCCCGGCGAGCGCCGCGACCAGTAGCGGCGTGAGGAAGAAGATCGTCACCGTCTGATCGAGCTGCAAATATTTCAGCGCGACGAAATTGAGCCCCGTGGTGAGGATCATGAAGCAGGAGCGGACAATCTGGATCACCGGCTTCGCCGAGCGGAGCGAGGGCCGCAGGGCAAACGGCCATAGCACCAGCGCGCTGAACACCACGTGCCCGGCAAAGCGCAGCCACGTCACTTGGCTCGTGGGAATGCCCTGCTTCGCCACCAGGAACTTCGCCGTGGCGTCGAGCGCGGCGAAGCAGAGCGTGGCCAGGGTCATCAGGCCGATGGCCTTCAGCGTATGGCGCGGATCGGCGCTTGCCGTGGGGGAAGGGCGGGGGGTCATGGACGAGCCTATGCACCAATCTTTGCCTAATCGCCATCCACCGATAAAAGGAATGGCCGACATTCTGAGGAGGACAGCGTGGCTGACGTTCGCGCGATATGCGCCATAGGCATGAGGGGACAACTCGGACTAAACGGCCAGCTCCCCTGGGAGGGGAACAAGGGCCGGGAGTTTGTCGCCGACGTTGCCCGGTTCTTCGAGGTGACACGCGGTCACGTCATCATCGCCGGGCCGACGACCATCGCCTCGATCCCACCCTTCGCCTATGAGGACCGCACCATTTGCGAGATCCGGTCGAGCCATCACCCCGAAGAGGTGCTGGCCTGGTTCCCCGACCGGGTGGTCTTTGTGGGAGGCGGCCCGCCGGTGTGGGACGTCTATGCGCCCTATATCCGCCACTGGGACATCAACCGCCTGCCTTACGACGGGGAGGCCGACCGCTGGTTCGATCCCGCCTGGCTCGTGGCCACGAACAACGGGGATTGAGGCTCCTTCAGCGAATCCTCAATCTTCGGCCGATAAACTTCCCGAGAACGAGCCCGAAAACGCCGCATTTCGAGTCTACCGCAACTGCGAAAAGGTGTTTCGCCTTGAAACAGTGAGGGCTAACATTCCGGGTAGAACTGGGGGCGGGGCACCTTCCGGTTCGCATCTCAAGACCCCAAATTCCACCAGCCTGTTGGATGGCCCCGCTTGGACGGCTCGTAAGGAGATGGCCATAGCTGCTGCCGAACCAGAGTTCACCGCCGAGCAGATCGGCTGGCGTTTCACGCTGGGCGCCCTCATCCTTGTGGGCGCCTATCTCGCGTGGCCTCTGATCCCGGTGGTTATGGCGGCCGATCTCGAGCCCGGCGTCAAAGCCGGCATCTCGGGATTGCTCGGCGCTACGCCCTTTCTCTCCAAGTTCATCGCGGTGGCCGTGATGGGCCGGCCCGCATATTACTTCCTGAAGCGCAACGTCTATACCCGCGTGCGCCGCCGCTGGGCCGGGACCCCGGCCGAGTAATCCTGCCGCCTCAAAGAATTGGCTTTGCGCCCTTGTTCTCGTGGGCTCGCTTCACGGATTGGTTAGCGCGGTCTCACAAAATTTGGCGGAGAGTTGAGTTCCACGTTAGCGGAAGGAGTGCTCTTTTCCCCGCGTGAGGCAACCCCGCCTCGCGCTAAGGAGGAGTGCCCCCCATGAAGAAGATCTTGATTGCCGCAACGCTGATCGGTGTTTTCGCCGCCCCGGCCCTTGCCATGGACAGCTACTACGTGCTCTTCGACAAGGCGAAGAAGACCTGCGTCATGTCGCGCTCGGCCCCGAGCGACACCGAGAAGTTCAGCATGATGGGTGTCTACGGCTCCGAGGCCAACGCTCACATGGCGATGGCCGGCATGACCGCCTGCCACAAATAGCCATCTCCGACTGGTCAGTCTCAAGGCCAAACGTTTGTCGCACAGCCGCCATCCGAGACGGAGGCGGCTGTGCCGCATTCTCGGCAAGCCAAACGAAAAACCCCGGCCGGGGAGACCCGACCGGGGTTGGCATTTGCCGGAGAGATAGATCTTGAAGGGCTATCTCGTCGTCAAACTAGCCGAGCTTCAACGGCTCCGTCACGACGGCCTTCTCGTGGTGGCCGAAGCAGCCGCCCAGACCGATGGTTGCCGAGATGATGATGGCGCAAGCAATGAACAGACGCATGGTTGGTCCCCCGTTTCTTTCTGTCGATTCTGTCGAAGACTATATCGGGCTTTCCGCAGAAATGCTGTGACGTTTAGGCCACGCCTTGACCCAAAAAAGCACAGGGCGCCGGCACCCGCCGACGCCCGCACAATAGCTTTTTCGTTGTTTTCCGCCCCGTACGAGGCCGCTCCGCCGGTCATCCGCGGCCTCGAAACGTGGCGTAACGCATTGAGTTAGAATGGTGAGCGCGCTGGGACTCGAACCCAGGACCCTCTGATTAAAAGTTCTTTTCAGGCCGTTTGAGATCAGCGATGGAAACCAGCGGCTCCCAAATGTCGGCGGCGCGACCGTCGATGCCTTCCGGCAGCGGCGGGTCATAGATGTTGCTTGCCGATGTTCAGGCGGCTTTGCTCAGCCGGAAAGCCTACGCGCAGGCTTGTGAGGACGCTGCGGCCCTCCCGACCTGGGAGCGCGCGGTCAAGTCACTGGCGCTTTTGTCGAGCAAGCTTCGATTGAATCCACACGCACGCTCAGACCCGAAGACGGTCGCGCGGCGTTCGCAGACATACGTGCCATCTGCCTACGAGTTGTTAATGGGGGAACCATGAAAACGATTAATGAGCGAATGAAGGAGCTTTGCGAGGCCAAGGGTTTGCATTTCAGGCCATGGGAGTTTCCGCGTCCGTGGGAAATGGAGACGGATGAACCGTGTCCCTATTCTGGCAGCATCGCCGCTGATTGGTGGCCCAAGGCGCAGGCGCTACGCACAAAGCTCATCGAGGAACTGGAGCGATGAGCGGCCACCTTCACCGTGACCTTGAGCGCGCACGACAACGCTTACGCTACGCGCGAGAGCAGGCGGAGCATTTTTTGGCGACGATGGACGACACGGAAGCCGAGCGGCGTGCGCTGCGGAAGCTTCAAGATGATGCGCGAAAGGCCGAGTTAGACATTGCTTGGCTGTCGCACTCGTTGACGCAGGGGGAATAAGAGACGGCTTGGTCCTAGAGCGGTGCTTTGAGCTTCATCTCGACGGGCGGGCAAGATAAGAAGTCAAAAAAAGGGGCGCTGACCGAAGCCGACGCCCCCAGGAAACTGGGTTCCAAAGAATGCGGATGGTGGCTTCACCACCGCGCTTGGAACTTAGCGACAAGAACCCAGGTTGGCTGTAACCATTTGGACACAGCCAAAAGAGAAACGGCTCCGAAGCAAGCCTGCCCGCTGGAGCCGTTTCCCTAATAGCCGTCAACGCATAACTAATGGACGGCAATTGACCACGTTGCCCGAAATTGATTGCTAAAGGATTGCCGGGCTCAACAAAGAGCTAAGCTTTGTGTCCGATGGTCGTCTTGCACGACAAGAGGTAGAAAAGGAGAAGCCCCGCAGACGGGGGGACCTGGGGCTTCTCCGGGTCCATTGGGGGACCTAGCGATGGGCAGGGGACCCATCACATGGCCTACCACTATGCCCATGACCCCATGCGGTCAACCGTCTCGAGTTTGTTCATAACTGACGGTCTCGGCTTTAAGCCGCCGCAATTGTTAGCCAATCTTGCTTTTACAATCGGGGGAGAGGGCGGCGTGCGGGGGGAAGACCGCTGCCGCCCTTATTTTATGGCTTTTTTGCAGACAACAGCTTCGGCAGCTTCGCGATATTGAAGGCGACCCTGCGGCCCTCATCCCAGGTCAGCACGTTGGCGACCTCGGCATTCTTCTCGTCGTCACGACAGTAGATGTAGCAGAGCGTGCGGCCGTTAGCGTCCCGCACTCTGTAGCCGCCCTCGGTCTTATGGGCTGACCAAGGGGCTTTCAGTCTTCTCATGGGAGCCTCAAGCTCCCCCCGCCAGTACAGGATTACACGACAAAGCTTGCGAGGGAACCTATCGCACCGCTCGTCGGTTGAATCGCACTGGCACTGGCAAGCCTCACAGCCAACCCGCTCCGTGCCAGGTTGGGTAGGGGTATTTGCGTACCTCCCCGGAGAAGCCCGGCACACGCCCGCCGGGCTTCTCCTTTTGCCAGGAGATCTCGGAAAGCAACCCTTTTGCTGAGTTGCTACGGGCGATTTGCCTATAAAGCAGGTCTAATGAGACTCCTTCACGAAGGGCGGAGTTAGCCAGTCTTGCTCCCTATGCGAGCCAGGCACAAAGGCGGGCGGTACCCTCAACACCACTAGACGGGAAAGCCTAGAGGAGAACCGTGCGATGCGTGAACTTACCAGCCAAGAGCTAAGCTTTGTGTCCGGCGGCCTTAGCCTCGATCCGGCGGTTCGGCCGAGTATGAGACGCCCAGTGAGAGTGAGGGAGTTGCTCTCCCGCATCTTTCTGAGAATCGCCGAGAGGCTTGGCGGCAAGCAGCAGGCTAAGCTTACAGCTCTGTAGTTAACGCTTGAAAGCTGTATGAGGGTGGCGCACTCGGACACACTCCCCCGTGCGCGTCACCCTTACCTTCTCGCTACGGGGAGGGCGATTAAACAAACACGGAAAGGGCGCCAGCCGAAGCCGACGCCCACCGAGGTTATTTGTATAATGAAATGCGGGCCAATCCCGCGCCTAGAGATTAGCGCCTGGGGTTCACTCTTGGCTGTAGCGGCAGGAACACAGCCCGAAGAGAAAAGAACGAGGGCCTGAGCCTCGATACTGAGCATTGGGGTGACGCATGCGGACGACACTTCCCGCGTGCGTCGCGCAGATGAGCATATAGCAAGAGGGCGCCAGTCTCCCCCCGAAGCCTGAGCGCCCAGTTGAGTCTCAGAAGTGAAGCGGGTTCCCTCGTGAGTACTTCCGCATTGATGACGTTAGCACCAGGCGGCGGGGCTGGCTGTAGCGCCAAGGGCACAGCTCCCTCAAAAAGGGACATGGCAGATTTAATGACAATTATCGAGAACGCGAGACCCTTTCGGTAATTCAGCGAGGCGCTAGCTTCGCTCCTTTGAAGAAGGGTCCAGAAAATGAGCGAGCTAGAATTGCCTGACGGCTACGATGTCATCCTGCCCAAGGGGGCGACTACGATCACGCTTGAACTGATGCCTGAGGATATTGAGTTGGCGTTCGCGACTGAAGGCAGGGCGCTGTGCCTCAAGACGCTGAAGGCACTTGTAATCGCGATGGTCAACGATTCCGCTGTTGACTGAAGGGGCGCCGACCGAAGCCGACGCCCCTCTGCTCGCTCGAGATGTGAGATCTATTTCCTATTGCATCTGGTCATTCCAGCCATTGCCATCTTGGCATCGGCTTCTGACCCGTAGGTTCCCATCATGCTGAATTTCTCGGTATCTGAGGGTGCCGATGTAGCCATCGAACAGGTCTTGGTCGTCTTGTCGAAGACGACGTAGTAGCTATCTGCGGCCAGAGCAGGGGTTGTCAAAGCACCAATCACCGCGAAAGCAACCACATACTTCTTCATTTGATAACTCCAGGATGAGGCATGATTGCCCATACGCGATTATATCAGGTCTTATAGGTAGGAACCGTGCCGAAATTCGAGGCCGCCGCACCCGGTCCAGGGGATGCGACGGCCTCTTAAAGCAGCGCAGGGAGAGTGGACCCTACGCCGCGCGTTCAAGGATGTGCGTCATCTCCTCAACCAAGGAGACCCTCTCGACTTTGGGAAGCCATCGAGCTCGCATGATTATAGGATCGGGGTCAGCGCCGTCAGTCAGTGCTTTGAGGACATCCTGCACCAACACCTTTTGTTTCGCGTCCAGCTTGGCCCATAGCTGCTTGAACTCTCGCGTGTCGCGTCCCTTCCGCTCGGTCATGACGCACTCCCTTTGCGGTCGGCGGTGAGAATGTCGTCAGATAGCTTTTCGACATCGCCGACCATGCGCCGAAGGTGCATCAAGATTGCCTGTTGCTCGTCTTCGTCGCGGACCACGCTCTGAACATCCGCCTCAACCAGTCGAAGATCGCAGACAAGCAGCCTAAGGCGGTCCGCTGCGTCAGCGGCTTCCGTCGAGTACTTATTGGGAAGTTGCAGCATGAAAAACCTCCGTTTGTTACCTAGGTGGTTACCTACGGAGGAGAAGGCCGGGGCTTTTAAGGGACTAAGTCCTTGAAGAACTTGGTGAGCGCGCTGGGACTCGAACCCAGGACCCTCTGATTAAAAGTCAGATGCTCTACCGGCTGAGCTACGCGCTCTCCAGGGGCGACCATATGGGCCGGTAAGCCTGAGAGGTCAACAAACAAGGGCGATTCCTCAAGGCTTTTCGGAAAGAACGGGCCACGCGCGGACGCCGCCTGTCAGGCCCCGGACCCGGAAATACGCCATCGCGATTCCCGCGCGCTTTCAGTATGGTCCCGCGCGTCCGGGGACGGAAACGGGGGATCGGCCATGGCCGGGAAGAACAAGGGGCGGCGAATCGCGCGCTATTGGCCGCGCTTTCTGCTCGTCATTCCCTTCCTGCTCGTGGTTTGGGTGCCCTTCTACAACCGCGTCGAGCCGACGCTCGGCGGCGTCCCCTTCTTCTACTGGTATCAGCTCGGCGCGATTCTCATCGGGGCGGGGGTGGCGCTCACCGTCTATTGGCTGGAGCTGTGGGTCACGCGCACGACGGAGCGCGCCGCCGCCGAGCTCAATTCTTCCGGGACGCCCGGAGATATCCTTTGAGCCTCAATCTCCCCGCAACGGCCGTCTTCGTGGCGCTGTTCCTGTTCGTCACCTGGGTGGGGTTCATCGCGGCGCGCTGGCGCAAGGCCGACCTCAACCTGCTGCATGAATGGGGGCTCGGCGGCCGCCGCTTCGGGACCGTGGTCACCTGGTTCCTGCTCGGCGGCGATCTCTACACGGCCTACACGTTCATTGCCGTGCCGGCTCTGGTCTTCGGGGCAGGGGCCGTGGGCTTCTTTGCGGTGCCCTATACGATCATGATCTACCCGATCCTCTATCTGGTCTTCCCGCGGCTGTGGGCGATTGCGCGCGAGCGCGGTCATGTGACGGCCGCCGACTATGTGCGCGAACGTTTCGACAGCCGGTTTCTCGCGCTCGCTGTGGCGCTCACGGGCATCTTGGCGACCATGCCGTATATCGCGCTCCAACTTGTCGGCATGGAGGTGGTGATCGGTGCGCTCGGCTTCCCGGCGGGCGGCTTGGTCGGGCACCTGCCGCTCATCATCGCCTTCGTCATCCTTGCCGCCTTCACCTATACGAGCGGCTTGCGGGCGCCTGCGCTGATCGCCGTGGTCAAGGACATGCTGATCTTCGTCACGATCTTTGCCGCCATCATCATCATTCCGGCGAAGCTCGGCGGCTATGGCGCGATCTTCGCGAGCGTCCCGCCAGAGAAGCTGACCTTGGAGCCGCCGTCAGGCGCGAGCCTCGGCAGCTACAGCGCCTACGTCACCTTGGCGCTCGGTTCGGCGCTCGCGCTATTCCTCTATCCCCACTCGATGACCGGCATCTTGAGCGCCTCGAGCGGCAAGGTCATCCGGCGGAACGCCGCGGCCCTCTCGGCCTATTCCTTCGTCCTCGGTCTCATCGCGCTCCTCGGCTACATGGCGATCGCCGCCAGTGTGGATAAGAACCCGGCCCACGCGGCAGGCTTCGCACAATACGGCGCGAACTTCGCCGTGCCCGCGCTGTTTCTCGACATGTTCCCCTCTTGGTTCGTGGGCGTCGCCTTCGCGGCCATCGCCATCGGAGCGCTGGTCCCGGCGGCGATCATGTCGATCGCCTGCGCCAATCTCTTCACCCGCAACCTCTACAAGGAGTTCTTGCGGCCGCACTGCACCGATGCCGAAGAGGCGCGCATGGCGAAGATCGTCTCCCTCGTGGTCAAGGTCGGCGCCGTCCTGTTCATCGTGGCGATCCCGCACAGCTACGCCATTCACCTCCAGCTCCTCGGCGGCATTTGGATCATCCAGCTCCTGCCGCCGATCCTGCTCGGCCTGTTCACGCAGCGCTTCAATGCCCATGCGCTGCTCTTGGGGTGGGCCGGAGGAACGGCCATCGGCACGTATATGGCGGCCACGCGCGGCTTCCTCTCGTCGGTCTATCCCCTCGAAATTTTCGGCCTCACGATCCCAGGCTATGCCGCCCTTTACTCGGTGCTCGTGAACTTTCTCATCGCCGCGGCGTTGTCGCCCGTGCTTGATCGCTTGGTGCGGCGTCGCGGGAGGGCGTAGCCCAACCCGTTTTCGGGGCGCGGGGCATGGCGTCGACGGTCTCGACCGCACCGCGATTCGCCGATAAGTTGTTCATGTCGCGGACCTTCGTCCGCGGGAGGGAGGGTTTCACAATGGCAAACCACATTCCGGGCGCCCGCGCGTTTCTGTTTATCGTCCTCGGCGGCATCGTGATCGGCTTCGTGATCGCGGCGTTCCTGTTGCGAGGCAACGAGAGCGAGACCGCCGTTGAGGCGCAGAAGCCTGCCGCTGCCGAGCAGCCCGCCGCGGCGCCGGCGGCCGCGGCCGATGATGCAGCCATGTCCGGCGACGAAGGCGCGTCTGACCAAGGCATGTCCGACGACGGCTCGTCCGACGAAATGGCACCGGATGATGGCTCGTCCGACGACGTGTCACCGCCGGACGACTCTGCGCCGGATGATGCAATGCCGGATGACCAGGCGCCGGACGACATTTCGCCGCCGGACGAGATGCCTGAGGACGCCATGCCCGACGAGGCCATGCCCGACGAGGCGCCTGACGCCATGACGCCGGACGACAATCCAGAGGATCCCGTGACCGAGGAGCCGCCACCCGCGCCGAACCCGTAAGGGTCGCGGGCTGCGTCCTGCGCCGCAGTTTGCGTCGTGAGGGTGGGCGTCCCCGCGGCGTTCCGCCAAAAAGAAGAGCCCCGGCGCGGGGAGTGCCGAGGCTCGTACGCATTACACAGAACGCACTACCTACCCAGACCGAACACTACTGGGCAAAGGGAGCATGCCCCTTGCCTATGGCAGTTCTGTGACGATTCTTTGTCAGTATCTTTAATAGCAACAAGGATTTGCAGGCGCGCTCTCACCCACTTTGGCGGAAATCCGCGACCGGTCTATTCAGCGCCCGGCAAAGCGATTTCGTGAGCCTACCGGGAGCCTTGTGCGCTCTCGCGCCCCATGCACAATGATCGCAGTTTCGGCAGCAGCGGCCAAAGGGCGGCGAGGATCTCAAGATGCGGTGGCGCGGTCAGAGAGAGAGCGAGAATATCGAGGACCGGCGCGACGAACGCGGCGGCGGCTTCGGTTTTCCGCTTCCAGGCGGTGGGGGCCGCGTCCGCTTTCCGAGCGGTGGCGGGAGTGCGCGCCGTGGCGGGGGCATCGGCATTGTCGGCCTCCTGATCATCCTCGGCTTGATGCTGTTCTTCGGCATCGATCCTTCCGTGCTGATGCAGGGCGGCGGGCCAAGTGGTGGCGGGGCGAATTTCCCCGACATTCACCTGCCGCAGGAGAGGCCCGACGCGACGAACTTTCCGATTCCGGGCGGTCAGGGGCAGATCCAGCACCCGAAAACGACGAGTGATGATGACCTCAAGAGCTTCGTGGCCGTCGTGCTCGGCACCACCGAGGACGTTTGGACCGAGGCGTTCAAACAATTCGGCGCGCGCTATCGCGATCCGACGCTTGTGCTGTACTCGGGCGCGACGCGTTCGGCGTGTGGTACGGGCATGGCCGCCATGGGGCCGTTCTATTGCCCGGGCGATCAGAAGGTCTATATCGATCTCGACTTCTACCGCGAGCTGAAGAACCGCTTCCACGCGCCGGGCGACTTCGCGCAAGCCTACGTGATCGCGCACGAGGTCGGCCACCACGTGCAGAACCTTCTCGGCATCGCCGACAAGGTCGAGGCCGTGCGGCGCAGGATGGGCCCGCGCGAGGCCAACGCGCTTCAGGTGCGCGTGGAGCTCCAGGCCGATTGCTTCGCCGGCGTCTGGGCCAATCACGTGCAGGCGGAAAAAGGGCTGATCGAGCGGGGCGACATCGACGAGGCGCTGAACGCGGCGAGCGCAATCGGCGACGACCGCATCCAGAAGCAGACCCAAGGCTACGTGGTGCCGGATTCGTTCACTCATGGCTCCGCGGACCAGCGGCAGCGCTGGTTCCGCCGGGGCTATGAGAGCGGAACCCTTCAGGACTGCGACACGTTCAATACCGACAAGCTTTGACCGAGGTTGGGGGATCACCGCGTTTTTTGGAGGAGCCGTGGGCGCGAGAAGCGTGCGGCCACTCCTGATTGGGCGTAAGCTCTTGACCTTAACGGGATTCGACAAGCGCCGTGGGGGCCTCGGACGTGTCGCCTGTAAAAAGGCTCTTGGCGGGCATTGTGTTTATCGTGCTCGCAAGCTTCGCTGCTGGCAGCGCTCTCTGTGCTGACAATGCGATCACCCTCGGCGCTGCGGTCTCTCTCACCGGCAAGTACGCGCTCAACGGCGCCAACACCAAGAACGGCTATGATCTCGCCGTCCGCCAGATCAACGGCAAGGGCGGTGTCACGATCGGCGGCAAGCCCTATACGCTCAAGATTCTGTATTACGACGACGAGTCGACCCCAGCGCGTAGCAACGAGCTCGTTGAGCGCCTGATCCAGCAGGACGATGTCAGATTCATCCTCGGGCCGTATAGCTCCGCACTGACCGAGGCGATCCTGCCCATCATCGAGCGGCACAAAGTGCCGATGGTCGAGGCGAACGGCGCGGCGCGCGAGCTGTTCACCAAGGGCGATCGCTACATTTTCGCCGTGTTGTCGACCTCCGATCAGTATCTGACGCCGGCCGTCGAGCTTGCCGCGAAGAACGCCGCAAAGCTCGGCAAGAAACCGCAAGAGCTCACGCTCGCCATGGCGATCGCGAACGACCCGTTTGCCCAGGACGTGCGTGCGGGCGTGCTCGCCGACGCCCAGCGCCTCGGCATCAATTGCGTGATCGACGATAGGCTGCCGCCCGAGCTCAACGACATGTCGATGACGCTGACCAAGGTGAAGGTGCTGAAGCCGGACATCCTCGTGATCTCCGGCCACGAGAAGGGCGCATTGACGGCGGTCAAACAGATTGAAGCCTTGCGCGTCGATGTCCCGGTCATCGCCATGACCCATTGCGACTCGGCGCAGATCGCCGAGAAGCTGCCGAAGGCGTCGGAAAATATCTTCTGCGCGCAACAATGGCACCACACCCTGAAGTACGAAGGCGAGCTATTTGGTTCGGCTGAGGATTTCGCCGCTCTGTTCAAGAAGGTCTATGGCTACGACGCGCCGTACCAGGCGGCGCAGTCGGCCGCCGCGGTCTATGTCTTTGCCGATGCCTTCAAGCGGGCGCAGAGCCTCGATCCGGATAAGGTCCGCGATGCAATCGCGGCCACCGATCTCCACACCTTTTTCGGGCCCATCAAGTTCGACGCTACCGGCAAGAACATCGCCAAGCCGATGATCTTGACCCAGATCGTCGGCGGAGAATACGTCGTGGTCGACCCTGAGAAATGGGCGGCGAAGGAACCGGTGATCAAGCACCGGCGATAGCAGCATCTGCTTGATGTGCGGGGCCGGCTGTTCCTGGGCGGCTAGAGCGCATCACCCGCGTAGACCGTGGCCGAGCACGGACGGTCGGCCTTCTTGAACAGGCTGCAGGCGCCTTCGGCATCTTGCGCGTTCGCGAAGGGACCGGCGACCAACCGCCACTTCTTGTCCGGCGCGAGCACGACGCGGGGCTGAAGGCCCGCGACGAGGGCCGCGTGCTTCGTCAGGAACTCGCGCCACATGGGCCGCAACTCATCGCGCTTCCCCACGGTGCCGATCTCGATGCCGTAGCGGGTCGAGCCGTCATTGGCTGCCGGCGGCAATTCGACGGGGTCGTAGGCGGCAATATCCACTTGCTCGCTCGGCGCGGCGGGTGTCTCCGGCGCGTTCGGCGCAGCGTTTTCCTCGGGCGCGCCTTCGTCATCCTCCATCGGCGCCTCGGCGACAGCCGGCGGCTCGGCGGCCTCGGGCTCAGGCATGGCTTGCGCTGCTGGCGCCTGAGGCTCCGGCTTCGGTGCAGGCTGTGGCTTTGGCGCAGGCGGTGGCGCGGCCGCGGCCGTCTGTGCGGGGGCCGGGGGCTCCGGGGCTTCCTCCGCCGCCTGGTCTTCGACCGGGGCGTCCTCGACCGCCGCTTCCGGCTCTTGCGCGGGCTCGGCCGCCGCTGCGGCTTCCGCCTGTTCAGGGAGCGGGGTGTTGGGTAACGAGGTGGTGACCGAGGCGGATGGCGGGAGCGCCGCCACGGGCCCGATGAACTTCTCGATCGGCTTCAGGCGCGCATCGAGTGTAGCCACCTGCTGGGACAGCGCCCGGATTGTTCCCTTGAGCTTCGTCACCTCAGCCGAGTCGTCGGTGCTTGCTTCGGGCACCGGTACGGCCGGCGCCGTCTCGGTCGCCATCTCGTCGCCGGTGACGGCGCTGAACTGGACGGCCTGGCCGCCAAGGGCTTCGGGATCGGTGAAGAGGGTGAAAAGATAAAGGCCCGAAGCCCCGGCCAGCACGATCCAGAAAAAGGCGAAGACCCCTCGCGACCAACTCCGCGTAGCTGCGCGCCGCCGTTTGACCATGGGGATTCGAGCCTCCGAATGTGAGGGTTGGGCGCAAAAACGACCCGAATAAGGCCGATTTCGGATTGCTGCCGAGTCTTGGCGAGATTACTCGCTCTGGCCGCGCGGTCAATTTCCCCGTAGCGATTTGGCGCGGGGGCGTGGAGGGCGGTGGCCCTCGGAGGCGCTTTGGACTAGACAGTCCGCGTTTAGGGAAACTTCGTACAGAAATGAGACCCTCGGCCCCGCGGGAAGAGGCAAAACCAATATCGGCATGACCCAATCATCGGCTCTCGCCATCATCTTAGCCGCGGGCAAGGGCACGCGCATGAAATCGGCCCTGCCCAAGGTGCTGCACCTTCTGGCCGGCGCGCCGATGCTCGCCCACGTGCTGCGTGCGGTGGAAGCTGCCGGCGTTTCGCGCGGCGGCGTGGTGGTCGGCCCCGGCATGGAGAATGTGGGCCAGGCCGCGCGTGCCATCGATGCCAAGCTCGACATCTTCGTCCAGCCCGACCAGCTCGGCACGGCGGACGCGGTGAAGGCCGCAAGCCCCGCCTTCGAGGGCGCGAGCGGTCCCGTGCTCGTGCTCTATGGCGACACGCCGCTGCTCCGCACCGAGACGCTGAAAGCGGTCCTCGGCGAGCTCGATGCCGGCGCCGACCTGGTCGTGATCGGCTTCGAGGCGGACGACCCGACCGGCTATGGCCGCCTGCTGTTCGACGCGCACGGTCGTCTTGCCGGCATCCGCGAGGAGAAGGATGCGACCGCCGCCGAGCGGGCACTGACACTGTGCAATTCCGGCATCATGGCGTTCCGCTCGGCCAAGATGCTTTCCGCGCTGCTCGGCGAGATCGGCAACGACAACGCCAAGGGCGAGTTCTATCTCACCGACGCCGTGGCGCTGGCGCGCAAAGCGGATCTGCAAACGCGCGTGGTGCTCTCCAACGCCGAAGAGGTTCTCGGCGTGAACTCCCGCGCCGAGTTGGCGACCGCCGAGGCCGTAATGCAGCGACGCTTGCGCGCTTCGATTATGGCGAACGGCGCCACGCTGGTTGCGCCCGAGACCGTGTTCTTCAGTTACGACACGTCGGTCGGCCGCGATGTCACCATCGAGCCGAATGTCGTGATCGGTCCCGGCGTCACTATCGAGGATGGCGTCACCATCAGAGCCTTCTGCCATATCGAGAGCGCCAAGATCGGCCCCGGCGCGACGGTCGGTCCGTTCGCGCGGTTGCGGCCCGGCGCCGCGCTCGCCAAGGACGCTCATGTCGGCAACTTCGTCGAGATCAAGAATTCGGAGGTCGCCGAGGGTGCCAAAGTTAACCACCTCACCTACATTGGCGATGCGAGCATCGGCGCAAAGGCTAACATCGGCGCCGGCACCATCACCTGCAACTATGATGGATTCGCCAAGTATCGCACCGAGATCGGCGCCGGTGCGTTCATCGGCTCCAACAGCTCGCTGGTGGCGCCGGTCAAGATCGGCGACGGCGCCTATGTCGGCTCCGGCAGCGTCATCACCAAGGACGTGCCGGCGGATGCGCTCGCCGTCAGCCGCCCTCCGCAGGAGGAGCGGGAAGGGTGGGCGGCCAAGGTGCGGGCGCGGCGTACGCGCGACAAATCGAAGTAGCCCGTTCTGCGGCTCGGCCATTATCGCAACAAAGGGACATAGCTCGTGAATTGCGACGCACCGACGGTCCGTTTAGGCAAGAAGAAAAAGGGTACGAGGGAGTAGGGGACGATGTGCGGCATCGTTGGCGTCCTCGGTAAGGGGCCGGTTGCAGAACTGCTGGTCGATGCGCTGAAGCGCCTCGAATATCGCGGCTACGATTCCGCCGGCGTTGCGACGCTGGAGAACGGACGCATCGAGCGCCGCCGCGCCCAAGGCAAGCTGCGCAATCTCGAAGAGCTCTTGAAGCGCGAGCCGCTCCACGGCCAAACCGGCATCGGCCACACGCGCTGGGCGACGCACGGTAAGCCGAGCGAGGCGAACGCACACCCGCATATGACGGACGACGTTGCCATCGTCCATAACGGCATCATCGAGAATTTCCGCGAGTTGAAGGCCGAGCTCATGGCTGAAGGCGCGCCGTTCACGAGCGACACGGACACCGAGGTCATCGCCCATCTCATCACCCGCGAGCTGCGCGCGGGTAAGGACCCGGTGGCCGGTGTCTACCAAACGTTGAGCCAGCTCCAAGGGGCGTTCGCGCTCGCCATGATCTTCCGCGGCTACGACGACCTGATGATCGTGGCACGCCAAGGAAGCCCGCTCGCGATCGGCTACGGCGACGGCGAGATGTTCGTGGGCTCCGATGCCATCGCGCTCGCACCGTTCACCGACCAGATCGCCTATCTCGAGGATGGCGATTGGGCCGTCGTCACCCGACAAGGGGTCGCCATCCGCGACCGGTCAGGGGCCGCGGTCAACCGCCCCGTGACCCGCTCGCTCGCGGCCGGCCTTATCGTCGACAAGGGCAATTACCGGCACTTCATGGCGAAGGAGATCCACGAGCAGCCCGAAGTCGTCGGCCACACGCTCGCGCATTATCTCGACCTGGCCACCTATCGCGTCGACTTGCCGCCGCTGCCGTTCGACTTCGCTGGCGTGAGCCGGCTGTCGCTATCGGCCTGCGGCACGGCGTTCTATGCCTGCCTTGTCGCCAAATACTGGTTCGAGCGCTGGGCCCAGCTGCCCGTCGATGTCGATATCGCCTCGGAGTTTCGCTACCGCGAGCTGGCGATGGCGCCGGGCGGCGTCTCGCTGTTCGTGTCCCAGTCGGGCGAGACCGCCGACACGCTCGCCTCGCTCCGCTATTGCCGCGCGCAGCGCCAGCACGTGCTGTCGATCGTCAACGTGCAGGAATCCTCCATCGCCCGCGAGTCCGACGCGGTGCTGCCGACGCTCGGCGGGCCCGAGATCGGCGTCGCGTCCACGAAGGCCTTCACCTGTCAGCTCACCGTGCTCGCCTGTCTCGCCATCGCCGCCGGCAAGGCGCGCGGCGTGATCGGTCCCTCGCTCGAAGCCGACCTCGTCAAGGCGCTGGTCGAGGTGCCGCGCCACATGGCGACGATCCTGCGGGACGAGGCGCCCTATGAGACGCTCGCCCACAGCCTGTCCAAGGCGCGCGACGTGCTCTATCTCGGCCGCGGCTCGAGCTATCCGATCGCGCTCGAAGGCGCGCTCAAGCTGAAGGAGATCTCCTACATCCATGCCGAAGGCTACGCCGCGGGCGAACTGAAGCACGGGCCGATCGCGCTCATCGACGAGACCGTGCCGGTCATCGTCATCGCGCCGCGCGACGATCTTTTCGACAAGACCGTCTCGAACATGCAGGAGGTCGCCGCACGCGACGGAAAGATCGTCCTGGTGAGCGATGCCGACCCGGCGACCACGGGTTGCGCGGTGCAGACGGCGTTGCCGGTGCCCACCGTCCACCCCTTCGTAACGCCGCTCGTCTATGCGCTGCCGGTCCAGCTCATCGCCTACCACACGGCGGTATTCATGGGCACTGACGTAGACCAGCCGCGAAACCTCGCAAAATCTGTGACTGTGGAATAGTCTACAGCCTCGGATTTGCCCGATTTCTTTGCTTGAGCAAGCACATGGCGGATCATCGGAAGTCGTTCCGGCCGCGCCGTCTTGCTTTTGACGGGCGCCTCCTTCCGCGCGGCCGCCTGATCGGCGCCGCGCTGGTGCTCCTTGGCGCGCTGTCCACGCCGGCTCTGGCCCAGGAGATCGGCCTGAAGAACGGCGCCGAGTCGCTCGCTGCCGGCAAATACGACGCCGCGATCCGCCAGCTCTCAGCCACCGTGAATGACGACAATGCCACGCAGAGCCAGGCTGCCAGGGCGCTCATGCTGCGGGGCATCGCCTATCGCAAGGCCGGCGAGCCCGGCCGGGCCATCGCCGATCTCGGCGCGGCCGTCTGGCTCGGCCTGCCGACCTCCGACAAGGCGAGGGCGCTGGTCAACAAGGGGCTCGCCTACAAGGCGGCCGGGCTGTCGAGCCAAGGCGACGCCGAGCTTGCCGAAGCGCGGAAAGCCTCGAGCTCGAGCGAGGTCGAAAAGCTGATCGCTGAAGACGGCGGCGCCGCGGTGGCGAGCGCCGACAGCGGTTCGTCCTCTGCCGAAACCAGCTCGAGCGAGTCCTCCTCGGGCGAGAGCGTGTGGAGCCGGATCGTACCGAGCTTCGGCGGCTCGACCGCCGCGCCACCCCCTGCGCCGCCGCCGGAGCCGGCCGAGCCGCCGGCGGCACGCACGGCCGAGGCCGCGCCCGCGAGCGGCTGGAATGCGGCTGTCAGCGACGAGACGGCGGAGCCGAGCGGCAGTACCGTGAGCCGTTGGTTCGGATCGCTGACCGGCGACAGCGCGCCGGCGGCCTCACCACCACCCCCGGCGGCGGAAGCAGCAGCCCCGAACCCCGCCCCGCCGCCAAAGCCCGCCGCGGCACCGCCCTCGGCTTCGAGTTGGGCGGCGAACACCGAGACGCAAAAGGTGGTGTCGAACGCGGACCAGGGCGGCAGCACCGCGATCGGCCGCTGGTTCTCGCGCGGGACCGACTCCGCGCCCGCGGCCCCCGCCGCGACGCAAGCGGCGAGCCGCGGCTATACCGTGCAGCTTGCCAATAGCCGGTCGCAGGCCGAGGCTCAGGCACTGTGGAAAAAGGTGCAGAAGTCGAACACGCAATTGGCGAGCGCCGCGCCGCAGATCGACAAGGTGGATATCGGCAGTTTCGGCACGTTCTACAGCCTCAAGATCGGGCCATTTGCCAGCGAGGCCGAAAGCGCCAAGCTTTGCAATGCGCTAAAGCGGAACGGCACCGATTGCTCCGTGGTCTCCCCGGACGGCCCCTGAGACTTAAAGCGGACTTGCAAGCCGGCCCGCATTCCGCCATGCCTCACATCTGTTAGCCGGGCGTGCTAGGAACGGCCGCCGCCCGAACGGTGTTATCCTGAAATCCCCCGTCTCTCCGAGAGTTTCCAAAGCCGCATGACCTCTAAAGACGAACAAACAAAAAACTCCAGTCAGAGCCCAGAGACGCAAGACGAGCCCGAAGATCAGTTCGGTCTGTTCGGCGCGCTCGAGCCCACCTCGTCGCATTTCATGGCGCGGCTGCGCGGCTATTTCCTCACCGGGCTCATCATCGTCGGCCCCGTGGCCATCACCATCTATGTGGTGTGGTGGTTCATCAACCTCGTCGACGGCTGGGTGAAGCCGCTCATTCCGCAGAGCTACCTGCCGGATAACTTTCTTCCGTTCAATGTTCCGGGCGTCGGCCTGATCGTCGGCATTTTCGCCTTGATGGTCATCGGCGCGCTTACCGCCAATCTGTTTGGGCGCACCATCGTCGCCTATGGCGAGATGATGCTCGACCGCATGCCTGTGGTGCGCGGCGTCTATCGCCTGTTGAAGCAGATTTTCACCACGGTGTTCTCCAACGCCGGCACCGGGTTCAAGCGCGTCGGGCTCATCGAGTTTCCCCGCCGCGGCCTTTACGCCGTGGTGTTCGTCTCCGGCGAGCCGCCGGCGGAAGTGAAGGACAAGCTCGGCAACGGCGAGCTGTTGACTGTGTTCATGCCGAACGCGCCGAACCCGACCACCGGCTTCGTCATGTTCATGCCGGCGAAGGACGTCATTGTGCTCGACATGGCGATCGACGATGCCGCGAAGCTCGTCATCTCGGCGGGCTTGGTGGCTCCGCCGCAAGACAAGCTGAAGGAGCTTGCTGATGCGGCGAAGCGCAAGAAACCTCTCCCAGAGGAAGAGCCCGTCGTCTAATGGCGGCCGCGAAGGCCTATTGCGCCACGCGCTTGATGACCGGCGGCTGCCACGTGCCTTCGCCCGGGGGCAGGACTGAAGGGGCTTCGGTCTTCGGCCAGTAGAGCCGCATGACGAGATAGATCGGCCCGTCCGGGGCGGGCAGCCAGTTGGACTCCTTGTCGGCGCCCGGCGAGTCCTTCTGGATATAGAGGGTCAGCGAGCCGTCATCGTTCTTTTTTAGCTCCGGCAGCATCGGCGAGTTGATGAGGTAGCGGTTGATCGGATTCTCGATCAGGAGCTGCGTCTTGCCGTCATACATGGTCACCGACCAGAAGGCGTTGACGGGCGGATACTCGCCCTTCGCGAAGGTCAGCGTGTAGTTGGCTTTGCTGCCGTCGAGCGGTTGACCGTCTCCGTCGACCGCGTGAGCGGGTAGGTCGCCTCCACCGCATCGTTGCCATAGATGCCGCCTTTGGCGCCGGCGGCGCGCAGCAGCCAATTGCCGTTGAAGAAGGCGCGGTCGCCGAACCACGAGGCGAGCTTCCAGCCGTTGATGTCTTTCGGGTAGCTGAGCAAGAAAGTCGTCGATCTTCCTGTCGCCTTGCTTCATGCCGAGGCCGACCTCCAGCCGATGGCCGAGCGGCAGCTCGTGGAAGTCGAAGCTCTTGCCAGCGCCGACGCCGATTTGCGCGAGCTTCGCGCGGATATCCTTCTCGTCCTCTCCAGGCGGGCGCGAACTGCAGCGCGAAGTCGAGATATTCGAAGAAGTTGCTCTTCACGAGGTCCTTGTCGATCTTGGGGAAGTCGATCTTCGGCGCCGGCGTCGGCGCTGGCTTGCCGAGATAGGCCGATAGCGGCTGCACCTTGTAGCCGGCTTGCACCTTCTTCACGTTGTCGATGTCGTCGGGGCCGAAGAGCTGCGTGCGATAGCCCGCAAGCGAGAACTGCGTGGAGGACCGGAATACCTTCTTGATGCCGGGCGGCGTTTCGCCCTGCCAGTCGGGACCCACGACCATGTAGTCGCCAGCCTCGTTGCCAGTCGCGCGGCTGCCGATATAGCCGTAGTTGAACGTATTGCCGTCCTCGAGCTGCACCGCGTAGTAGCGGTCCTTCTCGACCTCGGGCACCGACAGGACGATGGGCTCGGCGCGCAGATCCAGCCAGGCAAAGGAATAAGGCGTGTCGCTGTTCGGCGTGACGACTCGCCGTGTCCTTGTAGGTGAAGACCCGCGCCTCGTTCTTGATCTCGTTGAACGGCGCCTTGAACTGGCCGGAGTCCTTGTCGACGGCGTATGCGTACATCACCGCGTAGTTCATCACGATCGGCAGGCCGTAGATGAAGCCTTCCTCCGCGATGTCTTTGGCTTCGACAATGCTGGGCCATTCCGCCGCGCGCTGGCCGAGGCGGACAGCGTCAGCAGGGCGGCGAGCGCCATGCCTTACCGGCTTGGTCAGATGCGTCATGCGCAACATGGTCTGATTTCCTATCTCTGGTTCAAGAGCTCAATCTCGGTCGGCCGCCAGCTCTTGTCGAAGAAGGATGGCAGTGGGCTGTAGAGCCGCAGGATCGTGAACCAGCCCTTTTTGGGGTCGGTCTGGATCCAGTTGCCACGCTTCACGCCGTCGGGCTGCTCGGGACCGAAATAGACGGTCGTCGATCCGTCCGCGTCGGCTTCCGCCGCCGGCGAGGGGTAGCTTTGGCTTCCGGCGCGCGGATATTTCTGCGGCGTCTGCAGCATCGAGCGCGTCTGGTTGTCGTAGAGGGTGAAGGACCAGAACGCTGCGGCCGGGACGTCCTTGGGCAGCGTTACCTTATAGGTCTTAGCCCCGTCGAACGGGTTCCCCTCGGAATCGAGGAAGCCCATGAGGTACTGCGAGCCCACGCCCGGTATGCGCATGATCATGCCGGGCGAGTCGAGCGTGTAGCCGTAATAGAAGGCTGCGCGCGAATCGAGCGTGCGCGCGCCCGTCGGCGCCAGGGGCTTGAACATGCCGTTCTGGAAGAGTGGCGGCGGCGTCTCGAAGAAAGCGCCACCCTCCCAAAGCATGCTACCCCACTGCGAGCCCTCATAATACGCCCAGTCCGGGTGCTGCATCGCGTAGCGCCAGTTGAGCGACCGGCCCGTTGCCTGACCGAACGCCGCCGCGTCCGACAGAATTTTCTTCATCCGGTCGTCCGGCTTGAACTCCTTGCCGTGCACAATCCCGATGGCGGCAAGCTGTCCGGCGAGTCGACGTCGTAGCTGTGGCCGGCTCGTTCTGGACGTTCTCGTTGATCATCTCGAAGAAGCCGAAGTCGCTCGGCGGGATCGTGTTGAACGACAGGTGGCTAGCCTCAATGAATTTCATTTCGGGAATCTTCGGCTCGCCTTCGATGCGCACTGTCCCCTCGAGGGCCTGCGCAATGCTCGTCCCGAAGGAGCCCGGCTTGTAGGGATAGATCTTGAGGTTCTGCTTGACGTTCTCGACGGCCGGCTTGGGGTCGTTGTCGACGAGATAGGCGCGCGCGGCATAGAGGGCGAGGTTGGTCTTCGAATGCGCGATAAAGTAGCCGCCCTCGGGAAGCGGGCCGTCATAGCCGGGGCCGACGATCAGGTACTTGCCGCCGCGCCCGCGGTCCGGCCCGGGGCCTCCGATGTCGATGATCCAGGAGAACCACATGTCGTTGATCGTGCCGACGGCATTCGACGGCTGTTCGATCACCAGCGGCCCATTGCTCAGATCGAGCGCTGTGAGGTAGTAGACCGTGTCGGCGTTGGGCGTCAGGAACAGCGAATTCGAATCCATCAGCTCGGAGAAGATGGCGACATCGCCGGGCTTGACGCCGATGCTCTCGAAGCCTTTGACGATGCCAGCGCCGAGGCGCCGCGGAAGCTGTTGTTGTAGACGTTGAGGGCGCGGGTGAAGTCGAGCGTGTCATAGACCTTCTTGGCCGTATCCGCAGTCGGCGCGCCGTCCTTGAACTTGAGCGTACCCGCGCTCGTCTCAACTTGGTCCGGCGCAGACAAAGATTTCAGCGTTTCTTCCGAGACCTCTGCCGTCGCCGGGTCTGTAGCCTGCGAGAAAAGCCAGGTACGACGATGGCCGATACCGACACAAGAAGCGTGTGACGCTGAAGTCCCCTCATGACATTGACCTCCCGTTGTGATGTCAGCGAGCGGATTATAGCGCGCTAGACGAGTGCGACCGAGGATAGAGAATTGCAATTAATGCGCGCGTGGTTCGAGCGCCTGCCAAGCAAACTATTGAGGCCAAGGGGCGGGAGTCTTGCCATTTGGTGCCAAAGCCGACTGAGCTAGATTCACCCGCTGTCCTCGACCTCAAGCGTCACAAGCCGCGCCAGCAGCGTCGCCGGATAGAGCTGTCCGATCATGGCCTCCACGATGGTTAGGTTGCGCGCGATGGGATTTACCGCCGTGATGTCGCCAGAGCCGATGCCGGTCAGCGCCCCAGGAACGCGGTGAGCGCCGTCAGAAGCGGGTCCCGCCAACGCTCTCGCAGGTCACTGAGGTTCGTCCCTGCCATTCGCTCAGTATATCACGGCCCGTCTATATGAACGCCGTGCCACGCCCGCATAGGAAAGTGGGGTAAGAGGCCTGCCGATAATATCGATGAACACCGCCACCTCGGTGCCTTCTGCCGGCATATCGCCTTTGATCACCTTGACCGTGTAGCTGAGATTGTCGCCATCGAGCACAGGATCTTGCAACTCCACCACGGTCTGCTTCAGCGTCTTGCCTTCGATAATGGAAATGTCGGCGTTGGGCGGATCAGACTTGAAGCTGTCCTTGCCGTCGCTCCAGAAGGGGACGAATTTTGTGGTGTTCATATTTCCCGCGATCCGCTCCGGCCGATCGGTGAAGAACACCGTGACGGGACTTACATTCTCGAGCGTCAGTTTGTTCGTCTCCGGGTCAAAGCTCATGCTTTTGGCGCTCTGGACGAAAAGGAAGTCGGCCTTCTTCTCCTCCTCGGCGGTGGCAAAGGTGACAGCGGCAAGAAGAGAGGCGGCCAATGTGAATGCGGTGGCCGCAACAAGGATACGTCGCATCGGCATGGTTGAATAACTCCAGGTTGTATCAGAGATCGAAAGGGAAGGTTTTGCGCGCGAGACGCTAGCGGGCGCACGCGCTATAAGTCTTGCCATTTGGCGCCAAAGGGAGGGATGGCGATGTTGGGTGAGGGCTTCGCGCATAATCCGCGCACGCTGCTCCATATCGCGCCCTATCTCAGGAGCCGCTCCGTCTCGCCCGTCGAGATCTTCAGGCGCGCCGATATTTCGCCGTCGACATTCCTGGACGCGAATGGCTGGGTGCCGCGCGAACTCTGCTTCCGGCTCAGCGACGAGATATATAAGGTCACGCGTGAGCGCTTCCTCGGGGCGGACGTCGGGCGCGCGTTCAAGCTTTCGGACCTCGGCACCTGGGGCGTGGCCGTGTCCGGGGCTGCGACCCTCCGTCAAGCCTGGGCGACCGCGGTTAGTGGCATCGGCCTTGTTCATCAAGGGACCGATATGAGTGTCCAGACGGAAGGCAGGCATGCGATCCTGAACTTCGCATTTCTCGGCCGTTCCGGCCTGGAGCCGAGGCAGCATATTCTTGGTGCGCTCGCCGTGCTTGCGCAGCGTGGCCTTGCTGGCCGGCGTGCCAGAGGCGGTCGGCGCGCGCTTCTCCCAAGCTTACGAACGGGCAGGAGAGCGGTTGGAAGAGACCTTTGGCTCGTCGCTCCAGTTCGGGTGTGCGCGCGATGCGATCGTCATCGACCGGGAGATCCTCGACCTGCCAATCGCGCCGCGATGTCCGGAGACAAATGGCGCGGATCCCGTCGAGACCGCCGCCAACCTCGGTGCGTTCGTGAAGGAGATGCTGCCCTATGGCGGCGTGAGCGTTGACCGCGTGGCCGCTCACTTGCGCATGAGCACGCGGACGCTGCAACGGCGGCTCAGGGATTTTGGCTTCTCATTCGAGGAGATCGTCGATGACGTGAGGCGCGTCGAGGCGATCCGCCGGGTGGCAACCGGCGACGGCTCGGCCATCGAGATCGCCTTCATGCTCGGCTATTCGGACCAAGCGCATTTCAGCCGCGCCTTCAGGCGCTGGACGAGCATGGCGCCACGCGATTACGCGAGGCGCGTCTAGTCCTAGCCTGCTCGGATCAGCCGGACCGCATCGTCGCGCTCGAAGAGGTAGAGCAGGAGCCGAAGTGCGTCCGCGTCCTTGCCTTTGAGCTCGGGATCGCGGGCGAGCCTGAGCCGTGCTTCGTCCCGCGCGGTCTCGAGCAGGTCTTGGTGCTCGGGAAGCGAGGCGATGCGGAAGGCGGGCAGCCCGCTCTGCCGCGTGCCAAGCACCTCGCCGCCGCCTCTGAGCCGCAAATCCTCCTCGGCGATGACGAAGCCGTCTTCCGTGCTGCGCATCACATTGAGCCGTTCGCGCGCCGTCTCGCCGAGCGGCTGGCGGTAGAGCAAGATGCAGGACAACTCCGCCGCGCCGCGCCCCACGCGGCCGCGCAGTTGGTGAAGCTGAGCGAGACCGAAGCGCTCGGCGTGCTCGATGATCATGATGGTGGCGTTGGGCACGTCGACGCCGACCTCGATCACGGTGGTCGAGACCAGGATGGAGAGTACGCCTGATGCGAACTGCGCCATCACGGCGTCCTTGTCTTTGCCGGCGAGCTTGCCGTGCACCAGGCCCACTTTGTCGCCGAACCGCGCGCGAAGGGCCGCATAGCGTTCCTCGGCCGCGGCGACGTCGAGCACTTCTGATTCAGCGACGAGGGGGCACACCCAATAGACTTGCGCGCCGCGATCGACCGCGCGATCGACGCCGTCGATCACCTCGTCGAGACGTTCGAGCGGTACGGTGCGCGTCACGATGGGCTTCCGGCCCGGCGGCTTTTCGTCGAGCCGCGACACGTCCATGTCGCCATAGCTCGTAAGCAGGAGCGTGCGTGGGATCGGTGTCGCCGTCATCACCAGAAGCTCAGCACCGCTGCCGGTTCCTTTTGCCTGCAGCGCAAGCCGCTGATGCACGCCGAAGCGATGCTGCTCGTCGATCACCACGAGGCCGAGATCGCGAAACAGAATCGTCTCTTGGAACAGCGCGTGGGTGCCGATGAGGATGTCGATGGAGCCGTCCTTCAGCGCGTCGAGAATTGCGTTGCGCTCACGGCCGCGCTCGCGCCCTGTGAGCAGCGCGACGCGCAAGCGTGCCGCCGCCGCAAAGCCACTGATCGTAGCGAGGTGCTGGCGGGCGAGAAGCTCGGTGGGCGCCATGAGCGCTGCTTGCGTGCCGGCCTCGATCGCCTGGGCCATGGCGAGCAGCGCCACCACGGTCTTTCCGCTGCCGACGTCGCCTTGCAGCAGGCGGAGCATGCGGGTCCCACTTCCCATGTCGGCGTCGATTTCGGCGAGCGCGCGGACTTGCGCACCCGTGAGCGCGAAGGGCAGGGCGGCGACGATTGCCTTGCGCAGTTTGCCCGGCGCGCGCAGTTCCCGGCCTGCGCGCTTCTTCAATCGCTGACGGATGATGGCGAGCGCCAGCTGGTTGGCGAGAAGCTCGTCATAGGCAAGCCGCGCCCGCGCCGGTGCACTTGGAAGGAGATCGGCCTCGGCCTGCGGCGCATGGAGCCGCGTGATAGCCTCGCCGAAGGAGGGCCAGCCTTGCTTGGCGAGAAACGCGGGGTCGATCCACTCTGGCAGTTTCGGGATCTGGTGAAGTGCGCCGTCGATCACTTTGCGCAAGGTGGTGTTGGAGAGCCCCGCGGTCAGCGAATAGACCGGCTCGATCAGTGGCAGCGTGCCGTTGCCGTCGAGAGGCGCCACATGATCGGGGTGGGTCATTTGCAGCCAGCCGTCATAGGCCTCGATCTTGCCGGAGATCAGACGCTTTTCTCCGACGGGGAGAAGGCGCTTCAGGTAAGCGGGATCGGCCTTGAAATAGACGAGCTCGAGCGCGCCGGTCGCGTCCTCCACCAGGACCTTGTACGGCGCCCGAGCGGCGCGCCGTCCGCCGCCAGGCCGATGCTCGGCCACGGTCACTTCGAGGGTCGCGAGCGCGCCGACCTCGGCTTCCGCGATCGACGGCATGATCGCCCGGTCGATGAGGCCCACAGGCAGGTGCCACAGAAGGTCGATGGCCCTCGCATGGGCCCCGGCAGGGCGTGGGGCCACCAATTTATTGAGCAGCCCCTCGATTCGCGGGCCGACGCCTTTCAGGGCGCGGACCGTGGCGAAGAGGGGAGCAAGCCGGGGCGGGCGCATGGAGGCCGGTCTACCGCAAGCTGCGGGCGGCGCCCTTGACATCCCTAGGGCCGCTCGCTCTAACCCACGGCTTAGGATTGGATGCTTGGATCATGTCGAGTGATCTTGGAATGCGCCGGCGCCGGGCAGTGTGGCGGGCGACTCATCGAGGTTCAAAGGAGATGGACTATCTGCTCGGGCGCTTCGCCGAGCAAGCCATCGACAGCATGAACGCCGATGACATCGCCGTGCTCGAACGCCTGATCGAGATGCCGGATCCACAGATCGAGTTGTCCGTGTACGAGGGCTATTCGCTCGGCGAGCGCGACCTCGACGCGCTCATCGAGCGCGTGCGGCGCTTTCACGGCCTGCCCTGGACCGGCTAGCAACATATTGTCATGAGTCCTGCGTCTCAGCCCCCATCTTTGCCGGTCGACCGCCTGCTCGCGGGCCCGAGCGCCATCGCCGGCGGCGTGCCCGAGGGTTTCGATGCGCTGCTCTTGGGCGAGCTGGCGCGCCATGCCGGCGCGCCGATCCTGCATGTCGCCCGCGACATCAACCGGATGGCAACGCTCGAAGAGGCGATTGCCTTCTTCGCGCCCGACGTCACCGTCCTGAGCTTCCCGGCCTGGGACAGCGTGCCCTACGACCGGGTTGCGCCAAACGCCGAGATCATCGCCGAGCGTATCGCCACGCTCTCGGCGCTGACCGAGCGGGCTCCCGACGACACCAAGCCGCTGGTGCTGCTCACATCCGTGAATGCGGTGATGCAGCGCGTGCCGCCGCTTGAGTTCATCGCCGGCTCGAGCCTCAAGCTCCAAGCGGGCAACGTCATGAGCATGCAGGCGCTGATCGAGCGCCTCGAGGCGTCGGGCTATGTGCGCAGCGGCACGGTGACCGACCCCGGGCAATACGCCGTGCGCGGCGGCATCCTCGACCTCTTTCCGCCGGGAGGCCAATCGGTGCGTCTCGACTTCTTCGGCGACACGCTCGAGACCATCCGTGCCTTCGATCCGGAGACCCAGCGCACGGAAGCGCGCCTCGACGCTGTTCACTTCCTACCTATGAGCGAGGTGGCGCTGACGCCCGACGTGCGGCGGCAGTTCCGCCAGCGCTACGTGGAGCTGTTCGGCCCGGTGAAGGGCGACGACCCCCTCTATGAGGCGATCTCGGCGGGCCATCAGCATCAGGGCATGGAGCACTGGCTGCCGCTGTTCCATGAGCACCTCGCCACGCTGTTCGACTATTTGCCCGGCGCGGTCATCACCCTGGACCCGCTCTCCGACGACGCGCGGCAGAGCCGACTCGAGCAGATCGCCGACCACTACGATGCCCGCGCCGCGGCACTGGAGCGCAAGGCCTTCGGCGCGCCGCCATACCATCCTGTGCCCGCCGACAGCATGTTCCTCGCTGAGACGGATTGGCAGAAGGCGCTGACCGCGGCACCGCACGTCATTGCGCTCGACACCTTCGAGCGGCCGCAAGCCGAGGGCGCCAACATCGTTTCCTTCGGCGGACGCCAGGGGCGATCCTTCGCGCCGGAGCGTCAGACCGAAGGCGCCAACGTGTTCGACGCCGTGGTGGCGCACGCCAAGAAGCTGCGCGGCGAGCATAAGATCGTGATCGTTGCTTGCTGGAGCGTCGGCGCGCGCGAGCGCCTCGCGACGCTCCTCACCGAGCACGGCTTGCACGACACGGTCCGCGTCGAGACTTTCCCCGAGGCGGCGGCCGCGCCGCCTGAGGCGACATCGGTCGCCGTGCTGCCTCTGGAGACCGGCTTCGAGGCGCCGGGTGTCGCCGTGATCGGCGAGCAGGACATTCTCGGTGACCGTCTCGTCCGCAAAGCCCGGGTGAAGAAGGGGAGCGACGCGCTCACCGAGGCGTCGAGCCTGACCGTCGGCGACCTCGTGGTCCACGCCGATCACGGCATCGGCCGCTTCGTTGGGCTCACCACCATCGAGGCGGCGGGCGAGCCCCACGATTGCCTCGAGCTGCACTACCAGGGCGGCGACAAGCTCTATCTACCGGTCGAGAATATCGAGCTCCTGAGCCGCTACGGCTCAGACGAATCCGGCGTCGTGCTCGACAAGCTCGGCGGCGTCGCTTGGCAGTCGCGTAAAGCCAAGCTGAAGCAGCGCATCCGCGACATGGCCGAGAAGCTGATCAAGGTCGCCGCCATGCGCGAGCTGCGCCAGGCCCCGATCCTCAATCCGCCCGACGGCACCTATGACGAGTTCTCGGCGCGCTTCCAATACGAGGAGACGGAGGACCAGGTCACCAGCATCAACGCCGTGCTGGAAGATCTTGCGAGCGGGCGGCCCATGGACCGCCTCATTTGCGGCGATGTCGGCTTCGGCAAGACGGAAGTGGCCTTACGCGCAAGCCTCATCGCCGTGCTCGCCGGCAAGCAGGTGGCCGTCGTGGTACCGACGACGCTGCTCGCCCGCCAGCACTTTTATACCTTCACCGAGCGTTTCCGCGGCTTTCCCGTAAAGATCGCCCAAGCCTCGCGTCTCGTGAGCGGCAAGGAACTCGCCGAGGTCAAGAAGGGCATCAAGGACGGCGGTATCGACATCGTCATCGGCACCCATGCGCTGCTCGGCAAGAATATCGCGTTCGCCGATCTCGGCCTTCTGATCGTCGACGAGGAGCAGCATTTCGGCGTGAAGCACAAGGAACGGCTCAAGCAGCTCCGCGAGGACGTGCATGTGCTGACGCTCACGGCGACGCCGATCCCGCGCACCCTGCAACTGGCACTCTCCGGCGTGCGCGAGATGTCTCTGATCGCAACGCCACCTGTGGATCGCCTTGCTGTTCGCACCTATGTGGCGCCGTTCGATCCCATGACCTTGCGCGAGGCGCTGCTGCGCGAGCGCTTCCGCGGCGGCCAAACCTTCTTCGTCGTGCCGCGCATCTCCGATCTCGACGACGCGGCCGCGTTTCTGCAAGAGCACGTGCCGGAGCTGAAGGTCGCACGCGCCCACGGCCAGATGCCGTCGAGCGAGCTCGACCAGGTGATGAACGCGTTCTACGACCGCCAATACGACGTGCTGTTGTCCACGACCATCGTCGAGAGCGGCCTCGACATCCCCTCGGCGAACACGCTCATCGTTTATCGTGCCGACATGTTTGGCCTTGCCCAGCTCTATCAGCTGCGGGGCCGTGTCGGCCGCTCGAAGATCCGCGCCTACGCCTATTTCACCATCCCCGCAGACATGCGCATCACGCCGGCTGCCGAGAAGCGGCTCAAAGTGCTTCAATCGCTTGACACACTCGGTGCCGGCTTCGTGCTGGCGAGCCACGACCTCGACATCAGGGGCGCCGGTAATCTGCTCGGCGAGGAGCAGTCGGGCCATATCCGCGAGGTGGGCTTCGAGCTCTACCAGTCGATGCTGGAAGAAGCGGTCGCCGCGCTGAAGGGCGGGGAAGGGGCCATGATCGAGGATCAATGGAGCCCGCGCATCAATCTCGGCACCTCGGTGCTCATCCCCGAAGACTACGTGCTCGACCTGCAGGTCCGCCTCGGGCTCTATCGCCGCCTGTCGGGCGTGGAGACAGCGGACGCCATCGAGGCCTTCGCCGCCGAGCTGATCGACCGCTTCGGCCCGCTGCCCGAGGAGGTGCGCCATCTCCTAGACGTGGTGGAGATCAAGGGGCTGTGCCGCCAGGCCGGCATCGAGCAGATCGACGCCGGGCCGAAGGGCGCCATCGTCGCCTTCCGCAACAACTCTTTCGCCAATCCGGAAGGGCTCATCGACTTCATCCGTGAGGCGGGCAAGCAGGTGAAGCTCCAGCCCGACCATCGGCTCATCTATTACGCCAATTGGCCGAACCCGGAGGATCGCCTCGCCGGCACCCGCGAGCTTCTGAGACGCCTCGCCAAGATCGCCGACGCGGTGAAGGAAGCGGCTTAGACCTGCGGTCAAGATCTGATCGCGCAGGATGTGGCCGTGCCGGTCGCGCGGGATGTCCTTCACCACGAGCAGCTTGTCCGGGAATTTGTAAGGCGCGACCCCGCGCTCCATGAGGAAGCGGTGCAAGGCTTCGAGCGACACCGGGGCATTAGGGGAGGGCGCCACAGCGCCGAAGATGCGGTCGCCAACGATGGGGTCTGGCAGCACGAAGCACGCCGCATCGAGAAACCCGGAAAACGCTTGATAGAGCCCGTCGAGCTCGCTCGCGGCAATCGTGAAGCCGCCATGATAGATGAGCTCTGGATCGCGCGCGACGCGTAGCCGCTCGCTCTCCGCCCGCCCGCGAAGCCCCGTGGCGACGAAGCTGTCGCTGTCGCGCGCCGCAGGCCCGTTCGACCGCCCTTGCGGCACCACAGGCCCGCGGATCAGAAGCTCGCCGCCGTCACGCCCGAGCCGCGTCTCAATGAATACGGCGCCGCCGCCATCCTCGCCGAGATGCACCGCGCCGAGCGGCAATGTCGCGCGGTTGGTCGCCGGCTCCGGACGCAGGAGGAGACTGGCGAGATCGCCGAGCGGATAGAGATCGAACACGGAGCGCCCTGGATCTTCGAGCGCCGCCGCGCCGTCCGCGAGCTCCGGCGCAGACCACACGCGGCCCACGCGCCTCAGCTTGCATTGCTGATCCTTCAGCACGCCGTCCTTGGCCAGCTCGGCGAGAATGGCGCCCGGCAGCGCGGTCACCGTCGCGCCCGACGTGAGGAGCTGCTGCACGAACATGCCGTAATCGAAGGGATGATGCTGCACGAGCGCGGCACCGCCGATGAGCCACGGCGCAAGCCCGAGCCCCAACCCGATCGGGCCCGTGCACGGATAGGCATTGAGGATCACGTCGCTGCGGTCGAGCGACAACGACAGTACGGCCATCGCCCCCTGCGCCAGGATCTCGTCCTCGTGCCGGAAGAGCGGAACCAGCGGCTCCCCGGCCCGGGCCGTGAAGGTAATGAGCGACGGACGAGACTGCAGGCGCGGTGCGATAACGTCGTCGGCGTAACGGCCCGCACCCATGGCGGCGTCGAGCGAGGCGACGCCGTCGGGCAGGTCGCGGCCGAAGCCGAGCACGAAGCGGACCGAAAGCCGCGTGGCGGCGATGTCGCGCAAGCGTTCGGCCGGCAGGTCGTCGGCAAACTGCGAGACGCCGATCAGCGCCTTCGGCTCGACCGCGTCGCACACGCGCGCGATCTCCATGGCGCGCCACAGCATGGGCACCGCGGCGACGGTCAACCCGGCACGCCAAGCCCCGAGCAGCGTCAGCGGAGCCTCGATGAAATTGGGAAGCTGCACGACGACGCGATCGCCTGGATTGAGGCCGAGCTCGATGAAAAATCCGGCCAGCGCATCCACCGCCTTGTCGGCGTCGGTGTAAGAGAGGGTGCGGGACCGGGTGAGCCCGAGCAGGTTCCGGTTCGGCGGATCGACCAGCGCCACGGCGTCAGGCTTCTGCCGCGCCCGCCGCCGCAACAGCCCTTCGGCCGTGATCGGTCCGCTTTCCTCGTGCGTCTCGACGTCAGGGGCGGGCAGTGTGCTCATGCGTGCAAGATCACGGGTTCACGGCGTGCCCGGCGCTGTCGGCCTGGGCGGAAGGGTCGAGCCACCAGGTGTCGATCTGATAGCCGTAGAGCGGCGTCTTCTCGGGCCGCTTGAGGGTGCGCCAATGGGCGACCCACTGCCGCGGGAGATGGAACAGCGGCACGACATAGTCGCCGGACAGAAGCACACGATCGAGCGCGCGCACCGCCGAGACGAAGTCGTCGCGGTCCTTAGCGCTGAGCAGGGCGGCGATCATGGCGTCGACGGCCTCGCTCTCGACGCCCGGATAGTTGAACGAGCCCTCGGTCTTGGCCGCATCACTCCCCCAGCGGAATGACTGCTCATTCCCCGGCGAGAGCGACACCGGCCAAAAATATTGGATCATGTCGAAGTCGTAGGTCTGCTTGCGCCGCTGATACTGAGCCGAGTCAACCTGCCGGATTCGAGCGTCAATTCCCACCTGTTTCAAGGCCCGCGCATAGGTGAGCAGGAGTCGCTCCTGCGCGCGCGTGGCAGCCAGAATCTCGAAGGTAAAGGGCTCGCCGGTCGCCGCGTTCACGAGAACGCCGTCCTTCAATTGGTAGCCGGCCTCATCGAGGAGCTTCAGCGCCTCGACGCGGCCCTCGCGGTTCTCGCCCGTGCCGTCGCTGACCGGGAACGAGAAGTCGCCGTCCATGATCTCGGGCTTGACCGCGCCTGCGTAGGGCGCGAGCAGCACGCGCTCCGTGGCGTCGGCGGGCCGTCCATGAGAAGAGAGGTCTGAGCGCGCGAAGTAGCTTTCGCTGCGCGCATACTGGCCGTGATAGAGGGTGCGGTTCACCCATTCGAAATCGAACAGCTTGATGAGCGCCTGGCGCACGCGCGGATCGGCGAAGAGCGGCCGGCGCGTGTTGAACACGAGCGCCGCCATCCCGGCCGGGGTCTCCAGAGGGAGCGCCTCCTTGATGACGCGGCCGTCGCGCAGCGCCGGGAAGTGGTAGCCTTCCGTCCAGCGGGTCGGGTCGTCCTCGTCGCGAAACGTGACCAGCCCCGACTTGAACGCCTCGAACATCGCCCCGGCGTCGCGGTAGTAGTCGAAGCGGATCTCATCGATATTGTAGCGCCCGCGATTGACGGGGAGGTCGCGCCCCCAATAGTTCGGGTCGCGCTTATAGGTGATGCGCTTGCCCGGATCGACCTTGTCGATGACGTAGGGACCGCTGCCGATGGGCGCCTTGAGCGTCGTCTTGTCGAAGCTCTCGGGTGTGTAGAGGTGGTGCGGCAGCACCGGCATCAGCCCCATGATCAGCGGCATCTCGCGGTCGCCAGAGCCGTCGAAGGTGAAGCGGACTTTCCGCTCGCCGGTCTTCTCGGCCTTGGTGACCTTCTTATAGTAGGAGCGGTGGTTCGGCCGTCCGTGATCGCGCAAAATCTCTTGGGAGAAAATCACGTCATCGACGGTGATGGGCGTGCCGTCGGAGAACTTGGCGTTCGGGTTCAGGGTGAACTCGACCCACGACCGGTCGGGCGGCGTCTCGACCGCCTCCGCGATAAGGCCGTAAAGGGTGAAGGGCTCGTCATAGGCGCGGGCGAGAAGGCTCTCATAGACATAGTCGCGCAGACCGTCAGCCGAGACGCCTTTGATGATGAAGGGGTTCAGGCTGTCAAAGGTGCCTTGCACGGCGAAGGTCGCGCGGCCGCCCTTTGGCGCGTCCGGATTGACGTAGGAAAAATGGCTGAAGCCCGCTCCTTCGCGCGGCTCGCCGTGCATGGCGAGCCCGGACGCAGGCTGCAGCTCGACCGCTACCAGGAAGCAGCAGAAGCCCCACGATCAGACAAAAAAATGGGGCTTTCAACCGCGACCCAGCATGGCTATAGATGCCCTCGAATTGCACCATGGGGTAAGGGTAGCATCCCTGGCGGAACAAGCCGACGCCGCACGCTATCTCCACCCCAATGAAAAAGGTTACAACTCAGGAGAGCGCGGCCAAGAAAGTCCCGTCGCCCACGGTCAACAGCCACGTCTACGCCGCATTTCGGGTATTGACCCTAAATGCAGAGGGAGCGGGCAAACGGGGTACGTCTGGCAGGCCTGAGCCAGCCCGCGAAAAACAGAGGAAAGGTCGATTGATGCTCTGGTCCAAGGATCAATGGAACAGCCTAAGCCGCAGCGCGGGTCGCTGGGCGCTCGGCGCGGGCGCATGCGCGCTTGCCCTGGCTCTCGTGGCGCCCGCGGTTATGGCGCAACAGGTTCAGCCCAAGTCCTCGGCAGCGCCGAAGACCTCCGCAGCGCCTGCTGCGACGCCGTCCGCCGGCGCTGAGGATGCCTGGGTCAAGCTCTGCATGAAGAACCAGCAGACCGCCGGCAAGCAGATTTGCCTGATCAATCACGAGGGGCTCGAGCCGAACACCGGCATGGTCCTTATCGCCGCCGCGGTGCGCAAGGCCGAAGGCGAGGACAAGCAGCAGCTCCTGATCCGGGTCCCGACCGCGTACGCGCTCGTCATTCCCGCCGGCGTGCAGATCCGCATCGACGATCAGCAGCCGATCCAACTGCAATACTCAATCTGCTTCCCGACCAGCTGTCAGGTGCAGATGGAGCTGAGCGACGACCTCTTCCAGAAGATGCGTGCGGGCAAGCAGATGGTCGTGGCCGCCATGAACATTCAGCAGAAGACCATGGGCTTCCCGGTGCCGC
This sequence comes from uncultured Alphaproteobacteria bacterium, assembly GCA_963826465.1. Taxonomy (GTDB): domain Bacteria; phylum Pseudomonadota; class Alphaproteobacteria; order Rhizobiales; family Methyloligellaceae; genus Methyloceanibacter. Next base: position 129,607 of record CAWGXJ010000003.1, read on the forward strand.
TCACCGGCTTCAGCAAGGCCTATGACGGGCCGCCCGTGGACAACGCGAAATACGAGGAGCAGCGCCGGCAGCTGATGGAAGTGTTCCGCAAGCGCCAGGCCGAGCTCGCCGCCAAGGCGAAGCAAGCGCAGGAGAGCCAGGCGGCGCAAGGCGGCGCACCGCAAGCGCAGGGCAACGCCACGGCACAGCAGAAGACGACGCCTTAAGCGCCGCGCATCGCTAGCTAGAGATCAACAAAAAGGCCGCGCCGGGTTCACCGGGGCGGCCTTTCGCTATTCGGCGGTCGTGCAGGCGCGCACTTAATGCTCTTGCAGGAAGCGAAAGCGGAACACGCCGTCCCTCAAGTCCTCGAACAGTTCCGGCACTTGCGGATGGCGCAAGGGTTCGTCCGACGGATCAGGGACGAGGTTCTGCTCCGACACATAGGCGATGTACTCCGTGTCGGCGTTCTCGGCGAGCAGATGGTAGAACGGCTGATCCTTGGGCGGTCTGACGTCCTTCGGAATGGATGCGTACCACTCCTCCGTGTTCGAGAAGCTGGGGTCCACGTCAAAGATCACGCCGCGAAACGGATAAAGCCGGTGGCGCACCACCTGGCCAATCTGAAATCTAGCGTTGCGGATAGCAGACATTACACCGACACCCTATCCCTGAGTTTTTGTGAGAATAAGATCGCGGGCCGTGGAGACTGTCAACGCAGTTAACGCGGCACCTTACGACCAGCGGCGGTTTGACCACATGAACTGTTCGGGCTGCTCGCGAATCCACACTTCGAAATAACGCTGGATCGCCGCGGTGATCGCGCGAATGTCTTCCGCCTGATTGTTGGTGCGTGGAATCCTGAGCTCGTTGACGTTGACGTCGAAGCAGGCGCGATTGCCGATGCGCACGCAACGGCCGATCCAGATGCGCGCGCCCACGCGCCGCGCGATCATGGCGGCAATGGGCATGCTCTTGGCGAGATGGCCGAAGAACGGCACCTCGATGCCGTTGGCGTCGTAGAGGTCGGAGATGAAACCGAGGCGTCCGCCTTGGCGCACATAGTCCATGATGAGGCGCGCGGTCTTTTGCGTCTCGTCCTCGCCGGCCGTGCGGCCGCGGCCGAACAGGCCGCCGGGATAGAGGCTCTGTCGCTGCCCGCGCAGATAGCGGTCGACATAGGGGTTCTTCACCTGGCGGTAGACGCCCGCAGGCTTCACCCCGGCCAAGGTGACCGGCCACATGCCGAGTTCCCAATTGCCCATGTGCATGGTGACGATGAGGGCAGGGCCCATCTTGTCCTTGTAGCGGCCGATCCAGTGTCCGTTGGTGACGTGGAGGCGCCCCGGATCTTTCAGGATCCTGTCGATGTTCATGGTCTCGACCATGACGCGGCCGAGATTGTCCCACGCCGCGAGCGCGATCCGCTCGCGCTCCTCCGGCGTCTTCTCGGGAAAGGCACGCTCGAGATTGGCGAGCGCGCGCTTGTGCCGGCGGTTCCGTTTGCCGAGCACGCGCCAGAAGAACGCCGAGATGTCGCCCGCCATGTCGATCGGGAACAGGCGCACGATCCCGACCAAGAAGCGCAAGCCCGCATATTCGAGCCGGTAGCGCAGATCGAGAGCGAAGGGGAGGTTGAAGCTGTTGGCCACAGAGGCTTCCTTCTTATGGCTTTTTTGGGCAGGGGCAGCCGCGTGAAGAGCCATCCTCATGGCCAAACTGGGATAAGGCGTCAAGCGCGCAAGTGCGGGCCTTCGGGCGCGGGCCGCATGAGGCTCGGAAGCTCGGCCGCCGGGGCGAGGCCGGCGCGCATGACGAGGCGCCGCAACGGCGCAAACGCGTTCAGCCCCGCGAGTACGAGGCCGCGCGCCGCTTGCACGGGCAGCAGGCTCGTGAGCAGCGAGCGGTTCAGAAGATCGACACCAACCGCGCGCGCGAGCACATCGAAATGACGGGCGCGGGCGTAAGCCGAGATCACCGCCTGGCCGCCCGGATCGTGTCCGCGGCGCAGCGCCCCGGCTACGCAGTCGGCAAGCGCGGCGGCGTCGCGAAGGCCGAGATTGAGCCCTTGCGCGCCGAGAGGCGGCATGATGTGCGCCGCCTCGCCGATGAGCGCGGTACGCCTGGCGGCAAGCGTCTTGGCGGTGAGGCCTGCGACCGGGAAGGCTGCGCGCGGGCCGACGTCGGAGATCTTGCCGAGCGTGTCGCCGAGCCGGTCCTGGAGGCGGGCGGCGAACTCCGCCTCATCCACAGACATCAGCGCGTCGATCTCGGTGGTCGTGCCGATCCAAATCAGGGCCGACTGACACGCCTCGGGCATCGGCACGGCGGTGACCGAGCCGAGCTCTTTGTGCATCTCCGTTGACACGCCATCATGGGGAAGCGTGTGGCGGAAGCTCGTGGCAATAGCGCCTTGGTCGTAGCGCCACTCATCGGTCTCGATGCCCGCGGCTTCGCGGCAGACCGACCGCCGTCCGTCGGCGCCGGCGACAAGCCGCGCCGTAAGCGAGCGCCCGCCGCTCAACGTCAGATGCGCCTCGCGGTCCGTGAGCATGACCTGCTCGACGCTGGCGGGGATGACCTTCGCCAGCACGGCTTCCGCGCGTGCATAGAGAGTCTCGGTGAGCACCGCATTGGCGATGTTGTAGCCGAACGCGGTAAGCCCGAGCTCGCGCGCATCGAAGGCGATGTCCGGCGACCGGAGTAGGCTCCGCGACGCATCGACGATACGGATGACCTTGAGCGGCGCGGCGTGGGGCACGAGCGGGTCCCAAACGCCCAATCGCTTCAGGAAATCGACCGAGCTCGTGAGGAGCGCCGCGGTTCGCGTCTCGGGGCGCGCGGCGTTCGCCTTGGGCGGCGCCGGCCCGATCAATGCGACGTCGGCCCCCACATGAGCGAGCGCGAGCGCCGCGGCAATCCCCGCAGGACCCGCGCCCACGACGGCGACATCACATGTCTTGGAAACCGGACGCTCGCTCAACACGTACCTCTCTCCGGCCGGACTTCGAGAAGGAAATGTCCCCCGCCCCAACGGGATAGGCAACTTGTTTGCGCGGCCCGATGCCGACCGAGGGTCGGCAGAACGGTCGAACCCGCGCCGCAACGCCGGTTGCGACGCACAGCCGCAACGTACGCGCCGCGAAGACCCGCTATGTTTGACTGAATACAGCGGGACAATGCGCCATGAATCTCATCGACGTCAGCTGCCGCCAATCGCTATATCTAAGCAGATACAGCGATCAAGAGCGATGGAGGTGTGCCATGACGTCGACGCCAGCCAAAGTCCGCGCGAAGGGGAAGGCGGCGGCAAAGGGCGAACGAGCCATGAGCGACGCGAAGAGGGGGAACGCCACGCCGCGGCCAGAGCGTCCGTTTCCGCGTCTGCGCATCATGGTGCGGCCGGGCCTCGTGCTTGGGCCCGGCAAAGTCGAGCTCCTCGAGGCCATCGAGCGCACCGGATCGATCTCGGCCGCGGGCCGCGAGATGGCCATGTCCTACCGGCGGGCCTGGCTCCTCGTCAGCGCTCTCAATGAAATGTTCGGACGCACCCTCGTGACCACCTCGCCTGGCGGTGCAGGCGGGGGCGGGGCCCAGGTGACGGAGTTTGGCCGCGCCGTGGCGGAAGCCTACCGGCGCGCGGACGAGCGCTCGAACGCGGCGATCCGCGAGGAGTTCGCCCGTATCGGGCACATCATGAATGAGAGCTAGGGGACCAAGGTTCGAGCGTGGGTGATCCCGGAACCGACGACAGAAAAAGGGGGACAGTGCAGTGAAATTCACGTCGAGGATTTGGCCCGGTGTCTTATTGGCCGTGCTTCTGGTCGCAAGCCCTCAGCAACTCTGGGCGGTAGACAAGGGCCCGACCGTGTTCGCCGCCGCAAGCCTGAAAAATGCCCTCGATGCGGTTGCCGCTGATTGGCAGAAGAAGACCGGGGGTCAGGCCGTGATTTCCTACGCCGCCACCTCGGCGCTCGCCAAGCAAGTCGAGCAGGGAGCCGATGCCGATGTTTTCATCTCGGCCGATCTCGCCTGGATGGACTATCTGGCGGAACGGAACCTGATCGATCCCAAGACGCGCTTCAATCTTCTCGCTAATCAGCTTGTCTTGATCGCGCCGAAGGACTCCGAGATCACCACGACGATCGCGCCCGGCTTCCCGTTGGCCAAGCTGCTTGGCGATGGGCGTCTCGCCATCGCCGGCGTCGATGCCGTGCCGGCCGGCAAGTACGGCAAGGCGGCGCTGCAAAGCCTCGGCGTGTGGGATGACGTGAAGGACAAGCTGGCACAAGCCGAGAACGTCCGGGCCGCGCTCCGCCTCGTCTCACGTGCCGAGGCGCCGCTGGGGATCGTCTATGCGAGCGACGCCAAGGCCGATCCCAATGTGAAGGTGGTGGGCGTCTTTCCCGCGGACAGCCACCCGCCGATCGTCTACCCCGCCGCCAAGCTCGCAGCGTCGAGATCGCCGGCGGCGGGCGGCTTCCTGGACTATCTGCGCTCGTCCGCGGCGGCGCCCAGATTCGAGGAAAACGGCTTCGCCGTCCTCGATTCTCACTAGGAGCCTCGAGTGACCTCCGAGGGATCCCCCCACAGCCTCCGAGGCGATCCTGCAAACGGGCAGCGTCCGATTCCGCCACGCGAGAATCCAGGGGACGAGGCTTACGCCGGAGTTTCTGTGCGTTCTCCAAGGCTTACAGTGGTGCAAGGAAGCCGAGGAAGGGGGCTCGGCTTCATCCTCAGTCTGACGTGTCGTGGCCAATGGGCAACAGTGGACCACGAAATCCCCACCGTCGTCCGACTGTCACAAGCGCGTCATTGCCTAGGAAATAGAACGATAAGGGTCAGCCGTGGGGACGCGGCGGAACGACTTTTAACGGGAGAACAAAGAAATCTCCTAACAAACTGAATTTGTTACCTAAACAGGCAACGTCAAACAGAGTGGAGAGGGGTCATGATCGGGGGACTGAAGAAAACTAGCGTCTATTTGCTAGCCGGCGTGAGCGCACTTGGTGTTCTCGCTTCTGGTGGCACCGCAGCCAAGGCGACGGACGTATCGACGCTCGAGGCGCAAATGAGGGCCATGCAGGCTCAGATGGCGGCGCTGCAGCAACAGGTCAACGAGGCCAAGGCGCAAGCCGCGTCTGCCCACGGCAGCAGCGGCGACAATCTCGACCTCAAGGTCAAGTGGAAGGGCGCGCCGGAGCTGTCCAGCTCCGACGGCAAGTTCAAGTTCAAGGTTCGTGGCCGCGTGATGACCGACTACGACGGCATCAACCAGGATACGTCCGTCACCGGCAAGGATGACGTCAGCGCCGTTGAGCTGCGCCGGGCACGTCTCGGCGTCGAGGGCGTCGTCTACTACGACTGGAAGTACAAGTTCGAGGTCGACTTCGCCGGCAACTCGACGTCCATCAAGGACGCCTACGTGTCCTATGCCAACTGGGCGCCGTGGGAGGAGTCGGAGATCCGCTTCGGTAACCAATACGTCTACAACTCCATCGAGCAGCTCACCAGCTCGCGCTTCATCACCTTCAATGAGCGTGCAGCCTTCGAGGATGCGTTCTTCCTGGAGCGTCAGATCGGTGTCGGTCTTCTCGCGGGTAACGACCACTGGTCGTTCCAGACGGGCTATTATGGCGCCGAGCCTGGGGAGCAGGGTGACTTCTTCAACGACAGCACGGCCTTCTCGGTCCGCGGTACCGTTGCGCCCATCAACAACGACACCACGGTCGTCCATTTGGGCGCGAGCTATCGCCATCGCGACGCTGGCACGTTGCGGGATACCGGCGCAGCGGAACTCTTCCAGTACCGGGCTCGCGGCGCGGATGCGCACCTAGCTGACCGCTTCGTCGCCGTGCCAATGATCGGCGAGTCGGATGACATGTTCGTCCTCGAAGGCGCTGCGGTCTTCAAGTCCCTGTCGTTCCAGGGCGAGTACTCGCAACTCCAGACGGATCTGCCTCCGGGATTCGGAACGAACGTCAGCCCCACATATAACGGCTACTATGTCGACGCGAGCTGGTTCCTGACCGGCGAGATGCGGAACTACGAAGCCAAGACGGGTGAGTTCGGCCGCACCAAGGTCCTGCATCCCGTCTATGGCGACAGCCATGGTTGGGGCGCTTGGCAGATCGCCGGCCGCTATGACGTGATCAACCTGAGCGACAGTTCCACGGTCCTGAACAACGCTGGCATCGACTGCTCCAAGTGCGGCGACCAGAGGACTTGGCTCATCGGCCTCAACTGGTTGCTCACCGACTACACGGCTCTGAAGCTGCAAGTCAGCCAGTCCGAGATCAGCGGCGGCGTCAACGACGGTGCCAAGATCAGCGGCGCCGTGCTCCGCGCCCAGGTGGATTGGTAAGCCTAGGACTCCAAACCAAAGAGCAAGTCCCCTTTCGCCTGACTGCCGCCGCCCTGTTCCGGGCGGCGGCTTTTTTCTCGAAGGGGGTTCGACGGCCGCAAATAAAAAGCTCATCGAGGCAGGACGCCCCGATGAGCTTTTTCAGAACATCCGCCCGCGGCGGCGCTCAAGGCGTATCTCTTCTTCATTCGCTTATTCCCTCTTGGGTGGCTAAAGACCCGCGATGCTAGGAATGGCGAATGACCGGAGGATAACAGCCGCCTTGTGCCCTCCGGTTGAGTCGTGCCGCGCCCGCACATGTGGCCACAACAATCTGAAAGGGAACACAATTTGCCGGTCTTAACGGTCCGTTAACCATCACGCTTCCACGGTTGAACCGCGCCGGCCGGTCAGCCACCTGCCGGTGGCGGAGAACGGACCATGCGGAGGCCACGCACTATTGCGGCACTCGCCTTTGCGCTTATTTTTGGCGCTACGCTGCCTGCTGTCGCCTTTCAGGAAATCCCCGTCCCGCCGCCTTCGCCCTCCGACGCGCCGGCCCCCGAAGCCAAGCCGCCGGCGCTCGCCCTCGGGACGCCGTCTTCCGCCAAGCCGGCCCGACCCGAAAGTGGCGGCATCGACATCTTCGGCTACACGCTTCTGCCTAAGCTCGATTTCGGCCTCGAGTTGCTCTATGGCCAAGACCAGCAGTTGGAGCTGGATCAGGGTCTGACGACGTTCGATGCCGACAGCGACGTCACCGTGTTCGGAAAGGTCAAGCGCCGGTTCTAGGCCGGCGCAGGCGCGCGGAGCATGCCCATGAGCCGGCGCCGGTTGAGGGCCGCCTCGGTCCATATCCTCACGGCCATCGGCGCCGTGCTCGCGCTTCTTGCGCTGCGTGCCGCCCACCACGCCGACTGGCAGATGATGTTCGTCTGGCTCGGCATCGCGCTCGTCGTCGATGCCGTCGACGGACCCTTGGCGCGTCTCTTCGACGTCAAGGCGGTCCTGCCGCGCTTCAGCGGCGAGCGGCTCGACCTGATCGTCGACTATCTGACCTATGTTGCTATCCCGGCGTTCGTGCTCACCGAGACGGATCTCTTGCCCGAGGGGCTCCGGCTGCCCGCGGCGATCGCCATCCTTCTGTCCGGTCTGTTCCACGTCTCCGATATCGACAGCAAGACGGAGGAGGGGTTCTTCGTCGGCTTCCCGGCCATTTGGAACATCGTGCTCCTCTATCTGTTCGTGCTCGGCCTGCCGCCGGAAGCCGCGCTGGCCGTGGTCGGCGGGCTCGTGCTGCTCACCTTCGTGCCGGTCCTCTACGTGCACCCGTTCCGCGTGGTCCGGTTGCGCGCCCTGACGGGGCTCGTCACGCTCGCCTGGACGGTGCTCGCCGCCATCGCCGTGGCCAATCCCTTCCCGTCGGCACTCTGGGTACAGATCGCGCTGCTCGCGGCGGCGGCCTATTTCGCTGCCATAGGCGCGAGCCGCTCCCTTCGCCGGGCCTGGTGAGACATCTGGCGATGGACCGCTTCCGGACGCTAAGCTATTAGCTCCGGACGAAATCGAGACGGGTCGGGACTAGGGCACAGTGGAAACCATTATCGACTTCCTCACCGACCCTCATGTCTGGGCGAGCTTCCTTGCCTTGAGCGCGATGGAGGTCGTGCTCGGCATCGACAACGTCGTCTTCATCTCGGTCATGGTGTCGAAGATGCCCCCGGCGCAGCAGCTCACGGCGCGCCGGGTGGGCTTGCTGCTGGCGCTCGTATTCCGCGTGATCATGCTGGCCTTCATCGCCTGGTTCATCCACATGACCACGCCGCTCTTCACTGTCGGCGAGTACGGCTTTTCCTGGCGCGATCTCATCCTCCTCGCCGGAGGTCTATTCCTCCTATTCAAGGGCACCCGCGAGATCCACGACGACATTGAAGGCGAGGAGGAGGAGGGCGGCGCCAGTCCCATCGTGCAGTCGTTGACAGCAGCCATCGTTCAGATCGCCATCATCGACCTGGTCTTCTCCGTCGATTCCATCATCACCGCAGTAGGCATGGCGGATCACATCGAGGTCATGATCGCCGCCGTGGCCGTCGCCATCGCCGTCATGTATTTCGCATCAGGCCCGGTGGCCGCTTTCATCGAGCGCCACCCGACGACCAAGATGCTGGCGCTGTCGTTCCTTCTGCTCATCGGCGCCGCCTTGGTGGCCGACGCTTTCCACTTCCACATTCCGCGTGGCTACATCTACTTCGCCATGGCCTTCTCGGGCGCCGTGGAAGTGATTAACGTTCTGGCGCTGCGCCGCCGCCGTGCCCGTGCCAAAACGGCGAAGAAGGCCCCCGCCAAAGGTTAACGCCGACTTTTTCGCGGCCCTTAACATTGTCATGTAATCCCCTCGCGTTAGCCCCAAATTGACCAAGTTTGCCGGGCGGTATCCCCCACGTGTCAGTTTCACGACGATAATGGGGAAGCGATGAAATTCGGAGCACTCCTTTTGGCCGCAGGTCTCGTCCTGCCGGCAACGGCGGCCCTCAGCGAGGAGCCGACCAAGCTCGTCGGCGATGAGCTGCGCCAGGCGGTCAGCGGCAAGACCGTCTACCTCAACGTCTCGGGCTTTGAGCTACCCATCCAGTATGCCCCGAACGGGCGCATGACCGGTAAGATGGGAACCGTCGCGGCGAGCTTCTCGCGCGGCGACGGCGCCCGCGATTCCGGCAAGTGGTGGGTCGTCGACGATCAGCTCTGCCAGCAATGGACGAGCTGGATGGATGGCAAGCAGTATTGCTACAAGCTGACCCGCCAGGGCGCGAGCGTCCATTGGTTGCGTAATGACGGCCGCTCCGGTACAGCGCGCATCGGCTGAGCCGCAACGGCCACAGTCAAGTCCAAAGGATTTCGTGAGAGCCGCCCGTCAGGGCGGCTCTTGTCGTTTGCGCAGTAGGGGAGGGGCTAAACCAGCCGTGGTCGGGTTTGCCTGCAAAGATCCTTGTGGATGACCCCCTCTGTCCATTACGGTCACCGCTTACCTTGTGTATAGCTTTCTGTGCGTATCATTTGTCGCGTTGAGTGAGTTTCGTTCTGCGTTGTAGGCGTTGCGTCACCGTGTCTGCCGATCAAGAACATATCGATCTCCTGCGTCGAGGCCCTCGCCCGTGGAATGAGTGGCGGGCCGAGAACCCATCGATCATCCCCAACCTCGTCGGCGTTTCCCTAAGCATTGGCGACCGCCAGCTCGGACCGATCAATGGCGGTCCGATTAATCTGGCCTATGCGCGGCTGCGCCATGCCTTCCTGCGGTTCGCTACGCTGACTAGGGCCAATCTCAAAGGCGCCGACCTCGCCGACACCGATCTCCGGGACGCCCGGCTCGAGGGTGCCAATCTCGCCGGCGCCGATCTGAGCGATGCGGCTCTCGACCGCGCCGACTTGGCCGGCGCCAATCTCGCCGGCGCCAATCTGTGCGGCGCGAGCCTTGCCGAGGTGCGCAACCTCACCAAGGCGCAGCTCCATGAGGCAGAGGGCAATGCATTCACGGTATTGCCCGATTACCTCGATCGGCCGCTGATCTGGACCGTGGCCCAGGGAGTGGAAAAGCCGGCAAGCATTGTGCGGCCGGAACCGCGCCGCATCGAAGAGCGGCACGAAGAGGAACGCCCGCAGCGGGGCGAGCACATCTCCTGGCTCGTGGGCGGACCACGCGCTTCTGGCCGCGCGTCGCGGACCGACGCGCCCTCGGGCGATCCCCACAACGCCTAGCGCCTTCGCGCCGATCCTCCGGGTGAGGCGGAGCCTGGGCCTATCGAGGGACGATGATCGTGCTTCGCGTCGCTTGCCGGTTCATCTTGATTGCCATCATCGCGAGCATCGCCGCCTGGCCGGCGCACGCATCAGATGCGGCGGTGGAGATCGAGAACGCGCTGAAGCAGTGGAGGGCCGACTTCAACGCCGGCCGTGCTGACAAGGTCTGCGGCCTATTTGCGCCCGACCTGCGCGCCGACTTCCGCGGCCAGCCCGAGCGCGGCTACGACGGGCTGTGCGATCTCCTCAAGCGATCCCTGGCCGATAAGGAGAAGACCTTCTCCTACGGTTTGGACGTCAAGGAGATCCTGGTCTTCGGCGATGTGGCCGTCGTGCGCCTCGACTGGACGCTGACGGTCAAAGGCAGCGACGGCCGCGAGTCCACGTCGGTCGAGCCCGGCATGGATATCTTCCAGAAGCAGGCGGACGGGACTTGGCGGATCGTCCGCTACATGGCTTACGAAAACTAGCATCGGTCGTGCCCATCTGATGGCAACTCCCGCGTTGGCACGCGCGTTGCTCATTGATCTGGACCAAGGCGACGAAGCTTCGCAGCCAACTCACCATCGGAAAGCCGTTTTCGGCGCGTTTTTCGGACCCGCGAAGACTTCGGGAACGCTCTTCGGCCTAGTTCTTGATCTGGTCGCGGATGGTGATGATGAAAATTCGTGCAGGTTACGCAATCAGCTATGAGTGCCCGCAAGCCACGCCGATGATCCTCTGCCTGAGCGTGCATCCGTCGCGACGACCCGATCTCATCACGCCGGACCGCATGCGGCTCCATCCCGACCTCCCCACGACCGTCTACCGGGATGGCTTCGACAATATCTGCTACGTCATCAAGGCGCCGCCGGGGCACACGACGATCTCCTCCGACTTCCTCATCGAGGACAGTGGCGTGCCTGAGGACGTCGCCCCACAGGGCGGCTATCACACGCTCGACAGGCTCCCTGTCGACACTCTGGTTTACCTGCTGGGGAGCCGCTATTGCGAGACGGATCGATTGTCAGACTTTGCTTGGGCGCGGTTCGGGCACGAGCCCAAAGGGGGATACCTCGTCCAGGCGATCTGTGACTTCGTGCATCACGAGATCGCGTTCGGCTACGAGCATGCGAACCCGACGAAGACCGCTTTCGACACCTTCGAGGAGCGGCGAGGGGTCTGCCGCGACTTCGCCCATCTGGCGATCACGCTCTGCCGCTGCATGAACGTCCCGGCGCGCTACTGCACCGGTTATCTCGGCGATATCGGCGTGCCGCGGGATGAAGCCCCCATGGATTTCAGTGCGTGGTTCGAGGCGTATATCGATGGCCGCTGGTACACATTCGACGCGCGGCACAACAAGCCACGCATCGGCCGCATCCTCATCGCGCGCGGCCGCGACGCCACCGATGTCGCCATGGTGACCTCGTTCGGACCGCATAAGCTCATTTCGTTCAGTGTCGTCACCGATGAGGTGGGTGCCGGCGAGACGGCGAAGATCATCTCGCCTTCGGCCTTTGTCTGAGCGCGCGCGCCGATCCAGCAGAGTGTGGTGGGCGAATCAAGACTGGCGGATGGGGAGGAATGGCTTCCTCCTAACAATATCAAAAGCCTAAGGTGGATAACCTCAGGGCAATCCTGCACTGAATTTCATTGCTTTTCAGACGCGGTGGCTAACCGGCGGACGCCGAGCTCGCGCTGACAATCCCGCGATTGTCGGCTGCGAGCTTCTGTCTTTGCCGGGGCTGCTGAGGTGAAATTCCTCACCGCCGGCAATGTCGAGTTCGGGGCCGACCGTCGCGCTCAAGCGGTGGTCGGGTTAGAGCTTGTCCCTACCGCTCGCCCAGATTGGGTGCCGATGAAGCTCTGGGGATGCCGGTCCTGTCCAACACCGGAAACAAAAAATCGCGCCTCTGGTGGGCCCATTCCACGCGCGGCCTTGAGACCGGGCAGTCCCCGGAAACGGTAAGAGGCGGTGTGCATCGTCAGCGGATTGGCTATCCGACCCGGTGTGCATCGTGAGGCGAGCCGAAAAAATCGCCTCGACGCGAGCGCCGAACTTCTGGCCTTCGCGTGCGGACGGTGAAGGGACAATTCACCGGGCTCGTTTGAGCCAAGGATAACCGAGTACGCGGACCTTTCGGGTCTCTCCATAGCCAGGAGCTTGGGAGGGGAAGCAGCCCCATACTCAAGGCGGAAAGGGCGAGAGCTATGAGCAAGAGCTATGAGCAAGCGCGAAGGCAGAACACGTTGGCTACACAAACGCCGAGGCAGGAGATGCTTAAATCAAGACTTCATCCCAGCTGGGTGACCAAGGTCGGCTATCGTTTCTCGGTCATTTTCCAGGGCAAGCTTCTTGTCGAGCGGTCGCGGGATCCTGAGTGTGATGCAGCCCGCGCACTTCTAGCCAAAGGCATCACCGGCAAGCTCACCATGCTCGACGGCAAGACAGGAAAGCCGCGCACCATCGTCGACATCGAACGTGCGGCGCGTCTGACGGTGGAGGAAGGCCCCAACGGACCACGCTTCGTAAAATACCGTAAGAGCGTAGTAGATGGCTCACACAAGGCCGAAACCAAGACGGCCTAGGGGAGAGAGAGGGAGCCCGACAATGAAAATCGGCCCCGAGGAATTGCCCACACTAACGCCCAAGCAACAGGCGTTCGTGCAGGGGTTACTGGAGGGCAAAAGTGCGAGTAATGCCTATAGAGCTGCATACGACTGTTCCAACATGGCAGAGCCGACGGTCTGGAGCGAGGCTTCGAGGCTGCGCGCTAACCCAAAGGTCTCCGCATGGCTGCGGCATTACCAACGGATTGGCATGGATGAGGCCCGGATCACGCTGCAGGAGCACCTGGCCGAACTTGCACGGGGACGCGAGGTGGCCTTGGCACTAGGGCAAGCATCTGCGGCGGTGCAGGCAGAGCACTATCGCGGCAAAGCGGCTGGCTTGTATGAGGAGCGGCTGAGCATATCAGCGAGCATTAGCGACGCGGACCTGGTGAAGGCCATCGAGAACCTTCTGGGCGAAGAGATCGCCAAAGCCGTCGGCACCAAACTGGGCGTTCGATAGGAAGCGTCCAAGGAGCCTATAGGCGATTAGGTCCTATGTCCGCTCTACCCAGAAGCAGACATCCTGCTGACTTCCGCTACGTGCCATGTGTGGACGGCTCCAGGTTGGCAAGCCAAAACTTCGCGTCGCGTTGCTGGTCGGTGCGGCCATGTGTTCGGCCTGTTGATGCGGTCACATGACCGCTGGCCATAATGCCCTCCGCGGATCGGGTCCCGGTCAAAAGCCCGCATTCAACGATGCACTGGCACATGTGGGTTGTCCCGATCGCCGGATCGACCGGCTCTGCATTCCGTGCTGTTCGCCCTCCCAACCTTCACACACCACGCCGGATGTCCGGCGCGATCTCGCTCACGCCGTAAGCGCGGCGGGTTCTTTGTAGCGCTCGCCCTTGGCCATTATGGCCCAAGCCATTCTGGCGATCTTGTTGGCAAGCGCGATGGCGGCGACCTTGGTCGGCCGCCGCGCCAACAATGCCGTAAGCCATGGCCGATGCTGGGTGCCATGGATTTTGGCATAACGGATGACGGCGAGCGCGCCGGCGGTAAACAGGCTGCGCAGATAGCGATCGCCTTGTTTGCTGATGCTGCCGAGCTTGTCCTTACCCCCGCTCGAGTGCTGCTTCGGAACGAGCCCGATCCAGGCTAAGAAGTTCCGTCCCGATCGGAATGCCATCGGATCAGCGACGCTGGCGACCAGTGCGGTAGCCAGCGCCGGACCAACGCCAGGAATTGCATCAAGCCTCTTGCTCGTCTCATTGGATCGGTGCCAAGCCATGATCCGGCGGTCGAACTCCAGGATCTGCGCCTTCAACATCCGCAGCTGGGCGCCAAGGGCGGCGAGACACGCCCGTGCAACCTCAGGCACGCGTTGATCGCTAGCATCCGCGGCGACCTCAAGCAGTTGTTCAACACCCTTGCGTCCCACCGGCGCCACATCCCGAACTCGGCCATATGGGCGCGGATGGGGGTATGATTCAGGCCTAGCCGAACTCGAGGAAGTCCCGATGAGCCCAATCTTTTACGTGCCAATAGTTCTTGCCGTCTTGACCGGCACCGCAAGCGCAACACCTCTCAGATTGTTCGCGGCCGGTCCAATGGACACGACTTCGATCATCGCTGTTAAGGACCCAGTCCCGGATAGAATTTGCGTCAGATGGAACTATGAGCAGAAATGCGTCGGTTGGCACCCCGCACACTGCATAAAATGGGAAGACAAACCTGACGGAATAGGAAAGCGCTGTGTAAAGTGGCAAAGTCCCACCTGCGCGAAATGGGGAAAAGTAAAGACAGACTGTGCCGAATGGGCAAACAAAGTCGAGTGACTGATTATGAGCGCGCCGGCTACATCTGGTCGGCGCCTTTAGCTTTTGGTGGCGAAAATCCCCGGCTCCGGGGAACGGCCGGTCAGCTTTGGGTCAAAAGCCGACGTGAGGCTTCGCCGACCGGCACGATGCTCAGTGCCATTAGCGGGCAGTGGCTGGACACTCCGAGACCACCACCCCGGAACCTCCCCTTTACTCCTCAGCGCAATTTGGTCGGTGAACCTGTCCGGGCGTCGAAAGCCGACGCTCCCGGCTAGTTTTCGATGTTCTCCACGAGACGCTTGGCAAAGGCGTCTTCGAACTCAGCCTTCGAGATGTCCCCGCTACCACCTTTGTCAACCTGCTCGAAGTTGACGATGAACGGCGCGGCGGCTGATTGAGCCAGCAAGTCACCCGAAGGGAAGCGTTGGCCGAGCGCGATGTCCGCTAAGGGTGGTTGCCTACATCCAAAAGCTGCCGGATGCTGCCGGCGCCTCCGAGACCGCATTGATATGCGTCAAGGCAGACTGGCTAGGAAATGTACTCTTCGTAGGTTGTCGCCAGGAGCCTTGACCAATCAAGAAGAAGGAGAAGAGAAATGGGAAAGCAGCAGATTACTTTTCATAACTCCTGCATTGCTTTTTTGCTTGTGCCTCTGGTCGGCATCTGCATCCCCACGGCAGCCTTCGCTGCCTGTGCGTCGGCTGGTTGCAATGCACCAAACTCAGCCTGCGATAATAAGAAGGCGTGCGTTGTCGAAAACCGCTGCAAAGACAAATCTATCCGTGTCACGGTCCGCGTTCACTGGAAGCAAGGGTCGGACCAGGGAAACGTAGACAAAGTGCTCGACCTCGGTCCCGGGGAAACCCAGTATGTCGCCTGCGCGTACCAAAAGCCCGGAGTTACCTCCTATGCGCTGTATCACACGATCGGGGTGAAGGGGGAGGAGGTTCTAAGCAAGCGCAAGTGAACCGCGCGATAAGCTCCACCTCGGGCCGCGAACATGCGTAAGCGGAAAGGACACCACTGGATTGTCTCTGCTTCGGGTCATTAGCGGAAGTAGAGGCGCGTCTGGGATGCCCCAACAGCAGACGTCACTCGGCTCGGTCGGCATGTCCGTTTAGTGCCAAGAGGAGACATGCTCATATTGGCGAGCGAACAGCGTGGCCACCTTATAGTGGCTCACGGCCAGATCGTGCTGCCAACCGGTAAGGGTCATTAGCTCAGATCGCTTGGGCTGCTGCAGCTGGAGAGCAGAATCAGGAGTGCCGATCAAAAGATCAAATTCAACCTTGAGACGTAGCCGCACTTTGTCTTGGCGCAACTGCGGACCGCAGTGATCTCCGCCTCGCATGTTGTCCTGTAGTCGTTGGGGTGTCCGGCGCGGCTCCAATTGTTCGCCTTTGAGTGTTGCCAACTCAGCAAGCGGTCGCCATAGAGCCAGAGCAGCCGCATGGTTGTCGCGCTGGCAAGCAGCGCAGTCCACAAGAGGTCCCGCAGTCGCTCCACTTATCAACAGCAAGGCGAGAGATACGCAGGCAAGAATGTGACGCATCACTGTTTATCATTTTGATCCGTCCGCCCACGCTAGTTTATCAGGTGTCGGCTTACGGGCCGTTCGGGCGGACGCCCGCGAGGGGGACTACTTCCACTTGCAGTCCGTGGGACATGGAGTGCCGTCAAGTTGGTTCCGCCTGATCCACCACTTTCCATTCTCGAAGAGATGCACATGGCAATCCGGGTAACCAGGAAAGTCTGGTGGGTGAGCCTTGTGCCGCAAGCAGTTGTCTTGATGCATGTCCCCGTGCCCCTCGTGCACCTTCTGGACGCTAGGGAGGGGCGCCGAGGCTTTGAGGCCGTTGAGACTGGGGCCGAGGATGCCGGCAGAGGCTCCCGTCGCGGCGAGTCCAAGCGCCACCCCAGCAATTACGCTCGCTGATAGTCGAATGCGATACATGATGGTCCTCCTGTGCAATTGCGCCGGGCTCATTTATTGGAACTGCGCGCTAGCTCTCAGTCCTCAACACGCACCCAAAGGACCTCGGTCTTTTCTGGCTTACCGATCCAAGGCCGCACGTACTCGAAATGAAGCTTGGCGAAACCCGAAGAGAGCCCAGTGATGTGGAAGCGATAGGGAGCGGGGCGACCAATAAGTTTCTTCTTATCCTTCGCCTGAGGTTGGCCGTAACCCAGATCGTCGACTTTGAGGATCGCGAGGTTCTCACTCTTGGCCTCGTTAAGACGCCAAACGTAGCCGGTCGACGGATTGCCTTGGATCTGAAACTCCCAGCTTGAGCCCTTGCTGATCGATCTCTCGTCCCGGGCTGCGGCCTTGTCGAGCGCGAAGCCCGATGAGACCTGCGTTCCTATGATCAGCAGTGCCACTGCAAGGGTGGCGTTTTGCATCGCGTCATCCAGTTTCGCCTACACTGAAGGTCTCTTTTGACCGAGTTGCCGGCGTTGATGTGGATCAATGGGGTTTCGCGCTCGCTGGGGCGAAAATCGCCGACCTTCAATGTCCGCTTAGGTCAGAAGCAGACCTGACAGCGCGGGTCAGTGATGTCGGCTTCACCCCCAACAGCCGACATGCTGAGCGTCGGCATCAACGTCCGCTTGGTGCCACAAGCAGACATCGAGATCGCGGAGAACAAGTGGCCGGCCGTACCAGAGCGAGCAGCGGCGGGGGCCAAAGCACCCGGGGTTCGAACTCGCTGTCCACTAAGGAGAGACTTACGACCTTCCCGCGCTCCTAAAGGCTCTCGCCGCGGTTCCGGCAGCTTCGAAAGTGGCTCTCGCATCTTCAGCTGTCATAGCGACAGTCGTTTCGATGGACAGACTGCCCCCCGGCAGCTGCAGCCACTATGGCAGATGCTGCGGCTTTCCGGCAGGCGACGGGTCACGGGCAAGCTCTTCGCGGCAGAACTCTTCCATTCGCCTGCCCTTCAAGATCGCCGCGCTCCGCTCTCTGAAATAGGCGATGCAGCTTCGCTCCGCGTCCCACGCGCCTTCCGCGTATTCCAGATCCGCAATCGGGCTGCCGATCTCTCTGAAGTGCTCGGTATCGTGCACACACAGACCCATATTGATGAGGTTGCGGTCGAGAGCGTGAAACGGCGGATCGATGACGTAATAGCCAAGGTGGTCGAAGAACACCGCGGCAACGCCCGGCGATGTGGTGAGCAGCACAACCTCGGCCCCCGCATCATGGAGACGCCTGGTCAGCTCGACCATGAGCGCCTTGCCCGCAGTCATGGTCCGCGCACGGCCATGGACCCGAACCGCCTTGCCGCGAAATGCCGGACGCACGGCAACGGAGTTGACCGTCGCGATTCCAACCCGCACGGCTTGCAGCTCCGGCCGCTCCATCTGACCGGCGAAGAGCTGCGCGTGCGGAAACGCGTCGCGGATCATGGTGGCCCGCGCGATGCCGACCGCGTGACCGCCGGCGCGCGCGATAACGAACATCGAATGCGGATCGGAGGGGTCAGGGGCAACTCGCCGGGCGTCGGGCTCCAACGGCAGTTGCCAACCTTGCTCCAGCACGAACACGTCGTGCTTGATTCCGCGGTACTCGCGAAATTCCGGCACCGACATGTCGTCGAAAAAACTTACATTGACAGCCATACGTGCAGCAGCCATCCGACTGGGGACCAACTCTTCCTCAGCGACATTTCGCCGAGTTTGATGTTCTCAGCACCAGGGTGGGATTCAGAAGGAGGATGGAAGAAATCGCCCACGAATCCATCCTTAATCTGGTGAAGCTTGATCTCGAAGCGGGCGGATGGATGTTTCGTGTGGTTCTGCTCTTCCGTTCGATCGAATTGCTTGATGGTGACGTCGAGTTTTTCGCCCTGATCATCAGACGTGGCACTGCCGCTTAAAAGAAAGACGACACGTCGCCACTCGCCCGGAAAGCGGAAGAACGCGGTGCCGTGCACGTAGTTGTCGCGGATGCGTAAGGAGGCACTGCCGCGGCCGACGTGGCCAACTACGTCCGCCTGACGCTTGAAATCCTCGACTGCCTTAACGAGGCTCTCCTTGACCGGCATTTCGCCGGTCTGCTGAAAGCGGTCAACCGCCGCCCGCTGCTGCGGATCGAGCATGTAGTCTTCCCACTGTGTCAGATAGTCCCCATACCTGATGCGCATCGTGTAGGAGTCGGGCCAGGCGAGAAAATAATCGAACGTGCTGAGGAAGACCGTTCCGAGCAGGTAGACGAGGCCGACGGCGAGGACGAGATTCACCACGCCCCAGGGATCCCTCAACGAGAAGAAGCGGAGGTGAACGCGGGCGGAGCCTAGGAGCCGCTTCGCCTCGGCGACCGACTTGTGGTCGCCGCTGATCCTCTCACCCAGCTTCGATTTTCTCTCCTTTACGCATTCGGGGATCCAGAGCGGCGCATCGAGGACCTCGGGCTTGTCCCCGCACAGATCCTTCAGAACGTATCGGCCGACGCAGTAGCCGTGCGCGACCAACGTTCGCACCTCGATGTCCGAAAACTTGTCGAGATCGGTACGGATGCTCTTGGCCGCCCGCTGTACATTCAGATGCAGCGCGTGCCGGTCCTCATGCGGATGAACCTCGGTCGCGAGCTGGGCAAAGCGAAACCGGTTCAGCCCATGCTCGTCTTTGAGAAGCTCCTCCGAGAAAATGTTCTGCTCCTGGACGCGCTCGTATTCCAGCTCGCCGACGCGCTTCATGAGAATGTCGGCCGACCTGGAGGCGGCGTTGAGGAACGATCGGAACCGCTTGGTGTAGTTGGGATCGAACGTCGCGCCAGCGTCGCTGATGACGACGTCATCGAAATTGACATCGCGGTCGAGGAGCGCCAGCTTCCGCGCCCCCAAATTGTCGAAAATGCCGCCGTCGGTCACGTAGGAGAACGGCGACTGAAACGCGGCCATGTCGACTTGAAGCCGTTCGGCCGTCAATTCGATCGGCGGAAAGAACAGCGGATAGGAAGAGGACGCGGCCACCGCCAACGCCGTGCTGATGGCGTAGGTCTCGTAGACCTCGGTTCCCTTTGGGGAGTCGATGCAAAATCCGTCCGCGGTAAACGAGCAAAGCTGCCCGCTCGACAGATTCGTCGTCAGAATATGCAGCGCCGGCGCCGTGGGATTGCGCGAGCGCAGCTCGTGCAGGGTCGTGTAGCCGTAGAACTTGTCGTAGAACTGCTCGAGCAAGTCGGTCCGGCCGAGCTTGATCTTGGGAATCAAGCCGGCGAGCACCAAGAGCGGCAGCCGCCGCACGATCTTTCCGCGCACATCCTGCTGGGTGAAGGCGATCAGCTCGCTTGCCGCCTTCTCGAAGGTCGCATCGTCGTCCGAGGTGTACTCGTCCCAGCGGTAGATCAGGTGGGCCGCCATCACGCTGCCGCCGGACACGCTGGCCAAATGCGTGATGCTGGTGAGCAACCCTGCGTCGCGCAGGAAACGGATGAGCCCTAGATGGAACAGCGTGGCGCGGAAGCCGCCTCCGGACAGAGCGAGCCCGATATTCAACGTCTTCTTTTCCGCCGTCCTTGCGGTGCCCGACCCCGCGCCTGGCTTATCTGCAGTATCCGGCTTCGCGGCTGGCTTCGTTGCGGTATCCGAACCCACGGCTCGCTTATCCTCTCCAGAGTCCCCCTAGCCTCGCCATAGTACGTCACCTCTGCAAGAGGGTTGGTACCGTTCTTTCCTGCACGTCTCACGATCTGATATATGTCAGAATCGGCGTCTGGCCGGCTCTGATCGAGATCAAATTCCGCGCCGCCATGGCCTCCCGAGTCCAGCGGAACTCGGTGCCGTCAATCCAGATGCGGTGCATGATCACAGCCAGCCGGCGTGCCAGTGCCACGATGGCCTTCTTCATACCCCGCAACCCTCGCGGCACTCGTTTCTCGAGGTACTCATAGCCCTTGTCGTCTACCTCATAATTGACCTGGACAGGCCTCGACGCGGCTCGATCCAAGTGAGCCAGGAAAGCATGTTGAGCCTTCAGAAGACCATTGGAGCGCCAGGATCCACATCCCAACTCGGCGAAGGATCCCTTGAACACCCACGCGCACGATGAGCGTGGGATTTCGGAAATCACCACCGCGCGTCCTGTGCAAGCCTTTCTCATCCGCGACAATGACTGCGCTTATGGCGAGGCGTTCACGCGGAGCACCGGGAATCTATAAGCAGCCTTGCAACTACCTGCGTCGGCTTGGCATTTGGCCGCAACGATTCGCCACTATTCCTACCACTGCATTCCCTTCGCTGGGATGTCCCCGTGGCCGATATTGTCATCATCAATCCGCGCTTTGACATCTCGTTCTGGGGGTTGGAACATTCCATGCCGCTATTTGGCAAACGCGCCAACCTGCCCGTCGCCTGCCTCACCTTGCTTTCCCTTGCGGCAGTTAGCGGATATAGTATGCCGACGCTTAGAACGTCCTCGTGGGGTGAAGCAGTCAGGCACGCCCGTCAGTGGCAAAAGCGACTGAAGTGACAGGGCGCGAATGGCTAGTCGAGCATTGGCAAATTGGCGCAGACGATTTTGCCGCTGTTCGCATCAATGACCAGATAGCCATTGATGGGACTGTCAGGATTGTTGACCGGCTTTTTGACAACGACGTGGAACTGCCAAATGGGTTTCTTGACGTTCCCGCAAGCAAGCGTCTTCCCATCGCTCAGCAATTCCGCATGTTTGATGTGCCCGCCAACCTCCTCAGGAGTGTTCCCGTAGGGATCACCCATCAGGATCTCGATGGCTTCTTCTTGGGCCTGCTTCTCGCTCATGGCGGCCTCAGCGTGGCCAGCGCCTATTGCCAACACTAGCGCCGCAAGCGGAATGGCGATTTTTTCCACCGGGAATCCTCCTGCGATTGCCTTCGGGATGAACAGCTTCATATCGGCTTTTGACCCAGAACTGACATCGGTAGGGAGCGATCAGGACGCCTCCGCCATCAAGATGATATTGACGTACATCAAGTCGCGCGGCTCAGAAAGTCGCATATCGTCTGCTGGAATTGCGCTCCAATGGAGGTGTAACATGCGTTTGCCGACAGTTCTGACGTTGATCGGTGTTGCTAGCGTCGGCCTCGGGTTGGCCATCAGTGCCACGCCAGCTAGGGCCGGCGTTTGTGAGGATCTCTGGGTCCAGCGCAACTCGATCTACAAGGCTTATGGCTACTGTTTCAAAACCGCCAAGGCCATTAATTACTTCGGCAATGCCGGCTGCGCCTATGACAACGCAGCCAGAATTCCAATGTCCCGCGCCGACAAGCAGACCGTGCTGGCCATCAAGAAAAGAGAGAAAGCCCTCGGCTGCCTCTAGGCGGTATTCCCGTGCGGGACATGTTCAAACATCAGCCGCGTTGCCTTTGGCTAGCACTGGCATTGCTGTTCATGTTGACGACACCGGTTCCGCTGCAGGCAGATGCGATGCGGACTCCGCAAGCGGATGCGGCTACTGAGATTATAACACTGCCAAACAAACCGCCGCAGCGATCAAGTGATCGCGACCCATCGGCTGCGGAACTGCTCGAGACTTGGCTTGCCCTCTACGGCTGGGACGAGGACAAGCGCTTTGACACCGAGCGGTACCAGATCGTCAGTCGGCGTGTAACGTGGAAGGAGTTGGGCCGGGCATTCTTAGAGTTCCGCGTGCTGCCGCTCGACGGTGATGCCATGGCACTTGCGGCTGAGCGCTGTCCCGGGCGCAACCGGCCGATCGAGGCGCAGATCTATTTCCAATGGAGTGAGGAATACGGCTTGTGGACCGCGCTCGGCGGCCGCGGTGATCCCGCCTTCGACGCATGCCCGGAAGATCAATTGTGGACTCCCGAGCAGGTTGAGAAAATCGTCAATCCCCCGCCGCTGCCGGTACCGCCGAAGATCTCGCGCAAGGATGTCATCACACCTGCTCCCGGATCGCCGGAGCGCAAGGCCATCATGGACGGTGTGCGGCCGGCGTTCGAGCAGCTGTTCGGCGCGCCGGTCGAGTTTCAAGTCAGGGCCCTGCACGTCGCCGACGGCTTCGCCTGGGCGACACTCCATCCACAGCGCCCGGGCGGCAAGGCGATCAGCGAGCAGGACTGGAACGCGGCGGTCGGCGAGTGTGAGCAAAACCGCGAGACGGCATCCGCGCAGCTGTGGCTTCGGCAACGCAACAGTCAATGGACTATCGGCTGGGGCAGTCCGACCGGGGTCTGCGCCACAGATTCCATCGCCGATCTCGGCTACCTAATCGGCGCACCACCGCAGCTGGTCGACCGAGACGAGTGGGACGACACCGAGTTCATGCCGATCGAGGATCCGCAATATTTCGAGTTGTGGGGGCCGTGAGCGAAGCCCCGGCACGCATGCACCTATCGCCCGGCGGTACCTTTATGTGGTGCGCTCTGTTCGTAGGGTTGTTCCTGAGCACGCGTCGCCAATAGGGTGAAGGGGTGGGAAGCGTGCGTGGGCACAGCCTGCGCTTTGGTATGGGCCACCGCCAATTCGTAACGCGATGCCGAAATGCCGATTAGGACTCTAGCCTTGGTCACCGCAGTGATGGCGTGCACGCACGCTTTCGCGGACAATTCCTCGAAGGCCGGACTGCAAGGAGAACCCACATCAAGTGTTTCGGCGAATGAGTCCGGGCCGGACGACCAGTGCTCCTTCACAATGTTCCTGCCCCTGTTGTGTGCCTAATCCAACGAGAGAGTCCTGCGTTACAGTCTGCTCCACTGTCTATTGCAGTCCGAAACATCCGATGCCCGATAACTAGTGTTCTGAACCTGCGAGGGCCCGGACATCAGTTGAACAAGGGGCCGTACAACGGGCGAGGGAGCGACTAGGCGCTCACAAGTAAGCTCTTGCTAGGGTGAGCTCAAAACCGAGCGTTGGACGAGATGTCTGCTTAATGCGGGCCTGCGGTGAAAGTTTGGCCTGAGACATGCCAAGAGCCCAAGGGCAAGTCCCCTTAGGTCAAAAGCTGACCTCAGCCTGACGATTTGTGAGGCCCGCTTGCCCTTGCGCTCGGATATTCTACCTCCGGTCATTTCGTTAGAGCGCTCAAACGGTGGACTGGTCTTACGTCCGCAGCTTACAGGCAGGTGCCGTCCTTAAGCACAGAGCCTCAATTCGGCAGGCAGGCGGTCCCGTCTTCGACTTCCGCTTCGGGTCATTAGCGGACCTGGTCGCGACGACGAACGTCCGCAATTTCCCAAGAGCGGACATGTTCGGTATGCTTGACGTGTTCCTTTTTATGTCTCTTTATGGGGTTCTCACGACCTCTTAAGGAATAAGGAACTGCTATGACGACGGTAGGATACGCCCGAGTGTCGAGCGCCGGCCAGAACCTCACCGTGCAGCTTGAGAAGCTCAAAGGCTGCGACAAGGTATTCAAGGAGAAGCGGTCTGGTGTTGATGCAGGTCGTCCAGAGCTAAAGCGTTGCCTTGAGCACCTGCGGGAAGGCGACACGCTGCTTGTCACCAAGATCGACCGGCTCGCGCGCTCAACCTCAGACCTCTACCGCGTCGTGTCCACACTTGCCAGCAAAGGCGTGTCATTCAAGGTGGTGGATGACCCGACTATCGACACTACCTCCCGCACCGGGAAATTGATAATGGGCATCCTGGCGCTGATCGCAGAGTTTGAGAATGACATCCGCCGTGAGCGGCAGATGGATGGGATCAAGAAGGCACGCGAGCGTGGCATCCGTTTCGGTCGCAAGCCTCTTCTAGTCTCCGAGACGATCAAGAAAGTGAAGAAGTTGCGGAAGGCAGGAAAGACCGTGCCGGAGATCATGCAGCAGACCACTCTGTCGAAGGCATCGGTCTACCGGGCCTTGTCGGCATAGCCAAAATTCTGCGATGTCCGCTTTCGGCCCCAGATCAGAAGTGTTCTGCTTCCATAGCGACGCCTGCTTTGTGCCAGCAGCGGACAATGCGTCCCCGCGTCTTCCGCAGGCAGCCGTGAGCCTCTCGGCCAGCGGGCGCTGGTATGCGCTAGCCCTACGAAACGCTAGTCCATTCATTTAATTGCACTGAGGATCGGTCGGTTGGCCAATTCCTCGTAAGGCTACTGCGAACTCGGATTGGCATCAGCTGGGTTGAACGCCACGGCAAGCGACGTCAGACCAGCCTTCACCTCAGGATCTTTCATCTGGCCGGCAACCTCGGTCGCCGCGTCGTGCAGGGCCTGAAGGTCCTCAGGAAGTAGGAATTTTGCGGCTTTGGGACCAATCGCCGTGAGCGCTGCCAACCGCTCGCGCCGCCAGCCATCCGTCAGCCCATCGATCGGGAGGGTAGTGATGGCACCGTTGATCGTACCTGCCACCCCTGAACGGACCTGGCCAAGACCGCTCTTGAAGTTCGCCCGGTCGAGATCGCTCTGCGAGGCGCCCGCCATGTATGAGCTGATGGTATCGATGAGGGCCGCCTGCAGCCGCAACTGTGCGTCGATATAGCGACCCATCTCCGGCGCATACTCCACGGTGTTTGCGTTGACCTTCGAGATCATTTCAGGTGTCTGGGGTAGGGCAGCGACGTCGGTCACGCCTGTGCCCGCGAGGATGTAGACGAGCCCGACCCTAACCACGTCGAGGTTCCAGGTGTTGAGGACGTCAAGCTCCGACATTGGCTGCACCGGGCCATTTTCCAACGAGGATGTATCAAACACGAGTTCGAGCAGCGGCTTGGCGGCCGGATCAGACTCACGCGGCGCTTCACCTGTCGTCGCCGAATTCTTGGCGAGCATCACGAACGCATCGGTGGCCTTGGTAACAGCCTTGACCTTAGTCTCAAGCTCGCTTTGGCTGCTGCAGCCCGAGAGCAGAATCAGGAGTGCGGCGACCGCAAGCAATGATT
The DNA here is from genome assembly GCA_963826465.1 of uncultured Alphaproteobacteria bacterium. GTDB lineage: Bacteria > Pseudomonadota > Alphaproteobacteria > Rhizobiales > Methyloligellaceae > Methyloceanibacter. Next base: position 154,905 of record CAWGXJ010000003.1, read on the forward strand.
GACGCATAACGATCATTTCATCCCCCTTTTTGACTTGCCCCACCGCCCATCTTGCCAGCGCGCACAACCCGTGAACAGAGCGCTTTTCTCACTTGAGGTAGGAAGGGCAGGAGTGATTGGTTCATGCCAATGTCAAGAAATAGGCGAGAGGCCCGATGCAGGCAGCGGTCATGGAACTGGCGCAATCCCGACATGGGCGAGTGGGAACGCACCTTCGCCATCATTACGGTGCCATCGAACGACCTCGTGGGCCAGATCCACGACCGCATGCCAGCGATCCTAAAGCCTGGCGGCTACGATCGTTGGCTGGGATTCGAGTCCGACCCGCGCGACCTGCTCATCACCTACCCGTCCGAGCCCATGACGATGTGGCCAATCTCCACCCGCGTGAACAAGCCCGAGAACGACGACGCGTCTCTGCTGGACCGATTGGAAATCTCGCAAGCCGTAGACGAGAGCAGTAGGCACGCTGCTAGTGGCCTCGGGACACCCCCTGGCTTGGCTGGATTACGCTTAGATGTCCATCTTTCGTCCAGCCGATTTGAACGGTTTTTCTCTTTTTACATAAGAAATCTATGGCCATGTGGCCATAAAGCTTTACTTATAAACACTTATTATTATAAGGCCCGCTAGAAATACAGACTATCGTCATAATGTTGCCACAAATATATGCTTCTATATTTGAGCATTGCTAGTCTTAGGTGTTGGCGACGAAGCCTCAACGCTACAAGCAGCAGCGCTAATGTATGAGATCAGTCGTGGGGGAAGGACCCAATCGGAGCGCCAGCCAAGACACTGCGCGGGCCATCGACGCCAATTCTACGCCTCTAGACGACCAATTGCGGCAGAGTCACTGGCAGAGACAAATTCTGTCTCTAGAGCCGCGCGGCCTCAGGCGAGCGCAAGCAGCCGCCTACATCACCGTTAGTCCAAACAAATTCGATGAAATGGTGAGGGACGGTAGGATGCCTCCACCAAAGATTATCGATAGGCTAAAGATCTGGGATCGACGCGAGATAGATGAGTCTTTTGAGGCGCTGCCTATTGATGGCCCGCCTGAAGCCAATCCCTGGGATGAAGTCTTATGAAACATAGGCGGCCCCGGTATACGCATGGCTACGTTGACCGACACGGCAAGCCGCGGTGGTACTTGCGCCGTCGCGGCTTCAAAAGCGTTCCACTTCCCGGCTTGCCTTGGTCTCCTGAGTTCATGGCTGCCTATGAAGCCGCAATGGCGGGCCAGGAGCCAAGACAGATCGGAGCGAGCCGCACAAAGCTAGGCAGCATCTCGGCGTTGATTGTGAAGTTCTACCGGTCGGGGGAGTGGGCAGGCCTCGCCGCGTCAACGCAAGTTACCTATCGCGGCATTCTTGAGCGCTTTCGTGCAAAGCATGGTCATAGGCCCGTGGCGTCCCTTGAGCGGGAACATGTTCGCGCAATACTCGCCAAGAAGGCCTCAACACCACAAGCAGCAAACAACCTTCGTAAGATCATCCGTCTCTTGATGCGATTTGCCATCGATGAGGGCTGGCGCCGTGATGACCCGACTGTTGGGGTTAAAGCCATCAGGGCCCGGTCCGATGGGTTCCACACTTGGACGGAGAGCGACATTGCGGCCTTCGAGAAGCGCTGGCCTGTTGGCACCAAGCAGCGCCTCGCCATGGCGCTCGCACTCTATACGGGGCAGCGGCGCTCAGACCTCGTCCTGATGGGCAAGCAGCATATTCGAAACGGAAACATTTACATTACGCAACAGAAGACCAAGACCAAGCTCGCGATCCCGGTTCATTCCAGGCTGCAAGCTGTGCTTGATGCCACGCCGTCGGAGCACTTGACTTTCTTAACGACAGCATATGGTAAGGGCTTCACGCCCGCAGGCTTCGGAGGTTGGTTTAGGGCAGCTTGTGAAGAGGCTAGGTTGCCCAAGGGCTGCTCAGTGCATGGGCTTCGCAAGGCTGCGTGCAGGCGTCTTGCCGAGGCGGGATGTTCTGCCAACGTCATCGCGGCAATTAGCGGCCACCGCACGCTGAAAGAGGTTGCCCGCTATACGACAGCGGCCGACCAGGAGCGGCTAGCCGAAGTTGGGATGCGCGCGCTCGCCGCGCCAGAGCGTGAACAAGAAGTGGCTAACGGGGAAGATGGGTTAGCCAAAAAAGCAAGCAATCGACTGAAATAAAAGGACCGGAAAATGATACTGGCGGATGGGGAGGGATTCGAACCCTCGAGACGCTTGCACGCCTGCCGGTTTTCAAGACCGGTGCCTTCAACCACTCGGCCACCCATCCATATCGGCATCGACGCGTTACAGTCCGCCGACGAAGCCATGGCATATTTGCGGCCAAATGCCGATTGGATCAACCCAGCCGAGGAGAATGGCAGTATCGCATCATGCGCCAAGATTGGTGGATGCCCAATCAAAAGGGCGTCGGCCGAAGCCGACGCCCTTGATTGTCTGAACACTAAGGGCCAAGCCGCTAGTGCTTACATCTCGTCATGCCGGCCATCGCCATCTTGGCATCGGCCTCGGAGCCGTAGGTGCCCATCATGCTGAACTTCTCGGTGTCGGTCGGGGCCGAGCGCGACATCGAGCACTTCTTGGTCGTCTTGTCGAAGACGATGTAGTAGCTGTCCATGGCGAGAACGGGGGACACAAAAGCACCGATAAGCGTCGCTGCGAGCAGATACTTCTTCATAGGGGGTTCACTCCTGGACCTAGAGGCGGGATTGCCTCGCCAACGGATTAGCATTTTCCGGAGGCGGCGAGAAGCCATGCCCGCGCGGGCGCCAACACCCATCCCACGCCTGTTGGCCCCCATCCTTTCTGGGCGGAAACATCGTGGGCTTCGTGCATTATCCACTTGATCTTCACGTCCCCCCACGATCCTTCATAGGAGCATGAACCAAAAGCCAGACCCGCTCGCCCGTGCCGCCACGCGCACCTCGTACTCCCTCCTTCAGGGATGGTGGCAGGTCGTCAAGGACGTAGTGAGCAAGATTGGCAGCGACAATCTCTCCGTGGTCTCCGCCGGCTGCGCCTTCTACGCCCTGTTCGCCATCTTTCCCGCTTTGACCGCGTCGATATCGCTCTACGGGCTCACCACCGATCCGGCGACCGTGGAGCGGCAGTTCAGCATCCTCAAGGATGTGCTCCCGCCCCAAGGCTACGAGATCGTCATCCAGCAGATCCGCAGGATCGCCGAGACGTCGGGGCAGACGCTCGGCTGGAGCTTCGGCGTCAGCCTCGCCATCGCGCTATGGAGCGCCAATCTCGGCACGCAGGCCATGTTCTCCGCACTCAACATCGCCTATGGCGAGCCGGAGCGGCGGAGCCTGTTGCGCTTCTATCTCAGCGCCATCGGCTACACCATCATCGGCATCCTCGGCGGCGTGGCCATGCTCTTCGCCATCGTCTATGTGCCGATTCTGTTCGCTGACGCGGGACGCACGGAAGCCTACGAGACCATCGCTAGGTTCGTGCGCTGGCCGGCCTTCGCGCTACTGACGTTGTTCATGCTTGCCCTGATCTACCGCTTCGGGCCGAGTCGCGTCAGCCCGCGATGGCGCTGGGTCAGCGTGGGCTCGGTATTCGCCACACTGGTGTGGCTGCTCGCGTCTGTTGGATTCTCGTATTACGTCTCGAACTTCGCCAACTACGACCGCATGTACGGCTCCCTCGGCGCCGTGATCGTCCTGCTGTTCTGGCTTTACATCTCCTTCTACATCGTTCTGCTCGGCGCGGAGATCAACGCCGCGCTCGAGCGGCGTGCCGGGTAGAGGACGGGCGGCCAAAGCAACGGCCGCGTAAGCGGCGTTCGCAGGAGAGGGCGGTTTTCGCGGCTGTGCGCTAGGCGCGGTCGGGGGCCCGTCTCAGCCGTCGTCGACGCAACAGGCCGACGCCGAGCACGACGATCGCGCCGATCGTGGCTCCCACCTTCCACACCATGTGCGCCATGGACGGGTCGACGTGCGCCATGATGGAGGGATCCTTGGCGATGATCTCGCCGGCAATCCAGCCAAGCAATGCTGCGCCGGCCCAGACGATGACGGGGAAGCGCTCCAAGAGCGCCATGACGATCGCCGCGCCTGCCATGATCAGCGGGATGCTGACCGCGAGGCCGAACATCAGGAGCGTGTAGCTTCCGCGGGACGCCATGGCGATGGCGATGACATTGTCGAGGCTCATCACCGCGTCGGCGATGGCGATGATCTTGACCGCATGCCAGAGGCTATTGACCGGTTGGATCTCGTTGTGATCGCAGTTCTCCTCGCCGCCGAGAAGCTTGATGGCGATCCATATGAGAAGCGCGCCACCGAGCAGCTTCACATACGGCATGGTCATGAGTGTCGTCACCGCGCCGGTGAACACGACGCGCAAGCCGATGGCGACGAGCGTTCCTAGAGCGATGCCCCAGGCACGCTGGCTGGGTGGAAGCTTACGGCAAGCAAGCGCGATGACGACAGCGTTGTCGCCCGACAACAGGAGGTCGATCCAGATGATCTGTAATACGGCGAGCCAAAAGCCTGGTTCGTCGACAGTCATGCCACTGCTTTTCCCCCTGATATGTGCGTACTTCAGCCGGTCTCCTCAAACCGGCCTAAGCCCTTACCCTTTGCTGCGAAAAGCGGCAAAGGCAAGACGACATATATGCTCTCCTGAGCCAATTTGAAGGTGATGTGAAAGGACTTGGTTTCCCCCATCCCGCGGGCTTTCGGCCGAGGACAAGTGCCCGCAGATCGCTTATGCTTCCCCCGTCAGACCGACGAATCAGGCCCGCGCGCCTTTCACGGGGGAGGAAGCTTTGCCAGCCATGGATCCTGTTCTACTCAACCCACTGATCGCGCTCATCGCTGGAATTCTCATCTTGCTGATGCCGCGTATCTTGAACTATGTCGTGGCGATCTACCTCATCGCCATCGGCATTATCGGGCTTGCGCAACACTTCCATTAGTCCGTCGACGTCATAATTATCGCGATCTCAAAGGTTTAAGGCGCGCGGCTTGCTGCGGCAGCTGACCGCATCTGCCCGACGAGACATTAGACCTGACATAGGAAAAAGTGGCCTGGAAGCGCAACTTCCAATGTCCTATAGTCGGCTGTCGCGCCCGTTAACGAAGGGGCGACCGCCCGCCGGAACGCGGGGTCCGATTTTCCCGCGCATCCGAGGCGCATGGGCCACGGGGTGAGGCCGCGGGTTTAAAGATCACATAGGCCGAAAGGGCTAATGGCCTCGTAAGCTTTCATGACCGTGCCGTGCGATGACGATGCGGCAAGACGGGGTTATCAAGAGTGTGTGGAGACAAGGCAATCAAGCCAAGCGGCGCCGCGTCATGAAGGGTGAGAATTCCTCATCGGGATTCCGGCCGAGACCGCTACTCGGTCTCGTTGCGTCGCTCGCCATGGTCGTTGCGTTCGCGGCCCACGCGGGTTCCGATCCGGATGCCGCAGCGCCGGCCGAAGCCGCCGCCTCTAAGGCCGCACCGGCCGACAAGAGTGACGACCGTCAGACAGATCAGGCAGATTACGTGTGGTCGGTGCAGCGCGGCGAGGGCGGCCTCAAGCTGCGCGGCTCGGTTCCGTCCGAAGAGGACCGCAAGACCTTGCTCGGCATGGTCAAGGCGCACTTCCCCGATCTTCAGGTCGAAGACAAGCTGAAGATCACCAAAGGCGGCCCGCCGAAAGAGCAGTGGCTCGGCGCCGTGAGCTTCGGCTTGCAGCAACTCTCCCATTTGAAGCGCGGCTCGGTGCGGCTCACCAATGTCACGATGCGGGTCGCCGGCGACGCGAGCAGCCCCGATGATTATAACGAGATCAAGAAAGCGCTGGCCGGCCCGCTGCCGAGCGGTCTCGCCCTCAAGGACGATGACGTGCGGGCGCCCATTGCCGATCCGTTCGTGTTCACTGCCGATCTCGGCGCCAATGCGCTGAGCCTGTCGGGCAGCGTGCCGAGCGAGGATTCGCGCAAGCAGCTGCGCGAGATGGCGCGGCAATTGTTCGAACGGCCGGGACTCGACGACCGGCTCGAGGTCGCCTCCGGCGCGCCGAAGGATTGGGATGAGGCGGTAAGCGCCGCATTGCGGGCGCTGAGCCGGCTGGAATCCGGAAAGGTCGCTCTTTCAGGGCTCGCCGTGACAATCGAAGGCGTGGCGCCCGACAAGGGGACCGCCGTCGCCGTGTCGTATCAGCTGCGGCGCGACCTGCCGAAGCTCTTTTCGACATCGGAGAGCATCAAGTGGAAAGAGGCGAGCACTTTGCCCGATAGTGCCGCGCAGGTCCTGCCGCGCATCAAGGAATATGCGCGGACTAACGGCAACTGGCCGAAGGGCGAGTTGCCGCCACTCCTGCCGCTGGTCGACGCGCAATAGTGGCGCGCGCGGTCCCACACCAAAACTAATCGTTCACCGCAAAGAAGGCGCCGATCGCCTCGACCGGCTCTTGTTCCTGCAGCACCGGCGCGTGCCCTTGTTCGGGCACGGTCATTGCCCGCAAGTTCGGATGGCGCTCCACCATTGCTTCCAGCGTTTCGGCACTCAGCACGTCCGAGTTTTCGCCTCTCAGCACGAAGGCGGGAACCTGGCCGAGCGCGACGAACTGGGGCCACATATCCGGCACCGGACGGCTTAAGTCCACGGTGCCGATGGCGCGGCCGAGCTTGCGGTCATAGGCGAGAACGAGCCGCCCTCTGCGCTCCTCGAACACGCCGCGCGCCATCTGGTCCCACTGGCTGTCGGTGAAGTGGGGGAAGCCGCGGCCATTGACCTCGCGCATGATCTGCACCGCGTCCGCCCAGGTCTTCGGCACCGGCATCCGGCCTACATAGCCCACGATGCGGGCGAGCCCGCGCGTCTCGATCACCGGGCCGATGTCGTTGAGAACGACGGCGCCCATGGCCGTCGGCCTGAGCGCGGCCATCATCATGGCGATGATCCCGCCGCGCGAGGTCCCCACGATGCCCACCCGATGCAGGCCCTGCACCGTGAGGAAGTCGAGCGTGTCCAAGAGCTCGATATAGGGCACGTAGTTGCGCCAGTTCGGATCGTGCTGGGACCGCCCGCGGCCGCGATAGTCGAGGCAATAGACGTTGCGGGGTTTTTCCGGGTGGGTCGAGAGATAGGTGGCGAGCGTGTGGAAGTCGCGGATGTTGCGGGTGAGCCCGGGCAAGCAGATCACGCTCCGGAATCGCTCGTCCGGGGCCGGGTAGTGGCGGGCATAGAGTCGAAGGTCGTCGAACGACTCATAGTAAATGTCGCGCCACGGCTCGCCATTAAGCTCTGGCATCGTCACGGAAGCAACCTAGGGAACGTATTGAGCGCCGCGTGTCGGCGGCGCGTGCGGGAGCAGTGTTCAGCAAAGTTGATGGCGGAACAAGCCTCGAAAAGTCAACTGGCAAGTGGCGTACGGCTCACGGCGCCGTTGCCGCCGGCACCGCGGTGGCGATGGAGGCCGTCTCCGAAGGTGGGACCCGCCGGCCGCGATTGAGGTCCTGCACGAGGTGGAGCGCACCCTTGGGGCCGGCCAGACGGGAGCGATAAAGCTGCAGCGTCTCCATGATCTTGATCACATAGCGACGTGTCTCGGTGAAGGGGATGCGCTCGATCCAGTCGACGGGATCGACGTCCGGATCGCGCGGATCGCCGAAGAGCTCCATCCACTCTTTGACGCGGCCGGGTCCGGCGTTGTAGGCGGCGAGCGCCAAGAAGTATGAGCCGTCATAGCTGTCGATCAGGTCGCTCAGGAAGGCCTCGCCGAGCTGCGTGTTGTAGGCCGCACTGGTGAGTTGAGCTTGGGAGTACTTAACCTTGTAGCGCCGGGCGATGCCTCGCGCCGTGGCGGGCATCAATTGCATCAACCCGCTCGCGCCCACCGGGCTCTTGGCCGCCGCGTTGAACTCGCTCTCCTGACGGCACAGCGCATGCACCAGCGCCGGATCGACCCGCTGGTCGAGCAGGCTCTTGTACGACGGTATTACGCCGACGGGCAGCGCGTAATCGCCCATGGGCAGATCCCGGTTGAAGGCGATCTTCGCCAGCCGCAACGCGACCTGATCCTTGTCCATGGCCTTGGCGAGTTCGGCGAGCAGCACCACCTCTGCCGCGTTATTCAGCGTGCGGGACAGAGCGAGGAAGAATTGCGGCGTGACCCAGTCGAGATTCGTGGCACGCGCGACCCCGATGGCGCGTACCGCGTCGCGTGCCATGAAGTGGTCGATATCGGATTGCGTCGGCACCGGGGTGGGCGTCACTTCGAGCCGGGCCGGGCGCGGATCCAGGGCCTGGCGTCCAAGCTGGCCGTAGAAATATTGCGGGTACTTGGCGGCGCCGTGGAAGTGGATGACGGCGGAGCCGCGATCGCCGAGCGCGAGCGCCGTCCGCCCGAGCCAGTATTCGCCGAGAGCGATGTTGCGGGAGTCCGTCGCGGCCTTGCGCAAAGCGAGGAAGTGGCGCAGCGCGGTCGTCGGTTCGTTCAAGTAGCGCAGGGCGACCCAGCCGGCCAGGAACTCCGCCTCGATGTAAGAGTCACCGGATGTGAGGCCATGCTTGGCGGCGATCTCGTAAGCGGTGCGCGGATGTCCGTCATTGAGCGCCGCCCGCACATTGACGCGCCGCTCGATCCACCACTCGTTGAGGTCGAGCAGGACGTTGGGCTCCAGCGGAGCGTCCAGCAGAAGCTTCCAAGCGAGCAATCTCTGATCTTTGTCCTTGGTGCGCCGGAGCCATTGGATGTTGTTGAAGCGCAAGCCCACATCGTCCTCGACGGCGTCGTCGGGCAAGGCCTCGAGCAGTTTGCCGGCGTTGTTGCGCCGATTGATGACGGCGACGCGGGCCTCCACCTTCTTCTGCTCTTCGGCGGGTAGGAGCTTGGCCACGCGCAGAGCCGCGTCGGTCTCTGACGGATCGTCGGGATAAAGCAGCCTGTCGATGCGCGCCCGGTGATTCTCGGCCGTAAGCATGTTGCCGAACTTGGCCAGGATCTTCTTCTCGACGTCCTCGTTGAGCCGATGATCGCGCCAGGCGGAAACGACCAGATCCTTTGCCGCCGCCACGTTACCTTGCTTAAGAAAGACGCTTGCGAGTGCAGCCTTGCCCGCGCCGGTCTGCGGGGCCGAGGGGCCGAAGAAGATCTTGATTTCGTCCGGCGATGCGTCGGTCAGGAACAGCGACGTCTCGGCCTTCTCGCGAAGCTCGTCCTGGCCCGGCCATTCGGGATGGGTCACCCGGAAGTGCTCGATCGCCTCGGCGTCCAGCACCGTGCTCTTATTGTGCTTGTAGCGGTACCACAGGGCGAAGGCGCGCACGGCCGGGTCCGAGATCTTGGCGGCCGTCTGCTCGACGCTGTCCTTGCTATGCATGATGAAGCGAAGACGGCTCTCGTCGTCCCCAGTGAGGTTGTAGTCGAGGAGCGGCTTCAGGACCGCGACATAGTCCAGCGCCGGCTTCGGCGCAGGCGGGAAGGTCGGCGGTTCGCGGTTCGGATTGATGTCGGGAGGCGGAACGTCCACGAGCTCGGGCGAGGGGTCTTGCGCCTCCGCCTCGGCTTTCTTGGCGGGCTCGGCCGGCTTCTCCGGATTGCGCTCAGGCGCAGGGATGGCCGCTATGGTCGTGCTCTTGTCGGCGGCCGCCTCATCGGACGGAGCCGGCGCGGCCTCTGGGGCCGGGGTCGCTTCGGCGGTGGCCGACAAGTCCTGCGCCGCGTCTCCAGGCGCGGCGTCCGCCGCGGGCGCCCCCTCAGGTGCGGCCGTCGTTTGCTCGACCACCGGGATTGGACGTTCAGGATTGCGGTCGGGAAGCGGAACAGGCTCTGATTTTGCCGCAGCAAGGCCCGGCGCGACGCATGTCAACGCAATGAGAACGGGTAGAGTGAGCGCGCGAAAGCGTTTCATTCGTCGAACGGTACCGGTTACGACCTGCGTTCTAGCGGTCAGGACGTCCCCCGACCGGGGAGCCGCGACGATAAAGGTCACGATAGTGTACCTAAATTGAACACTGTCTGAAAGAATTCGGCGGAAAAATGACTGGCAAGGCGTTGTCCCGGGTTAGAACAGCACTTAGAAGACCCGTGTAAGCCGCTCGCCGGCATTATACTTTTGTCAGTGGAGACTCTGGAAATAGCGCGCCAGCTTATCCCTAACGGATGGCCCGAAAGAGAGCGCCCCTCGGCTTGCCGCCTCAACCACGAGACCCTATTGTCCGCCCGACTTTCCGTCGGGACCCTGCAACAATCGCTTCGCATTAGGAGCTTTCGCTTTGGCTATGCCTCCGTTTCAAGGCTCGATCACGGCCCTCATCACGCCCCTCAAGGATGGCGCGCTCGACGAGACCGCCTTCCGCAGGTTTGTGGAGTGGCAGATCGACCAGGGCACGCACGGCCTGGTTCCGTGCGGCACGACCGGAGAGTCGCCGACGCTGAACCACGACGAACACCGCCGAGTCATCGAGCTGTGCATCGAGGCGGCCGCCGGCCGGGTGCCCGTGATCGCCGGAACCGGCTCCAATTCAACGGCCGAGGCCGTCGCGCTGACGCGTCACGCGAAGGCGGCCGGCGCCGACGGCGCGCTCGTGGTGACGCCGTACTACAATAAGCCGACCCAAGAAGGGCTTTATCTCCATTTCAAGGCGATCAACGACGCCGCCGACATCCCGATCCTGATCTACAACATCCCGGGCCGCAGCGTCGTCGACATGTCCGTGGAGACCATGGCGCGTCTGTTCCAGCTCAAGAACATCGTGGGCGTGAAGGACGCGACCGCCAACTTGGCGCGAGTGAGCCAACAGCGCGCCGCGCTCGGCCACGAATTCATCCAGCTCTCCGGCGAGGACGCCACGGCGCTCGGCTTCATGGCCCATGGCGGCGTCGGCTGCATCTCGGTCACCGCCAACGTGGCGCCGGCGCTCTGCTCGGAGTTTCAGCTTGCTTGCCTTGGCGGAAACTTCAAGCGGGCGCTGGAGATCCAAGACCGCCTGATGCCGCTGCATGAAGCGTTGTTCGTGGAGTCCAATCCAGGCCCGGTGAAGTACGCGGCCGAGAAGCTAGGCCTCTGCTCGAGCGCGACCCGCCTGCCGCTCGCGCCGATCTCGGCGGCCTCACGCAAGTGCGTGGATGAGGCGATCGCGGCCGTCGGCCTGGCGACCGTCTAGCTTTGCGAAAGGGCTTATCATGGCGCCGAAGCGCGAGAGCGGAAAGCTCGTCGCCGAGAACCGTAAAGCCCGCTTCAACTACGACATCGAGGAGACCGTCGAAGCCGGCATCGTTCTGACCGGCTCGGAGGTGAAGTCGCTGCGCGCCGGCAAGGGGACCATCGCTGAGTCCTACGCGTCCAACGAAGGTGGCGAGCTTTACCTCATCAACGCGCACATCGCCGAGTATCCGGGCGCGGCGCGCGACGGGCATGCGCCGACCAGGCACCGCAAGCTCCTGCTGCACAAGCGCGAGATGGCGCGGCTGCTCGGGGCCATCCAGCGGCAGGGTATGGCGCTCGTGCCGCTAAAGCTCTACTTCAACGCCCGCGGCATCGCCAAGATCCAACTCGGGCTTGGCCGCGGTAAGAAGCTCCACGACAAGCGCGAGACCGAGAAGAAGCGCGATTGGGACCGCCAGAAGGGCCGGCTCATGCGCGAGAAGGGCTGAGGGGTGACCGCTTCTCCGCAGCCTACCGCCGATCACCTGACGCAAGGGCTCGCATTACCGCCCGTCTTGCTCCCGGCAACGGACGGACGGGACGTGTGCCTGGCGATGCTGCGTGGCCGCAGCGTGGTCGCGGTCTATCCCTGGACAGGACGCCCGGGCCAGCCCAACCCACCCGATTGGGATTTGATCCCCGGGGCTCATGGCTCGACGCCCGAGCTCGAAGGCTTCCGCGATCTTCACGGCCGTTTCGCACGACAGGAAACACGCGTGTTCGGCCTGAGCCGCCAGACGACGGAGTACCAGCGCGAGTTGGTCGAGCGGCTTGGCCTGCCGTTTCCGGTCTTGAGCGACAGGGAAGGCAAGTTCGCAGATGCGCTTCGCTTACCGACTTTCGCAACCGGCGGAGAGATCTATCTGAAACAACTCACCCTTGTCGTCGCTGAGGGACGTATCGCGCATGTGTTCTACCCGGTGCCCGACCCGGCGGGGCACGCGGGCGAAGTCGCTGCTTGGATCGAAGGGAGGTGAGGGCGACCTAGTCGCCCCAACCTAGTCCCCCATGGCGTCGTCTTCGGCGTCTTCCACCGAATAGCCGAGCCGGTCCAAGGCCTCTTCCAGATAGTCGGGGAGAAGCGGCATGCCGATGAGGTAGTCTGCCGTGCGGGCGTTGCGTTCCGCGCGGGCCGTCTCGACCGCATCCTCAAGCTCATCGGGCCCGAACGAACCCCGGCCGATCCAAGCGAGCGCCACCAGGCTTATTTGCTCATCCTCGTTGAGATCGTGGATGAACTCTTTGAGCTCCGCCAGGGTCGCATCGTCGGAGAAGGACTCCAGGATCGAGTCCGCATCGTGCTCGGAGGTGGCGCCTTCGTCCCATGCGCCGACCTTGGCCGCGCATTCGCGCGCCTTGACGATAACAAAGCCGACTTTGGTGGTTGAGATTTCGAGCCCCGCCATGGGGAAGCCTCGCGTGCCTTCAAAATGACCTGAGCAGCATGCCCGACTTGCCGAGCGCCAGCAAGCTAACCGTCGAGGCTCGCGGCGGCATGCCCCACCACCGTCTCGAACATGGGCGTGGTCAGGCGGCCCGTGTTCGTGTTCTGGCGCGAGCAGTGATAGCTGTCGAACAGCGTCAGCCCGCCGCCGGGAAGGTCGTGGCGCGCGCCGTGAGAGAAGGGGAAGTCGCGTTTTTTCAGCGCGAGCGCATCGAGGATGCTGTCATGGGCGATGCGGCCGATAGCGAGCAAGGTGCGTAAGTTGGGCAGCGCATGCATGCGGCCGATGAGGAAGGCGCGGCAGCGCTTGATCTCGTCGGGCTTCGGCTTGTTCGCCGGCGGCACGCAGCGCACCGCGTTGGTGATCATGCAGTCGACGAGCTCGAGTGCCTCGGGCGTCGCGACGTCGTGCGTGCCCCGCGCGAGCCCTGTCTTGAGAAGCGTGCGGTAGAGCAGCTCGCCGGCATAGTCGCCGAGGAAGGGACGACCCGTCCGGTTGGCGCCTTTGAGGCCTGGTGCCAGCCCGACAATGAGGAGCCGCGCCGTCTCGGGCCCGAACGAGGGGACCGCTCCGTTGAACCAATCGGGATGAGCGGCTTGATTGTCGTGGCGGAACGCCACAAGCCGCGGGCAAAGCGAGCAGTCCGGGGCAGGCTCGGGCGTCCCCGCATGGGTCACGGCGGAAAGCGCCACCAGTCAGTCCTCGTTCGCGGGCTTGAGCGGCGTCGCCCCGCCGGAGTCGCGCTTGGCGAGAAGGCCGAGCGCCGACCAATCGAAGTCCTTTCCGCCCGCCTCGAGCAGCGTGTGGAAGCGTTCGGCAACGAGGCTCGCAAGCGGCATAGGCACATCGAGCGCGCGCGCGGCACCAAGTGCAAGGCTCATATCCTTAAAGCCCAATTCCGCCTTGAACCCTGCCGGCTGGTAGCGCTCCTCCGCGATCAGTCCGCCATAGGTCTTGTACACCGGCGCGCCGAACAGCGTGCTTACCAGAAGGTCGAGATATTGCGCCCGGTCGATGCCAGCTTTGTCGATCAAGGCAAAGGCCTCGCTCAAGGCCGCAATCACCGAAGCGATGAGGAAATTGCCGCTCAGCTTGACCACATTCGCGTTCGGCGCGTGCGGGGAAACCACGAAGGTGCGCTGGCCGAGAACGTCGAACAGAGGCTGACAGGCGGCGACCGCATCCTTCGGGCCCGCGGCGACAACGAACAGCTTTCCCGCCGCGGCCGCGTCGGGACGGCCGAACACCGGCGCCGCCACGTAGAGCTGACCGCGCTCGGCGTGCGCTTTGGCGAGGTGCTCGGAGAGGGCGACGCTGATCGTGCTCATGGAGATGTGGATTGCGCCGGGAGCAAGCGCCTCGAGGATTCCGTCCGGGCCAAACACGGCCGCCTCCACCGCGGCATCGTCGGCAAGCATGGTGATGACCGCTTCGCCGGCCGCCTCACCCGGCGTCGTGGCGAGCTTCGCGCCGCTTTTCACAAGCGGCTCCGCCTTGGCCGGGGTGCGGTTATACACAGTGAGGGTGTGGGCTGCCGCGAGCAAATTCGCAGCCATTGGGGCTCCCATGTGGCCGAGCCCAACGAAGCCGAGCTTCATCGTCTTGCCTCCTTGTTCGCCAAACGGCTTTACGCCGGGAAGGTTCAGGTTTCGATCAGGTCTTCGGGCTCGAACTCGTCGAGCGGCTCGGGTTCCTGCCGACGCCGCTGCTCGCGCTGGGCCCGCTCGGCCGGATCGCGGCCGATCTCGTTCTGCAAGTTGGCGAGATCGATAAACTGGTCTGCCTGACGGCGAAGCTCGTCGGCGACCATCGGCGGATTGGTGGAGAGCGTGGACACGACGCTCACGCGCTTGCCCTTGTGCTGCAACGCCTCCACCAGCGACCGGAAGTCGCCGTCGCCGGAAAACAGCACGAGGTGATCGAGATGGTCGGCAAGCTCCATGGCATCGACCGCAAGCTCGATATCCATGTTGCCTTTGATCTTCCGCCGCCCCGCGGCGTCGATGAACTCCTTGGTCGGCTTCGTCACCATGGTGTAGCCGTTGTAGTCGAGCCAATCGATCAGCGGCCGGATCGAGGAGTACTCCTGATCCTCGGCGAGCGCGGTGTAGTAGAGCGCGCGCACGAGCTGCCCCTTGGAGCGGAACAGAGTGAGGAGACGCTTATAGTCGATGTCGAAGGAGAGAGACTTGGCCGCGGCGTAAAGATTGGCACCGTCAATGAAGAGAGCGATGCGCTCCGTGGGATAGAAATTCATTTTGGGTTCCTAACACTGAAAAAATGTTCGCGAGAGACAACAAACACAAACTAAACGTCTATCTGCACAACATAGGTATGACGAAGGCCCTCCGCAATTGGCGACGCACGGCAAGACACTGGTAGGATTAGGCGCAAATTGTCCCGGGCCATGGGGCAGGCCCGCCGACACGATCGCGCGGGCCCTGAGCGAGATGGCGCGCGAAAATGTCACCGTGGAGGCGGTTTCCGCTTTCTATGAGACTGCGGCTGTCGGTCGCGCGGGCCAACCGCCTTACGTCAATGCCGTCGCCCTGATCGACACACATCTGCCGCCGGAGGCGCTGCTGCGGCTCTTCAAGCGAATTGAGCGGGCGGCGGGGCGTCGCGGCGGCAGCCCCTGGGGCCCGCGGACCCTCGATATCGACATTCTCGACCACAAGGGGCGAATTAAGCATTGGCGGGGCAGGAATCCCTGTTTTGCCCGGGCCGGCGCCAGACCCCTTATCCTGCCTCATCCCTGGGTCGAGGCGCGGCCATTTGTGCTCCGTCCGCTCCTCGATGTCGCCCCGGATTGGCGCCATCCGGTCACCAAACAGAGTGCCGAGACGCTGTGGCGCAGAGCGGCGCGGGGCCGCGAAGGTCAAATCATGCGAAAGCTTTAGGCGCCCGTATGACTTGCCAGCCTGGACCGAACTGCATAAATAGAGACCAAATCCGCCACTTTTCAAAAGGATGACCTGATGGCTCGCGTCACCGTCGAGGACTGCATCGACAAGATTCCGAACCGCTTCGAGCTCGTGCTGCTCGCCGCCCACCGTGCGCGCACCATCTCCGCCGGCGCTCAGATCGCCGTGCAGCGGGACAACGACAAGAACCCTGTGGTGGCGCTCCGCGAGATCGCCGACAAGAAGATCGCGCCCGACGACCTCAAGGAAGATTTCATCCACTCCATGCAGAAATACGTCGAGGTGGATGAGCCTGAGGCGGAAGCCGTGCCGATGTTGTCGCAGGACGCACGGGTGCCCGTCCTCGGTCAGGACGATCAGTCGACCGACACGCAGATCGACCGCATGACCGAGGAGGAGCTGTTGCGCCGGATGGCGACCCAGGCGCCTTCGGATGGCTCGAATGCGGGACCGCGCGCACGCTGAGTTTGACGACGTCTTCAGGCGCGGCACATTTCAGTTTGCCTCGCCGCATTCCGGCATAGGCTGGCTGCTGTGTCCGATACTCGTTAAGGGGCGCGCGCGATGACCCGCCAATACGAGCTGGTCGAGCGCGTGCTCAGCTATCAGCCGAGCGCCAACGAGGCGCTGCTGAACCGCGCCTATGTCTACGCCATGAAGGCGCACGGCAATCAGAAGCGCGCGTCCGGCGCACCGTATTTCTCCCATCCCCTCGAAGTCGCCGCCATCCTCGCCGAGATGCGTCTCGACGATGCGACCATCGCCACCGCACTTCTCCACGACACCATCGAGGACACCGAGGTCACGCGCAGCGAGATCGACACGATGTTCGGTCCCGAGATCGGCACGCTGGTCGACGGCCTGACCAAGATCAAGAAACTCGACCTCGTCACCAAGAAGGCCGAGCAGGCGGAGAACTTCCGCAAGCTCCTGCTCGCCATCTCCAGCGATATTCGCGTGCTGCTCGTCAAGCTCGCCGACCGCCTGCACAACATGCGGACGCTCGAGCACATGAAGCCGGCGAAGCGCAGGATCATCGCCGAGGAGACCATGGACATCTATGCGCCGCTCGCCGGCCGCATGGGTATGCAGTGGCTGCGCGAGGAGCTGGAGGATCACGCCTTTCGCTGGCTCAACCCGGAAGCCCACGCCGCCGTGGTCGAGCGCCTGAAGATCTTGCGCGAGCGCAACCAAGGCCTGATCGACGAGATCGAAAGCGCGCTCACCACCAAGCTGAAAGAGGCGAATGTCAACGCCGTTGTCGCTGGCCGCGAGAAGAAACCCTACGCCATCTGGAGCAAGATGGAGCGCAAGCAGATCTCGCTCGAGCAGCTATCCGACATCTATGGCTTCCGCATCGTCGTGCCGGAGGTGCCGGACTGCTACCACGCGCTCGCGGTGGTGCACACGACTTGGCACGCCGTTCCCGGCCGCTTCAAGGACTACATCTCCAACCCGAAGCAGAACGACTATCAGTCGATCCACACCACCATCGTCGGTCCGCGCCATCAGCGCGTCGAGCTGCAGATCCGCACCGAGAAGATGCACTCGATTGCCGAATACGGCGTCGCCGCGCACGGTCTCTACAAGGACCTCAACGGCGCCAACGGCAAGAGCAAGGTGCCCGCGCAAGACTCCAATGCCTATCGCTGGCTGCGCCATCTCGTGGGCATGCTGCTGGACGGCGACAATCCGGAAGAGTTCCTCGAGCACACCAAGCTCGAGCTGTTCCAGGACCAGGTGTTCTGCTTCACGCCAAAGGGCCGCCTGATCGCGCTGCCGCGCGGCGCGAACTGCATCGACTTCGCCTATGCGGTCCATACCGACGTGGGTAACACTTGCGTCGGCGCCAAGATCAACGGCCGCTCCATGCCGCTCGCCACGCAGCTGCGGAATGGCGACGAGGTCGAGATCATCTGCTCCGCAGCGCAGGCGCCGCCGGTCGCCTGGCAGAGCCTTGCCGCCACCGGCAAGGCGCGCTCGGCCATCAGGCGCGCCACCCGCGACGCGGTCCGCGCGCAATACGGCAAGCTTGGCCGCGAGATTCTCGACCGCGCTTTTCAGCGCCGGGGCAAGACCTTCAGCGAGGACAGCCTCGGTACGGCGCTCGGGCGCCTATCCCAGAAGACCGCCGAGGACGTCATGGCGGCGGTGGGGCGCGGTGAGCTCGCCTCCGCCGACGTGGTGCGCGCCGTGTTCCCCGAGGAAGCGCCGCAAGAGCCGGCGAAGCGCCGGCGCAAGGTGAAGCGCACGGAGGAGGGCTGGTTCGGCCTCGGCAAGGTCATGGGGCTCAAGTTCCGCTGGCCAGGGTCGAGCGGCAAGGAGCGTCCGGAAGGCTCAAGCAGCATTCCGATCCGCGGCTTGCGCGGCGATCTGCCGGTGAATTTCGCCGAGGGCGGCGCGGTGCCGGGCGACCGCATCGTGGGCATCCTCACACCGGGGCAGGGCATCACCATCTACCCGATCCACGCCGACGCTCTGAAGGCCTTCGACGAGGAGCCGGAGCGCTGGATCGACGTCACCTGGGATATCGACGAGGACGATCCGCAGCGTTTCCCCGCCAAGATTGCCGTCACGGCGATGAACGAGCCCGGAAGCTTGGCCCAGATCGCCGCCGTGATCGGCGAGGCGGACGGCAATATCGGCAATATCAAGATGACCAACAGGGTCCCCGACTACACGGAGATGCTGATTGACCTCGAGGTCTGGGACCTGAAGCACTTGAATGAGATCCTGGCAGGCTTGCGCGCCAAAGATGTGGTGAGCACCGCTGCGCGCGCAGCGGGCTAGCCCCTGGGATATGGAGAAATCTATCCCAAATATGGTAGGGCTCGGGCCCCATTGGGCCGGGATCGGAGGACGGGCGCCCATCCTTGGAACGAGGTGGTAATGCTGTTCAGGCGCCGCGAGGCGGAGAGCTTTCTCGAGCGGGTGCGGGTGCATCTGTGGCCGCGCCGCAGCTGGAGCCGCTCGACCCGCTATGTCGTATATCGCGTGCGCCGCTTGAGCGCGACGCCGCACGCCGTGGCCCTCGGCTTCGCCGTCGGCGTGTTCACCGCCACCACGCCCTTTCTCGGCACCCACATGATAATGGCCGTGCTCCTTGCCTGGATCATCGGCGGCAGCATCGTCGCAGCAATCCTCGGCACCTTCGTTGGCAACCCGCTGACCTATCCCGTGTTCTGGTATGGAACCTACGAGGTCGGCCGGCTGATGCTCGGCGGCGGTTCGGATAGGGCGCCGATCGACCTGTCGAGTGGCATCTTCCAGACGTCCATCGACCAGCTCTGGCCGATCCTTGAACCCATGTCGCTCGGGGCCATCCCCATAGGGCTCGGCCTCGCGCTTCTGAGCTATTTCCTGGTAAGGCCCACGGTGAATGCGTACCAGCACCGTCGCCGTGAGCTTCGCTCCCCCGTGGAGGCCCAATGACCGTCCCGCCGATCCGATTGGGCATCAACATCGATCATGTCGCCACCTTGCGGAATGCACGCGGTGGCGTGCATCCCGATCCCGTGCGCGCGGCCAAGCTCGCGCTCGAGGCGGGCGCTGACAACATCACCGCGCATTTGCGCGAGGACCGGCGTCACATTACCGACGACGACATTGCGCGCCTCGTGGCCGAACTCGATTGCCCGCTCAACCTCGAAATGGCGGCGACCCCCGAGATGGAGGCGATCGCGCTGAAGACCAAACCCTATGCCGCCTGTATCGTCCCGGAGAAGCGCACCGAACGGACCACCGAGGGCGGACTCGACGTCGTGGCACAACATAACGTGTTGGCGCCTGTCGTTGCTGAGCTGGTCGACGCCGGCATTCACGTGTCGCTGTTCATTGCGCCAGAGCGGCGCCAGATCGAGGCCGCCTCGCGTTTGCGCGCGCCGGCCATCGAGATCCATGTGGGTGCCTGGTGCGACGCGCTCGCCGAAGGGCGCATGGCCGACGCGGAAGCGGAATGGCGCTGCATTCGCGAGGGGGCCAATCTCGCCCGCGGCCTCGGCTTGGAGGTGCATGCCGGCCACGGCCTCAACTACGAGACCGCGGAGACCATTTCAGCGCTGCCGGAGGTCGTTGAGCTCAATATCGGCCACTTCCTCGTCGGCGAGGCGATCTTCGTCGGCCTCGGCGAGAGCGTGCGACGCATGCGCGCAGCCATGGACAAGGGTCGGGAGACCTTGCGCCGGCGCGCCCCCGAAGCGCGGGCAGGTCTCGCGTGATGATTCTCGGACTGGGCAACGACATTATCGACATCAGGCGCGTCGAGAAGACCATCGAGCGCTACGGCGAGCGGTTCTTATTGCGGGTGTTCACCGACATCGAGCGGCTCAAGTCCGACGGTCGCGCACTGCGGGCGGCCTCATACGCCAAGCGCTTCGCCGCCAAAGAGGCCTGCGCCAAGGCGCTCGGCACCGGCTTTCGCCAAGGCGTCTTCTGGCGCGACATGGGTGTCGTAAATTTGCCCTCTGGGCGCCCCACACTGGCCTTGACCGGGGGCGCCGCGCGGGCGCTGCAGCGGTTGACGCCGGACGGTCACGAGGTCCGCATCGATTTGACTATCACCGATGATTTCCCGACCGCCCAGGCGATCGTCATCATCTCAGCTTTGAAGGTTCCCGAGCGCGATTGAGCCGTTTGCCTGATTCCTACGGAGGGTCTATAGGGGCGCTTGTCCCAGGAAACCGGGGAGCACAGGGGACGGGGGCTGGCCGGACTAACTAACCGAGGAGAGCTTCCGCATGAGCGTGAACGCCGAAAAAATGGAAGCGAAAAGTAATACGAAGGACACGGTCCGCGTCATTATCCATGCGCTGATCCTGGCGCTCGTCGTGCGGGTGTTTCTGTTTCAGCCGTTCAACATCCCGTCAGGCTCCATGATCCCGACGCTTCTGATCGGCGACTATCTCTTCGTCTCGAAATACAGCTACGGCTACAGCCGCTACTCGTTTCCCTTCGGCCTGAACTTGTTTCCGGGTCGCGTCTGGGCCTCGGAGCCCAACCGCGGCGACGTGGTCGTGTTCAAGCTGCCGCGCGACAATGAGACGGACTACATCAAGCGCGTGATCGGGCTCCCCGGCGACGAGATCCAGATGATCCACGGCGTGCTGCACATCAACGGCAAGGCGGTATCGAAGGTAAAGATCGACGACTTCGTCGAGAAAGATGCGTCAGGCCGCGAGCGGCATGTGGCGCGTTACAAGGAGACGCTGCCGAACGGCGTGAGCTATCCTGTTCTCGACCTCGTCCAAGACGGCTTCGGCGACAATACCGAGGTCTACAAAGTGCCCGAGGGGCATTTCTTCATGATGGGCGACAACCGCGACAACTCTACCGACAGCCAATTCCTGTCGGAAGTCGGCTTCGTGCCGTTCGTCAATCTCGTGGGGAAAGCGCAATTGATCTTCTTCTCCATCGACGAGGAATCCAGTTTCTGGGAATTCTGGGACTGGCCGACGGAAGTTCGCTGGAATCGTATTTTCACGGTGGTGCGATAAGCGTTGCCTAAGCGGCGGACCACGGATCTCAGCCAGCTTTCCGCCAGGCTCGGACACAATTTTGCGGACACGTCGCTGCTGAAGCTTGCTTTGACGCATGCGAGCGCGCGCGCCGGTTCCAAGCCGAACGAGGACAATGAGCGGCTCGAGTTCTTGGGCGACCGGGTGCTTGGCCTTGCCGTGGCCGAACTTCTTACCGCGCGCTTTGTGAATGCGAGCGAAGGTGAGCTCGCCCGTTGGTTCAATCACCTGGTGTGCACCGAAACCTGCGCGCAAGTGGCGCAGAGTTGGACGCTCGGCGATTTCATCCTGATGAGCGGCGGCGAGGCGGGCTCGGGCGGACGGCACAAGAAGACCATCCTCGCCAATACCTGCGAGGCGCTGCTCGGCGCCATCTTCGCCGATGCCGGCTACGAGCCGGCGCGCGCGGTGGTCCATCGCGAGTGGGAACCGCATCTCGACGCCCTGGACCTCGCCGCACCCGACGCCAAGTCGGCCCTGCAGGAATGGGCCCAAGGCAAACAGCTTCCCTTGCCCCGTTACGTGGAGATCGCCCGCGAGGGCCCGGACCATGCGCCGCGCTTCACCACGGAGGTGCAGGTGGAGGGCGTGGACCCCGAGCGCGGCGAGGGCGCCAACAAGCGGCAAGCCGAGCAGGCCGCGGCGCTCGCCATGCTTATGCGCGAGGGCATCTGGCGCCCACCGGCCAATGACTGAGACTGAGAGCAACGACAAGACGCGCTGCGGTTTCGTCGCGCTGATCGGCGCGCCGAATAGCGGCAAGTCGACGCTGACCAACGCGCTCGTCGGCGCCAAGGTCTCCATCGTCACGCACAAGGCACAGACCACCCGTGGACCGGTACGCGGTCTCGCCCTTGTCGGTGACTCCCAAGTCATCCTCGTGGATACGCCCGGCATCTTTCAGCCCAAGCGCAAGCTCGACCGTGCCATGGCGCAAGCGGCCTGGGACCGCGCCGGCGACGCGGACATCGTGGCGCTCGTCATCGACGCGGCGCGCGGGCTCGATGACAAGCTCGCGCCCATCGTCGAGCATCTGCCCGAGATCAAGCGGCCGGCCATCGCCATCCTCAACAAGATCGATCTCGTGAAGAAGCCGGACCTATTGCGTCTGACCGGCGAGTTGTCGGCGCTCAAAGCCTTCGATCAGGTGTTCATGATCTCGGCTTTGACCGGTGACGGCGTCGCCGACCTGAAAGCCTATCTGGCCGAAGCCGTCCCGCCCGGCCCGTGGCTCTTCCCGGAGGATCAGCTCTCCGACGCATCGCTCCGCCAGACGGCCGCCGAGATCACCCGCGAAAAACTGTTCCTGCGCCTGCATGAAGAGCTGCCTTACGCGCTCACCGTCGAGACCACCGATTGGAAGGAGTTGAAGAACGGCAGCGTGCGCATCGAGCAGACCATCTATGTGGAGCGCGAGAGCCAGCGCCGCATCGTGCTCGGCGCCAAGGGCGCCATGATCAAGGAGATCGGCCAGGCGGCCCGGGCCGAGATCGCCGAGATCGCCGGCGTCCCGGTCCATCTCTTCCTGTTCGTCAAGGTGCGCGAGCGTTGGGGCGAGGACCCGGAACGTTTTCGTGAGATGGGCCTGGAGTATCCGAGGAAGGGTTGAACGTTTCCCTCTTGGGGACCATGTGCTCTCTCGGGAGTTTAGCCGCGAGGGCGAACCGAAAGGTCCACATGAAGTCCATTCTCTTTCCGATCTTGGCAGTGGTTCTCGTGCTGGACGTGACGGCCGCCAGCGCTGGCTCGTCGTGGCACACCTGGCGTTCGACCGACCGCTACCGGGGGGCGTATACGAACAACACCACCCAAGGTGCACTCGGCTATTCATACCAGTCGCTCCAACCGACGCCCGGCGAGATCAGGGGCCTTGGTTCGCGGTACCCTGAGATTGGCGTGGCGCCTGGAACGGCTGGCGGTCCGACCTATTATCCGAACGCCATGCGGCCGATTGAGCGCGAGTAGCCTGCTTGGAGAGGTCCTCGCGGCCCTTGAGCGTCGCCTGCGCTGCGCCTTAGGGTAATCCATGGACTGGAGCGACGAAGGCATCTTCCTCAGCGGCAAGCCGCTCGGCGAAGCGAACATGATCGCCGAGATCCTCACCTTCGAGCATGGGCGCCATCTCGGCCTCGTGCGGGGCGGGCGGTCGCGGCGCATCCGCCCGGTGCTTCAGCCGGGCAATCTCGTCCGCGTCACCTGGCGCGCGCGGCTCTCAGAGCATCTCGGCGGCTTCAACGTGGAGCTCATGGAGGCCCATGGCGCCCGCGCGCTCGACGACGCGCGCGCTCTCGCCGCCATCGGCACGCTCGCCGGACTCATCAAGCTTCTCCCAGAGCGCGATCCCCATTCCGAGCTCTACGCCACCACGCTCCATTTGCTGCGCTCCTTTGCCGAGCCGGAGGTTTGGCCCGCGCTCCTCGTCCATTGGGAATTCCAGCTTTTGGCCGAACTCGGCTTCGGCCTCGATCTCTCCGAATGCGCGGCGACGGGCACCGCGGAAGAGCTGATCTATGTGTCGCCGCGCTCGGGCCGCGCCGTGTCCCGCGAAGCGGGCGCGCCTTACGGCGACAAGCTCCTGGCGCTTCCCGCCTTCTTGCTGGACGCCGCCGCACCGCTTGGCACTGCCGACATCGCCGCGGGCTTTGCGCTCACCGGCTTTTTCCTCGAACGCGACGTTCTAGAGCCACACGGGCTCAAGCTGCCGCCCGCGCGCGACCGGCTTCTCGATCTCTTGGCCCGGAACCCGCGCGCCGCTTGAGCGCGGGGCACCGATGCGCTAAGCGCGGGGTATGGGAAAACGCGCATCGCCCCCTGATTCGGGGCCAATCGAGCCAGTCGACCTCAAAGAGGCGCTGGAAGAGCGCTATCTCGCCTACGCGCTCTCCACCATCATGCACCGGGCGCTGCCCGACGTGCGCGATGGCTTGAAGCCGGTGCACCGGCGGCTGCTCTACGCCATGCAGCAATTGCGCCTTGGGCCCCAAGGCGAGTTCCGCAAATGCGCCAAGATCGTCGGCGACACCATGGGTAACTTTCATCCCCATGGAAACCAGGCGATCTACGACGCGCTCGCGCGTCTCGCCCAGGACTTCGCCGTCCGCTATCCGCTCGTCGACGGCCAAGGCAATTTCGGCAATATCGACGGCGATAACCCGGCTGCCGACCGTTACACCGAAGCGCGCCTGACCGAGGTCGCCGCGCGCCTACTCGAGGGGATCGACGAGGACACGGTCGACTTCCGCCCCAATTACGACGGGCGAGAGCTCGAGCCGTCCGTGCTGCCGGCGAACTTCCCGAACCTGCTGGCGAACGGCGCCTCCGGCATCGCCGTCGGCATGGCGACCAGCATCCCGCCGCATAACGCAGGCGAGCTGTGCGACGCCGCGCTCCATCTCATCAAGTTCCCGAAGGCGACCGCGGACAAGCTGGTCGATATCGTGCCCGGCCCCGACCTGCCCACTGGCGGCATCATCGTCGAGCCGCGCGAGAACATCGTGCAAGCGTACAAGACGGGGCGCGGCAGCTTCCGGCTGCGCGCGCGCTGGGAGCAGGAGGACACGGGACGCGGCACCTATCAGATCGTCGTCACGGAGATGCCGTATCAGGTGCCGAAGGCGCGGCTCGTCGCCCGCATTGCCGAGCTTCTGCAACAGAAGAAGCTACCACTGCTTGCCGACGTCCGTGACGAGTCGGCGGAGGACGTGCGGCTCGTGCTCGAGCCCAAGAGCCGCACGGTCGATCCGCTGCTTCTGATGGAGTCCTTGTTCAAGCTGACGGAGCTCGAGACGCGGCTTCCGCTCAACATGAATGTGCTGAGCCGCGGCCAGATCCCGAACGTGCTGGGCCTGCGTCAGGTCTTGCAGGAATGGCTCGACCATCGGCTCGTGGTGCTGGTCCGCCGCTCCAAGTTCCGCCTTGCCAAGATCGACCACCGGCTCGAAGTCCTGGCCGGCTATCTCATCGTCTATTTGAACCTCGACAAGGTCATCAAGATCATCCGCGAGAAGGACGAGCCGAAGCCCGCGCTAATCAAGGCCTTCAAGCTGACCGATGTCCAAGCCGAAGCCATCCTCAACATGCGGCTGCGTGCCTTGCGCAAGCTCGAGGAGATGGAGCTACGGCGCGAGCACGACGACCTGACCAAGGAGCGCAAAGAGTTGAAGTCGCTGCTCGCCTCCAAGGACAAGCAGTGGAAGCGCATCGGCGACGAGATCAAGGCGCTGAAAGAGCAGTTCGGCCAGAAGACCGAGCTCGGCCGCCGGCGCACGAGTTTCGCCGAGGCGCCCGAGGGCGTCGAGGTTGAGCTCGCCGAGGCGATGATCGAGAAGGAGCCGGTCACCGTCGTGCTGTCGGAGAAGGGCTGGATCCGCTCCATCAAGGGGCACAATACGGAAGCCGGCAGCCTGTCCTTCAAGGAAGGCGATCGCTTGAAGTGCCTGGTGCGGGCGCAGACCACCGACACGCTGCTCCTGTTCGCCACCAACGGACGGTTCTACGCGCTCGCCGCCGACAAGCTGCCTGGCGGCAGGGGGCATGGCGAGCCGTTCCGCCTCATGGTCGACATCGAGGATGCCGGCGATTCCGTCGACCTGTTCGTGTATGAGCCCGGCCGTAAGCTGCTCGTCGCCTCGACAAGCGGATATGGCTTCGTCGTGCCCGAGGACGAGGTGGTGGCCATGACGCGCAAGGGCAAGCAGATCCTGAACGTGAAGGAGGACGAAGCGGCGGTCGTTGCGCCGGTCGACGGTGACAGCGTCGCGGTGATCGGCGACAATCGGAAGCTCTTGCTGTTCCCGCTCAAAGAGCTGCCCGAGATGCCGCGCGGCAAGGGCGTGCGCCTCCAGCGCTACAAGGACGGCGGGCTTGTCGACGCCAAGATCTTCACGAAGAAGGAAGGCCTCACCTATATCGACGCCGCCGACCGCACCTTCACGCTTTCATCCGCCGATCTGCGCGATTGGTGGGGCACCCGCGCCCAAGCCGGTCGCCTGCCGCCCAGAGGCTTCCCCAAGTCGGGCAAGTTCGGCCCGCACTTCGCGTGAATTAGAGAGGCTAGCTGCGCACCCAGCCTTTGGACGTGAGGCGCTCCTGCGGCTGGAAGCGATCCTTGTAGCGCATCTTGCGCGAGCCCTCGATCCAGTAGCCGAGATAGACGAACGGGTAGCCTTGGCTCCGCGCGTATTCGACGTGATCGAGGATCATGTACGTGCCGAGACTGCGCGCCGGCAGGTCAGGATCGTAGAAGCTGTACACCATGGAGATGCCGTCGCTGAGCCGGTCGCACAGCGACACGGCGATGAGCGGTGAATCGCCGGTTTCGTCCGGTTTCAGCCGGTACTCCGTGACGAAAGTCTCCACCACGCTATCCTCGACCATCAGCGAATAGTCGAGGACGCTCATCTCGGCCATGCCACCGTCGGCGTGGCGCGCTTCGATATAGTCGCGGAACAGCGCGTATTGCTCCGAGCTCGGCGCCGCCGGCATGCGTGTGGAGACGAGGTCCTCGTTGTCGCGGGAGATGCGCTTCATGGAGCGACGCGGCTGGAACTCATCGACGAGGATGCGCACCGGCACGCAGGCCGAGCAGGCGTCGCAATAAGGCATGTAGGCGATGTTCTGGCTGCGCCGGAACCCGCCCTTCAGCAGATTGTCGACAAGGAAGCCCGGCTTATCGCGGGTCAGATGGGTAAAGAGCTTCCGTTCGAGCCGGCCCGGCAGGTAAGGGCAGGGCTGCGGCGCGGTAATATAAAACTCCGGAAAGTTGCTCTTGTGCTCTGTCACGGGCCACCGACCTGAAGCGAATCCAAGTCAATCCGAGGCAAGCTTAGTGGATGGAGGGCCAGGCGCGCAATCCGCCAAGGCCGTCACAATCCAGCAAAAATCTGGAACTGCTCAAAGTTAGGGCCGATTGATCACCACGACGCCAGCGAGGATGTCGTGGAGGCAGCGCTTGCGCTGGTCGAAGAACGCCCACAGGAGGATTGGGCAGAAAACCACCAGTGAGAACCAGAACAGAAGCGCATGGAACGCCGCGATCAGGGGCGTGACCTTGCCCCCGTACCACATCGACACCGTGAGCCCCATCATGCGCTGGCCGATTGTGGCGGAGTTCGGCCCGCCGACGGTGAGGGCGTTGTAGCCGAGGCCGACGGCCGGAAACACGAGCCCGAACATAAGCCAGGCAAGCCCCAGCGTGACGACGCCGAGCACCGCGACCGCCACATAGGCGATGGCGGTCAGCGCCAAGATGATGATGGCGTCGATGATGAAGGCGACACAGCGCTTGCGAATCACGGCCGCAAACAGCTGGGGCTGCGTCACCGGATTGTAGATATGCGGCTGGTCGGCAAAGCCGGCGCCAGCGCTGGAGGGATGCTCGGTCATGGGGTCTCCGAATCGGGGCCAAGCGCGACCCACCGGACATGGGGATTCATTCCCCCAGAGACAAGCGCAAGCGCCTGCGGGCGAAGCATAGAGGTGCGCGGAACGCGCGCGCGTGTTGCCGAGTTCGGGACGAGGGTTTAAGGATTCTAGCTGGGCACCACGAGGCTTACGGGGAGCCAAGATGCGGAAAGCGGTCTTGGGGCTCGCGGCTGCGAGCCTGTTCGTCGCCACCGGCGGCCATGCCATGGCTTGCGAGGGCGGCAAGGTCATCTTCGAAGACAAGTTCGCGGACGACGCCGGCGGCTGGGCCCTCAAGAACACGATCGAAGTGAAGAACGGCACCTTCACCTTCAAGCTGCCTCCCGACGACATGCAGTCGAATCTGAACGTCACCTTCTCCGTGAATGACGCGGATATCTGTGCGGACGCGGTCTGGCCGGAAGACGCCGATCAGCCGGTGCTCGGCGCCGGGCTCCTGTTCTGGGGCGAGGACAACCGGACCTATTACCAGTTCGGCATTCTCAACAACGGGCGCTATTGGATTGCCAGGAAGCAAGATGGCGCCTGGTCCGGCACCATCGCCGCCAATGTCGACTCGCCCGCCATCAAGACGGCGCCGGGATCGGTGAACACGCTGCGCGTCGATGCCAAAGGCAACACGCTCGCCTTCTACATCAACGGCACCAAGGTGCGGGAACTGCGGGGGCAGGCGCCGTCCGGCGGCTGGCGCTTCGGCCTGTCTGGCGACAATTTCGACAAGACAAAAGACGCAACGGTGCTCTTCACCGATATGAAGGTCACCAACTAGGGCGCGACACGCGCGCGGCTAGCCACTCTTCAGCCGTTTCGCCACGTCCGGCGCGAAATAGGTGAAGATCCCATCGGCGCCGGCGCGCTTGAACGCCATGAGGCTTTCCAGAACCACGCGGTCCCGGTCGAGCCAGCCGCGCTCCGAAGCCGCCGTCAGCATCGCGTACTCACCGGAGGTCTGGTAGACGAAGGTCGGCAGCTTGAACGCTTCCTTCACCCGCCACACGATGTCGAGATAAGCGAGCCCCGGCTTGACCATGACCATGTCGGCGCCTTCGGCCACGTCGAGGGCGACTTCGCGCAACGCCTCGTCGCCGTTTGCAGGGTCCATCTGGTAGGTCTTCTTGTCGCCGCGCAGGTTTCCGCCCGAGCCCACCGCGTCGCGGAACGGCCCGTAGAAGGCCGACGCGTATTTCGCGGCGTAGCTCAGGATCTGCGTATTGGTGAAGCCGTTCTCCTCGAGCGCCGCGCGGATCGCGCCGATGCGCCCATCCATCATGTCCGACGGCGCGAGGATATCGCAGCCGGCTTCCGCCTGAACGAGGGCCTGGGTGATCAGCGCGGCGATGGTGCGGTCGTTCTCGACCTCGCCGTCCTCGGTGAGGAGCCCGTCATGGCCGTGGCTCGTATAAGGATCGAGCGCCACGTCGCAGATGACGCCGATCTCGGGGACTTCGGACTTGATGGCGCGCACCGCGCGGCACACGAGATTGCCGGGGTTGAAGGCCTGGCTTGCCTCCTCGTCGCGCAGATCGGGATCGGTGTTGGGAAACAGCGCGATCGCTGGAAGCCCGAGCGCCGCGGCCTCCTCAGCCGCCTTGACCGCAAGGTCGATGGAGAGCCGCTCCACTCCGGGCATCGCCGCGACCGCGGTCCGCTCGCGCGTCCCTTCGATCACGAAGATCGGCCAGATGAGATCGTCCACCGTGAGCGCCGTCTCGCGCGTCAGCCGCCGCGACCAGTCGGCCCGGCGATTGCGCCGCATCCGCGTCGCCGGATAGCCGGGACCGGTCGCGTCCGCAGGCTTCGTGCCCGCACGCTTCACCCGCTCGGTGCGCAACGAGACGGTCTTGTCCTTGGCGGAGTCTTTAGAGGGTGTGGCCACGCGAAAAATCCTGCGCCTGCTTCGCTTAAGCTCGCGTGAAGCTACCACTCGCGCGAGCTACGCGGCCAGACGGTGCGACAAACATGGTTTGCCGCGGGAAAAGCGCCTATTCGCAGATTTTCACGTAGCGGCGCTTCTTCATGTCGAGATGGAAGTGGTTCTTGTGCGCCTCGTTGGCATCGGGGCCGAGCACGGTCTCGAACACTTTGCAGGCATCGGCATGGACGACCAGCAGGAACGCCGTCTCTTCATCCGGCCCAAGTTTCCGTGCCGCGGGTGGGGGCGATGGCTCACTCTTGGTGTCCGCCGCCTCCGCCGGCATCTCGTCCGGCGCTTCAGCCTCCGCGCCGGGTGCGGGCAGGGGGCTGACGAACGGGTTCGATTTGGCGCTCGCAACCGGAGAGCTTGCTTGTTTCTGTGCGCCCGCTGCCGAGAATGGGTGTGGAAGCGGGGACTGCGGCGGCCGAGCCACGGGGGGCGGCGTCGGCCTCACGAAGGGATTGGTTTTCACGCGCGTGACCGCGGCGAGCTCGGTTCCGAACGAGCGGCGCGCCGAGACGGCCACAATGGCCCCTGTGGACTCGCTGGAGGCAGCCGCGTCCTCGGCCGGCGCTTCGGCGACACGGTGGGGATTTGGTTGCGGGGGCGTCGGCACAAGCGGAAGGGCGGCGGTGGTCGCGCCATACTGCCAGTGTCCAAGGACCGCGAGCCGCTGCCCGGATGCGAACACAAACTCGGAGACGTCGAGCGCGTCGGCGAAAGCATGCTCGCTGATCTTGGTGTTCGCGCCGCTATAGCGGTTGCGGCACTGATAGTCGGCGGCATTGCGGATTTTCACCACGGCCGTTCCGAGCGACGCCGCCGCCGGCTGGACCGTATTCTTGAGCCAGGCGGCAAGGCCGGCGGCGAGCGTGCAATTGATGGTCGCCGGCGGCTCGATGGCAACGGCAGGGTCCTTGCCGATGGACTTCACGAGGATGGGTGCCGGCGCGCCGCAGAGCCCGTGCTTGATCGGCGGCAGTTGCTCGTAATCGATCGCCACCCCATCGAGGAGCTTGGCGCAGGCGGCCAGAGCGGCGTTCACTTTTGGGCTCTGCCAAGGCAGGGTCGGCTGGTCGCCGGGAAGGTGCGGCTCCTCCTCAGGGGCGCCCGCGGCGGCGACGTCACCGGTGGGCGGTGTAGCGCGCTGCGGGTTCCGGTCGGGCAGAGGTGGGCTCGCCTCCTGTCCGTGCACGGGAGGCGCCAGCATGACGAGGCCCGCCAGAACGAGCCCGAGATTGAGCCTTCGCATCATGTCGCGTCCAAGCGCCCCTTCGCCAGAGCTTGAGGTTTCCCCCATTGAGTGCTAGCTGCCGCGGGCCGTTTCACGCGGATATTAGACCAAATTTGCGGGACTATCGCGTTTGTCCGAAGCGCTTGGCATCACCTTCGAAGAGATCGACCGCGCCGGGATTGTCACCCTCGACCGGCCCGAGAGGCTAAACGCCCTCTCGCGCGAAATGTTCGAGGCCCTGACAGCGAATTACCGGCGCTGGTCCCCGGCGCCGCATATCTATGGCGTCGTGATGGAGTCGTCCCACCCGACCGTGTTCTGTAGCGGCGGCGACCTCAAGGTCCTCAACGAGCTGAACCAGCAAGGCGCCACCGAGGCAATTCGGGAATTCTACCGCGCCGCTTATACCCATGTTTGGGTGCTGGAGAAATTCATCCGGCCGAACGTGCCTCTCATCAACGGCCTCGTGTTCGGCGGCGGCATCGGCATCACCCTGTTCGGCACCCATTGCGTGGCGGCGGAAGGCTACCGCTTCGCCATGCCGCAAGTCGGCATCGGCTTTCTGCCCGACATCGGCGGCACCTACTTCCTGCCGCGCCTGTTCGGCTGGATGGGAACGTATCTGGCGCTCACCGGTCACGTCGTCGGCCCGGCCGATGCCCATCGTTTGCGTCTCGTGACCCACTACATTCCGTCCGCCCATTTCGGCGTGATCAAGGATGCGCTCGCCGACAACCATCCCATTGACCGCCTGCTGGACGGGCTCCACCGCGATCCCGGCGAAGGCGAGCTCGTACGCCATACGCCCGTCATCAACCGCGCCTTCTCGGCGGGCTCAGTGGAAGAGATTCTCGCCCGTCTCGATGCTGAGGACGGAGAGGACGCAATCTGGGCGAAGGAGACGGCCGCCGAGCTGCGCAAGAAGTCGCCGACCTCGCTCAAGATCGCGTTCGCCCAAATGCAGATCGGCAAGTCGCTGACCCTAGAGGAGGCGTTGAAGCTCGAGTTCCGTCTCGCCTCGCACCTCATTCAGACCCACGATTTCCGCGAAGGGATCGATGCGCGCATCGCTGGCAAAGGCCGACTGCCTCAATGGCAGCCGGCCACCCTCGAAGAGGTCGACGATTCCGAGATTGCGCGTCTTTTTTCGACGCCGGTCGATGGCGAGCTTCATCTCGAAGAACGTAAGCCAGGGCTGGCAAGTCCTTGAGTGTGGCTCAAACGCTCGCCAACATCATCAAAACTTAATACTAGAATTTCATGCAATCTTAAGCGTCTCGCTTAAGGTCATTTTAGGTCGCCGCTGCCTATAGTCCTCGTCAAGTTGGGGATTTAACAACAACTAACGAGGGTAGGCGATGAATGTAGCCCTAAACGTAGGGACAAATGCGGGCGCCGAAGGGGCTGAAGACCTCAAAGGTCGCTATCTTGTTTCCTTGAAACTCGTCGAGCGGCTTCACCGGTTGCTCCTCGATGTCATCAAAGATGAGTTCGAGCGCTTGGGCCGAGTCGACGTCAACAGCGTGCAGGCGCTGTTGCTCTACAATATCGGCGACGCCGAGCTGACCGCGGGCGAACTGACCAGCCGCGGCTACTATCTCGGCTCGAACGTCTCGTACAACCTCAAGAAGCTGGTCGATGCTGGCTATATCCATCATCAGCGTTCCACGACCGACCGCCGCTCCGTGCGGGTGAGCCTCACCGAAAAGGGCCAAGAGGTCTGCAAGGTGGTGAACGGCCTGTTCCAGCGCCAGCTTCGCTCCCTGGAGCAGGTGGGCGGCATCGGCATGGACGACCTGGAAGTGCTCAACAAGGCCCTGATCCGGCTCGAGCGCTTCTGGACGGATCAGATCCGCTACCAGCTCTAAACGGCACCGATCAGGCAAGAATTCTTCACCCCGGCGGACTCGTCCGCCGGGGCTGATTGTTTTGGGGCAGGGGAATCCAGCGACCAGCCCAAATTCGCCCCATTCCTCAGGCATCTTGCACCCAGGGTCGCGCCGCATCATGTAAATGCGGCTGTCGGGTTCCCGACGAGGGAAGCATTCCAAGGTCAATTGCGACGTAGTCCGTGCGCAGACCAGCCGGAGGCGCTTTCGGAACTTAGTCTTGGTTAAAGAATTTGTGACCCAAGCCTGGTTTCATCGGGCCCGAAACGAGTAGAGCGGCGAAGCCTAAGCGCTTATAGTTAAGCCAGGACATAGGCCGCAACGGACGGGGAGCGGCAAATGCACAAGTCATCCGACAAATTCAGGGGCGGGGCGCTGATCGCCGCCGCCGGCCTCGTCGCGGCGCTTCTTGTTGCCAGCGCCGAGCCGTCCAGCGCCGGCCCCTTCAATTGGTTCAAAGGCAAAAATCAGCAGGACCAGGGGTCTCCTTCGACCGGAGACTCCTCCGGCGCCGGCTCCTCTGGCGGGGGCGGTGGCCTGTTCGGTGGGCTGTTTGGCGGCGGCCGTGCCTCCCAGCCAAGAACAGACTCGCAAGCCTCAGAGCTTCCGAGCGGCGACCCGGAGGTCGCCATGATCCTCAATCCGGCGCTCAGCACGCCCACGCTTGCGACGCAAAACATTGCAGCGACCAAGACCGCTATCGAAACGTACAAGGGGATCGTGGCCCAAGGCGGCTGGCCGGCCGTGCCGGCCGTCGCCATGAGGCCAGGCTCGCGCGGTCGGGAGATCGTCACGCTGCATCGCCGGCTCGAGGTCAGCGGCGATCTCGTCGGCATGAGCATCCCCGACGAATACGATGCCGCCCTCGTGGCCGCGGTAAAGCGCTTCCAGGCGCGGCATGGTCTGCCGCCTACGGGCGTCATCGACTCCAAGGCGACCGTGGCAGCCTTGAATGTGCCTGCGACCGTCCGTCTGGCCCAGCTCGAGGCCAATCTCAAGCGCCTGCAAAAGCTGGCGCCGCACACCGCCAACCGCTACGTGCTCGTCAACATTCCCGCGGCTCAGGTGGAGGCCGTTGAAAGCGGTCGCGTGATCCAGCGTCACGCCGCCGTCGTCGGCAAGCCCGAGCTGCCGACGCCGGAACTCTCCAGCAAAGTCAAGGAAGTCAATTTCAATCCCTATTGGTACGTCCCGCGCAGCATCATCCAAAACGATCTGGTGCCGAAAGGCCGTGAATTCGCACGGGCCGGCCGAGACATGCTCGCCGCCTACCACATGGAAGCCTTCGACTCGGCCGGCAATCCCGTCGATCCGCAGACGATCGATTGGAACGGCCAAGCGGTGTACACCTACAACTACCGGCAGCTACCTTGGGCCGAGAACTCGCTCGGCTACATCAAGATCAACTTCCCGAACAAGGACGCGGTGTACATGCACGACACGCCGCTCAAAAGCCTGTTCGGCAAAGCAATCCGCTACGAGAGCCACGGCTGCGTGCGCGTGCACAACGTCGCCGGGCTCGCCGACTGGCTTCTCCAGGATAATCCCGGCTGGAACATCGACCGCATCAAAAGCCTGAAGCAGACGGGTGAGCAGATCAGTGTGCCGGTCAACCGGAGCACGGCGGTCTACTTCGCCTATATCAGCGCCTGGGCAACGCCTGACGGGCAAGTTCACTTCCGGCCGGACATCTACAATGAGGACGGGGCCGCCTACGCGTCCGCCTCTGAACTCTGAGCGTTTCGGACAACGTCAATAAAGAAGGCCATCCAGTGTGCGCTGGATGGCCTTCTTGCGTCTGGCGCGCGCGGGGGCGAGTGCGCGCGCCGTCCTTAAGCTGAAAGCTTCACAGGGATCTTGAGATACTGCACGCCGTTCGCGTCAGCCGGTGGCAAATGACCGGCGCGCATGTTCACCTGGATCGAAGGCATCAAGAGGTGAGGTGCCGCGAGCGTCGCATCCCGCTCCTCGCGCATGGCGACGAAGGCTTCCTCACTGATGCCGTCCTTGACATGGGCATTATGGGCGCGCTCATCGGCGACGGTCGTCTCCCACGCATACTCATCGCGCCCCGGCGCCTTGTAGTCGTGGCACATGAACAGGCGCGTCTCGGGCGGAAGCGTCAGCAGCCGCTTGATTGATCGATAGAGCGTGCGGGCGTCACCGCCGGGGAAGTCGGCGCGCGCGGTGCCATAGTCAGGCATGAAGAGCGTGTCGCCGACAAACACCGCGTCGCCGATCTTGTAGGCGATGTCTGCGGGCGTGTGCCCCGGCACGTGCATGACCTCGACATCGAGCGAGCCGACCTTGAAGCGCTCGCCGTCGGCAAACAGATGATCGAACTCGCTGCCGTCACCGCTCAGATCCGTCGCGTTGAACACCGGACGGAAGATCTTCTGCACGTCGCGGATATGCTCGCCGATGCCGACCTTGGCGCCGGTCTTGAGCTTGATGTAAGGCGCGCCGGACAGATGGTCGGCGTGGGCGTGGGTCTCCAGGACCCAGTCGACGGTCAGGCCCTCCTTCTCGGCGACATCGAGAATGAGGTCGGCCGAATGGGTCGATGCCCTACCGCTGGCATGGTCGTAGTCGAGCACCGGATCGACGATCGCGGCGCGCTTCGTCTCGGGGTCCGCAACGAGGTAGCTCACCGTATTGGTGGGCTCATCGAAGAAGGCCTGGATGGTAGGGGCGCCGGGCATGGGAAGAGCTCCTTTCTCAAGCAAACTGAAGTGATCTCTGTTGACTAATATATTAGCAAGAGCTAAATTAGCAAGTGCTAATGGATTAAAGGAGCTGACTCATGCCCAGCGCTCCCGCCGATCTCGCCACATTCGAGGCGAACACGGCCAAGGTCGCCGACATCCTGCGTGCCCTCGCCAATGAGCGGCGGCTGATGGTCTTGTGCAAGCTGGCGGAGGGCGGCGAGGAGCGTGTGGGCGCACTGGCCGAGGCGGCCGGGTTGTCCCAATCCGCCACCTCTCAGCACCTCGCCAAGATGCGCGAGGAGGGCCTCGTGGACTTCCGCCGCGAGGGCCAGACGCTCTGGTACCGCATCGCCGAGCCACGCACCGAACTGCTGCTCGGCTACCTCCAGAAGCTCTATTGCAGCGACGAGTGACCTTACGGAGACACCGATGGCCCTTCCCACAGTCACGCCTGAAGAAGCCAAGCGCCTCATCGATCAGGGGGCGACCCTCATCGACATTCGGGGCGCCGATGAGCGCGCCCAGGAGCACATTCCCGGATCCCATCATGGACCGCTCGCGCAGATGACCAATTTCGCCGGCGTCGGCGCGCCCATCATCTTTCACTGCCGCTCCGGCATGCGCACGAACATGAACGCCGCGCGCCTGAAGGACGCGGCGCCGTGCGAGGCCTATGTCCTCTCCGGCGGCATCGACGCATGGAAGCGGGCAGGGCTCCCTGTCGTCACCGCCGAGGGGAAGCCCGTCGACCCCAACCGGCAGATCATGATCGCCGGCGGCGGCCTGGTGCTGCTCGGCGTGGCATTGGGCCTCTTCGTGGCGCCCGTGTTCTACGGGCTCGCTGCCTTGGCCGGCGCGGGCCTCGTGATCGGCGGCGTCTCAGGGCTCAAGCGGCATGGACAGGCGGCGTAAGCACATGCCCTCAAGCCGGCCAGCCGGGGCCTAAACCATGCCCCTCGGACTTCTTCCAGTCGCGCTGCTCTTGGGCTCCGGCGCCCTCGTGGGCATCACTTTGGGGCTCATTGGCGGCGGCGGCTCGGTGCTTGCCGTGCCGCTCCTCGTCTATCTCGTCGGCGTGCCGTCGGCTCACGTGGCCATCGGCTCCTCGGCCGTGGCCGTCGCCGTCAACGCGTCGTGGGGGCTCCTCAGCCACGCGCGGCTGGGCACGGTGAAATGGCGCTGCGCGCTCGTATTCACCGCGGCCGGCGTCATCGGCGCCTTCGCCGGAGCTCATCTCGGCAAGCAGCTCGGCGGCCCTGAGCTCTTGGCGCTGTTCGGCTTAGCCATGATCGGCATCGGCATCTACATGATCAGTGTCCGTCCTCAGGCGATCGGACACGACGTCCGCCTGACGTCCGAGACCGCCGCCCATCTGTTGCCGCGGCTCTTGCTGTTCGGCGCCGGTGTCGGTCTTTTGTCTGGCTTCTTCGGCATCGGCGGCGGTTTCCTCATCGTGCCTGGGCTCGTGCTCGCCACAGGCATGGGTCTCCAGAACGCGATCGGTACCTCGCTCTTCGCCGTGACGGCCTTCGGCCTCACCACGGCTTCCAGCTATGCCGTCTCGGGTCTCGTCGATTGGCGCATCGCCTTGCTGGTCATCGCCGGAGGCGCGGCTGGGACGCTGCTTGGCACCCGCACGAACGCCCATCTGGCGGGCCGCAAGCGCGCACTCGCGGGCGTCTTTGCGGGGGTGGTGATCGCGACCGGTCTCTATATCGTCGGAACGGGTATCCTGAAGGTTCTCGCCGTGAGCTAGGTGTCTCGATCATCACCTAACTTACTGTTGGACCGTTGGTTTTCCCGTGCGCACGGGGTAGGTTGATCAACACTGGTCAAGGGTTGGGGCGTTGCTAGCGCGCCAGCGCGACATGTGGTAAGGCCAACCAAACGTGCCTAGCGTGCGCCGCGTGAGGGGAAAACCTCGCGGGCAAGGGTCGCCTGGGCCGGCTGGGGTTTTTTTGAGCTCGAGGAGCAGTTAGCCATGACGGCAAGTGACATTCAGCGCGCCGAGGCGCGCGAGAGCGCGTTTTTCACCAAGCACCTGAAAGAGACCGATCCCGAGGTCTGGAGCGCGATCGAGCACGAGCGCGATCGTCAGCAGAACGAGATCGAGCTGATTGCCTCGGAGAACATCGTGTCGAGGGCCGTGCTTGATGCCGTCGGTACGCTCCTCACCAACAAATATGCCGAAGGCTATCCGGGGCGCCGTTATTATGGCGGCTGCCAATATGTCGATGTCGTCGAGCAGATCGCCATCGACCGCGCCAAGCGCCTCTTCAATTGCAACTTCGCCAATGTGCAGCCGCATTCCGGCTCGCAGGCCAACCAGTCGGTGATGCTGGCGCTGATTAAGCCGGGCGACACCATTCTCGGCATGAGCCTCGCGGCCGGCGGCCACTTGACCCATGGCGCACCGCCGAACCTGTCGGGCAAGTGGTTCAACGCGGTCCAGTATGGCGTGACGAGGGATACCAATCTCATCGATTATGACGAGGTCGAGCGCCTCGCGAAGGAGCACAAGCCGGCCCTGATGATTGCCGGCGGCTCCGCCTATCCGCGCATCATCGACTTCAAGCGCTTCCGCGAGATCGCCGATAGCGTCGGCGCCTATCTCATGGTCGACATGGCTCACTTCGCAGGCCTTGTGGCCGCCGGTCTCCATCCGAGCCCGCTGCCGCACGCCCATATCTGCACCACCACGACCCACAAGACTCTGCGCGGTCCGCGTTCGGGCATGGTCGTCTCCAACGACGAGGAGATCGGCAAGAAGATCAACTCGGCCGTGTTCCCGGGTCTGCAGGGCGGTCCGCTGATGCATGTCATCGCCGGCAAGGCCGTGGCCTTCGGTGAGGCGCTCAAGCCCTCCTTCAAGCTCTACGCGCAGTCGGTGATCGACAACGCCAAGGCGCTCGGCGAGACGCTCGTGAAGGGCGGGCTTGCGCTCGTCTCTGGCGGCACCGACACGCATCTGATGCTGGTGGACCTCCGGCCTAAGAAGCTGACCGGCAAGGTCGCGGAGATCGCGCTCGGCCGCGCGCACATCACCTGCAACAAGAACGGCGTGCCGTTCGATCCGGAGAAGCCCATGATCACCTCGGGCATTCGCCTCGGCTCGCCCGCCGGCACCACGCGCGGCTTCGGCGTCACCGAGTTCCAAACCGTCGGCGAGCTAATTCTCGAAGTGCTCGACGGGCTTGTCTCCAACGGCGACGAGGGCAACAGTGTCGTCGAGGAGAGCGTGAAGCAGCGCGCCATGGAGCTTTGCGACCGCTTTCCGATCTACGAGTAGGCCTGCGTGACGCTGAGGAAGAGAAGGGCGGTCGCCCATGCGGTGCCCCTATTGCGGCAGCACCAACACGCAAGTGAAGGATTCTCGCCCGAGCGAGGATAACACCACGATCCGGCGCCGCCGCGTCTGTGCGGATTGCGGCGGCCGCTTCACCACGTTCGAGCGAGTCCAACTGCGCGAGCTCACCGTGATCAAGCGGAGCGGGCGCCGCATCCCGTTCGACCGCGACAAGCTGATGCGCTCCGTGCAGATCGCGCTCCGCAAACGGCCCGTGGATCCCGAGCGGGTAGAGCGCATGGTGAGCGGGATCGTCCGCCGTCTCGAGAACATGGGTGAGAACGACATCCGCTCGGAGACCATCGGGCATTTGGTGATGGAGGCGTTGAAAGGCCTCGACGACGTGGCCTATGTGCGCTTCGCCTCCGTCTACAAGAATTTCCGCGAGGCCAAGGATTTCGAGGCGTTGCTCGGCGAACTTGCCGGAAGCGAAGGCGAGGACGCCGAGGCCGACGAAGCCGCCGCTGCCGAGGATTAGCCACAAAGTCCCATGAGCGTGAGCGACGAGGAGCATATGGCGCAGGCGCTCAGGCTTGCGCGGCGCGGGCTCGGGCTCGCCTGGCCGAATCCGTCGGTGGGCGCGGTCGTCGTCATGCCATCGGGTGAGATCGCCGGCCGCGGCTGGACCGCGCCGGGAGGCCGCCCCCATGCGGAGGCCATAGCGCTCGAGCACGCGGGATCGAAAGCGGAAGGCAGCACGATCTATGTGACGCTCGAGCCGTGCGCACATGAGAACGGTAGGGGCATGCCTTGTGCCGACATCGTCGTCGCCGCGCGGCCGAAACGCGTGGTCATCGGCTCGCGTGATCCCGATCCCCGCACCGCCGGACGCGGCATCGAGCGCATCGAGGCCGCCGGCATCGAGGTGGAGGAGGGCGTCCTCGCCGCGGAGGCTGCCACCGTCAGTCTCGGCCACATGATGCGCGTCACCGAGGGACGTCCCGCGATTACGCTCAAGCTTGCCGTGGGCGCCGACGGGCTCATGCCGCAAGGACACGGTGCGCCGGTATGGATCACCGGCGAAGACGCCCGCGCCCATGGTCATTTGTTGCGCGCGCGGAACGACGCGATCCTCGTGGGCCGGGGCACCATCCTCGACGACGATCCCACGCTCACCTGCCGCCTTCCCGGTATGTCGTGCCGCTCGCCCGTGCGCGTCGTGCTCGACAACCGTTTGCGTACCCCACCCGACGCGAAATTGTTCGAAGACCCTATGATACCGGTCTGGCTCCTCTGTGCCGAAACCGAGAGCCAGCCCAATGCCGAGCTCCTCCATGATCACGGTGCGGAGATCGTTCCGGTTGCCGTCGACGATCAGGGCCTCATCGATATTCGCGAGGCTATGGTGACGCTCGCTCATCGCGGCATCACCCGCGTCTTGATCGAGGGTGGACCTTCGGTGGCGCGCTCCGTCCTCGACGCCGATCTCGTGGACGAAGCAGTCGTCTATCAAGGGCCCAATCCCGCCGGCGCCGATGGCCTCACGCCGTTCGCCGGCGACGGCCTTGATCGGCTCACGGCAAGCGGCCATTTCACTCTCATTACCTCCCGCGCGTTCGGACCGGACCGGATGACCTATTGGCGGCGGATCAGGACATGTTCACTGGCATTGTCAGCGGCATAGGCACGCTTCTGAAGCGCGACGGATCGCGCTTCGTGGTCGCCGCACCCTATAAGGCGAAGAGCCTTGAAGAAGGGGCCTCGGTCGCGTGCGACGGGTGCTGCCTGACCCTCGTCGAGATCGGCAAGGCGAAGGGAAAGGGCTCCGTCTTCGTTGTCGAGGTGTCCAACGAGACCTTGTCCCATACGACCCTCCGCGACTGGCAAGAGGGGCAGAAGATCAATCTCGAGCGCGCGCTGGCCCTCGGCGAGGAGCTTGGCGGGCATATCGTCACAGGACACGTGGACGGCCGCGCGAAAGTCATCTCCCGCTATCCCGATGGCGACAGTGTCAGGTTCCTCATGGACGCGCCAGCCGAGCTCTCAGGCTTCATTGCGCCAAAAGGCTCCATTGCGCTGAACGGCGTTTCGCTGACCGTTAACGAGGTGGATGCTACCCGCTTCGGCGTGAACATCATTCCCTACACGCTCACCCACACCACATGGGGCGACCGCCAGCCGGGCGATCTGGTAAACCTTGAAGTCGATCTTCTCGCGCGCTACGTGGCGCGCCTGAGCCAACATGAAGGCCGCTGACCCGTGACCGCTTTGAGTAAGACATCGAGTAGGGCGTCGCACCGCCAGTTCCTCTCGCCCATCGAGGAGGTGATCGAGGACGCGCGCAACGGGCGCATGTTCATTCTGGTGGATGCCGAGGAGCGCGAGAACGAAGGCGACCTCGTCATTCCGGCGCAGATGGCCACACCTGACGCCATCAACTTCATGGCCAAGCACGGCCGCGGGCTCATTTGCCTCGCGCTGACGCCGGAGCGCGCCAAGCAGCTCCGTCTGGAGCTCATGTCGCGCTCGAACCGCTCGCGTCACTCGACAGCCTTCACCGTGTCCATCGAGGCCCGGGAAGGGGTGTCTACCGGTATCTCCGCGCACGACCGGGCGCACACGATCTCCGTCGCCATCGATCCGACCAAGGACTATCGCGACGTCATGACCCCGGGTCATGTGTTCCCGCTGCTCGCCAAGGAAGGCGGCGTGCTGGTCCGCGCCGGCCATACCGAAGCCGCGGTCGATCTCGCGCGGCTTGCGGGGCTCTACCCCTCAGGCGTGATCTGCGAGATCATGAACGACGACGGCACCATGGCGCGGCTTCCCGACCTCGTCACCTTCGCGCAGACCCACGACCTGAAGATCGCCACTATCGCCGATCTCATCGCCTATCGTTTGCGCTACGACCATCTCGTCAACGTGGTGGCCGAGACCAAGATCGACAGCCCGTTCGGCGGCGAATTCGACGTCAAGGTCTATGCGACGACCGTCGACACAGCCGAGCATGTCGCCCTCGTCAAAGGCGACGTCTCCTCCGGCGACCCGGTGCTCGT
The DNA here is from genome assembly GCA_963826465.1 of uncultured Alphaproteobacteria bacterium. GTDB lineage: Bacteria > Pseudomonadota > Alphaproteobacteria > Rhizobiales > Methyloligellaceae > Methyloceanibacter. The sequence continues at coordinate 196,472 of CAWGXJ010000003.1, forward strand.
GCGCGTGCACGCCATGAACACGCTCGACGACCTCTTGGCGTCGGGCGGGACGCATGACACGCCGATCCACAAGGCCATGGAGATCATCGGCCAAGAGGGGCGCGGCGTGATCGTGCTGATCCGGGAAGGGCGCCCTGATGCGATTTCCGCCCGTCTCAGGCAAGAGGCGAACGGACAGGGCCAGCCCCGGCTCATGGAGTACGGCATCGGCGCCCAGATCCTGCTCGATCTCGGCGTCCGCGAGATGGTGCTTCTGTCGAACTCGCCCGCGCGCAAGATCGTCGGCCTTGAAGGCTACGGGCTGAGGGTCGTCGGCCAGCAAGGCCTGGAGCCGACGCCATGACCCGCAGAGGACCGAACTCGGTCCTCATCATCGAGGCCCGGTTCTACGAGGATATCGCCGACGAGCTTGCCCGCGGCGCCATCGATGAACTTCGCGGCAATCAGGTGGAGTACGAGCGGATCGCGGTGCCTGGTGCGCTGGAGATCCCCCTTGCCCTCAGCCTTGCGCTTGCCAACGGTTTCGTCGGCCGCGCTGGGCGCCATCGCGGCTGCATCGCGCTCGGCTGCGTGATCCGGGGCAAGACAAGCCATTACGAGATCGTGGCCCGGGAGTCCGCGAGCGGCCTCAATCAGCTTGCCATTCAACACGGCGTGCCGATCGGCCACGGCATCATCACCTGCGAGAACCGCGAGCAGGCTTGGGAGCGGGCGAGCGTCGATGGGCGCAACAAGGGAGGTGACGCGGCACGTGCCTGTCTCACTCTGATGCGCCTCGAGCAGCACTTTTCCTCCGCGAGCCGGCGCTAGCCGTCATGGCCCGCGGCGAAACGCCAAATCGAGCCGCCTCCCGCAGCGCCGCGCGGCTCGCCGCCGTACAGGCGCTGTATCAGATGGACATGACCGGCATCGACCTGAACGAGGTGCTCGCCGAGTTCGAGGCGCATCGTCTCGGCCAAGAGGTCGAGGGCGAGCAGTACCGCGAGGCGGAGCCCGGCTTCTTCTGCGATCTTGTCGAAGGCGTTGTGCGGGAGCAGCGGCGTCTCGATCCTATGATCGACCAGCAGCTCGCCGAAGGCTGGCGGCTCACTCGCGTGGATTCGATCCTCCGGGCGATTTTGCGCTCGGGCGCCTATGAACTTTTGCTGCGCGAGGACGTTCCGGCCCGTGTGGTGATCACTGAATATGTCGACATCGCCCATGCATTCTTTGGCGAGGACGAGCCGAAGGTCGTGAACGGCATTCTCGACCGGCTTGGCCACAAGGCGCGGCCGCAGGAGTTCGCCGCGCGCGGAGCCGGCAATGGTTAATGGCGTCGAGCATGTGGAGACGCGGCCCGGCGAGTTCGAGATCATCGCCCGCTATTTCGCGCCGCTCGCCAAAGACACAGGCGCGCTCGGCCTCAAGGACGACGCGGCCGTGCTCATGGTCACCGAGGGCCATGAGCTCGTGGTGACATGCGACACGATCATTGAAGGCGTACACTTCTTGACGGACGACCCGCCCGACTCCATCGGGCACAAGGCCTTGGCGGTCAATCTCTCCGATCTCACCGCCAAGGGGTCTCGCGGCTATGCTTACCTTCTGTCGCTGGCGCTCTCCCCTCAAGTCTCCGCCCACTGGCTCGAAGGCTTTGCCAACGGTCTCCGTGCGGTCCAGGACCAGACCGGCATCAGCCTCATTGGCGGAGATACCTCGGCCACACCGGGCCCTCTCACCATCACCATCACCGCTCTCGGCCTCGTGTCGCATCAATACGCGGTGCTGCGCCTCGGCGCGAAGCCGGGAGACAAGCTCTATGTCAGCGGCACCATCGGCGATGCGCATCTCGGGCTGCGCCTCCTTCGCGAGCCCGGGCTCGCCGCGACGTGGGGCTTGTCGGGCGAGGATGTCGCGTTCCTCGTCAATGCCTATCGGCGCCCGGGACCCAACAACGACCTTGCGATCCTCGTCCGCAATTTCGCGCAAGCGGCCATCGACGTCTCAGATGGTCTCGTGGGCGATATCGAGAAGCTCTGTCAGGTGTCCCACGTTGGCGCACGGATCGAGACGGGCCGCGTGCCGTTCTCGCCTGCGGCAAGGAAGGCGTTGCAGCGGGAGCCGCACCTGCTTCCCGACCTCATCACCGGCGGCGACGACTACGGCATCGTCATGGCTGTCTCCGAGAAGTCGGCGCCGGGCTTCGAATCGGAGGCGAAAGCCAAGGGCGCAGCCTTCACCCACGTGGGTGGGGTCTTGCCGGCCGAGGAGGGGGTCGCCGTCCTCGACACGGAAGGCCACCCCATCTCGCTAAAACATAAGGGATTCAGTCACTTCTAGGGGACCTGTGGACCCTTTAGGCCAAAATGCCGCTTTGAGCGGCAGTCTGTTGCTTCCGCGCCGCAACTTTGGCATTTTCCGCCGGGCTTAACCGCCACGTCCTAGGAGCAACAAGGCCACGGGCACCTGCCCGTGTCTCACTTTTCAGCCGCGCTTGCTTCTCACATCCCAACCGAGCCGACAAACGGGGACAGTCTCTCATGACCTGGGTTCTCTACCTCATCATTGCTTGCGGGGCGCTTTCCATCGCGTACGGCGTCTGGACTACCAGGGCCGTTCTCGCCGCGGATCCGGGTTCGGCGCGCATGCAGGAAATTGCTGCCGCCATCCAGGAGGGAGCGAAGGCCTATCTCTCGCGTCAATACCAGACCATCGGCCTGGTGGGCGTGGTGATCTTCATCATCCTGTTTTTCTTGCTCGGATTGCCGCAAGCCATCGGCTTCGCGATCGGTGCGGTGCTATCGGGCTTGGCCGGCTATATCGGCATGAACGTCTCGGTGCGTGCCAATGTGAGGACCGCGCAAGCAGCCACCAAGAGCCTGGCCGAAGGCCTGAGCCTCGCCTTCCGCGCCGGCGCCATCACCGGTCTGCTTGTGGCGGGTCTGGCGCTGCTCGGCGTGGCCATCTATTTCCTGGTTCTCACCAAGATGCTCGGCTTCGCCCCAGCGTCCCGCCAAGTTGTCGACGCGCTCGTGGCGCTCGGCTTTGGTGCCTCGCTGATCTCCATCTTCGCCCGTCTCGGCGGCGGCATCTTCACCAAGGGCGCGGATGTGGGCGGCGATCTCGTGGGTAAGGTCGAAGCCGGCATCCCCGAGGACGATCCGCGCAACCCGGCCACCATTGCCGACAACGTCGGCGACAATGTCGGCGACTGCGCCGGCATGGCCGCCGACCTGTTCGAAACCTACGTGGTGACCGTGGTCGCTACCATGGTGCTCGCCTCGATCTACTTCGCCGGCGGAGATCGCGTCATGGCGATGATGATCTATCCGATGGCCATCGGCGCCGTGTGCGTCATCACCTCGATCATCGGCACGTACTTCGTACGTCTCGGCGCAAGCCAGTCGATCATGGGTGCTCTCTATAAGGGCGTGATCGCCACCGGTGTGTTGTCTCTCATTGTGCTCTGGCCTCTCACCGAATGGCTCGTCGGCATGGACACGGCGATGAAGGTCGACGAGGTGAGCTTTACCGGCCAGTCGCTGTATTTCTGCGGCGTGGTTGGGCTCGTGGTGACGGCGCTGATCGTAGTGATCACAGAGTACTACACAGGCACGAACTACCGCCCGGTGCAGTCGATCGCCAAGGCCTCCGTCACAGGCCACGGCACCAATGTCATCCAAGGCCTCGCCATCTCGCTGGAGTCGACGGCGCTTCCTGCGCTGGTCATTGTGGGAGCTATCATCGTCGCCTACGGGCTTGCCGGTCTGTTTGGCATCGCCATCGCGGTCACCACCATGCTGGCGCTGGCCGGTATGATCGTGGCGCTCGATGCCTTTGGTCCGGTCACCGACAATGCCGGCGGCATCGCCGAGATGGCCGGTCTGCCGGAGGACACCCGCAAGACCACCGATGCGCTTGACGCGGTCGGCAACACGACCAAGGCGGTGACCAAAGGCTATGCCATTGGCTCAGCCGGCCTCGGCGCGCTGGTGCTGTTCGCCGCCTATACCGAAGACCTGAAATATTTCGCCGCGAACGCGGACAAGTTCCCCTTCTTCTCCGGCGTCGACCCGACCTTCAGCCTGTCGAACCCGTATGTGGTGGTCGGTCTCTTCCTCGGCGGCCTTCTGCCGTATCTTTTCGGCGGCATCGCCATGACTGCGGTCGGGCGTGCAGCCTCCGCCATCGTCGAAGAAGTGCGCCGTCAGTTCAAGGAGAAGCCCGGAATCATGAAGGGCACCGAGCGTCCTAACTACGGGCGGGCGGTCGACCTGCTCACCAAGGCGGCGATCAAGGAGATGATCGTGCCGTCGCTGCTGCCTGTGCTGTCCCCGGTTGTCTTTTTCTTCATCATCAATTGGATTGCCGGCAAAAGCGCGGCATTCTCCGCGCTCGGCGCCATGCTGCTCGGCGTCATCGTCACCGGCCTCTTCGTCGCCATCTCCATGACGGCCGGCGGCGGCGCATGGGACAATGCCAAAAAATATATCGAGGACGGCAATTATGGCGGCAAAGGCTCCGAGGCCCACAAGGCCGCGGTGACCGGCGATACGGTCGGTGATCCTTACAAGGACACGGCAGGCCCTGCAGTGAACCCGATGATCAAGATCACCAACATCGTGGCGCTTCTGCTGCTCGCGGTGCTGGCCCACCACTAAGGGCAGGCACCCGCCTAGATGCCCGGAATGCCTGCGGGGCCGCCCGCGCCGCCCGCCCCGTTCTGGTCCTTGAACAGTCTCCGGCTTGCGATATTGCCGAAGATTTGCTCGAGGAAGGACAGGTCCTTGCCGCGGGCGGGCGTCTCGCCCTTGTAGTAGTTGACCACGACGCCGTCCTTCAGGCCGTAGTGCGCGACATCATTGACGGTTTGGCGCCCGTCGAAATAAACGGCGATGACCTGCCGGTCGATCTCGCGGGGCTTGAGGAACGCGACGGTCTTCTGCGTGGTGGAGATATAGTAGTAGGCGTCGCCGCCGATCGTGCTCGTGGTGTCGGGCGAGCCGAGGGCGGTCTCGACCTCCTGCTTCGACATGCCCGGCTTGATCTGATCGAGATCGACGTCGATAAAGACGTGCCCATGCCGGTCGATCTGGGCACCGCAAGCCGAGAGCGTCGCCACGCCCGTCATGAGTGCGGCAAGCAAGGGCAGGGAAGCCCAAGCGGAAGCAGGCTTGACCTTACGCAAGATTTTGGTCGTCCCCTCGTTCGGCCCCTGAAAGTACTCAGAAGCTAGTCGAAATGGCCTTGTCTTTGAAGACTGTCGCCGTCTTGCTGCCGTGGCGCCGCAAGCCCACTCATGCAGACGAACTCTATGGCTCGATTGTGGCGCAGGCGCGGCTTCCTGTTTTTTATCAGGGGTTTGGGGTGCCCGATACACTGGAGGGCCGGTTCGTGGTCCTGTCGCTCCATCTCTTTGCCGTGCTGCATCGCCTGAAGGACGAAGGCGGGAGCGCCGCCGCGATGGCGCAAGAGCTTGCCGACCATTTCACCGCGGACATGGAGACCGTGCTCCGCGAGCTCGGCGTGGGCGATCTCGCCATCCCGAAGAAGGTGAGGGGGCTCGCCGCCTCGGGCGCCGCCTTGCTGCAAGGCTACGAGGGAGCCCTTGGCAAAGGCGAGGGCGCTCTGGCCGCCTCGATCGCTTGCGCTCTTCCTCTGGATGAGGCGTCCGCCAAGCTCGCAAGCGCGCGCCTGGTGCCTTATCTAATGAAGATCATCCGGCACCTGGAGGCGCAATCCGTCGCGGATCTTTGTGCCGGCGCTCTGACACTTCCGGAGCCGTGCGCCGAGGGCGCGCTGGGAGACGAGACAAAGCGATGAACGAAGACGCTGACGCTTTACCGCTATCGCGGACGCTGCGGATCGCCGATCTCGAAGAGAATGCCGAGCACCGGATCGAGGCCACGCTTGCCGAGAGGGCCGACATCGCGCGCCTGCTCGAACTCGTGCGGCTCGACAGCCTCACCTTCGACTATCGTCTACGCCGCGGTGCGGGCGGGCGCATCCATCTCTCAGGCCAGCTCAAGGCGTTAGTGGTCCAAACCTGTGTTGTTTCGCTGGAGCCGGTGGAAGCGGTCATTGACGTGCCCGTCGAGGCCGAGTTCTGGCCCGCGCCGCTGATCGACGAACTCGAGGAGAAGGCCGAGGATCCCGGACAGTCCGGCCTGCTCGAGTGGCCCGATGCCATCACGGATGGAATGATCGACCTCGGGCCTGTCGTCTACGAGACCCTGGCCACGTCCCTCGATCCTTACCCGAAGCGGCCGGGCGCGAGCTTCGAATGGTCGCAAGGTGGCTCCGAGGCGGAAGCCCCAGAAAGCGGGCCATTCGCAGCGCTCGCCAAGCTCAAAAAGCGCTAGGGGCGAATCCAGAGGAAAATCAGGTTGTCACTGGCGGCCTTTTAAGTCTATTCGGGATTGGTTTTCCGGGGGTTGCCGCGGCTTGACCGCTGCAGGGTAACGTCTTCCAGATCGGTAGGGGAATGGGTGCTCAAGTCACCATAGCGCTCGACGCGATGGGCGGTGACCACGGCCCGAGCGTGGTCATTCCGGCTGCGGCCTTGGCGCTTGTCCGCCATCCGGACATGCGGTTCATCCTGGTGGGCGACGAGGCTAAAATCGGCCCGGAGCTTGCGGCCAATCCCACCCTCACAGGCAAATGCGACGTCGTTCATACCGATGTCGCCATCACCATGGACGCGAAGCCGAGCCAGGCGCTCCGCCGGGGGCGTTGGAAGTCGAGCATGTGGCTCGCCATCGAGGCCGTCCGCGACAACCATGCCGATGCCGTTGTCTCCGCCGGCAATACTGGCGCGCTCATGGCCATGTCCAAGTTTTGCTTAAGGACGATCCAAGGGGTTGATCGTCCGGCCATCGCTGCGATCTGGCCCACGGTCGATGCGGAATGCATCGTGCTCGATGTGGGCGCCAATGTCGGTGCCGATTCCCGCCAGCTCGTTGAGTTCGCCCTCATGGGGGCGGCGATGGCGCGGGCCTTGTTCGGCATAGAGAGGCCGTCCGTGGGCCTCCTGAATATCGGCGTCGAGGAGGTCAAGGGCGTCGAGGAGATCCGCAAGGCGGCGGCGGTCCTCAAGGACGCGCCGCTTCCCATCCGCTATCACGGATTCATCGAGGGCGACGATATCGGCCGCGGGGCGGTCGACGTGGTCGTCACCGACGGCTTCACCGGGAACATCGCCTTGAAGACGGCCGAGGGAACGGCTAAGCAAATCGGCGAGTATTTACGTGCCGCCATGGGGCGGTCGTTTCTGGCGCGCCTCGGCGCGGTCCTCGCGCAGGGTGCCTTTCGCGCACTCAAGGAAAAGATGGATCCCCGCCAGCTGAATGGCGGCATTTTCCTTGGGCTGAACGGCATTGTCGTCAAGAGCCACGGCGGAACCGACGCCACAGGCTTCGCCAGCGCCATCGATCTCGCCTACGAGATGGCGTCGAGCGGTGTGGTCAAGCGGCTCGGGAGCGACGTGTCTCATTTCCACACCAAGCTCGAGCTTGAAGGTGCGGCGTAGGCTTCGGAGCGGATTGATTTGGACACCGTACGGTCAGTCATCATGGGCGTCGGCGGGTATTTGCCCGCGCGAGTCGTCACGAATGACGATTTGGCGCGGATTGTCGACACCTCCGATGAGTGGATTTCGGCGCGGACCGGCATCCGAGAGCGCCACATCGTGGCCGACGGCGAGCTGACCTCCACCATGGGCTCGGCAGCCGCGAAGGCGGCCCTGGCCGATGCGGGTCTCGCGCCGGAGGACATCGATCTCATCATCCTCGCCACCTCGACCCCCGATCAGACGTTTCCCGCCACCGCCGTGACCATCCAGGCCGAGCTCGGCATGAACCATGGCGCGGCCTTCGATGTCCAAGCGGTTTGCTCAGGCTTCGTCTTCGCCCTAGCCACAGCCGATAACTATTTAAAAAGCGGGCAATTTAAGCGTGCGCTCGTGATCGGCTCAGAGTCCTTCTCCCGGATCTTGGATTGGGAGGACCGCTCCACCTGCGTGCTGTTCGGTGACGGCGCCGGCGCCGTCGTGGTCGAAGCCCAGAAGCTGAACGGGGCCATCACCGACCGGGGCATTCTCGCCACCTCTCTGCGCTCCGACGGCCGCTTTCGCGACAAACTCTACGTTGACGGCGGTCCGTCCTCCACCCGCACCGTCGGCTTTGTTCGTATGGACGGCCCTGAGGTGTTTCGCCACGCTGTGACAAAGATCAGCGAAGTGATCGGCGAGACCCTGGAAAAGGCGGGATACCAACCTTCTGATGTCGACTGGTTCGTCCCCCATCAAGCCAATAAGCGTATCTTGGATGGAGCGGCTAGGAAGCTTGGACTCGCTCCCGAACGCATCGTCATTACAGTGGATAAGCACGCCAATACATCGGCTGCCTCAATTCCGCTTGCACTCAACACGGCGTGTACTGACGGCCGCATCAAGCAGGGTGATCTGGTGCTGCTGGAGGCCATGGGGGGCGGATTCACCTGGGGAGCGTTGCTTATTCGTTGGTGAGTGCCGCGAATGTCACACCCTCCCAGAATATGACGCAAAATCAGGAATTTGATTGCGTCGAAGATTGACCCCTCAGCGCCCGCTCGGCTAGCATCTTGGTTCATCCCGCGACTTTGGGGGAGCCGTAGTACGATGAGCGGGAAGACACTGACGCGCGCGGACCTCGCCGAGGCCGTGTTCCAGAAAGTCGGTTTGCCTCGGAACGAGTCCGCAGAGCTCGTCGAGCTGGTGCTGCGCGAGATCGTGGCGAGTCTCGAGCGTGGGGACCCGGTAAAGTTGTCCTCGTTCGGCTCGTTCGGCATTCGCGACAAGGGCCAGCGCGTCGGACGCAACCCGAAGACGGGCCAAGAAGTTCCCATCACGCCGAGACGGGTGCTTGTGTTCCGTGCAAGCAACATCATGAAGCAGCGCATCAACGAGGCGCTGTCCCGGAGAAAGGCTGCCGAGTAGGCACTAAGTGTTTTGACGCCAGGAGGACGAGCGTTGGAAAAGGCGCCCGAGGCGTTTCGCACGATCAGCGAAGTCGCTGATGAGCTGGAAGTCCCGAAGCACGTGCTTCGTTTCTGGGAAGCCAAGTTTGCCCAGCTAAAGCCCATGAAGCGTGGCGGTGGCCGCCGTTATTACCGGCCGGAGGATGTGGCGCTTCTGCGCGGTATCCGCTTCTTGCTCTACAACGACGGTTACACCATCCGCGGCGTGCAGAAGATTCTGCGCGAGCACGGACCGCGTTACGTCATGGATTACCGGCGTCTCGCCGAGGAAGCGGAAGAGGACGAGGATCTGCCGACGGCGCACGAGATTCCGGATATCGCGGCAGAGGCGGCCAAGAGCGGACCCTATACGCGGCCGGTGAGGCCGATCCGCAAGATGGACGGGGACACGCTCTGTTCGCTCCTTGAGGAAATCGAGGCCTGCCAGCGGCTCCTTGCCGCTGCCGACGCCAAGGAGTAGCGGAAAAGCGCCACGCGCTTTGGCTTGTTTCCAGGCCCCGAACGAGTATATGCAAGTCCCCTGATCAACGAGACGTCGGAGCGTAGCGCAGCTCGGTTAGCGCACCGGTCTGGGGGACCGGGGGTCGGGAGTTCAAATCTCCCCGCTCCGACCACTCTTCTGGTTTGCGATCAGTCGCGCGCCTCGGATGGGGGCGCCAGTGACATCCCCCAGATCATCGCCATGATGAGATAGAAATGCCGCCAGTGATCGGTATCGATCACCGCGCCTTCCAGCACCATGCCGAAGAATGCGGCCACGAGCACGGCGCTCACCCCGTCGCCACCCCGGTCTCGAAGCACAAGCTTCAAGCCGAGCACGAGCGTGGTGAACACAAGGAAGATATAGAGTGTCCCGCCGAACCATCCCGTATTGAGGTACATGTTGAGATAAACCTCGTGCACGTCCTCGTTGTGGTAGACGCGTGCGAATTCGAGCGCGCCGATCCCGAGCGGATGGGTCATGACGAGCTCCGCCGCTTTTTCCTGACCCCCGAAGCGCCCTTCGGGCCCCACATCGTAGGACTGCTCGAACGACGCGCGTTCGCCCATGAGCTCCGCGACCTTCGGGATGCTCTGCGCCGCGGCCAGCACGCCGACCGCCAAGACGCCGGCCAGAACGATGTACATGATGAGCTTGATGCGCTCCCGATTGGTGGCGGCGATGCCGAAGGTAATGAAGCTGTAGACCGCAAGCGCAACGAGGAGGTTCAGCCACGCGCCACGTGAGAAGCTGAGCAACGTGCCGAACAGCAGTATCGGCAGAGCGAGCGCCCAGAACGACGCCCGCGCGAAGCGACCGGTGAGCACCACATTGAAGGCGTAGAGCAACGCCGGCACGAGGAACGCGCCAAGCACGTTAGGATCCTTGAAGGTGCCGCGCGCCCGGCCGAATTCGGTGAAGATGTCGTAGAGCCCCGGTACCACGTTGAAATAGCCGATCAGTGCCGCCGAGGCCGCGACCAGCGCCGCCATCATATAGGCCGACATGATCAGCCGCACATTGGGCTCCGGATCATGGGCCACGAAGGCCGCCATCACCACCGAGGACAGCGCCAGGTAGAGCGTGATGGTGACGTGGGTGACCGGAACGCCGAGGATGCCGGCTTGGGTCGTCGCGATATAGCCGCCGGCAACGATGCCGCATAACAGCAAGAGATAGACGGCAAGCCCGCGGGTGAGCGGCGCAAGGCCGACAAGCGGCAGCAGGATCACCGCGCCGATCATCAGCCCGTCATAGGGCGAGGGCTCGACATAGACGATGCCGCCGGTTGCGATGGTGACCCACAGATAGAAGAGGGCGAGCCGCTTGATCCCCGGGCTGATCTGTCGCCGTGCGCCCTGAACGGCCACGGCATCGTAGGTCACGGCCATGGCGCGCCGCCCCGCCTAATAGGCGTTGTCGCCCTTGAGCAGGGCGAACGGGGTCATCAGGAGGATGTAGAGGTCGAAGGTCACCGACCAATTCTCGATATAGTAGAGGTCGTGCTCGACGCGCCGCAGGATCTTGTCCTGCGTATCGGTTTCGCCGCGCCAGCCGTTGATCTGCGCCCAGCCGGTGACGCCCGGCTTCACGCGGTGGCGCGCGAAATAGCCGTCGACCGCATCGGCGTAGAGCTTATCGGCAGCCTTGGCCTTGAGCGCGTGGGGCCGGGGGCCGACGAGGGAGAGGTCGCCTTTGACGACGTTGAAGAATTGCGGCAGCTCATCGAGGCTCGTCTTGCGCAGGAAACGGCCGACGCGGGTAACGCGGGGATCGTCCTTGGTGACGAGCTTCGAGGCCTCGGCGTCGGTCGAGTCCGAATACATGGTGCGGAACTTGTAGACGTCGATCGGCTCATTGTTGAAACCGAGGCGCTTTTGCCGGAACAGCACCGGCCCCTTCGAGTCGAACGTGATGGCAAGCGCGATCAAAAGCATCACCGGCGCCATTGCGATCAGCCCGAGCGTAGCCACCACCTTGTCGAACAGCCATTTCTTGACGAAGTCCCAATCGGCGATCGGCTTGTCGCTGATGTCGATGAACGGCACGTTGCCGATATAGGAGTAGGTGCGCGGCCGGAAGCGGAGCTTATTGGTGTGTGCCGACAACCGGATGTCGACGGGCAGCACCCACAACTTCTTCAGGAGCTCGAGGAGCCGCTTTTCGGCGGTGACGGGCAGCGACACGATGAGGAGGTCGAGGCGCGAATTCCGGGCGAACTCCACCAACTCGTCGATATTGCCGAGCTTCGGGTATCCCGCGACCAGCGGCGAGACGCGGTCAGGTCCGCGATCATCGAAGATGCCGACGATGCGGATATCGGTATCGGCGGATGCTTCGAGCGCCTTGATCAGGTGCTCCGCCTCGGGCCCGCCGCCGACGATCACCGCGCGGCGGTAAAGGCGCCCCTCGCGAATCCACCGCTTGGCGAGAAACGACAGCGCAAGGCGCTCGCCGAACAGGGCTACGAGACCCGACGCGTACCAGCTCGCAATCCACACACGCGAGAAGTCGGCACCGATCTTGACGAAGAAGGCGAGCGACATCATGCCGACCATGACCGCGGTCCACGCGAACACGATGCGCGTGAAGCTTCGCACGAAGGCGCTGAACGCCAGCATCTGATACAGATTGAGCGCCTGGAAGATCGCCATGTTGGCGGTCGCCGCGATCAGAACGGCGCCGAGATAGATCACATCGGCCCGGGCGCCTTCATAGTCCACGTAAGCGAGATAGATGGCGAAGCCGAGCGCCGCCACGATCAAGAACTCGACGGTCCGGACGGCCCCGGTGACGACGATGGGCGGCAACAGATTGAGCTTGCCACCGCGCCTGATCTCGGCGAGCGGCGGTCGCGGCGTACGGCGCCGGTCAGGGAATGCGAGATCCTTGCGGCGGTCGTGCGGGCCGGGGCTTACGAGCGCTCCCCGCGGTCGGATTGCGTCTGTCTTGTTCATTTTTCTTCGACCCTGAGCCCAGCCCACCCAGCGAATATTCAGCCAACGCGGGACCGACCCGCAGGCCATGCTGAAGGCGCCGGCCGCCCAGGGTTATGGCACGGCGAGACTTTTGGATGCGTGAAGGGGGGCGGCGAAGAAAGGTTCCGCTCGACCTATGGTTAAGAGGCTGTTGCAGCCTCGGGTTCGCGCAGCTTATGGATGCCGGCGCCGAGGTCGGAGATGTAGAAGTCGACCACTTCCCGCGTCATCTGATCGACGGTGAAATGCTGTGCCACATATTTCTGCAGCTCGGCCGCTCGCAGCAGGAACGGTTTGGGATCGGCGAGAAAGGCGCGCAACTGGCTTGCCAGCGCATCCACGTCGCCGGGCGGAATGAGCGGCATATGGACATTGCCGACGATCTCCGGGATGCCGCCCACATTGGTCGCGATCATCGGCATCTGCGCCGCCGCCGCCTCGAGCACGATATACGGGAAGGACTCGGCTCTGGACGGCACCACCACGCAACGCGCACGCACGAAAGCGGTGCGCGCGGGCTGCGGACCGGAGAATATGACCCGCGAGTTCAACCCGAGCTTGCGCGCCATGCGCTTGAAATGTTTTTCGTCGGGTCCGCCGCCGACAATGATGGCGCGGCCGGGAAAGATAGTCTGGTGCGCGGCAAGCGCCTCGAGGAAGACGTCGACGCCTTTCAACTTGCGCAGTTCGCCGACGAACACGAAGTCGGCCGCATCGTCCGCGAGCAACAACTCATAGAACTCATGCCGGTAGAGCCCGTTATAGATGACGCGCGCCGGGCAGAGCGGGGGACCCACCAGCTCGGCGTAGCGGTTGCCCGCATAGATGCTCTCGAAGATGATTCCGTCGGTCATCGGCGCAAGCTTGCGCTCTAACGCGAGGTAGAGCCGCCCCGACAAGGTCGATGGCGAGTAATGCAGCACGCCGCCGTGGGGCGTATACACAACCTTGGTGCCTTTGCGCTTGCGCAGGCCCCGGCCGGCGAGCCGGGCATAAGCCCCGCCCTTGGCACCATGGCCATGCAGCACATCGACCTCGAACTTACGAGCGAGCTTGGCGATTTTTCGCCAGGTATGCCAGTCGCTAAGCCCCGGTTTCCGGGGCATTGGAATGCGCGTGACGCCGAGCGCGCAATTGTCCTTGAGCCGGCTGAGCGCCACGTCGATCTCGCTGCCGCCGGTGCGCGAATCGCAGACGACGCCGACCTCGGCCCCCATTTCCGCTTGTCCGATGGCAAGATCATGCACGTGACGGAAGAGACCCCCGACCGGCGCGCGGAGACAATGGAGGATGCGGAAGTTAGAGCTCACGAGACCCGGGATGTCGCAGCGGGGATGGTTCCCCGCTGAAGCCTTAGAACAGTCGTTCGAGGACGTAAATAGTGTCTCCGGGCTGGACGGGATAATCGGTTGGGACCATGACGGTGGACATGACGCCGCCGAATCTTCTGGTGAGGCGGACGAAGCGCTTCTTGGCGCGGTCGGAATAGCCTTCGGCGATGGCGACGGCGGCCTCGACGGTCATGGCGCTGACATATGGGTACTGTCCCGGCTTCTTGACCTCGCCGAGGATGAAGAAGGGCCGATAGGTCGAGACCTCGACGGTGACCTTGGGGTCCTTGACGTATTTCTTCCTGAGATCTTGGGCGATGACGGATGCGAGCTCGGCGGTGGTCAGGCCGCGGGCATGGACCGGGCCGATCAGGGGCAGCGCCACGGCGCCCGAGCCGTCGACGCTATAGACGTTCGAGAGATTGTCCTGGCCGAACACGATGACCCGGACCTTGTCGCCCGAATCGAGGGTGTAGGTCTCGTTGGGGATGACGGGGACGCCCGGCGGCGCGGATCCGGCGCCGGCGGGGAGGGCCTCGCCCGGAGCCGGCAGGGGGGCCGGGGTGGACAGCGCGAAGTCGGGCGTCGTTAACCCCGGCACGGCGCTCGCCTTGCAGCCGCCGAGCAGGCCGGCGAACACTGCCAAGAGCATGAGCGCGATACGGCGCGCGATTGACGCTTCCGGTGCCCCACATGGCCTGAAGCTAAGGCCCACATGGTTAACGAATGCTGAGCGTCCGTGTCGATGCGGGCCGCAATTTAAGCATTTGGTTACGGCACTACCGTCTAATGCATCAAAGCGTAGAGGAGTGAGTCCGCCACAGTGAGCAAGTCCCGCAAAGCGATGCAAACGGCCGACGACATCGACCTCGCCACGCTGGGCGCTGCGCTCTGGCGGGCCAAGGGCTGGATCTTAGGGCTAGCGCTCCTTGCGGGCGCGGTGACCTTCATCGGGCTCTCCATGGTGCGGCCGCTCTATACGTCGGAAGCGCGCATCCTCATCCAGAACGACGAGTCGGCCTTCACCAGGCCCACCACCGACCGGGAGCCCGAGCCGCGCACGAGCCTCGACGAGCAGGCGGTGCAGAGCCAGGTGCAGGTGCTCACCTCCCGCGACCTCATCCTGCAAGTGGTCAAGGACCTCGACCTCACCCACAACGCGGCGTTCGCCAAGGACGAAGGCCAGACCGTGCTGAAGCGGTTCCTGAGCCGGTTCGGGTTCGGGCGCGGCACCCCTGAGTCGGAGGAGGAGCGGGCGGCGAACACGGTCGCCAAGCATCTCGACGTGTTCCAGCTGTCGAAGTCGAGCGTGATCTCCGTGGAGTACACCTCCGGCGATCCCTGCGCTCGCCGCCAAGGTCGCCAACCAGCTGGCCGACGTCTATATCGGCTGGCAACGCGAAGCCAAGATCGCCCAGACCAAGGACGCCACCGCCTGGCTCAAGGACCAGATCGAGGTGCTGCGCAAAGCGACCGCTTCCTCGGAAGAGGCGGTGGAGAAGTTCCGCAGCTCAGAAGGGCTTTATGCCGGCTCCAACAACGTGGCCTTGAGCGCCCAGCAGCTCAGTGAGCTCAACAGCCAGCTGATCCTGGCCGACGCGCAGAAGTCGGAAGCCGAAGCCCGCGCCCGCCTCATCAAGAAGATGCTCGCCGACAGAGGGCGACATCGACGCCACGCCCGAGGTGATCAAGTCGCCGCTGATCATCAATCTGATCGAGCAGCGGGTCGAGGTGCAGCGCCAGCTCGCCACGCTGTCGGCGACGCTTCTGCCGTCACACCCGCGCATCCAGCAGCTCAAGAGCGAGCTCGCCGACGTGCGCGCCCAGATCCGCGACGAGGCGGGCAAGGTGGTCGGCAGCCTCGAGAACGAGGCCAACGTGGCCGCTGCCCGCGAGGCCTCGCTCCGCCAGAGCCTCAATGCCGCCAAGACCAAGTCCTCCGGCATGAGCGACTCGGAGATCAAGCTCCGGGCGCTGGAAAGAGAGGCCAAGGCGAACCGCGATCTCCTGGACACCTATCTCGCCCGCTATCGCGATGCCTCCACCCGCCACAATATGGATGCGGTGCCGGCCCAAGCCACCATCGTCTCCGGCGCCCACGCAAGCGTGCTCCCGTCCTTCCCCAAGCGCGGGCCGCTCTCGCTCCTCGTCATGGTCGCGACCGCGCTCCTCAGCCTCGCCTACGTCCTCGCCCGCGAACTCATCTCCGGAACCCCGCAAGCCGCCCCACGGCCTGTCCAGCAACCTCACCACAAGCCGCGCCGCCACGAGCGCGTCCGGCCAGCGGCCGAGCCGGCGCCCATCCAGCCGATGCCGAAACCGCGACCGGCCGCCGCCGCACCCGAACCGGCTGCCTCGACGCCGCGGCCTGAGCCCAAAAAGCCTGCGGCACCTGCGGCCGTTTCGGTGCCGCCGGCGCGAAGATTGCCCGTGGTGATCCCCACGGAAACGCCAGCCAGCACACCACGCCAGGCTCAGCCCGAAGCTCAGGCAAAAGCTCATGAGCAAGCCAAATCCGAGGCACGATCAGAGCCCAGCACACCGCCGTCCTTCCAAGCGAAGCCCGCGAAGCGGCCGAGCTGGCTCAAAGTAAGCGCGCCGAGACGCCCCGCAGCCAAGCCCGAAGCGCCCGCAGCCGAGCCAGAGATGCCGGCGGCGGAGCCGAAACCCGCGGCTACACCGGACAAGGGCATCGAAATGCCGCAACCCTCCGAGCCGGCGCCGACCTTCGCCGCCACCGGGCTTCTCGATCGGCTCAGGCAGGAATTTCCGGAGAGCACTCCCGACACTGCCTCGGGCCAAGAGCGCAAGCGCTCGGGATTCCTCGGCCGCTTCCGCCGCACCGGTTCCAAAGAGGACAGCAAGCCAACGTCAAAAGGTGTAGAGATGTCCGCGCTCAGCCCAAACGACCTTCGCCACTACCTGACCCAACGGATCGCCTCGTCCGATGTCGGAGAGAGTCCACCCGCTCCGAAAGCCGGCTATGGCAAGGTTGGCCCCGTCCTGAAATCGCTCGATGCCGTGCTTGATCGTGTGCTCGCCTCGGCCACGGGCGGCCTTCCCCGCGCGCTTCTTGTCGCGGGCACGTCGCCGAAGGCTGACGCGACTCAGACGGCGATCAATCTGGCCCGCGCCCTTGTCGACCGCAACGAGCAGGTCGTGCTCGTCGATCTCGCGAAAGGCGCCTCGGCCGTGTCGGGGCCGCTCGGCATGCCGCGCGTCCCGGGCTTCACCGATCTCGCAGCCGGCCGCGCCACCTTCGCCGACGTCATCCGCGTCGACGAGGAGACACCGCTCCAGGTCATCCCCGCAGGCAATCCCGCGGTCAGAGGCGCAGAACCGGAACCGGACCGCTTCATGCGCGTGTTCGAGGCGCTGACTCAGGCCTATGGCTGCGTGGTTCTCCATGCCGATCTCAACGCCATCGAGGCGCTCCTGCCGGCGCTGAAATTCGAGCTGCCGGTCATGGTCGCCGTACTGCCGGCGCGGTCGCGCCCCGACGCCGAGCATGAGGCGCTGTCGACGTTCCAGGCGCTCGGCTGTCCGGTGATCGTCTACGAAGGCAATGGCAGACAGCGCCGCATGGGGCTGTTCAGCCGCACCGCCGCGGTCTGAAGACCGCTCTCGCTAATCCTTGTAGCTCAGCAATCGCTTCCGCACCTGCTGCGCAAAGGACCACAGCATCTGGTTCGACTTGATCGCGCGCTTCAGCCGCGCCGCGGTCGCAAGCGGCGCAGTCAGCAAGAGTCCTTGCGCCTTGAAGGCGATGAAACTGTCAAACAGATCATAGACGATGTTGCACCATTCGTCCTTGTGCCGCGCCTGGCCTACGCCGATGTCGTAATAGGCAAGGCCCGCCTTCGAAGCCTCTTCGATCTGATGCCGCAAGAGCAGCGCGCCGGGAGATTGCCGTTGCGTGTCTCCCTCGGCGAGCGACGACAGCGCGACGGCCAAGCGGTCGTGGCAGATCGTGCCGCTGAACGTCGCGAGCACTTGCCCATTGAGTTTTACGTAGCCGAGCCGGAGCCGGCTCGGATTGTCGCCCTCGAGCAGCGCAAGGTCGCGGTAGAAGGCGCGGGCATGCGCATCGAAGATGTTCTTGACGCCCATGGCGGCCAACTGCTGCGCTTTCTGCGCAAAGAAGGTCTCGAGCAGATCAAGTCTCTCTTCGCGCGTCTCGGCCCACCCGTATTCAAGGCGGCCGAGCTCCAGGAGCTTGCGTTCCTTGCGCTCGATCGTGCTGCGCGACCGCCGGCTGAACCGGCTTTCGTAGAGCTTGGTGAAGTCGCCGAGCTCGATGGCATAAGCCTTGTTCGGGGCAGGCCTATGGGGAAGCGTGGCAAAGGGATTGGGAACACCGTCCCATGCGAAAGGCTGCGCCTCGAGGGTCGCGGCGGCGGCGCCGACCTGGCGGCCCGCCTCCCGCAGCAAGCGCGACATGTCGGGGCCTGTGAGCGTCCGCGCGGCCTCAGGGCTAAACAGTCCCATATTGTAGTTGGCGTGGTCTTGCCCGAGCCATTTCAGCACGCGCAGGCCGAACGCGGTCCCGGTCTCGAAGGCCCACAGGAAAACGGGTCCACCGTCAGGCCCATAACCCACGACGATGACGGGCTCGCGGTCCTCGGGCGTCAGCACGTTCCGGGTCCAGGCGAGCGCCCAGTCATAAGTCTGGGCCGCCGTGCAGGGCGCCACCGCCTGGAGGGCTTCCCAGAGGCCCTTGAGGCTCTCGAGCTCTCCCGTGATGCGCAGAGAGACCGTACCGAGGCTTGTAGTCACGGGGAGGGGGCCTGAGCGCGCTAGTCTGCCGCGCGCGATCTCGGTCTCAGAACGCAACAAGGCCGTGGAACTCATCGATCGACACACCCTTCACCCGCGGCCTTTCCTGCCCAAACCCCGTGGGAGGGTGCGGCCGGCAATCGTTTTGCAAGGAACCGTCGGCACAATGCGCCGGCTCTGGACCATGGCAGAGCGAGGTTAATGGTTGATGCCGAACAAAGAAGGGATGGCGTGTGGCTAAGGTAAAGACCGCGATGATGAAGGCCGCGATGGCGGGCCTCTACCACACTGGCGCGCACCGGCTGCTGGCCCCGTATACGCAAGGGACCGGGTTGATCTTCACGCTGCATCACGTCCGCCCGGAGCCGGCCGAGCCCAAATCCTTCGCGCCGAACCGCATCCTCGAGGTCACGCCCGAATTCCTCGATGCCGTGCTCGATCAGGTCGAGGACGCCGGGCTCGACGTGATCACGCTCGACGAGGCCGTGGAGCGGCTCGAACAAAGCGAGGCGAAGCGCTTCGTCTGCTTCACCTTCGATGACGGCTACCGCGACAATCTCCAATACGCCTATCCCATGTTCAAACGGCGCCGCCTGCCGTTCACGCTCTACGTACCGACCAACTACCCTGACGGGCATGGTGAGCTGTGGTGGATGGCGCTGGAAGAGATCGTCGCTCGGACGAACGACGGAATTGCTGTCGACCGCGACGGCGAGACGTGGCGGCTGCCGACGGCGACCCCCGCCGACCAGGAGCGGGCCTTCGAGCAGGTTTATTGGTGGCTCCGCGCCCTCGACGAGGAAGCGCAACGCCGCGCCATCCGCGCGCTTGCCGAACGCTACGGCGTCGACCTGGGTGCGGAGTGCCGCGAAGAGGTGATGACCTGGGACGAGATCAGGACCATGGCCTCAGATCCGCTCGTCGCCATCGGCGCCCATACCAAGGACCATTACGCCATCGCCAAATTGCCCGAGCATGAGGCCATGGAACAGATGGTGGGAAGCGCCGACCGTATCGAACAGGAGCTCGGGCAGCGTCCGGTGCATTTCGCCTATCCCTATGGCGATCCCGGTAGCGCAGGGCCTCGCGATTTCGCGCTCGCGGCGCGCGCAGGATTTAAGACCGCAGTGACCACGCGCAAAGGCATGCTCTTTCCGGATCACCGGAACTATCTGACGGCGCTGCCGCGCGTCTCGCTCAATGGCGACTATCAGTCGCTCACCTACACGGCGCTCTATCTCTCCGGCGCCCCCTTTGCGCTGTGGAACCGCTTCCAACAGGTCAACGCCGCCTGACCAGACTTCAGTCGGGCCGCTGCATCCAGCGGATGAGGAGGCCGGCCGGGATCACCCATAAGAGGCCCGCCGCCAGGAAATAGGCGAACTGCGCGAAGGCCGGCGCTTCCGTGATCCGCCCCGCGCCGATCGCCACCGCGACCCATGTATAGAGGACGAGAAAGAGGAGCAGCACCACGGTGCCGATCAGCTTGCGGATCCGGACGGACATCTAGGGGAGCCTCCCTTGGGACTGCGGCAATGGGGCAGGGAGCGCCGGATTGAGTTGGGGGCCGGAGCCCGCTATCACCGCAGCCATGACCTCGGCAGTTGCCCACAGCCTGGAGGGGCCCATGGAAGTCCCCGCCATGCCGGCGCGCCACCTTCGTGCGCTGCGCATCTGGCTTGCCGTCGTCGCCCTTCTCATCGTCGCCATGGTCCTCGTCGGCGGCGCCACGCGGCTCACCGATTCCGGTCTCTCCATCACGCAGTGGCAGCCCATCGTCGGCGCCATACCGCCCCTATCGCATGCCGACTGGCAAGAGGCATTCGACGCTTACAAGAAGATCCCCGAATATTCGCAGATCAATCCCGGCATGACCCTCGAGGCGTTCAAGTCCATCTTTTGGTGGGAGTGGGCGCATCGTTTCCTCGGGCGCTTCATCGGCGTCGTGTTCTTCGTGCCGTTCCTAATCTTCTGGCTCGCCGGCTATATTCCGCGCACGCTAATGCCCCGGCTCCTCGGCCTCTTCGTGCTCGGCGGGCTCCAGGGCGCGCTCGGCTGGTACATGGTGAAGAGCGGGCTCGTCGACCGGACCGACGTGAGCCAATACCGGCTCGCCGCCCATCTGGGGGTCGCCGTCGCCATCCTCGGCTACACGCTATGGCTCCTGTTCGGGCTAGGCGCCGGCAAGCGCAACGTCGCGCGCTGGGGCGCCGCGGCTTTCGTGGCAGGTCTCGTGCTGCTGCTCGTCTATGTGCAGCTCCTGGCCGGCGCCGTGGTGGCGGGGATCGACGGAGGGCTCAGCTACAACACTTGGCCCTTGATGAACGGCGCGTTCGTTCCGGACGGCCTTGGCGCCGCCACGCCCTGGTATCTCAACCTGTTCGAGAACCCGCTGACGGTGCAGTTCGACCACCGCATGCTCGGCTACACGGTGGTGACCGCTGCGATCGCCCAAGCCATCTGGCTTAGCCTCAAACGCGACGGCCAACCTCTCGTCGGAAGCGCGGTGACGCTCGCCGTGCTCGCACTCCTGCAAGCGACGCTCGGCGTGTGGACGCTGCTCCTCGCCGTTCCCATCCAGCTCGGCCTTGCCCATCAAGCCGGGGCCATCTTCGTCTTCGCAACCGCGCTCTACCATTTCTGGCGCGCGCGCCACGAAGCGGCGCCGGAAGCGGCACCTCAGATCGCCGCCAGCGCCTGATCGAGATCCGCGATAATATCGTCGACGTTCTCAAGCCCGATCGACAGCCGCACCACGTCGGCGCCGGCACCGGCGCGTTCCCGATGCTCGTCTGAGAGCTGACGGTGCGTGGTGGAGGCCGGGTGAATGATGAGGCTCCGCGTGTCGCCGATATTGGCGAGGTGGCTGAACAGCTTGACGTTGCTCACAAGCGCGATGCCCGCGTCGTAGCCGCCCTTCAGCCCGAAAGTAAACACCGCACCCGCGCCGTCCGGGCAGTACCGCTTGGCGAGCCGGTAAAAGGGATTGTCGTCGAGACCCGCGTAATTGACCCAGGCAACTTTGTCGTGGCCCTTGAGCCAGGTCGCGACTTGTACCGCGTTGTCGCAATGGCGCTGCATGCGGAGCGGCAGGGTTTCGATGCCCGTGAGAATGAGAAACGCGTTCATCGGTGCGATCGCCGGGCCGAAATCGCGAAGCCCAAGCACGCGGCACGCGATGGCGAAGGCGAAATTGCCGAACGTCTCGGCGAGGGTAATGCCGTGATAGCTCGGGGTCGGGGCTGTGAGCGAGGGGTAGCGCCCGCTGCCCATCCAGTCGAACGTGCCGCAATCGACGATGGCACCGCCGATCGAGTTGCCGTGACCGCCGAGGAACTTGGTCAACGAATGCACGATGATGTCGGCGCCATACTCCTTGGGCCGCGTGAGATAGGGTGTGGCAAGCGTGTTGTCGACAATGAACGGCACGCCCGCTTCTTTCGCCACGGCCGCGATCGCCGCGAGGTCGGTGATGATACCGCCGGGATTGGCGATCGATTCCACGAAGATCGCCCTTGTCTTCGGGCTGAGCTGGGCACGGAAGGACTCCGCATCCGTGGTATCGGCCCACTTCACCGTCCAGCCGCATTTGGCGAAGGCTTGACCGAACTGGTTGATCGAGCCGCCATAGAGCTGGCGCCCGGCGATGAACTCATCACCGGGCTCGAGCAGGGTGTGGAACACGAGCGCCTGTGCCGCATGGCCCGAGGCCACGGCAAGCGCCGCCGTACCGCCCTCGAGCGCGGCAATCCGCTCCTCCAGGACCGCCTGGGTGGGGTTCATGATGCGGGTGTAGATGTTGCCGAAGGTCTCGAGATTGAACAGCGCCGCGGCGTGGTCCACGTCGTCGAAGACATAGGACGTCGTCTGATAGATTGGCGTGATCCGCGCGCCGGTCGCCGGATCCGGCTGGGCGCCGGCGTGAATGGCAAGCGTGTTGAAGCCGGGCCTTCTCTCCTCAGACATCAGCAACCTCCCTGGAACGTTCTCGTTGACTGTTGGACGATTATAGCAGAAGCGCGAAGCGCGAACGGCTGCGTCGCTGCTAATCGCTGTTGTTGATGGTGATGATCTCGAAACGCGACGGGATGCCGTCGCCGGGATCGCCGAAATCCTCGAACCAGATATTGAGACCGCCGTCACCGACCATCAGGCCCTGATAGTTCTTGAAAAAATGCTCGGGGTCTTGCGCGAGGATGTTCTCCTTGAGCGCAAGGCCGATGACCGCGTCGTAGTGGCTGAGGAACCAATCCTTTGAGTGGATGATGTGCTTCGTCTTCTTGCCGAAATAGCGCACGGGGTAGTGCAGGTGGGAGACGAACCAGTCCTTGTCGTCGTTGCGGATCGCCGCTTGCAGTTCGAGGATGAGCGTCGTCTCGGGATAGGGGCCGTCGTTCGGATTGGGGCCGTTCTCTTCTGCGGCCGCGGACCAAGTGCCAAGGCCGATCAAGCCCAGTGCGACCAAAGCCGCCGCGAAGACACCGGTTCTCATTCCGAAGCTCGAAGCACGCGCTGCTGACCGCCAGCGCCGAGGAGGGGGCGCTTGCTCGACAGCCGGCGTGAGTTGACGCCCGCCCACGAGATCTCGCCGGAGAGACGGCCATATTCGATCTTGGGGCATCTGTTCATCACGACTTTGAGGCCTGCCGCCTCGGCAAGCTTTGCCGCCTCGTCGTTGCGCACGCCGAGCTGCATCCACACGACCTTCGCGCCGACGCGGATCGCCTCGCGCGTGATGGGGAGCGCGGCTTCCGAGTTGCGGAAGACGTCGACGATCTCGACCGGCTCCGGGATCTCGCCCAGCGTCCCATAGACAGGCTGATCGAGAATCGTCTTGCCGTCCTGGCCGGGATTGACCGGAATGACATGGAAGCCCTTCGTCAAAAGATATTTCATGGCGAAATAGCTCGGCCGCGACGGATTGGGGCTCGCGCCCACCATCGCGATGGTGCGGTGGCGCACGAGGATGTCGCGGATATAGGCGTCGGGATAGCTCTCGTGATTCATGGCAAGAGGAGGTGGGGCGGCAGGCGCCTCGGCGCAAGTCAGCGCGGCCACTTGGGCTCCCGCTTTTCGAGGAAAGCCCCGATGCCTTCCTCAGCCTCCGCGTCGAGCATGTTCTCCACCATGACGTCGGCGGTGTAGCGGTAGGCGGCATCGAGCGGCATGTCGAGCTGCTTGTAGAAGGCCTCCTTGCCGACCTTCAGTGTGCGGGAGGGTTTGCTCGCGATCCTGCGGCCGAACTCGACCGCCTCGTTGACGACGCGGTCGGCCTCGACCACGCGGTTGACGAGGCCAAGCCGCAAGGCATCGCTCGCCTCCACCATCTCCCCGAGAAGAAGCATCTCCATCGCGCCTTTGCGCGGCACGTTGCGGCTGAGCGCCACCATGGGCGTCGAGCAGAAGAGGCCGATATTGACGCCAGGCGTGGCGAAGCGCGCATCGTCGCTGGCCACGGCGAGATCGCAGCTTGCCACGAGCTGGCAGCCGGCGGCGGTGGCAATTCCGTTCACCGCGGCGATGACCGGCTTCGGGCAACCGACGATGGCGAGCATCATGTCAGAGCACGCCATCATGGTCTCCGCGTAGAAGGCGCGGCCTTGGTCCGCATCCTTGCGGTGCGCCGTCAGTTCCTTCAGGTCGTGACCGGACGAGAAGGCAGGCCCGGCGCCGGTCAGCACGACGGCACGCACCGTGTCGCTCTTGCCAGCCTCGGTGATCAGATTCATGCAGCGACGCGATCAGCGCCAGCGACAGGCTGTTGCGGGCCGCAGGCCGGTTGAGCGTGAGCACGCGTACGGGGCCCTGGTCCTCACAGAGAAGGAGCTCCGCCTGTTCCGTATCCTGGACAGCCATGGAGGTCATCGTGCGTCGATTCCGTCAGCAGAGGTCGAACAACGGCTTACAGCAAAACGGCAAATAAGCGAGGCTATTCCTGACGCTGTCAGATGGTAGCATAATACCACATGTATAAGACACGGTTTTATATAGAGATTCGCAATTCGCTTGACCGCACGCAGACGGGCCGTTAGAAGCGCCGATCATCAAAGACCTGACAGTGACGCGCCCCATGAAAACCTTCTCCGCCACGCCCAAGGACATCGAAAAGTCCTGGATCCTCATCGATGCCAGCGGCCTCGTGGTCGGCCGGCTTGCGGCCCTCATCGCCACGCGGCTTCGCGGCAAGCACAAGCCCAGCTTCACGCCTCATATGGACGACGGCGACAATATCGTCGTCATCAATGCGGGCGATATCGTCTTCACAGGCAATAAGCGCGCTGACAAGGAATATCACTGGCACACCGGCTATCCGGGCGGCATCAAGAGCCGCACCGCCGAGAAGATCCTCGAGGGCAAGCACCCCGAGCGCGTGCTGCAGAAGGCCGTGGAGCGCATGCTGCCGAAGGGCCCGCTTGCCCGGAAGCAGCTCAAAAACCTCAAAGTCTATGCGGGAGCCGAGCATCCTCACGCGGCGCAGAGCCCGGCGAAGCTCGACGTTGCCGCCCTCAACCCGAAGAACGCAAGGAGCGCTTAAGAGCCATGAGCGAGACGACGACGCTGGAAGATCTGGCTCAACTGAAGGGCGATGCGCCCGCGCCTGAGCGTGTCTACGAGAAGAAGATCGATGCCCAAGGCCGCGCCTATGCGACCGGCAAGCGGAAAGACGCTGTCGCCCGCGTGTGGGTGAAGCAGGGCCCCGGCAAGATCACCGTGAACGGCAAGGACCACGCCGCTTACTTCGCGCGGCCCGTGCTCCAGATGATCCTGAAGCAGCCGCTGGTCACAGCCGCGCGCGAGGGTCAGTTCGACGTCATTTGCACCGTGTCCGGTGGAGGGCTTTCGGGCCAGGCCGGCGCCGTGCGCCACGGTATCTCCAAGGCGTTGACCCGCTTCGAGCCCGAGCTCCGCAGCGCCCTGAAGAAGGCGGGCTTCCTCACCCGCGACGCCCGCACCGTCGAGCGCAAGAAGTACGGCAAGGCCAAGGCCCGAAAGAGCTTCCAGTTCTCCAAGCGCTAGTCACCGCCGCTTCAGCCTCCGTCATTTCCGCGCAGGCCGGAATCCAGTTGAACTCAAAGACCGTTGTGCTGGATACCGGCTGACGTCGGCATGACGCGCACGAGGCGGCTCAACCACCTCATTCGCTCCCTTCGGGCGCACTCTAGGAGTTGCGACCATGGCTACCAAATCGATCCGGGCCGCCGTGCTCGGCGCTTCCGGCTATACCGGCGCCGATCTCATTCGGCTTGCCGCGAGACATCCCAACATTCGAGATCACGGCGCTCATCGCCAAAGGCCACGCCGGCCAGCCGCTCGCGCAAGTCTTCCCGCATCTTGGCGAGCCTCGATCTGCCGAAGCTCGTCACCTCCGACGCGGTGGATTGGAGCACGGTCGACGTGGCGTTCTGCGGGCTGCCCCACGGCACCGCCCATAGCGAGATTGCGAAGCTGCCCCAGCGGGTGAAGGTCGTCGACATGTCGGCCGACTTTCGCTTGCGCGATCTCGGCACCTACGCCGAATGGTATGGCGGCGAGCACAGCGCACCCGAACTTCTCGACGGCGCCGTCTACGGGCTCACCGAGCACTACCGCGATGAGATCAAGTCCGCGCGGCTCGTCGCCTGTCCCGGCTGCTATCCGACCGCCGTGCTGCTCGCGCTGCTTCCGATCGTCAAAGCGAAGCTCGTCGCGGCGGAAGACATCATCATCGATGCGAAGTCCGGCGTGTCCGGAGCAGGGCGCACGCTGAAGCAGAACATCCTGTTCTCGGAGGCAGGCGAAGGGCTCTCGCCCTATGGCATCGGCAGCCACCGCCACGTGCCCGAGATCGAGCAGGAGTTGGGCCTTGCCGCCGGTACGGACGTGAAGGTCAATTTCACGCCGCACCTCGCCCCCATGGCGCGCGGCGAGCTGTGCACGTCCTATGTGCGCCTCGCCGGCAAGGCGACCGCTTCCGACTTGCGGAAGGTCCTCACAGACGCTTACGCCGCGAGCCCGTTTGTGCGCGTGGTCGAGGAGGGCGTGATCCCGGCGACGCAGCATGTACGCGGCTCGAACTACTGCCATGTCGGCGTGTTTGCCGATCGCCTCAAAGGGCGGGCCATCGTCGTCTCGGCCATCGACAATCTGGTGAAGGGCTCCGCCGGCCAGGCGCTGCAGAACTTCAACCTGATGTTCGGCCTCGACGAGACAACTGCGCTGGAGCAGTTGCCGCTCTTCCCCTAAGAGACGCCTAGGTGCGCTCCCGCACGAAGGATCCCGGGGCATCCTCGATCGGCTTCAGCGGTCCGGAGGACGGGTCGCGGGCCGGGACCTTCTCGCCGGAACGCGCCGCCAGCCAGCTCGCCCAATCGGGCCACCAGGAGCCGGGGGCCTCGGTCGCCTTCGCGATCCACTCTTCGAGGGTCGGGGCAGGGGCGCCGGTCCAGAACTGATATTTCTTCCTGGCCGGCGGATTGACGACGCCCGCGATGTGACCCGATCCTGCCATGACATGGCGCACAGGGCCGCCGAACAGCTTCGAGCCCCGGAACACCGAGAGCGCAGGCGCGATGTGGTCCTCGCGCGTGAAAAGCTCGTAGATCGGGATGTTCACCTTGGAAAGATCGAGGTTCACCCCGCCGAGCTCCATCTCGCCCTTGCTCAACCGGTTCTCGTGGTAGAACTCGCGCAGGTAGAAGGCGTGGTTGGCGGCCGGCAGCCGCGTAGAGTCGGCGTTCCAGAACAGAAGATCGAACGGGAAGGGCTTCTTGCCCAACAGATAGTTGTTGACCACGTACGGCCAGATCAGGTCGCGCGGCCGGAGCATGTTGAACACCGCCGCCATACGCGAGCCGTCGAGATAGCCCTGCTCGGCCATCATCTCTTCCAGCGACTTGAGCTGCGTATCGTCGATAAAGATGAGGAGGTCGCCCGCCTCGCTGAAGTCGACCTGGGCGGTGAGAAAGCTTGCCGAAGCGACCCGATCGTCCCCCTTGGCGGCCATGTAGGCGAGGGTAGAGGCGAGCAGCGTGCCGCCGACGCAATAGCCCAGCGCGTTGACGTGATGGAGGCCGAGCTGCTTGTTCACCGCCTCGATCGCCGCAAGGATGCCCTCGAACATGTAGTGCTCGAAGGTCTTCTGCGCGAGCGCGGCGTTCGGGTTGACCCACGAGATCATGAAAACGGTGAAGCCCTGATCGACCGCGAATTTGACGAACGACTTCTCCGGCACGAGATCGAGGATGTAGTACTTGTTGATCCACGGCGGCGCGATAATCAGCGGACGCTCATAGACTTGCTCCGTCGTCGGAGCATATTGGATGAGCTGGATGAGGTCGTTCTGGAACACGACCTTGCCTGGCGTCACCGCAAGGTCGCGGCCGACCTCGAAGGCGGTCAGGTCGGTCTGGCTGATGCGTAAGAGATCTTTCGACTGCTCGAGATCCTGGGCGAAGTGGTCCATGCCCTGCACCAGGTTCTCCGCATTGGTCGCAAGCGTGGCTCGCACCACCTCGGGATTGGTGAAGGGGTAGTTTGACGGCGACAGCGCGGCGAGCATCTGCTCCAGATAGAACAGCGCCTTCTTGCGCGTCTTCTCGTCGACCCCCTCGGTGTTGCGGGTCACGTCCTCGGCCCAGCGGGAGGTGATCAGATAAGCCTGCTTCCAGAAGTCGAAGAACTGGCTGTTCGACCAGTCGGGGTCCTTGAAGCGATTGTCGCCGGGCTCGGGCTCGACCACCGGCTCGACTTCCTCGCCGAAGAAGCGGCGGAAGGAGCGCCCCCAAAGATCCGCGTAGCTCTTGAACAGCTCCCCTTGCGCCGCGGCGAGCTTGCCGGGCTCCGCCACCCAAACCCGCGCCACCTCACCGAGCGACTTGGCCGCTTCACCGACCTCGGACGCCATGCTGTACGGGCCGTTTCCGTTGTTGCTGCGCTCGGCCAGCGTCGAGACGACCTTTGCCCCCTGATCGAACAGGCGCACCATGTTCCGCGCCAGCGCGTCGAACTGCGTGGTTTCGGATCCGTTCGCCTCGGCCTCTTCGGCGCTCTTATTCCGCTCCTGCATGGAAATGTCCTTATTTTACCCCCACTTGACCATGCTCTTGCCGGCTTACAAAGGGATGAACCCTGGCGCGGCTTCCGCACGTCAAGCCATTGTGCTATGCAATATAAGCGTCAGGCGATGCCAATCGCCAGGGGTAAAGTCCACAAGAGCCAACATCTTACCGATGGTTTTTCGATCAGCATGTTGCGTCATGGCGATGCTGCTGGCCCTTTTGCTGGCCGGCTGCGCCGACGCTATGCCCGACGGGTCGCGTCTCAAGAGCATACGGGAGCTTGTCCGCAGCTACGACAACACGCTGACCAGCAGCGAAAAGAAGGCTGCGATCGCGGAGCTGCAAAAGGACAAGGAACGCCAGCAACAGGAGCTCAGCGAGGCCAAAGCCGCTCCAAACACTAAGTAAATCAACATCAACTGCCCCGGCCTAGTACGTGAGCCGCTTGCCCGGCAGGCCATTTCTGTGGTTCAACTGCAAACTCCCTTGAAAATGGGACCGATCGGGTGGGGACGACCGTCCGTGCACAACGACTTTCATAGAATTAAGCGGCTGCCGCCGTATGTCTTCGAGCAGGTCAACAAGCTGAAGGCCGGCGCGCGCGCGCGCGGTGAGGACATCATCGATTTCGGCATGGGCAATCCGGACATGCCGACGCCGGAGCATATCATCGCCAAGCTCGTGGAAACGGTGCGCGACCCGCGCACCAACCGCTACTCCGCCTCCAAGGGCATTGGCGGCTTGCGGCGGGCACAGGCGGCCTATTACGCCCGGCGCTTCGGCGTGAAGCTCGATCCCGAGACGCAGGTCGTGGCGACCCTCGGCTCCAAGGAAGGCTTCGCCAACATGGCGCAAGCCATCACCGCGCCGGGCGACGTGATCCTCGTGCCGAACCCGACTTATCCGATCCACGAGTTCGGCTTCATCATGTCGGGCGGCGTGATCCGGCACCTCCCGGCGAGCACGGACTCGCAGTTCATGGTCTCGCTCGACAAGGCGGTGCGCCACTCGGTGCCGAAGCCCTCCGCGCTTGTCCTGAACTATCCGGCCAATCCAACCGCCGTCGTCGCCAACCGCGACTTCTATCGGGAGATCGTGGCCTTCGCCAAGAAGAACGACCTGATCGTGCTCTCCGATCTTGCCTATGCGGAGATCTATTTCGAAGGCGAGCCGCCGCCCTCGATCCTCGAGATCCCCGGCGCCATGGACATCGCTGTCGAGTTCACGTCCATGTCGAAGACCTATTCGATGCCCGGCTGGCGCATCGGGTTCGCCGTCGGCAACGAGCGGCTGATCCAGGCGCTGACCCGCGTGAAGTCCTATCTTGACTACGGCGCCTTCACCCCGATCCAAGTCGCCGCCGCCGCCGCGCTGAACGGCCCGCAGGATTGCATCGACGAGATCCGCGGCGTCTATCGCCGCCGCCGCGACACCCTGGTCGATGCGCTCACCCGCGCGGGCTGGCCGATCCCGTCACCGCCAGCGACCATGTTCGCCTGGGCGCCGATCCCGGCCATGTTCGCCCATCTCGGTTCGCTCGAGTTCTCGAAGCTTGTCCTGGAGAAGGCCTCTGTCGCGGTATCGCCAGGGGTCGGCTTCGGCGAGTACGGCGAGGGCTATGTCCGCATCGCGCTCGTGGAGAACGAGCAGCGCATCCGGCAGGCCGCGCGCAATATTCGAAAATTTCTCACCGAGTCGGCAAATTCGCTGCATAACGTCATTCCCATTGCCTCCAAGGCGAACCGGACGTTCTGATTTCTCCGATGACGGATGGCTTGAAGCTTGGACTGGCCGGTATCGGCACTGTCGGCGGCGGCCTGTTGCGGCTCCTTGAGGCGCGCGGCAAGTCGCTCTCCGCGCGCGCCGGTAGACCCATCGAGGTCGTGGCCGTCTCGGCACGGAACAAGCGCAAGAAGCGCAACCACGATCTCTCGAAGTTCCGTTTCGTCCAGGACCCCGTAGCGCTCGCCACCGATCCCGGCATTGATGTCTTCGTCGAGCTGATTGGCGGCGAGGAGGGCGTCGCCAAGGAGGCGGTGGAGGCGGCGCTGCGCGCCGGCAAGCACGTGGTCACCGCCAACAAGGCGCTGCTCGCCCATCACGGCGCAACCCTCGCGGCCCTGGCCGAGAAGCACGGCGTGACGCTCAATTTCGAAGGCGCCGTCGCCGGCGGCATCCCCGTGGTCAAGGTTATCCGCGAGGGGCTGCAAGGAAACGATATCTCCCGCGTCTACGGCATCCTCAACGGCACCTGCAATTACATCCTCACGCAGATGGAGCGGGAAGGGCGGAGCTTTGCCGACGTGCTGAAGGAGGCTCAAAGCCAAGGCTATGCCGAGGCCGACCCGACCTTCGACATCGGCGGCTTCGACACCGCGCACAAGCTTGCCTTGCTCACGAGCCTCGCCTTCGGCACGCGCACCAATTTCGATGCGGTCTATATCGAGGGCATCGAGACGATCACGCCGGCGGATATCGAGGCGGCCGACGACCTCGGCTACCGCATCAAGCTGCTCGGCGTGGCACTGCGCACCGATAGCGGCATCGAGCAGCGCGTGCACCCGACCATGGTGCCGAAAGACACGGCCATTGCCGAGGTGGACGGCGTGTCGAACTGCGTCGCCATCGACGGCGATTTCGTCGGCGACGTCATGCTGATCGGACCCGGTGCCGGCAGTGGGCCGACGGCGTCTGCGGTGATGAGCGACCTTATCGACATCGCTCGCGGCCATATCCTGCCGCCCTTCGGCATCAAGGCGAAGGATTTGAGGCCATACAAGAAGGCACAGATGCGCGCGCACGAAGGCGGCTACTACATCCGCCTGTCCGTCCATGACCGCACCGGCGCTTTCGCGGCCATCGCCCACCGCATGGCCGAGCAGAACATCTCGATCGAAAGCATCGTCCAGCGACGTCCGCCTACCGAGCTCGTTGGGCACGGGAGCCGGCCGAGCGGGCCTGCCGCCGTCGTCATGGTGACCCACCAGACCACGGAAGCCGCGGTCCGCAAGGCCTTGGCGGCCATCGAGCGCGACGGACATGTGGACGCGAAGCCGCAGATGATCCGCATCGAAAAACTGTGATAGGGAATGTGTAACACAGTCGACGCGAGGTGAACTCGCGCGGGTGAGCTAGGGAGGATTGGGACGTGTCTGAGGCAGCGGCCAAGACCGATCTCGACCGCGCGCTTGCGCTCGACATCGTTCGCGTCACCGAAGCGACCGCTGTTGCTGCCGCCCGCTGGCGCGGCCGCGGCGACGAGGTCGCCGCCGACGAAGCCGCCATGGACGCCATGTACCGCGAGCTGGCGCGGCTGCCGGTCGAGGGTGTGGTCGTCGTCGGTGAGGGGGACCAGAACGAAAGCCCGCTTCTCTATATTGGCGAGACGGTCGGCGCCGGGTCGAGCAGCAGTGTCGAGGTCGATATCGCCGTCGATCCGGTGGACGGGATCAATCTCTGCGCCAAGGCCCTTCCCAACGCGCTCACCGCGCTCGCCATCGCCAAGCGTGGCAGCCTTTTGCGGATGCCCAGCGTCTACATGGACAAGATCGCCATCGGACCGGGCTTCGTAGACGGCCTTGTCGATCTCGATGCGACTCCGACCGCGAACATTAAGGCTCTTGCAGACGCCAAAGGCGTCCCCGTGAGCGAGATCACCGTCTGCATTTTGGACCGTCCGCGCCACGGCAAGATCGTCGAGGAGGTGCGTGCTTCAGGGGCCGCTCTTCGCCTCATCGGCGATGGCGACATCGCCGGCGTGATTCACGTCACCAAGCCGCTCGAGACCGGCATCGACATGTATCTCGGCATTGGCGGCGCGCCGGAGGGCGTGCTCGGTGCCGCGGCGCTCGCCTGTATCGGCGGTCAGATCCAGGGGCGGCTGGTCGCTCCCAACGAGCAACACCGTGCCCGGGCCCGCGCCGCAGGCATCGTCGATCTCAGGCGCAAATACACGCTGCACGACATGGTGTCGGGCGATCTGAGCTTCGCCGCCACCGGCATCACCGACGGCTCCCTGCTCGAAGGCGTGCGCCTCACGAAGGAAGCTGTGTTTACCCACAGCGTCGTCATGCGCGCATCGACCCGCACCGTGCGCTGGATCCGGACCGAGCATCCCGATATCGGCAAGTTCGACTGACCGGGCGGCGAGAACGAATCAGTTACACTCGCTGTCTCTGTAAATGCGAGTGCCATGACCGCCGCCCTCAAATACGATCCAAACGACGCGAGCCCCGCTTTTCTCGGCGTGGAACGCTCCGCGCGCGGCCGCCGCTGGGTCGAGCGCCTCGTTCCAGGGCGAGCCATGGCCGCAACCGCCATCGCCCAAGCTCACGGATTGCCGGATCTGCTCGGCCGCGTGCTTGCCGCCCGCGGGGCAGACCTGCAAACGGTGGAGCGCTATCTCGATCCTTCGCTGCGGACCTTGCTGCCCGATCCCAGCCGCCTGCAAGACATGGCGCGCGCCGCCGAGCGGTTCGCAGACGCGATCCGGAGAGGAGAGGCGGTCGCCGTGTTCGGTGATTACGACGTGGACGGCGCGGCCTCTGCCGCCCTGATCGAGCGCTTCCTGCGCGCCCATGGCCAGCCTTGCGCGACCTACATCCCCGACCGCCTCACCGAAGGCTACGGCCCGACGGAAGCGGCCCTCACGGCTCTCGCAGAGGAGGGAGCCCGCCTCATCCTCACCGTCGACTGCGGCACGACCTCTCATGCGGCCATCGCCGCCGCCAACGCGGCTGGTGCAGACGTCATCGTCATCGACCATCACCAGGCGGACGAGACCTTGCCGCCCGCCTTCGCCGTCATCAATCCGAACCGGCAGGATGATCTCTCGGGCCAAGGGCATCTCGCCGCGGCCGGCGTCGTGTTCCTATTTCTTGTGGCGACGATCGGCGTGCTGCGACGCGAGGGCGCCTATCGCGAGAGGCCCGAGCCTGACCTCCTCGGCCTGCTCGACCTCGTGGCGCTTGCCACGGTTTGCGACGTGGTGCCGCTGAGGGACTTGAATCGTGCCTTCGTTGCCAAAGGACTGAAGGTTCTGCGGCTCAGACACAATGCCGGCTTGCGCGCGCTCGCCGACACCGCGCGTCTCGACGAAGCGCCGTCGACCTATAGTCTCGGGTTCATTCTCGGCCCGCGGATCAATGCCGGGGGCAGGGTAGGCGCCTCGGGGCTCGGCGCGCGGCTTCTCGCCACCGACGACGAGGTCGAGGCGCGGTCGATCGCCGCGAAGCTCGAGGCGCTGAACGCCGAGCGGAAGATGATCGAGGAGCGCATGCTGGAGGAGGGCTTCGCCCTCGCCGAGGCGTCGCTCGAAGCGGCTCCCGACCAGCCATTCCTGTTTCTCGGCGCCGAAGGCTGGCACAGAGGGCTGATCGGACTCGTCGCCGGCCGCGTCACCGATCGCTTCCACCTGCCGTCCTTCGTCATGGCCTTCGAGCCGGACGGCACCGCGACCGGTTCGGCGCGCTCATTGCCGTCGGTCGATCTCGGCGCCGTGGTGCGGGCCGCAGTCCAGGAGGGCCTCTTTATCAAAGGCGGTGGCCATGCCATGGCGGCGGGTTTCACCCTCGACCGGACGAAGCTCGATGCCGCGCGCGCTTTTCTACAGCGCCGATTGGCGGAGCCGGTCGCGCACGCCGTCGCCTCCCGCCAACTCGCCATCGACGGCGCGCTGTCGGCCCGTGGCGCGACGCTCGAGCTGATCGATCTGCTCGACCGCGCAGGGCCTTATGGGCACGGACACCCGAAGCCTCGCTTCGCGTTTCCGGCCCACCGCGTGATCCGCGTCCGCAGCGTCGGGCAAGCGCATCTCCGCTGCACGCTTCTCGCCGCGGACGGCGCGCGCATCGAGGCTTGTGCCTTCAGGGTCGCGGGCACGCCTCTGGCAGAGCTGGTCGCGGCGCGTGAGGGCATGCCACTCCATGTTGCCGGGCACCTGCGCCGGTCGGTCTGGCAAGGCCGGGAGAGCGTGGAGCTCACGATCGAGGATGTGGCCGACCCGTGCGGCGAGGCGTCTTGACTGGCGTTCTTGCGAGCGGTCGCAAGGCCTTCTATATGACGGGGCTCAAACGGTACGCCCCCTTCGTCTAATGGTTAGGACGCCAGGTTTTCAACCTGGAAACAGGGGTTCAATTCCCCTAGGGGGTGCCACCTCTGCGAGGCCCTGAAGCCTCGCCTCACCACGTCCCGGTATTCGGCATCGACGCCCAGGGCTCCGCCTTTGGCTTAGGCCTGCCCTTCTGCAAGAACTCGATCGAGATGTTGTCGGGGGACCGGATGAAGGCCATGTAGCCGTCCCGCGGCGGCCGATTGATGGTCACGCCTTTCTTCATCAGCCGGTCGCAGGTCGCGTAGATATCCTCCACCTCATAGGCCAGGTGTCCGAAATTACGGCCTTCGCCATAGGCTTCCGGGTCCCAGTTGTAGGTGAGCTCGACTTGGGCATCCTCGTCTCCCGGCGCGGCAAGATAGACGAGGGTGTAGCGGCCCTGTTCGTTCTCCAACCGTCGAACCTCCTTCAGCCCGAGCTTGTTACAGTAGAAGTCGAGCGATTGGTCGAGGTCGGAAACGCGCACCATCGTGTGCAGATACTTCATCGGAGTTCGTCTCCTCGCGTGTTGGCCACGAAGCTGGCCGAACCTAAAGCGGAGCGTCCTCTCCTGGCAAGTGCGACAAGCCGCTCTCAGGCCGTCGCAAAAAGGCAAAATCGTTTGCGATTGTTGCACAACGTCCACAGCGTTGCGGCGCGACCGCAGAGAACGAAAATTCACTCGATGCCAGAAACGTTTGCACGCTCGCCATCGAGATTCCGCGACTGCGAGGTGCGCGCCGGATTGCGCGCAGGAGTCCTCACAGTTTCGCTGGTCAATCAGGTGCTTGCGTCTCTCTCTGCGCAAGCGCGACGAACTCCGGGGACGATTGTGGAGAAGAGATAATGCTGGGGAAAATTCCGCTAGCCTCGCTAACCGGCAGTGCTATGTTCGCAAGAGAGTGTTCCAGCCGATTCGTTTGTGAGGCGCGTCGGATCGGCTGATGGAAGTGAAGCGGGGGGAATGCGGCATGGGGGCGAAAGAACCGCCACATCTAGAAGAACATACCCAGCGCGACGAGGAAGCCACAGTTGATGTGTTCGAGGTTTCAGGATCGATCAAGTGGTTCGATGCGTCAAAGGGTTATGGATTTATTGTACCGGACGAAGACCTTCCCGACGTACTCCTGCATGTGACATGTCTCCGGCGCGACGGTCATCAGACCGCCTACGAGGGCGCGCGGGTGGTATGCGAAGTGCTGCGCCGTCCCAAGGGCCTGCAGGCCTTCCGCATTCTCGAGATGGACGACACGACCGCGATCCATCCCTCGCAGCTTCCGCAGCGGACCCATGTGGTGGTGATCCCGGAGAGCGACTGGGAGCGGGCGATGGTGAAGTGGTTCAACCGCTTGCGCGGCTTCGGCTTTCTGACCCGCGGCCCGTCCACGCTCGACATCTTCGTGCATATGGAAACCTTGCGGCGTTGCGGCTTCACCGAGCTCAGGCCCGGGCAGTCCTTGCTCGTGCGCTACGGCCGCGGTCCGAAAGGGCTGATGGCCGCAGAGCTCAAGCCCGACGGTGGCAACGGACCCGCCTCCCACTGACACGGCACTCATTTCTCGGCCGCATCGCCGCCGCTTGGCTCATGGCGTTCGCCTTTCTCCTCCCGTCTGCCAGCGTCATGGCCGCCGGCAAGGGCACCGTCGTGTTCGAGACCGATAGCGGCCCGCACAGCTACGCCGTCGAGTTGGCGACGACCAACCAAGAGCGGGCGCTCGGCCTGATGTTCCGGCGCAAGCTCTCGGAGACGAGCGGCATGCTGTTCCTCTACGACCCGCCGCAGCCCATCGCCATGTGGATGAAGAACACCTACATCCCCCTCGACATGGTTTTCATCTCGCCGAAGGGAACGGTCCACCGCATCGAGGCCGATACCGAGCCATTCTCCACCGACGTCATCCCCTCGGAGGGCGACGTGGTCGGCGTGCTCGAGCTGAATGCCGGGGAGGCCGAAAAGATCGACCTCAAGCCTGGGGACCGGGTGATCTACCCCGGGCTCGGCGCGAAACCTTAGAGACGATGACGCGGGTTTAACCCCTTGGGGCTAGCCTGTTGCAGCCAGGACAATTATGTATGTCGTGGCTGTTCCGGGTCTTTTCTGTATTGCCCGGGCTGATGGCCTTGCGATGGAGTCGGGGCATAGCGCAGTCTGGTAGCGCACCTGCTTTGGGAGCAGGGGGTCGCAAGTTCAAATCTTGCTGCCCCGACCATTCGCGGTCTCGGGTTTGAATGGAGGGAAACACGCATGGCGGCTCGTATCTACAAGCCGGCCCAGAATGCGATGCAGCAAGGGAAGGCCGCCTCACGCGAGTGGGTGCTGGAATACATCCCGGACCAGCCGCGCGTGATCGAGCCCTTAATGGGTTGGACGAGCTCCGGCGACACGAGACGCCAAGTCCACATGCGCTTTGCCACCAAGGAGGAGGCGATCGCCTTCGCCACGGAGAACGGCATCGCCTTTCGCCTCGAGGAGCCGCCCGCGACGAAGCTCCGGCCGAAATCTTACGCCGAGAACTTCAAGTACGGCCGGCCCGACCGCTGGACACACTGAAATCACGCGTTTTCGGGTTATACTTCCGGGCAACGGAAGATGAAGAGTGGTCCCGTAGCTCAAGGGATAGAGCATCTGCCTTCTAAGCAGAGGGTTGCAGGTTCGAATCCTGCCGGGATCGCCATTTCCTGAGGGAGCGCGTTTTGTCTATGCGTCTGATTCTCGGCCTTGTCCTGAGCACGATCCTTGTGGGCACCGCCGCGGCGGCCGGACCCAAGCTGATCTGGGAGACGAAGGGCTTGGCGCAGCCTGAGTCCGTGGTCTACGACCCCACCACCGACGTCCTCTATGTCAGCAATATCAACGGCGCCGTCATGAATAAGGACGGCAATGGCTTCATCTCGCGGCTCAAGCCTGACGGGACGATCCTCGAGCGGCAATGGGTCAAGGGACTGAACGCGCCGACCGGCCTCGCGATGCGCGACCGCAAGCTCTATGTCGCCGACGTCGACGAGCTCCTCGAGATCAACGCCGCCTCCGGTCACATCAACAAGCGCTACAAGGCCAACGGCGCGATCTTTCTCAACGACGTAGCCATTGGCGAGGACGGCACGATCTACGTATCCGACACGCCGATGAACACGATCTGGCGTCTCAAGGATGGCACCTTCGAGCCGTGGCTCGCGAACGACAACCTGAACCATCCGAATGGACTCATCGTGCAGGGGGACAAGCTCATCGTCGCGTCTTTCGGCAGCATGCCGAGCCAAGGACAAAAGCAGGAGCTTGCGGGTCTGCTTGCGGTGAACCTGGAGGATCAGACCATCACGCCGCTGGGGAAGGGTGATGCGATCGGCAATCTCGATGGGCTCGAGCCGCTCGATCCGGGCGATTACCTCGTCACCGACTGGGCGGCTGGGGCGCTCTATCGCATCGATGCGAAGGGCAAGGCGGATCGGCTGATTGATTTGAACCAGGGCAGCGCCGACCTCACCTATTTCCCCGACAAGAACACCGTGTTGATCCCGATGATGTTGGACAACACGCTCGCCGCCTATCAGTTGAGCGCGCCGGCTTCCAAATCCAAACCCGCTTCCAAATCCAAGTGACGCGCGCAGACGTGCTGCGGCGGCGGCTCGCGCCCTTGGCGGAACGTCGCATGACGGCCATATAAGCCTGAGCTTCGAATCCGCCCTCGCAGAGAGCCCCTTGACCGCTTGGTAAGCCTACGGAACGTTTCCGCGACTTGAGACAGGACTGCCTGCTTGATCACGGCTCTTGAGCACCTCCCGATCCTCGCCAACATCGCGCTATTCATGGCAGCCGCGTCGGGGGTGTGGTTTGCAGGCAGCCGGCTTGCGATCTTCGCCGACGCCATCTCCGACCGAAAGCGCATCGGCCACGCCTTCATGGGTCTCGTATTCGTCGCCGCTGCGACCTCCTTGCCGGAAATGGTGACGACGCTCTTTGGCGCCCTCGAGGGCCAAGCCGGGCTCGTGCTCGGCAACATGTTCGGCGGCATCACCATGCAGACGGCGATCCTCGCCGTCGCCGATGTCTCGTTCGCCGCCATGGCGCTCACGTCCTACCCACGCGGATCCACC
Source organism: uncultured Alphaproteobacteria bacterium (assembly GCA_963826465.1). Taxonomy (GTDB): domain Bacteria; phylum Pseudomonadota; class Alphaproteobacteria; order Rhizobiales; family Methyloligellaceae; genus Methyloceanibacter. The sequence goes on from CAWGXJ010000003.1 coordinate 235,255, forward strand.
TCGGCACTGGAGGCGACCCTGCTCATCGTGCTGCTTGCGCTGTTACTCGGACTGCACGCCGTGGGCGAGTTCGCGCTGCCCTTCGGAGTCGGTCTCGGCACGTTGTGTCTCGGCGCGGCCTATGTGGGCATCGTGCTGATGTTGCGCGAATACGGCAAGAACGACGCCTGGGTTCCGGTCGAGGTGCCCGAGACGTCCGAGCCTTTGATCGGCGAGGTGGCGCCGAAGGCCCTTGATCGTTTGCCCTTCCCGAGATTGGTCTGGGGTTTTGCGCTTCTATCCTTTGTGATTCTGATCTGCGGTCTCGCGCTCACCGCGAGCGCCGCCGCGCTTTCCGAGCAGACTGGCTTGAAGTCGAGCTTCATCGGCGTGACGCTTCTTGCCAGCGCCACATCACTGCCGGAGCTGAGCACGACGCTCGCCGCCGTGCGCATCGGCGCCTACAGCATGGCCATCTCGAACATCTTCGGCAGCAATCTTCTGATGGTCGCGCTGGTGCTGCCGGCGGATCTCGCCTATAGCGGCGCCCCGATCCTCGGCGCCATCGACCAAGCGACAGCCTTCGCACTGGTGTCGGGCGTACTCGTCACCGCGATCTATCTCGCAGGTCTAATCATCCGCTCACGCCGCACCATCCTGGGGATGGGCATCGACTCGGCCGTCGTGCTCCTCGTCTATGCCCTAACGCTCGTGGTCTTCTACCACTTCAGCTAGGCGTGCGCCGCGAGCCTGGCAAAGCCGGCGTCGAGATCCGCCTTCAGGTCCTCGACGTCCTCCAAGCCGATGTGGAGACGCAGCGCAGGGCCTTCCGCCTGCCAGGTCGTCGCAGTCCGATAAGAGCTTGGATCGAATGGCAAAATGAGGCTCTCATAGCCGCCCCACGAATAGCCCATGCCGAACAGTTCGAGGCCGTCGAGCATGGCGGCAAGGGACTCATGGGGACACGGATTCAACACGATCGAGAACAGTCCCGAGGCACCGGTGAAGTCGCGTGCCCACAACGCATGCCCCGGGTCGCCGGGACGCGCGGGGTGAATCACGTGGGCGACTTCGTTGCGGCCAGCGAGCCAATCCGCAATCGCCAGGGCGGATTGCTGATGGCGGGCGAGCCGGACGCTCAAAGAGCGCAGGCCGCGCAAACCGAGATAGACGTCTTCCGGTCCCGGACAGAGCCCGAGCTCGTCATGCGTCCGGGCGACGGCAGACGTGGTCTTCTCGTTCGTGGTAATGGCGCCGAGCATGGCGTCGGCATGACCGACGATGTATTTCGTCGCCGCCTGGATCGACACGTCGGCGCCATGCGCGAACGGCTTGAAGTAGAGCGGCGTCGCCCAGGTATTGTCCAGGATGACCATGGCGCCGCGCGCGTGCGCCGCCTCGGCGATGGCTGGGATGTCTTGGACCTCGAAGGTCTGCGAGCCAGGTGATTCTGTGAATACGACCTTCGTCTTGTCGGTGATCAGGGAGGCGATCCCGCCGCCGATGAGCGGATCGTAATAGGTCGTCATCACACCGAGCCGCTTCAGCACGTTGTCGCAGAAGCGTCGCGTCGGACGATAAACCGAATCCGAGACCAGGATGTGATCGCCGCTCGCCACGAAGGACAGCAATGCCACGGAGATCGCCGATAGGCCGGAGGGCGTCAGCAGGGTGGCGTCGCCCCCTTCGAGCTCGGCGATCATGGACTGGAGCGCCGCCACTGTCGGCGTGCCGAGGCGGCCGTAACTATAGTCCTGCGCATTCTCCTCGAGGCACCGAAGCGTCGGGAACAGCACGGTCGAGCCGCGATAGATCGGCGTGTTGACGAAGCCTTGGAAGCGCTCCGGATCGCGGCCCGCATGGGCGAGCCGCGTATCCTGTTTCTGGGTCTTGGTGGGTTTGCTCATGGAAGCCTCTGGCCGAGGCGAGGGGGCGCGGCGCTAGCCAATCTCGACGGGAAGGCTGTCATCGGCCCCCCATTCCGACCAGGAGCCGTCATAAACCGAGGTGCGGCGGTGACCGGCCTCGGCAAGGGCAAGGGCAAGCACGCAGGCTGTGATGCCCGAACCGCAGCTCGTCACCACCGGCTTGTGCGGATCGACACCGGCCGCGTCGAACAGATCGTGGAGCTCCGCCGGCGATTTCAGCGTACCGTCCGCATTGAGCAGCTTTCCGTAAGGCACGTTGTGCGACCCAGGGATGTGGCCTGACCGCAAACCGGGCCGCGGCTCGGGCGATTTCCCTGCGAACCGTTCCGGCGAACGTGCATCGAGGATGGTCGCCGAGCCGTCGTGAACCAGCGACTTCACGTCGTCGACGTCGCGCAAGAGATCCAGATTGCGCCGCGCCGTGAAATGCCGCGTGGTGCGCGGGCTTGGCTCACCGCTCACGAGCGGACGGCCTTCGCGCTTCCATTTCGGCAAGCCGCCGTTCAACACGCTCACGTCCTCGGCGCCCATCACGCGGAACATCCACCACACCCGCGGCGCGCTGAACATACCGTGCCGGTCGTAGACCACGACCCGCTGACCGTCGCCGATGCCCATGGTCCGCATGCGCGAGGAGAACTTCTCCGGCGCCGGCAGCATATGGGGCTGAGGACTGTTGGTGTCGGCGATCTCATCGATGTCGAAGAAGATCGCACCTGGGATATGCTCGCTCAGGTACTCCTCGCGCGGATCCTTGCCTTCGCCTGGCATGTACCAAGTGGCGTCGATGATCACAAAGTCGGGCGCATCGAGCTCGCGCTCGAGCTCGTCGGTCTCAATCAGCCATGTCTTCGGCGTCGACAAATTCTCTTCTCCAATTATCAGCTCAAACGAACACGCTCGGCGCCGCGGGCTGTTTCTTGTCGAGCCATGCGGGCACCGGCAGCCCCTTTTCGCGCAAGAATTCCGGGTTGAACAGCCTACTTTGATAGCGCGTGCCGTAATCGCAGAGCACCGTGACGATGGTATGGCCGGGGCCCATGTCCTTGGCCAGCCGGATCGCCCCGGCGACATTGATGCCGCTCGATCCGCCGAGGCAGAGCCCTTCCTCGCTCAGGAGGTCGAACACCACCGGCAACGCCTCGTCATCGGGGATCTGATAGGCCTCGTCGACCTTGGCCCCTTCGAGGTTGGCGGTGATGCGACCCTGGCCGATGCCTTCGGTGATGGAGCTGCCTTCCGACTTGAGTTCGCCGTGCTTGTAATAGTTGTAGAGCGCCGCTCCCATGGGATCGGCGAGCCCGATCACGATGTTCGGGTTGTGCTCCTTCAGCCCCATGGACACGCCAGCCAGCGTGCCGCCGGTGCCGACCGCGCAGATGAAGCCGTCGACCTTGCCGTCGAGGTCGCGCCAGATCTCCTGCGCCGTCGTCTCGATATGGCCTTGACGATTCGCCACGTTGTCGAACTGGTTCGCCCAGATGGCGCCGTTGGCCTCGGTCTTGGCGAGCGCCTCGGCAAGCCGTCCGGAATATTTCACGTAGTTATTCTCGTTCTTATAGGGAACGGCGGGCACCTCGATCAGTTCGGCGCCGGCGAGACGTAGCATCTGCTTCTTCTCGTCTGATTGGGTCTCGGGGATGACGATGACCGTCTTCAGACCGAGCGCGTTGCCGACAAGGGCGAGGCCGATGCCGGTATTACCGGCCGTGCCCTCGACCACGGTGCCCCCCGGGTTGAGCCTACCGGCGTTCAGCGCATCGCGAATGATGAAGAGTGCGGCGCGGTCCTTCACCGATTGACCCGGATTCATGAACTCGGCCTTGCCGAGGATGGTGCAACCGGTTTCTTCGGAGGCGCGCTTGAGCTTGATCAGCGGCGTGTTGCCGATCGCTTCGATAATGCCATTGCGGTAGGACACGGGGGAGCCTTCGGAATCTTGATCTTGGGCCAACCTACTGAGGGCGATCCACCGCCGCAAGTCGCCCAAGTTGCACGAAATCCGCTCGGCGCAGCATGCCGTTCCATGTCTTTTCGCAAAGGGAGCATGGACTAGGGGTTGTGAGGCGTCTCGCCCTCAGCCTTGATCGCCGCGCAGCGCTTGGCGAGCGCCGCAAGCTCATCGTGCTTGAACAGTTCGAGTGGGGTCGACCGAAGTTCGCTGACCCGCCTGCAGTCGGCCGCGGTGTCGGCACCCGGGCCACCATTCAGACGGGACTGAAGCTCGGCGATCTCCGTGCGCATCGCGTGATAGCTCCAGTCGAGCCAGGCGCCCGCGGCGATGATCACCAACGCTAAGATCAGGCCCAATCGGATCATTGCTCAGCCCTCCTCGTGCTTCGTGTCTGGCATGAGCCTGCCATAGGGCCTCTAGCTGAACCGGGCCTTAAGGCAAATCAAGGGAAAGGATTGGCGCCCCACGGGCCGCCTCTAGACAAGTGGGGCCTCAAGAGGTCTTTGTGCAACATCTTCCCACGGGCTAGCAGCCGGGGAAGGCGCTGTGTATATAGACCGCCGGGGCGAGGTGCCGGCGCTGCTTCGCGCCGGCGACCGTCAGGCGCGGGCGTGGTGAAACTGGTAGACACGCCAGATTTAGGTTCTGGTGGCTTCGGCCGTGGGGGTTCAACTCCCTCCGCCCGCACCAACCAACTTGTTGGAAGCAACCTCGTTGGATGGTTCGATTGCGACAGACGCGCGCCGGTCGGCGCCGAACGGTGATGGATTGAGATGAACGTTATTGAAACAAGTGCAGATGGTTTGCGCCGCGAGCTGAAAGTGGTGGTCGGCGCCGATGAGCTCGAGCAGCGGCTGTCGTCGCGCCTCGAAGACCTTAAGGACAAGGCGCGGATCAAGGGCTTCCGGCCCGGCCATGTGCCGAAAGAGCACCTGCGCAAAGTCTATGGGCGGTCGGTGATGGCAGAGGTCGTGCAGCAGGCCGTCGCCGAGACGAGCCGCGAGGCGCTGTCCCAGCGCGAAGAGCGCCCGGCGTTTCAGCCGAAGGTCGCGCTGCCCGAGGACGAGGCCGAGATCGACAAGATTTTCGAAGGCACCGGCGACCTCGCTTACACGCTGTCCTTCGAGGTCCTGCCAAAGGTCGAGGTTATGGATCTCGGCACACTCGAGCTGGAGCGGCCGGTCGCCCCCGTCACCGAGGAGGACATCGACAAGGCGGTCGAGCGCATCCTTGGCGCCAATCAGAACTACAAGCCGAAGGACGGCCCCGCGAAAAAGGGCGACCGCGTCACCATCGACTTCGTGGGCAAGCTCGACGGCGAGGCTTTCGAAGGCGGCAGCACCGAGGACGCGCCGATCGTGCTCGGCTCAGGCGGCTTCATTCCGGGCTTCGAGGATGGCCTAATCGGCGCCAAGGCGGGCGAGGAGCGCACCGTCGAGGCGACCTTCCCCGAGGACTATCCCGAGGCCAAGCTCGCCGGCAAGACCGTGCAATTCGAGGTGAAGGTGAAGGAGGTCGCAGGCCCCGAGACGCCAACCCTCGACGATGACTTCGCCAAGAGCCTCGGCGTTGAGTCCGTCGCGCAGATGCGCGACACCGTCAAAGCGCGGATCGAGCAGGACCGCACCATGGCCTCACGCCAGAAGGCGAAGCGGGCGCTGCTCGATGCCCTCAACGAGAGCCACACCTTCGACCTCCCGCCGACATTGGTCGACAACGAGTTCCAGGCGATCTGGAGCCAGGTCACCAGGGATCTGGAGCAGTCCAAGAAGACCTTCGCCGACGAAGGCACGACCGAGGAGAAGGCGAGGCAAGAGTACCACGACATCGCCGCGCGGCGGGTGAGACTCGGGCTGCTGCTCTCGGAGATCGGCACAAGCAACGAGATCACGGTAAGCGATGAAGAGGTGAACCGCGCGCTGCTCGAGCGCATTCGGCAGTTCCCGGGACAGGAGCGGCAGGTCTACGACTTCTACCGCAACAATCCGGACGCGCTGGCGGAGCTCAGGGCGCCGCTCTACGAGGACAAGGTCGTGGATTACATCCTCGAGCTTGCTAAGGTGACCGACAAGACCGTCAGCGTGGAGGAGCTCTACGCCGATCCAGACGACGAGCACAGTCATGATCATCACCACGACGATGATCATGATCATCATCATGGTCATGACCACGACCATGATCACGGGCACAGCCACGGCTGATGGAGGGACGACCAGGCCGGAAAGAGGCAATATGGCCTCTTCCGTTTCGGGGCTCGACCCCATATGTAGTGGGACAATCCCGGCAGAATCGCTGGTCGTTCCCCCGATCGGCCCTAGACGCCTAAGCGCAGGACATCCATGAACAATCCGGTCGAGACATATATGAGCACGCTGGTCCCGATGGTGGTCGAGCAGACCAACCGCGGCGAGCGCGCCTACGACATTTACTCCCGCCTGCTGAAAGAGCGGATCATCTTCGTCACCGGCGCCATCGAGGACCATGTGGCGTCGTTGATCACGGCGCAGCTCCTGTTCTTGGAGTCCGAGAACCCCAAGAAGGAAATCTCCATGTACATCAACTCGCCCGGCGGCGTGGTGACCTCCGGCATGGCGATCTACGACACCATGCAGTTCATACGGCCGCCGGTCGCGACGCTCTGCATCGGGCAGGCCGCGTCCATGGGCTCGCTCCTGCTTTGCGCCGGCGAGAAGGGCATGCGCTATTCGCTGCCGAACGCCCGCATCATGCTGCACCAGCCCTCCGGCGGGTTCCAGGGTCAAGCCAGCGACATCGAGCGCCATGCCGAGGACATCATCAAGATGAAGCGGCGCCTCAACGACATCTATGTCCACCACACCGGACAGGACTACGAGACTATTGAGAAAACGCTCGATCGTGACTACTTCATGTCGGCTGAGGATGCGCGGAAGTTCGGCCTCGTAGACGAAGTGATCGCCAAGCGGCACGCGGTCGAGGAAAAGCGCGAGACGGTGGGCGCGTCCTAAGGCCGCTGAAACGCCGCTCCCGGTCCCGTTAGGGCTAACCGGCAAATCCTGCTCTTGGGCCGTGCCACAAAGGGATCAGGCATGGTCCCTGCATGGTGCACGGGGCAGGGGACAAGGGTCCCCGCGCGGGATGGCGGGATTAAACAATCCTTGATCAGTGGCGCCTTAGCATGCTGAGATTGCTCGTCGGGCAGCTTTTCGAAGAGGAGTCGCTCACACTTGCAAGGTGGGAAAGAGGACCAATAGTGCGCAGGCGGGCGGCCACCAGCGCTGAGCAGAAACAAAGAATAATTGGATGAGAGAATGAGCAAGGTGAGCGGAACTGATTCGAAAAACACCCTCTACTGCTCTTTCTGCGGCAAGAGTCAGCACGAGGTTCGCAAGCTTATCGCCGGGCCGACCGTGTTCATCTGTGATGAATGCGTCGAGCTCTGCATGGATATTATTCGCGAGGAGAATAAGAGTTCCCTCGTGAAGTCCCGGGACGGCGTTCCCACGCCGATGGAGATTTGCGCAGTCCTCGACGACTATGTGATCGGCCAGGACTACGCCAAGCGCGTTCTGTCGGTTGCCGTACACAACCACTACAAGCGGCTGAACCACTCGGGTAAGAACTCCGACGTCGAGCTCGCCAAGTCGAACATTCTTCTGATCGGGCCCACGGGCTGCGGCAAGACACTGCTCGCCCAGACGCTGGCCCGCATTCTCGACGTGCCCTTCACCATGGCCGATGCCACCACCCTTACCGAGGCCGGCTATGTGGGCGAGGACGTCGAGAACATCATCCTGAAGCTGCTCCAGGCCGCTGACTACAACGTCGAGCGCGCCCAGCGCGGCATCGTCTATATCGACGAGGTCGACAAGATCAGCCGCAAGTCCGACAACCCGTCCATTACCCGCGACGTATCGGGCGAGGGCGTGCAGCAGGCATTGTTGAAGATCATGGAAGGGACTGTGGCGTCGGTGCCCCCGCAAGGCGGCCGCAAGCACCCGCAGCAGGAATTCCTCCAGGTCGACACCACGAACATCCTGTTCGTGTGCGGCGGCGCCTTTGCCGGGCTTGAGAAGATCATCGCCGCGCGTGGCCGGTCCACCTCGATCGGCTTCGGCGCCAAGGTGGAGGCCGTCGATGAGCGGCGCACCGGCGACATCCTGCGGGGTGTCGAGCCCGAGGACCTGCTGAAATTCGGCCTCATCCCCGAGTTCATCGGCCGTGTGCCGGTGATCGCCACCCTCGACGATCTCGACGAGGAAGCGCTGATGCGCATCTTGACCGAGCCCAAGAACGCGCTGGTCAGGCAGTATCAGCGCCTGTTCGAGATGGAGGACGTGCAGCTTTCCTTTGCCGAGGAGGCCATGCGCACCATCTCCAAGAAGGCGATCGAGCGGAAGACCGGCGCCCGCGGCCTCAGATCCATCATGGAAGGCATCCTGCTCGACACCATGTTCGAGCTGCCAAGCATGCGCGGGGTCGAAGAGGTCGTCATCAGCGCCGAGGTCGTGGAGGGCAAGGCACGGCCGCTACGCATCTACTCGGAGCGGCACGAGGAAGTCGGCTCAAGCGCCTAAGGGCGCGCCGCCATTCCCTGCTTGAAGGGACAGGCGAATCCCACTCAAATTGGTGGGAATTCAGCGTATACCTTCCGGGGGAGCGGCCACTTGACGGTGGCATGGCCGGTCGCCACCTTCGTTGAGGTGGCGGGCCAACATGACGCAGTGCCCGTCCCGGCAAATGCCGGGACAATGCATCCAGGTAGGCGGTCCTTCGGGGGAGGGGAACGAAGATTAGCTTGCGGAACGCCGTTCGGTCCGCCCAAAAGAAAGCGACGGAATTATTATGACTGACATCGAACCGTCCACCGCCACGGAAGGCACAGCCGAGCTCTATCCGGTCCTGCCGCTCCGCGACATCGTCGTTTTCCCATACATGATCGTGCCGCTCTTCGTCGGCCGCGAGAAGTCGATCGCCGCCCTTGAAGAGGTGATGCGGACAGACAAGCAGATCCTGCTCGTCGCCCAGAAGAACGCCTCCGACGACGAGCCGACGGCCGACGGCATCTACAACATGGGGACGCTCGCCTCCGTGCTGCAGCTCCTCAAGCTGCCCGACGGCACCGTCAAGGTGCTGGTCGAGGGCACGCGCCGGGCCAATATCATCCGTTACACGGACAACGAGAATTACTTCGAGGCCGAGACCGAACCGGTCCAGGAGACGCTCGGCGCCGAGGACGAGATCGAGGCGCTGGCGCGCTCGGTCGTGTCCCAGTTCGAGAGCTATGTGAAGCTGAACAAGAAGATCTCGCCCGAGGTGCTCGGCACCGCGAGCCAGATCGAGGACTATTCCAAGCTCGCCGACACCATCGCCTCGCATCTCGCCATCAAGATCGCCGAGAAGCAGCAGATCCTCGAGGTCACCTCGGTCTCCGAGCGGTTGGAGCGCGTCTTCACCCTCATGGAGAGTGAGATCTCCGTCCTTCAGGTCGAGCGCAAGATCAGGAGCCGCGTCAAGCGTCAGATGGAGAAGACGCAGCGCGAGTACTACCTGAACGAGCAGATGAAGGCGATCCAGAAGGAGCTCGGCGACAGCGAGGAAGGCCGCGACGATCTGGCCGAGATCGAGCAGAAGATCGAGAAGACCAAGCTGTCCCGCGAGGCGCGCGAGAAGGCCATGGGCGAGCTCAAAAAGCTCCGCCAGATGAGCCCGATGTCGGCGGAGGCCACGGTCGTGCGCAACTATCTCGACTGGCTGTTGTCGATCCCATGGGGCGTCAAGGGCAAGGTCAAGCGCGACCTCGACGATGCTCAGAAAATCCTCGACGAGGATCATTACGGGCTCGAGAAGGTCAAGGACCGCATCGTCGAGTATCTCGCGGTGCAGAACCGGACCAATATGCTCAAAGGCCCGATCCTCTGCCTGGTCGGCCCTCCTGGCGTCGGCAAGACCTCGCTCGGCAAATCCATTGCCCGGTCCACGGGCCGCGAGTTCGTGCGCATGAGCCTTGGCGGCGTGCGCGACGAGGCCGAGATCCGGGGCCACCGCCGCACCTATATCGGCTCGATGCCGGGCAAGGTGATCCAATCCATGCGGAAGGCCAAGAAGGTCAATCCGCTGTTCCTGCTCGACGAGATCGACAAGATGGGCGCAGATTTCCGCGGCGATCCGGCCTCGGCGCTGCTCGAAGTTCTTGACCCCGAGCAGAACCACACCTTCAACGACCATTACCTGGAGGTCGACTACGACCTTTCCAACGTGATGTTCGTGACCACGGCGAACACGCTCAACATTCCGCCGGCTTTGATGGACCGGATGGAGATCATCCGCATCGCCGGCTACACCGAGGACGAGAAGGTCGAGATCGCCCGGCGGCACCTGATCCCCGAGCAGATCAAGAATCATGGGCTTGAGGTTGACGAGTTCACGCTGGAAGATGACGCGCTGCAGGAGATCATCCGCCGCTACACGCGGGAGGCCGGCGTCCGTAGCCTCGAGCGCGAGATCGCCAAGCTCGCCCGGAAGTCGGTGAAGGAGCTCCTGACCACCAAGAACAAGTCGGTGCGGATCACCAAAGAGAATCTGCCGGATTATCTCGGCGTGCCGAAATACCGTTACGGCGAGGCCGAGCTTGAGGACCAAGTCGGCGTGGTCACTGGCCTCGCCTGGACCGAAGTCGGTGGCGAGATCCTCACCGTCGAGGGCGTGATGATGCCGGGCAAGGGCAAGATGACCGTCACCGGCAATCTGCGCGATGTCATGAAAGAATCAATCCAGGCCGCGAATGCCTATGTGCGCTCCAGGGCCGTGGATTTCGGCATCGAGCCGCCGCTGTTCGAAAGGCGGGATATCCACGTTCACGTGCCCGAAGGCGCCACCCCGAAGGATGGTCCCTCGGCCGGCGTCGCCATGGTCACCGCCATCATCTCGCTGATGAGCGGAATCCCGGTGAAACGCGAGGTCGCCATGACCGGGGAGATCACGCTGCGCGGCAGGGTGCTTCCCATCGGCGGGCTCAAGGAGAAGCTCCTCGCGGCCCTTCGCGCCGGCATCAAGACGGTGATCATCCCCGAGGAAAACGCTAAGGATCTCACTGAGATACCGGACACGCTTAAGAATGCGCTCGAGATCATCCCGGTGTCTCGCGTTGAGGAAGTGCTGAAGATCGCCTTCAGCCGTCCACCCCAGCCGATCGTCTGGGAGGAAGAGGGCGAAGGGGCAGCGCAGGTCGTCCCCCCGAAGGACGAGACGTCGGCCGGTTTGACAGCCCACTGACCGCTGCCGCGGCGGCGCTTTGCCGTCGATTTGCCTCAATCGCGTGGTCCGGCTTTGTGCACAGAGTCGGCCAAATTTGTTGATTTTCCGCGTTTTTTGCTCCAGTCATACACTACTTGTTTGTGAATCGGAGCGTACCCAAAGCGGCCTCGAGGGTTGAAATGCGCCCTGCGATTGGGGCCGAGCGAAAGGATGGAGACCGTGAACAAAGCTGATCTGATCGCCCAGGTGGCGAAAGACTCCGAGCTGTCGAAGGATGCAGCCGAGAAGGCCGTTGATGCGATGTTCAAGAACATCGAGCGGGCCTTGCGCGGCGGAGATACTGTTCGCATCGTCGGTTTTGGTAATTTTCAGGTGGCACAGCGTAAGGCGTCGGTCGGCCGCAACCCGCGCACCGGCGCCGAGGTTCAGATTCCAGCTTCCAAGGTGCCGAAGTTCCGCGCCGGCAAGGCCCTTAAAGAGGCCTGCAACGCCTAGCGCCTGCGGACGGATCGACAGTTTCTGAGGCGGAGCCTTGCCGGGTGCGTGAGGCTTCGCCTTTCTTATTGGTTTGCCCATAATCGGCTACAGTTTGGTCCGACGCACTTCCGCGAAGAGCGGGGCGGTTAGCTCAGTTGGTAGAGCGCCACGTTTACACCGTGGATGTCGGCAGTTCGAGCCTGTCACCGCCCACCAATCCCTGGCCGCGAAGTCGGACGCACGTACCCTTCCCAAGGTTCGGCGGGGGAGAGTTCCGGGCACCCAGCTCCCTGCAAATGCCTCGCCTTGACTTGGCGAATCCCAGGCCGTACATGCTGAACATCGCCTCTGGCCGTGGTCTACGGCCCGGTAGGGGGTGTAGCTCAGTTGGTTAGAGCGCCGGCCTGTCACGCCGGAGGCCGCGGGTTCGAGTCCCGTCACTCCCGCCATTTTGGCCCCGTGAATGCAAAAGAAGCTTCGGTAGAGCCATGGGCCAGCTGCTCCAAGATTATCTGCCACTCGTCATCTTCATCGGCATCGCCTTCGTCATCAGCACGGTTCTTCTGCTCGTGCCGTTCGTGATCGCCGTCCACAAGCCGGATCCTGAGAAGGTCTCGGCCTATGAATGCGGTTTCGACGCCTTTGATGACGCGCGCATGAAATTCGACGTGCGCTTCTACCTCGTGTCGCTTTTGTTCATTATCTTTGATCTTGAGGTGGCGTTTTTGTTTCCGTGGGCCGTCGCCTTCGACCACCTTAGTGCGCTCGGCTTCTGGTCGATGATCGTGTTCCTCGCCGTCCTGACCATCGGCTTCATCTATGAGTGGCGAAAAGGCGCGCTTGAATGGGATTGATGCCTAAAGCGCTATACGAGAACGAAGGCAAGGCTGGCGGTCTGGTCACCGCCGGCGCAACCGGGTTCGGCGTGTTCTCCGACGAACTCGCCGACAAAGGCTTCCTCCTCACTACCGCCGACGATCTCATCAATTGGGCCCGCACCGGCTCACTGATGTGGATGACTTTCGGGCTCGCCTGCTGCGCCGTCGAGATGATGCAGGCTTCGATGCCCCGCTACGATCTCGAGCGCTTCGGTTTCGCGCCACGCGGCAGTCCGCGTCAATCTGACGTGATGATCGTCGCCGGCACGCTGTGCAACAAAATGGCGCCTGCGTTGCGCAAGGTCTACGACCAGATGCCGGAGCCCCGTTATGTCATCTCCATGGGCTCTTGCGCCAATGGCGGGGGCTACTATCACTATTCTTATTCTGTGGTGCGCGGCTGCGATCGCATCGTGCCGGTGGACATCTACGTTCCAGGTTGCCCACCGACCGCCGAAGCGCTCGTTTACGGCGTGCTGCTCCTGCAAAAGAAGATCAGGCGGACCGGCACCATCGAACGCTGACCTGCCGCTCTGATCCCGGAGCCTTGATGGACGAAGCCCTCAACAAATTGGGCACCTATCTCACCGGAAAGCTCGGCCCGAAGCTCGTAGGCTTTGAGGTCGCGCTCGGCGAGCTTTCCATCGATGTGAAACGCGACGCGGTCCCTGAGGTCATCGCTTTCCTGCGTGACGACGAGCGTTGCCGCTTCGGGTGCCTGATCGATCTCTGCGGCGTTGATTATCCCGAGCGCGAGGAGCGGTTCGACGTCGTCTATCACCTCTTGAGCCCGTGGCTTAATCACCGCATCCGTGTGCGCACCAAGGCGGGCGAGGAGACCCCGGTGCCGAGCATCGTCCCGCTATTCCCCGCCGCCAACTGGTTCGAGCGGGAGGCGTACGACCTTTATGGGATCTTGTTCGATGGCCATCCCGACCTGCGCCGGATCCTCACCGACTACGGCTTTCAAGGCCACCCTTTGCGCAAGGACTTCCCGCTCACGGGATTTGTCGAGCTCCGCTATGACGACCAGCTGAAGCGGGTGGTCTACGAGCCCGTGAAGCTGATGCAGGAGTTTCGGACCTTCGACTTCTTGAGCCCGTGGGAGGGCATGGACACTGCCATTCCCGGCGACGAGAAGGCCGGCGAAGCGCCCGACCGGAAGGGGGAGCCATGAAGCCGACCCTGAAGCCCGGGCTGAAGCACCGCTTCTCCTACACCGTGCCGGTGACCAAGACCGTGCCGCATCTTTACCAGGAGGCGCCGCAGCTGCAGGGGATGCCGGAGGTCTTTGCCACGGGGTTCATGGTGGGCCTCATGGAATGGACCTGCGTCCAGCTGCTCGAGCCACATCTGGATGAAGGCGAGGGGAGCCTCGGCGTTCATATCGACGTGTCCCACAAGGCCGCGACGCCACCTGGCTTCACCGTGACCGTCGAGGCCGAATGCATCGAGCTGCGGGGTCCGCGGGCCCGCTTCCAGCTCACCGCCCACGACGGGGTCGAGGAGATCGGCTCGGGCACCCATGAACGCTTCATCGTCGGCTGGGACCGCTTCAATCGGGGCGTCGGCGCCAAGACCGCCAAGGCGCAAGGCAAGGTGGACGCGTAATGGCCGAGATCGAGACAAGAGCGCCCGAGATCGACAGCGGCAAGCGCGAAGGCGACGACCGGACCTTCACCATCAATTTCGGGCCGCAGCATCCCGCCGCTCACGGCGTCCTCCGCCTCGTCCTCGAGCTCGACGGCGAGGTGGTGGAACGTGTCGATCCTCATATCGGCCTGCTTCACCGCGGCACCGAGAAGTTGATCGAGCACAAGACCTATCTCCAGGCAGTGCCCTATTTCGACCGGCTCGATTACGTCGCGCCCATGAACCAGGAGCACGCGTTCGCGCTCTCGGTCGAGAAACTTCTCGGCCTCAAAATCCCGAAGCGCGGGCAGCTCATCCGCGTGCTCTATTCCGAGATCGGGCGTCTGCTTTCCCATCTCCTCAACGTCACGACGCAAGCCATGGATGTCGGCGCGCTCACCCCGCCGCTGTGGGGCTTCGAAGAGCGCGAGAAGCTCATGGTGTTCTATGAGCGGGCGAGTGGCAGCCGCATGCATGCGGCCTATGTACGCCCCGGCGGCGTGCATCAGGACCTGCCCCCGAAGCTTGTGGACGATATCTACGCCTTCTGCGACCCCTTCCTGAAAGTCTGCGACGACATCGAGGGCCTGCTGACCGAAAACCGCATCTTCAAGCAGCGCAACGTCGATATCGGCGTGATCAGCCAAGAGGACGCGTGGGCGCATGGCTTCACCGGCGTCATGATCCGCGGCACAGGCGCCGCTTGGGACCTGCGCAAGGCCCAGCCTTACGAGTGTTACGACGAGCTCGAATTCGACATTCCCATCGGCAAGAACGGCGACTGCTACGACCGCTACCTCATCCGCATGGAGGAGATGCGCCAATCGGTGCGCATCATGAAGCAATGCTGCGAACGGCTTACCACCACACCGGGTCCCATCACCGTCGACAACCATAAGATGGTGCCGCCGCGGCGCGCTAAGATGAAAGGCTCCATGGAAGCCCTCATCCATCACTTCAAGCTTTACACCGAGGGCTATCACGTGCCGAAAGGCGAGGCCTACGCGCCCATCGAAGCGCCCAAGGGCGAGTTCGGCGTCTATCTCGTCTCCGACGGCACGAACCGGCCTTATCGCTGCAAAATCAGGGCGCCGAGCTTCGTCCATCTCGCGGCGCTCGAGTTCCTCTGTAAGGGCCACATGCTCGCCGACGTGTCGGCCGTGATCGGTTCGATCGATATCGTGTTTGGGGAGATTGACCGCTGAGTATTGCACTGCACAATACAGTTGTTACGTAATGTGCATCAGAGAGATGAAGAGCGTGCCTGGCGCATGCCGTTCGCAGCCTGGGCAACACCTAACGCGAGACCATAAGAAGACAGAAGATGAGCGTCCGACGCCTCGCCGCCGAGCAGCCTGAAGACTTTGCCTTCACGCCCGAGAATCTTGAATGGGCTAAGGCTGAGATCAAGAAGTACCCGGAAGGCCGCCAGGCCTCCGCGGTGCTGTCGCTGCTATGGCGGGCGCAAGAGCAGATGGGCGGGTGGATCCCGGAGCCGGCGCTGCGCTACGTCGCCGACATGCTCGGCATGGCCTATATCCGCGTCTACGAGATCGTGACCTTCTATACGATGTTCAATCTCGCGCCGGTCGGCCGCTATTACGTACAAGTGTGCGGCACGACGCCGTGCATGCTGCGGGGGTCCGAGGACATCATGTCGACCTGCCGCAAGCGGATCGGCGAGAAGGACCACGTCAGCGACGACGGGATGTTCTCCTGGACCGAAGTCGAATGCCTCGGCGCTTGCGTCAACGCGCCGATGGCCCAGATCAACAAGTACTACTACGAGGACCTGACGCCGGAGATCTTGGAGCACATCCTCGATGAGCTCAAAGCCGGGCGAGAGGTTCCGCCCGGTCCGCAAGACGGCCGGCAGGCCTCCGCACCCCTTGGCGGCCCGAACACGCTCACCGATCCCGCGCTTTATGCAAACGATCCATCCGGCCCCGAGCCTGGATATGCCGGTGTCGACAACGCCTCCAACAAGAAGCCGAGGTCGCGTTGATGCTTCAGGACAAGGACCGCATCTTCACGAATCTCTACGGCCTCCATAGCTGGCAGCTGAAAGCGGCGCGCGCCCGTGGCGCTTGGGACGGCACCAAGCAGATGATCGAGCGCGGCCACGAGGCCATCATCGACGAGGTGAAGGCGTCCGGCTTGCGCGGACGCGGCGGCGCCGGCTTCCCCACCGGCCTCAAATGGTCGTTCATGCCGAAGAACGATAGCCGCCCGAGCTATCTCGCCGTCAACGCGGACGAATCCGAGCCCGGCACCTGCAAGGATCGGGAGATCATGCGTCATGACCCGCATCTCCTGATCGAGGGCGCGCTGCTTGCCGGCTTCGCCATGCGCGCGCATGTGGCCTACATCTATATCCGCGGCGAGTTCATCGCCGAACGCGAGATCCTGCAAGCCGCCGTCGACGAGGCGTATGACGCCAAGCTGATCGGCAAGAACAACGTCAACGGCTGGGACTTCGACATCTACGTCCACCACGGGGCAGGTGCCTATATCTGTGGCGAAGAGACGGCACTGCTCGAAAGCCTCGAAGGCAAGAAGGGGCAGCCTCGGCTGAAACCGCCATTCCCCGCCAATGTCGGTCTCTGGGGCGCCCCCACCACGGTCAACAATGTCGAGACCATCGCGTCGGTGCCGGACATCCTGCGGCGCGGTGCGACCTGGTTCGCATCCCTCGGCCGCCCCAACAACTCCGGCACCAAGCTCTATTGCATCTCCGGTCACGTGAATGAGCCGTGCACCGTCGAAGAGGAGATGGGCGTGCCGCTGCGCGAGTTGATCGATCATTACGCCGGCGGCGTGCGCGGCGGCTGGGACAATCTGCTGGCCGTCATTCCCGGCGGCTCATCCGTGCCCTGCATTCCAGCGAGCGAATGCGAGAACCTGCCCATGGACTTCGACAGTCTGAAGGCAGTGAACACCGCGCTCGGCACGGGCGGCGTGATCGTCATGGACAAATCCACCGACATGATCCGCGCCATCGCGCGCATCTCGTATTTCTACAAGCACGAGTCCTGCGGGCAGTGCACGCCATGCCGCGAAGGTACGGGTTGGATGTGGCGCGTGCTGGAGCGCATGGCGAAGGGCGAGGCGGAGAAGGCCGAGATCCAGATGCTGCTCGACGTGAGCCACCAGGTGGAGGGTCACACGATCTGCGCGCTCGGCGATGCAGCGGCCTGGCCGGTGCAAGGTCTGATCCGTCATTTTCGCCACGTCATCGAGGCGCGCATCGACGAGCAGGCCACGAAACCGATCGCGCCGTCCGTGCCGGTGGCAGCGGAGTAGGGGCCCTCATGCCGAAACTGATCATCAACAATCAAGAGCACGACGTCCCTGACGGCATCACGCTGATCCAGGCGTGCCAGCTCGTCGGAATCGAGATTCCCCGTTTTTGTTATCACGACCGCCTTTCCATCGCCGGCAATTGCCGCATGTGCCTGGTCGAGATCGCCGGCATGCCGAAGCCGGTCGCGTCCTGCGCCATGTCGGTGAACGACTTGCGGCCCGGCAAGGACGGCACGCCACCAACCGTCATCACCGACTCCGAGACGGTGAAGAAGGCGCGTGAAGGCGTGCTCGAGTTCCTGCTGATCAATCATCCTCTCGACTGCCCGATCTGCGATCAAGGCGGTGAGTGCGACCTGCAAGATCAGACCATGGCCTATGGCTTCGACGCCAGCCGCTTCCAAGACAACAAGCGCGCGGTCGAGGACAAATATCTCGGGCCCTTGATCAAGACGTTCATGACCCGCTGCATTCACTGCACGCGGTGTGTGCGCTTCATGACCGAGGTGGCGGGCGTGGACGAGCTCGGCGCCATCGGCCGCGGTGAGGACATGGAGATCACCACCTATCTCGAGCACGGCATGCAATCGAACCTGTCGGGCAACGTGGTCGATCTCTGCCCTGTCGGCGCGCTCACCTCCAAGCCGTACGCCTTCGTGGCGCGGCCTTGGGAGCTCGGCAAGACGCCGTCCATCGACGTCATGGACGCGGTCGGCAGCGCCATCAGGGTCGATACGCGCGACCGCGAGGTCTTACGCATCCTGCCACGCATCAACGACGCCATTAACGAGGAGTGGATCTCGGACAAAGCCCGGCATGTGTGGGACGGCTTGCGCACGCAGCGCCTCGACCAGCCTTACGTGCGGCGGGACGGCAAGCTCGCGCCGGCGACTTGGGACGAGGCCTTTCGCGCAATTGCCGAGCGCCTAAACGGCCTCGACGGCTCCCGCTTCGGCGCCATTGCCGGCGACCTTGCGGGCGCGGAGGAGATGTTCGCGCTGAAGCGCCTCGCCGAGGACCTCGGCTCACCGAATATCGATTGCCGCCAGGACGGCGCCAAGCTCGATCCGGCGCTCGGACGCGCCACCTATATCTTCAACACGACCATCGGCGGCATCGAGGACGCCGACGCGGTGCTGCTCATCGGCACCGATCCGAGGGTCGAGGCGCCCGTGCTCAATGCGCGCATCCGCAAGCGCTGGCGGCAGGAGCACGATAAGCTTCCCGTCGGCCTCATCGGCGCCGAGGTCGATCTCACCTATGGATACGACTATCTCGGCGCGGGGCCGGACACCCTGGCCAAGATCGCCGACGGCTCCCACCCGTTCCTCAAGAAGCTCGACGGGGTTGAGAAGCCCATGGTCATCGTCGGCCAAGCGGCACTGACGCGGCCCGGCGGCGCTTCCGTCCTGGCGCTCGCCGCCAAGGCCGCCACCCAGATGGGCGCGGTGAAGCCCGGCTGGAACGGCTTCAACGTGCTCCACACGGCCGCAGCCCGCGTGGCGGGCCTCGATCTCGGGTTCGTGCCTGGCAAGGGCGGTCTCGACGTGGGGGCCATGCTCGACGCCGCCGGCAAAGGCGATTTGGAGGTCGTCTATCTGCTCGGCGCCGACGAGATCGACATGGACCGTCTCGGCGATGCCTTCGTCATCTATCAGGGGAGCCACGGCGACCGCGGCGCGCACCGCGCCGACGTAATCCTTCCCGGCGCCGCGTACACGGAGAAAGACGCCACCTACGTGAATACGGAAGGGCGGGCGCAAATGACCGGCCGCGCCATCTTCCCGCCTGGCGAAGCACGCGAGGATTGGAAGATCTTGCGCGCGCTCTCCGGCGTCCTCGGCAAGCCGCTTCCCTTCGACAGCCTGCAAGAGCTTCGCGCCAGGATGTACGAGGCGCAGCCCTCGCTTGCGCTGCTCGATCTCGTCGAGCCCGCCGACAGTGCGGCCATCGACAAGCTCGCCTCGGCGACGGCGAAGCCCGGCAAGGAGCGCTTCGGCCTCACCATCGAGGACTACTACCTGTCGAACCCGATCGCGCGCGCCTCCGCCATCATGGCGTCATTGAGCGCGATGCATGCCGGCGGCAGCGAGAAGGCGACTGGCACCGATGGCTGAGTTCTGGACCGATTACGGCTTGCCGACCGCGCTCATCGTGGCGCACAGCGTCGCGCTGATCGTGGTTCTTTTGGTCGTCATCGCCTTCATTCTCTACGCCGACCGCAAAGTGTGGGCCGCGGTCCAGATGCGGCGCGGGCCGAACGTGGTCGGGCCCTTCGGCCTGTGGCAGTCCTTCGCCGATCTCCTCAAATTCGCTTTCAAGGAAGTCATCATCCCGGCCGGCTCCAACAAGGGCATCTTCCTGCTGGCGCCGCTGGTCACGGCCGGGCTCGCGATCTCCGCCTGGGCGGTGATGCCCGTCGCCAAAGGCTGGGCTGTCGCCGACATCAATGTCGGCGTGCTCTATATCTTCGCCATCTCGAGCTTGCAGGTCTACGGCGTGATCATGGCCGGTTGGGCGTCGAACTCGAAATACGCCTTCCTCGCCGCGCTGCGCTCCGCCGCCCAGATGGTCTCCTACGAGGTCTCCATCGGCTTCGTCATCATCACCGCGCTGCTGTGCGCCGGCTCCCTCAATCTGACAGAAATCGTCATGGCCCAGGACCGGGGCTTGGGGCTGTTCGGCTGGTTTTGGTTGCCGCTCTTCCCGATGTTCGTCGTCTTCTTCATATCCTGCCTCGCCGAGACCAATCGTCCGCCATTCGACCTGCTCGAAGCGGAATCGGAGCTCGTTGCCGGGTTCATGGTCGAATACTCATCGACCCCTTACATGCTCTTCATGCTGGGAGAGTACGTCGCCATCATCCTGCTCTGCGCGCTCGGCACCGTGCTCTTCCTGGGCGGCTGGCTCCCGCCATTCCCGGTGCCGCCCTTCACCTGGATTCCAGGCGTGCTATGGTTCTGCTTGAAAGTTGGCTTCCTGTTCTTCCTAGTCTCCATGGTCAAGGCCATGGTGCCGCGTTATCGCTACGATCAGCTGATGCGGCTTGGCTGGAAGGTGTTTCTGCCCTTGTCGCTAACCGCCGTCGTGGTCGTAGCCGCGGTGTTGCGGCTTTGGCAAAACGGTTTTTGAGAGGATTGAGCGCTTGGCCCGCATAGCTCAGGCCGCGAAATCGCTTCTGCTGATGGAGTTTCTGTCAGCCTTCTGGCTCGCCATGAAGTACTTCGTGGCGCCGAAGGCGACGCTCAACTATCCCTACGAGAAGGGCCCCTTGAGCCCACGATTCCGCGGCGAGCACGCGCTCCGGCGCTATCCCAACGGGGAGGAGCGCTGCATCGCCTGCAAGCTCTGCGAGGCGATCTGCCCCGCCCAAGCCATCACCATCGAGGCAGGACCTCGGCGCAATGACGGCACCCGCCGCACCACGCGCTATGACATCGACATGGTGAAGTGCATCTATTGCGGCTTCTGCCAGGAAGCCTGTCCGGTCGAGGCTATCGTAGAGGGCCCGAATTTCGAGTTCGCCACCGAGACCCGGGAGGAGCTCTATTACGACAAGGACCGCCTACTCGCGAACGGCGACCGCTGGGAGCGCGAGATCGCCAAGAATATCGCGCTCGACGCGCCGTATCGGTGAGGGGCACGTGGGGTACTTTGGGGGCAATCTGCTTTTCGCATGCCCGGCCTTCGCGCCGGGCGCCGCTTATGACGTTCTAGTCAGCACGAAGAAGGCTGCATGATGCTGTCCGCGCTGTTCTTCTACCTGTTCGCGATCATGTGCGTGGGCGCGGCCTTCATGGTCATCGCCGCGAAGAACCCGGTACATGCGGTTCTGTTCCTCATCCTCGCCTTCTTCAACGCGGCCGGACTGTTCGTGCTGCTCGGCGCCGAGTTTCTCGCCATGATCCTTGTGGTCGTCTATGTGGGCGCGGTGCTGGTGCTGTTCCTGTTCGTCGTCATGATGCTCGACGTCGACTTTGCCGAGCTGCGCGCCGGCTTCCTCAAATATCTCTCCGTCGGTACCGTCGTCGGCCTCTTGCTCCTGGTGGAGCTCGTATTCGTGGTCGGCGCCTGGATCACCGCGCCTACCGTGTTCAACGACGCACCCACGCCGCCCGTGTCCGAGGTGAGCAACACGCAAGCGCTCGGCGAGATTCTCTATACGCGTTACGTCTACCTGTTCGAGGGGGCGGGCCTCATTCTCTTGGTGGCCATGGTCGGCGCCATCGTTCTCACGCTTCACCACAAGCGCGACGTGCGCCGGCAGTCCATCGCAGCGCAAGTGGGCCGCACCCGCGAGATGGCCGTCGAGGTCGTCCAAGTCGAAACGGGGAGGGGGCTCAAATGACCGTCGGGCTCACGCACTATCTCACCCTTGCCGCGATCCTGTTCACGATCGGCATTTTCGGCATCTTCCTCAACCGCAAGAACGTCATCGTCATCCTGATGTCGATCGAGCTGATGATGCTCGCCGTCAACATCAACCTCGTGGCGTTTTCTGCGTTCCATGGGGACCTCGTCGGCCAGGTCTTCACGCTGATCGTGCTGACCGTAGCGGCGGCCGAGGCGGCGATCGGGCTGGCTATCGTCGTCGTCTATTTCCGGAACCGCGGCACGATCGATGTCACCGAAATCGATCTTCTGAAAGGCTGACGGCGGACATTCGATGTATCAGGCGATCGTCTTCCTGCCCCTGATTGGGTCCATCTTTGCCGGCTTCTTCGGCCGCTTCGCGGGCCCGCGCGCCTGCGAGGTGGTGACCACGACGCTGCTGTTCATCGCCGCGTTGCTGTCCTGGATCGCTTTCTATCAGGTGGCGATCCAGGGCCAGGACGTCCGCATCGAGTTGATCGGCTGGATCCACTCCGGCGCGCTTAAGACCTTCTGGTCGCTCCGCATCGACACGCTCACCGCCGTCATGCTCGTGGTGGTGACCACCGTCTCGAGCCTCGTCCACCTCTATTCCTGGGGCTACATGGACGAGGACCCGCACAAGCCGCGCTTCTTCGCCTATCTCTCGATGTTCACCTTCGCCATGCTGGCGCTGGTGACGTCCGACGATGTGCTGCAGCTCTATTTCGGGTGGGAGGGCGTGGGCCTCGCGTCCTATCTCCTGATCGGGTTCTGGTACCACAAGCCCGCCGCCAACGCCGCGGCCATCAAGGCTTTCATCGTCAACCGCGTCGGCGACTTCGGTTTCGCCCTCGGCATCTTCGCCATCTTCCTCGTGTTCGGCGCCGTCCAGTACGACACGATCTTCGCCGCGGCGCCCGACCAAGTCGGTCAGACCATGGCCTTTCTCGGCTATCAGGTTCCCGTGCTCGAGCTGATCTGCTTCCTCTTGTTCATGGGCGCCATGGGCAAGTCGGCGCAGTTCCTGCTGCACACTTGGTTGCCCGACGCCATGGAGGGCCCCACACCGGTCTCCGCCCTGATCCATGCCGCGACCATGGTGACGGCCGGCGTGTTCATGGTGGCGCGGATGTCGCCGCTCTTCGAACTCGCGCCTCACGCCCTCGCATTCGTCGCCATCATCGGCGCGACGAGCGCCTTCTTCGCCGCGACCGCCGCCGTCGTGCAGACCGACATCAAGCGCGTCATCGCCTATTCGACCTGTTCGCAGCTCGGCTACATGTTCGCGGCCGAAGGCGTCGGAGCCTTCGGCGCCGGCATGTTCCATCTCTTCACCCACGCCTGCTTCAAGGCGTTGCTCTTCCTCTGCGCCGGCGCCGTCATCCACACGCTCGCCGACAATCAGGACATGCGCCGCATGGGGGGCTTGCGGAAGGTGATCCCGTTCACCTGGGCCATGATGCTGATCGGCTCGCTGGCGCTCACGGCCTTTCCGCTGACATCAGGCTTTGTCTCCAAGGACTACATCATCGAGACGACCTGGTTCGACCATACGCTGGTCGGCCAATACACCTACTGGCTGACGCTGATCGCCGCCTTCCTCACAGCGCTCTACACCTGGCGCCTGATGTTCATGACCTTCGAGGGCAACTTCAAAGGTGGCCGGCAAGTCCTCGAGCACGTGCACGAGCCGCCATGGACCATAGGCGTGCCGCTGTTCGTTCTGGCCATGGGCGCCCTATTCGCCGGTCTTGCCTTCCGGCATCTGTTCATCGGCGCCGACCAGGCATCGTTCTGGCGGGACTCCATCGCGCTGCAAGAGCACGTCCACCGTGACGTGCCCTTCTGGCTCACCCTGTCGCCGACGCTCGCCATGACAGCCGGCTTCCTCATCGCCTGGTATTGCTACATGTGGCAGCCGCTGGTGCCGTTCGGCCTCCTCAAGCGGTTCCCGGCCACCAACCAATTCTTCTTCCATGCCTGGTATTTCGACGCGCTCTACGACTTCCTGTTCGTGCGTCCGGCCAAGCGGCTCGGCTACTTCCTGTGGAAGTTCGGCGACGGCACCGTGATCGACGGCATCGGCCCGAACGGGGTCGCCGCGCGCGTGATCGACATCACCAACCGCGTGGTACGCCTCCAGTCGGGATACATCTACCACTACGCCTTCATCATGCTGATCGGCGTGGCTCTGCTCATCACCTATTTCATCGTCATCGGTGGAGGGCTGAAGCCATGAGCTATAGCTGGCCGATCCTCTCCACCGTCACCTTCCTGCCGCTCCTCGGCGCGCTGCTGATCCTGGGCTTGCGCGGCAACGACGAAAGCGCCTTCCGCAATGCGCGTTATATCGCGCTGTGGACCACGCTCATCGACTTCGCCATCTCGCTGCTCCTGTGGCGCGATTTCGATATGGCCACGGCGCAATTCCAGTTCGTTGAGCTCCGGCCATGGCTTGGGCCGATCACATTCCATATGGGCGTCGACGGTATCTCCATGCCGTTCGTGCTGCTCACCACGCTGCTGATGCCGATCACCATCCTGTCGAGCTTCGGCGCCATCAAGGTCCGCGTGAAGGAGTTCATGATCGCCTTCCTCGTGCTCGAGACCTTGATGCTCGGGGTGTTCTGCTCCCTCGACCTCGTGATGTTCTATCTATTCTTCGAGGGCGGGCTGATCCCGATGTTCCTGATCATCGGCATCTGGGGCGGTTCGCGCCGCGTCTATTCGAGCTTCAAGTTCTTCCTCTACACGCTCACCGGCTCGGTGCTGATGCTGCTCGCCATCATGGCGATCTATTGGGAGGCGGGCACCACCGACATCCCGGCTTTGCTCACCCACGATTTTCCGCCGGAGATGCAAATTTGGCTGTGGTTCGCCTTCCTCGCCTCATTCGCCGTCAAGCTTCCGATGTGGCCGGTGCACACCTGGCTGCCTGACGCCCATGTGGAGGCGCCGACCGCGGGCTCGGTGATCCTTGCCGGTATCCTGCTGAAGCTCGGCGGTTACGGCTTCTTGCGCTTCTCCATCCCCATGTTTCCGCTGGCCTCCGCCGAGTTCGCGCCGCTCATCTTCGCGCTCTCCGTGATCGCCGTGATCTACACCTCGCTCGTGGCCCTGGCGCAGGAGGACATGAAGAAGCTGATCGCCTACTCCTCCGTCGCCCATATGGGCTTCGTCACCATCGGCCTCTTCACCATCACCATGCAGGGACTACAGGGCGGCATCTTCCTGATGCTGTCCCACGGCATCGTCTCTGCCGCGCTCTTCCTCTGTGTCGGCGTGGTCTATGACCGCATGCACACCCACGAGATCTCCGTCTTCGGTGGGCTGGTGAACCGCATGCCACTCTACGCCTTCTGCTTCATGCTGTTCACGCTCGCCAATGTCGGCTTGCCGGGCACCACAGGTTTCGTCGGCGAGTTCTTGAGCCTCCTGGGCGCCTTCCTCGTCAACTCCTGGGTGGCGGTGCTCGCCACCACCGGCATC
This sequence comes from uncultured Alphaproteobacteria bacterium, assembly GCA_963826465.1. GTDB lineage: Bacteria > Pseudomonadota > Alphaproteobacteria > Rhizobiales > Methyloligellaceae > Methyloceanibacter. The sequence goes on from CAWGXJ010000003.1 coordinate 260,484, forward strand.
ATCCTGTCCGCGGCCTATGCGCTATGGCTCTATCGCCGCGTCTTCTTCGGCGTCTTGGACAAGCCAGCCCTTAGGCACATCAAGGACCTCTCCTGGCGGGAGGTCGCGGTGATGACGCCGCTCATCATCATCACCATCATCTTCGGCTTCCACCCCAATCCGATCCTCGACGTCTCGACCGCGTCGGTCGAGGCGCTGATGACCAACTTCAAAGCGAGCCTTGCCGCCGCCGAGCAGGCGCGGTTTGCACTCGCCCCGTAGAGACGACGCCCGTGACCGAACCGCTCAATCTTGCCCTGATGCTGCCGGAACTCATTCTGGCCGTCGGCGCCATGGCGCTGCTGATGCTCGGCGTCGCCACGCGACAGGAGCGTGGCGAGCTCGTGCTCTGGCTCGCGGTTCTCGTGATCATCGCAGCCGGCATCTTCGTCGCAAACGGAGAGGGGACCGAGACGCTGTTCAACGGCGGCTTCATCGTCGATCCCTATGGGCGGTTGCTCAAGCTTCTCACGCTGACGGGCGCGGCGGTCGCCCTCATCATGTCGATCGGATATTGGCGCGACGCCGGCGGGGTGAAGTTCGAATTTCCCGTGCTTGTGCTCTTCGCCGTGACCGGCATGATGATGATGATCTCGGCCTTCAGTCTCATCGCGCTCTATGTTGGCCTGGAGCTTCAGAGCCTCGCGCTCTACGTGATCGCAGCCTTCAAGCGAGATTCGGCGCGCTCGTCCGAAGCCGGCCTCAAATATTTCGTTCTCGGGGCGCTGTCCTCCGGCATGCTGCTCTACGGCGCCTCTTTGGTCTACGGCTTCACCGGCTCGACGGAGTTCGCCCAGATCGCCGCCGCGGTTCAACCCTCCGGCGCCAATCTCGGGCTGATTTTCGGCCTCGTGTTCCTGATGGCGGGCTTCGCCTTCAAGATCTCCGCCGTGCCCTTCCATATGTGGACGCCCGACGTCTATGAGGGCGCGCCGACGCCGGTCACCGCCTTCTTTGCAGCGGCGCCTAAGATCGCCGCCATGGCGCTCACGGTGCGCGTCGTCATCTCCGCGTTTCCGGCAGTCACCGCGGACTGGCGGCAGATCGTGGTGTTCCTGGCCATCGCCTCCATGGCGCTCGGCTCTTTCGCCGCGATCGGCCAGCACAACATCAAGCGCCTGATGGCGTACAGCTCGATCGGTCATATGGGCTACGCGCTCGTCGGGCTTGCCGCCGGCACGGCCGAAGGCGTGCAGGGCGTGATCGTCTATCTCGCCATCTACCTCGTTATGACGCTTGGCACCTTTGCCTTCATCCTCGCCATGCGCCGCGACGGTAAGATGGTCGAGGAGATCGACCAGCTCTCGGGCCTCTCTCGCACCAATCCGATGATGGCGCTGATGCTGGCGGTGCTTTTGTTCTCGCTCGCCGGAATCCCGCCCCTTGCAGGTTTCTTCGCTAAGTTCTACGTGTTCCTGGCGGCAATCGAGGCAGGTCTCTACCCACTCGCCGTCATCGGCGTGCTCTTGAGTGTCGTGGGGGCCTACTACTATCTGCGCATCGTCAAGATTATGTATTTTGACGACCCCGCCGAACGCTTCGAGCCGATGCCGGCGCCTCTCGCGACCGTGCTCGGGGTGAGTGGCGCCTTGATCCTGCTTTACTTCATCTATCCGGCGCCGCTGGTCGCAGCCGCCGGTGTTGCCGCAAAGTCATTGTTCTAAATGAGCTATTTTGGATCCACGTCGCCCAAGATGCCACCTGGCTACCGGTTGGTCAGGCTGGATACGGTCGACTCCACCAACGCCGAGGCGAGACGGCGCGCCGAGATGGGCGAACCGGGGCCCCTATGGATCTGGTCGTCCCGGCAATCGAAAGGGCGCGGACGCGCCGGGCGCGAGTGGACCTCTCAGGTTGGCAATTTGTTCGCGAGCCTTCTGATCCGCCTGAATTGCCCGCTCCCGACCGCAAGCCAGCTAGCGCTCGTCGCCGGTCTCGCTGCTTACGACACCGTCGCCAAGCTCATCGCCTATGAGGGCCGGTCGGAGCTTCTGCTCAAATGGCCGAACGACGTTCTCCTCGCAGATGAGAAGGTCGCCGGCATGCTGCTCGAGAACGTGAGCGGCACGAAAGGCAATGGCTCGGTCGTGGTGATCGGCACCGGAATCAATCTCGCCAACCATCCCGAGAACCTGCCGCAACCGGCGATCAGCCTCTCAGCCTATGGCCTCGCGGTAACGCCGGGCGACGCGCTGCAAGTCCTGGCGGCGACCACCCACGAATGGCTTCAACGCTGGGGGGAAGGTGCTACCTTCCCCACCATCAGGCGCGCCTGGCTCGATCGGGCCGGGCCCGCGGGCCGGCCGTTGCATGTCAGGCTCAACGGCGAGGAGACGGACGGAACCTATGCCGGTCTCGACTCCGATGGCGCGCTGCGTCTCAAGACGGCAGAGGGAGAAAAGCGCATCACGGCCGGCGACGTTTTCTTCGCGAGCCGATAAGACGCTTTGAGCCCAGTGTCCGGAAAATCAGACCGTAAAAACGACGCGCTCGTCTTCGTGCCGCTCGGCGGCATCGGCGAGATCGGCATGAACCTCTACCTCTACGGCTATGGCCGTGGCGGCGTCTATCAATGGCTCATCGTCGACATGGGCGTGACCTTCGGCACCGAGTACGAGCCCGGGGTCGACGTCATCCTGCCTGACATCCGCTTCCTCCAAGAAGAGCGCCACAACATCTCCGGCCTGCTCCTCACCCATGCCCATGAGGACCATTTCGGCGCCGTGCCGGATCTGTGGCCGCTCCTCGGCAATGTCCCCATCTACGCCACGCCGTTCACGGCCGAGATGCTGAAATCGAAGATCGCCGAGATGAACCTTGAGGCCGACCTGCCGCTCAAGACCATCCCCATGGGAAGCCGGCACACGATCGGACCGTTCGATGTGGAGCTCATCAGCATGTCCCACTCGATCCCGGAGCCGTCTGCCGTCGCGATCCGGACACCGCTAGGCACTGTGCTCCACACCGGTGACTGGAAGCTCGACGAGAACCCTCTGACCAGCGCGCCGACGGATGAGAGCCGCTTGCGGGAAATCGGCACGGAGGGGCTCGCGGCGCTGATCTGCGATTCCACCAATGCGGTCCGCCCCGGCATATCGCCCTCGGAAGCCGACGTGGCGGTCACTCTCACCAAGCTCGTCGGCGAAGCCCAGCAATGTGTCGCGGTGACGACCTTTGCCTCCAACGTGGCGCGCATTCGCTCCGTCGCCCAGGCGGCGCGCGCCGCAGGCCGCGAGCTTGTGGTGGTCGGCCGCGCCATGTATCGCGTCATCGAGGCAGCGCAGGCGACCGGCTATCTCGATCCCGATCTCTACTTTCATGAGGAGACGGCGTTCTCCAAATTGCCACGGCACAAGGTCGTGGCGCTGTGCACGGGAAGCCAAGGCGAGTCCCGCGCCGCTATGGCACGCATTGCCTCAGGCGAGCACCCGAGCGTCACGCTCAAGGAAGGCGATCGGGTGATCTTCTCCTCCCGCACCATTCCCGGAAACGAGAAGGCGGTGGGCCGCGTGCAGAACGCTTTGGCCGACGCCAGGATCGAGATCCTCACCGATCAAGACGACTTGGTCCACGTCTCGGGTCATCCCCGCCGCGGCGAGCTCGAGCAGCTTTATGGTTGGCTAAAGCCGGATGTCGCCGTGCCCATGCACGGCGAGGGCCGTCATCTCGAGGCGCACGCGGAGCTCGCCGAGAGGCTCGGCGTGAAGCAGGTCGTACGGGCGCGAAACGGCGACATGGTTAGGCTCTTGCCGCAGCCTGCCGAGATCATCGACGACGTGCCCGTGGGGCGCGTCTATCGCGACGGCACGATCCTGACTTCCGCCGATGACGGCCAGGTGCGCGACCGGCGCAAGCTGAGCTTCGCCGGCATCGTTGCGGTATCCCTGGTGTTGACCACCAAAGGCGAGATCGTGGCCGACCCGGAGGTGGCGCTCACCGGACTCCCCGCCACGGATTCGCACGGCATTTCGCTCGCCGAGATCGCGCAGGTTGCGGCGATCGGTACCGTGGAGAGCATTCCGCGGCCGCGCCGCAAGGACCCGGTCGTGGTGAGTGAAGCGGTCCGCCGCGGAGTGCGTGCCGCCATCAACCAAGCCTGGGGCAAGAAGCCCGTGTGCACGGTCCTCCTGACGGTGCTATAGGGCCCCATAAAGACGCCAGGGCGCTCCAACCGCGCCGATATGCGCCATAATTTCCGTTGATCTTTCGAGCCTGGAGCAGAGTTTGATGATTGGCCGTTTGAACCATGTCGCCATTGCCGTCCCGGACCTGAAGGCCGCGACCGCGGTCTACCGCGACACCTTGGGTGCCAAGGTGTCGGCGGAAGAGGACCAGCCCGAGCACGGCGTGACGACGGTGTTCATCGAGCTGCCCAACACCAAGATCGAGCTCCTCGGCGTGCTTGGCGACAAGTCGCCTATTGCCGGCTTCTTGGAACGCAATCCCAATGGCGGCATCCACCACCTCTGCTACGAGGTGCCGGACATCAAAGTGGCGCGCGACCGGCTGGTGGAGCAGGGAGCCCGGGTTCTGGGCGACGGCGCGCCGAAGATCGGGGCCCATGGCAAGCCGGTGCTGTTCCTGCATCCGAAGGACTTTTGCGGGACCCTGGTCGAGCTTGAGGAGGCCTAAACCATGAACCTTGCGTTCGCCGCAGCCATCTACCTTGTCATCTGGTGGGTCGTGCTGTTCGCCATGCTCCCCATCGGCGTGCGCACATCCGAGGAGGCCGGGGAAGCGGAAGTTCCCGGCTCCGCCGAAAGCGCGCCGCACAGGCCCAATCTCTTGGCGAAGGTGCTGGCGACGACCGTCGTGGCAAGCATCGTCTTTGCCCTCGTCTATGTGATCGTCGTGCACAAGGTCATCACGCTCGATGACATTCCGTTCGGCCCGCGTTTCGAGAAGGTGCAATAAGGCGCGAGGGCTGCCGGGCCGTAAGGCCAAAAAAAAAGCAAGGCCGAATCGACCTTGCTTCAGTATCGTGACTCCTTCGTCTTCTCCGTCCTGCTGCCTCGCCGTCACGAATGACAGGCGAACGTGCCGACAGAAAAGCGGCGGCGCCCATGCGTCTGCATATTAGCGCGCCTAGAGTACTTCCTCCCAAGACTTGGACCAGGTCCAATCTCAACGCGGGACTGCCGAGATCTACCGGTCCCGAATGCCACGTTGTGACGGGGACACTACCCCAGGCGCGCCAAATTGTCACCATGATTGTGACCGGTCGCCGCAGATTTATGCTTCTTGGCAACGGGCCCCGTTAGCGCAAGATCAGGCAAGACGAGCGCGGCAAGTTCTGAAATGTTCGCAGCGGATAATTCTGCCTGAAACATAGGCGACATTTGCCTGGACGCTGCGGCGCAGGCCAAGACTTGCGCTACCGCCCGTTGTACAGAGCTTTGATTGCCGCCCTCGGCGCGAGCAGGGGATGCGGGCGGAGGAAATCGCCGGGCCCCGAGCGGACACCCAAGGACAGCGCTGATTGCTTAGGCTTGCGATTCTGGCTATTAGCCGCCCCAAGGGGCCGGGCGGGGACTCATCGGACTTCCGCGCCAAGCATGGCTCATTCGAAACGGGCGGGCGTCAGTCCCGCTCCTAACACCGAAAAGCCGCCAATGCGCCTCAGCCGTTATTTTCTGCCACTCTTGCGCGACGATCCCAAGGAAGCGGAGATCGTCTCCCACCGGCTGATGCTCAGGGCCGGGCTCATCCGTCAGTCGAGCGCCGGTATCTATTCCTGGCTGCCGCTGGGCCACCGCGTCTTGCGCAAGATCGAGCAGATCGTCCGCGAGGAGCAGGATCGCGCCGGTGCCATCGAGCTCCTCATGCCCACCATCCAGCCGGCCGAGTTGTGGCGGGAAAGCGGCCGGTACGAGGCCTACGGCAAGGAAATGCTTCGCGTCAGCGACCGTCACGAGCGCGAAATGCTCTACGGTCCCACGAACGAGGAGATGATCACCGAGATCTTCCGCGCAGGCGCGAGGTCCTACAAGGACTTGCCGCGCATCCTCTACCATATCCAATGGAAGTTTCGCGACGAGGTCAGACCGCGCTTCGGCGTGATGCGCGGGCGCGAGTTCCTGATGAAGGATTCCTATTCGTTCGATCTGGACAAAGAGGGCGCCGTCAGGTCCTACAACAAGATGTTTGTCGCCTATTTGCGCACCTTCGCCCGCATGGGACTTCGCGCGGTGCCGATGCGGGCCGAGACCGGTCCGATCGGCGGCGATCTCTCTCACGAATTCATCATTCTCGCTGAGACCGGCAAATCCCAGGTCTATTGCCACAAGGATCTGATCGAGATGCCGGTGCCGCCTGGCGACGTGGACTATGACGGCGATCTCGCCCCTTATGTCCGCGAGCGCACCGCGCTGTATGCCGCAACCGAAGACGTGCATGATGCCAAGCGCTTCGATCAGGACGTGCCCGCCGACATGCAGCTCACCGCGCGCGGTATTGAGGTGGGGCAGGTTTTCTATTTTGGCACCAAGTACTCCGAGCCCATGGGCGCCAAGGTGCAAGGGCCTGACGGCGAGCTCGTTACCGTCGAGATGGGCTCTTACGGTATCGGCGTATCCAGGCTTGTCGGCGCCATCATCGAGGCCTCCCACGACGACGCCGGCATCATCTGGCCGCAGTCCGTGGCACCGTTCGATGTCGGGCTCATCAATCTGAAGGTGGGCGACGCGGAGACCGACGCGGCGTGCGAGGTGTTCTACGAACGCCTACAGGCGGCCGGACTCGAGGTTCTCTACGACGACCGCGATGACAGGGCAGGGGCCAAGTTCGCGGCCATGGACCTGATCGGGCTTCCCTGGCAGCTCATCGTCGGGCCTAAGGGCCTGAAAGCCGGAGAGATCGAGCTGAAAGAGCGCGCCACCGGCGCCCGCCATAGTCTTACCTTCGACGCCGCCCTTAATGCGCTTGTCGACACGGCGCAACAGGCGAGAAAGGAAGCCGCATGAGCGGGACCAAAAGCACGCGGGCGTTCGCGCCGTTCGAATGGATGGTTGCCCTGCGGTATCTTCGGGCGCGCCGCAAAGAGGGTTTTATCTCGGTGATCGCCGGCTTCTCGTTCATCGGCATCACCCTCGGCGTCATGACCCTCATCATCGTCATGGCAGTGATGAACGGTTTTCGCCAGGAGCTGTTCGATAAGATGCTGGGGCTAAACGGTCACGTGGTGGTGCATAGCCTCGGCGACTTCACCGATTACGACGAGGTGGCCAACCGAATCCGCAAAGTGCCTGGCGTCAAATACGCTCTCCCGCTGGTGGAGGGCCAGGTCCTCGTCTCGACTCCGTTGATGTCGAGCGGCGCCCTTGTGCGGGGCTTGCGCGAATCCGACCTCAAGAGCCTCAAAGCCATCTCCAGCAATATCCGCTTCGGCACGCTCGACGGCTTCGACGACAAGGCCGGGGTCGCGCTCGGCAGCCGCATGGCCAACGACCTTAACGTTAAGGTCGGCGATCAGGTCTCGCTCATCACGCCGCGCGGGCCGTCTACGGCGCTCGGCACCGCACCGCGCGTGAAGCGCTATCCCGTTGTCGCCATCTTCGAGATCGGCATGTCGGAATATGATTCCAGCATCATGTTCATGCCGCTTAACGAGGCGCAGCGCTATTTCAACGAGCCGCACAGCGTCACCGTGCTGGAGGTCGTGCTGCATTCTCCCGACGAGGTGGGCGAGCTTTCGCCTAAGATCATCACCGCCGGGGGGCCGACCATCTATGTCAGCGATTGGCGACAGCGCAACGCGACGTTCTTCACCGCGCTCCAGGTCGAGCGTAACGTCATGTTCCTCATTCTCACGCTCATCGTGCTTGTCGCCGCCCTCAACATCATCTCGGGCCTGATCATGCTGGTGAAGGACAAGGGCCGCGACATTGCGATTCTGCGCACCATGGGCACCACGCGCGGCGCAATCATGCGCATCTTCTTCATCACCGGCGCCGCGATCGGCATTGTCGGAACGTTGGCCGGCTTCGCGCTCGGCGTGCTCGTCTGCCTCAACATCGAGCATCTCCGCGAGTTCATCGGCTGGCTCACCGACACGGACCTGTTTCCGGCCGAGCTCTATTACCTCTCGCAGCTTCCGGCCGAGATGGACCCCGGGGAGACCGCCTCCGTCGTCATCATGGCGCTCACCTTGTCCGTGCTCGCCACCATCTATCCGTCCTGGCGGGCCTCGCGTCTCGATCCCGTCGAAGCGCTGCGCTACGAATAGGGGGACCGGTGGACAATCCCGAACGAGCCCCTGTCTTGCGCTTGGAGCACCTTGAGCGCGGCTTCACTCAAGGTGACCGCCGCATCGACGTGCTGAAAGAGGCATCCGCTTCCTTCTATCCGGGCGAGACCGTGGCGCTTCTCGGCCCTTCGGGCGCCGGCAAGTCGACGCTGCTCCACATCGCCGGGCTGCTGGAGCGCCCCGATGCGGGCGCGGTCATGATCGACGGCGTCGACTGCGGGAAGCTGAACGATGGCGAGCGCACTCGCGTGCGGCGCCTGGAGGTGGGCTTCGTCTACCAGTTCCATCATCTCCTGCCGGAGTTCTCGGCGCTCGAGAACGTCATGCTGCCCCAACTGATCATGGGCAAGACCCAGCCGGACGCCGAGGCGCGCGCGAAAGGGCTGCTTGGACTGCTCGGCCTGCAAGAGCGATGGGACCACCGGCCGGCCGAGCTTTCCGGCGGCGAACAGCAGCGCGTGGCGATCGCCCGGGCCGTGGCCAATCGGCCCAAGATCCTGCTCGCCGACGAACCGACCGGCAATCTCGACCCGCACACCGCGGAGCGCGTCTTCGAGGAGCTCATGCGGCTCGTCAACGAGGAAGGCGTGGCGGCGGTGGTGGCGACCCACAACCTCGATCTCGCGGCCCGCATGGACCGCACGCTGCGCCTCACCGAGGGCCATCTGGTCGAAGAGGAGGTCGTCGTGGTGAGAGCCCGCAGCTAGCGCTTGACAGACCAAGAACAAAGAAAGAACATTGTTCTGCCCGTGGGTAGCGGTGAAAAACGGACGCTAGCCCCTCGATCGAATCGTCCGCATCCGAGAGTGTAGGGACGAGAGCGCCTCCAACGGGAGAACTTAGACGTGGCGGAGCAACCCCAACCCTTCGTGCATCTTCGGGTGCACTCGGCCTATTCGCTGCTCGAAGGGGCCCTCACCATCCCGCGGCTCGTCTCGCTCGCCACGGCTGACGGGGCGCCCGCGCTGGCGCTCACCGATGCCAGCAATCTGTTCGGCGCGCTCGAGTTCTCCGAGGCCATGGCGGGGGCAGGGATCCAGCCCATCGTCGGTTGCACGCTCGCCCTGACCTTCGCCGCTGAGCGCGAGCCTGCTCCTGGCGCGGACCTCCGTGGGCCGAAGGCGGACGGGCGCATTGCGCTCCTCGCCAAGGACGAGACCGGCTACGCCCACCTGATGCGGCTCTCGACCAACGCCTATTTCACCGCCACCGAGACGGGCGAGGCGCTCGTTGGCATCAATGAGCTCGCAAGCCACGCGGAGGGTCTGATCGCGCTGACCGGCGGGCCGGAAGGGGTGATTGATCTCGCGCTCGCCGATGGCAATCCGGAGCTTGCCCGCACCCGCCTCGAGGCGTTGCACGCTCTCTTCGGCGACAGGCTCTATGTCGAGCTCCAGCGCCACGGTCTGCCTCACGAGCGGGCCGTCGAGCCGGAGCTCGTTGGGCTCGCTTACGAACTGGAGCTGCCGCTTGTTGCCACCAACGAGCCCTTCTTCGCGACCCAAGACGATTTCGAGGCCCACGACGCGCTGATCTGCATCGCCCAAGGAAGCTATGTGGCGGTGGACGAGCGGCGGCGCCTAAGTCCCGACCATTACTTCAAGACGGCCGAGGAGATGCGGACGCTGTTCGCCGATCTCCCCGAGGCGATCGAGAACACGGTTGAGATCGCCCAGCGCTGCGCCTATCGGCCCATGACGCGCGATCCCATCTTGCCGCCCTTCCTCACCGGCGGCGAGGCGACGAGCGCGCTCGCCGAGACGGAAGCCGCCGAGCTCAGACGCCAGGCGGAAGCGGGTCTCAAGGAACGCATCGCCCAGCATGGCACCGCCCCCGGCCACGATGAGGCGTCGTATGCCAAGCGCCTCGCGTTCGAGCTCGATGTCATCACCGGCATGAACTATCAGGGCTACTTTTTGATTGTCGCCGACTTCATCAAGTGGACCAAGGGGCAGGGCATTCCCGTGGGCCCCGGCCGCGGCTCGGGCGCAGGCTCGCTCGTGGCCTATGCGCTCACCATCACCGATCTGGATCCCATCCGCTTCGGCCTGCTTTTCGAGCGCTTCTTGAATCCCGAGCGCGTGTCCATGCCCGACTTCGACATCGATTTCTGTCAGGACCGCCGCGACGAGGTGATCGCCTATGTGCGCGAGCGCTACGGCGCGGACCGCGTGGCCCACATCATCACCTTCGGTAAGCTTCAGGCGCGCGCTGTGCTGCGCGACGTCGGCCGAGTGCTCCAGATGCCCTATGGCCAGGTGGACCGCCTGTGCAAGCTCGTGCCCATGAACCCGGCGAACCCGGTCACGCTGCCCCAGGCCATTGCCGGCGAGCCGCGCCTGCAAGAGGAGCGCGACAAGGAGCCCATCGTCGCCAAGCTGCTCAATATCGGCCAGCGCCTCGAAGGGCTCTACCGCCACGCTTCGACTCATGCGGCGGGCGTCGTTATCGCCGACCGGCCCTTGATCGACCTCGTGCCGCTCTATCGTGACGCCCGCGCACAGCTCCCCGCTACCCAGTTCAACATGAAGTGGGCGGAGGCCGCGGGGCTGGTGAAGTTCGACTTCCTCGGCCTCAAGACGCTCACCGTGATCGATACGGCGCGGAAGCTTATCGCCCGCGAGGGCCCCGACATCGATCCTGCGAAGATCCCTCTGGACGATAAGTCATCCTACGAGCTGATGCAGCGCGGCGACACGGTCGGCGTGTTCCAGCTCGAAGGTCAGGGCATGCGCGATGCGCTGCGCAAGCTGAAGCCCGACCGCTTCGAGGACATCATCGCCATCGTCGCGCTCTACCGGCCGGGTCCGATGGACAACATCGACACTTACGTGAACCGCAAGCACGGGCGCGAGGAGATCGAGAGCCTGCATCCGATGATCGAGCCGATCCTCGCCGAGACTTATGGCGTCATCATCTACCAAGAGCAGGTGATGCAGATCGCGCAAGTGCTCTCCGGCTATTCGCTCGGCGAAGCCGATCTCTTGCGCCGCGCCATGGGCAAGAAGATCAAGAAGGAGATGGACGCGCAGCGGAAACGCTTCGTCGAGGGCGCGGTCGAGAACGGAGTCGACCGCGGTCGCGCCGAGTACATCTTCGAGTTGGTGGCGAAGTTCGCGGGCTATGGCTTCAACAAGTCGCACGCCGCCGCCTACGCCCTGATCGCCTACCAGACGGCCTATCTCAAGGCGAACTACCCGACCGAGTTCGTCGCTGCCTCGATGACCCTCGATATGGGGAACGCCGACAAGCTCAACGGCTTCGCGCAAGAGGCGCGGCGCCTCGGCATCCCTCTGGAGCCACCGTCCGTCAACCGGTCCGAGGTGGGCTTCATCCCCAGCAACGGCGCAATCCGCTATTCGCTCGCGGCCCTCAAGAATGTCGGCCGCCAGGCCGTCGAACATATCTGCGCCGAGCGGGCGGAGCAGGGGCCGTACAAGGACGTCTCCGACTTCGCCCGGCGCATCAGTCCGCGCCTCGTCAACAAGCGGGCCATGGAGACGCTGGCTGCGGCCGGCGCGCTCGATGATCTCGGCGTCGACCGTGCCACCGCCTATGCCAATGTCGATCTGATCATCGCCGCGGGCAACCGCTCACTCGAGACGAGCGCCGAAGGCCAGGAGGATCTGTTCTCCGGCGCCCGCCACGCGCCACCGCCGATCGAGCTTCGCCCCGCTAAGCCGTGGGTGCCCACGGACAGGCTCAGCCGGGAGTTCGAGGCTGTCGGCTTCTTCCTCACCGGGCACCCGTTGGACGACTACAGGGAGGTGCTGGAAAGCCTGGGCGCCGAGACTTGGGCGGAATTCGCCGCCAAAGCGAGGACGCGCCGTGTGGTCGGCACGTTGGCGGGCACCGTGCTCTCGTCCCGCGAGCGCAAGGGCAAGAGCGGCAATCCTTACGCGTTCGTCGCCTTCTCCGATTCCACAGGCCAATTCGAGGCCGTGGTGTTTTCCGAGGCGCTTCTCGCTTCGCGGTCCTTGCTTGAGCCCGGAACCGCCGTGCTGCTGGACGTGGAGGCCGAGGCCGACGGTGAGACGGTGCGGGTCCGGGTGCAGCGCCTCTCGTCCCTCGACAGGGCGGCCGAGGCGCGCTCTGCCGGCATGAAAGTCTATGTGGAGGACGCGCGCGCTCTGGCGCCACTTGCCGAGCAGGTGGGCACCAAGGGCGGCGAGGGGCCATTCCGCCTCGTGCTCCGCCTGGATGACCTGGCGAAGGAGGTCGAGTTCGTCCTGCCCCAAGGGATCGACACGACGCCCCGGCAGCGGAGCGAGCTCAAGCTCGTCGAGGGCGTGGCCTCAATCAGCGCCCTTTAGAGCCCGCAAGGCCGCATTTTCAGGCTTTTCCACCCTTGCCAAGGGGACGCCCGACCCCCTATAACCCGCACCATCTCACACGCGGGGATTTAAGCGTCACGCACGCCCTCTAAGGCTCTTGCGCGCTCGCTCCGGTGACCGGTCCCGGCCGGTCTCTTGCCCCCGCGGCGGTCGAACCGGAAAAAGGAGTCAAGCAGTCCCATGGCACTGCCCGATATCACTATGCGCCAGCTCCTGGAGTCTGGCGTGCACTTTGGTCACCAGACCCATCGCTGGAACCCGAAGATGGCGCCGTATATTTACGGCTCCCGCAACAATATCCACATCATCGATCTGACCCAGACAGTGCCGCTCCTTCATCAGGCCCTCGTCACGGTCTCCGATGTTGTGGCCAAAGGCGGCCGCGTGCTGTTCGTCGGCACCAAGCGCCAGGCCTCCGAGGCGATCGCCGAGGCGGCCCGGTCGTGCGCACAGTACTTCATCAATCACCGCTGGCTCGGCGGCACGCTGACCAACTGGCGGACCATCTCCCACTCCATCAAGCGGCTGAAGTCGCTGGAAGAGCTTCTCGAAGGCGACCATCGCGGTCTCACCAAGAAGGAGCTGCTTCAGCTCACGCGCGAGAAGGACAAGCTCGAGCGGTCTTTGGGCGGCATCAAGGACATGGGCGCGCCGCCGGATCTGATGTTCGTCATCGACACCAATAAGGAGGCGATCGCCATCGCCGAGGCACGCAAGCTCGGCATGCCGGTCGTGGCCATCGTCGATTCCAACAGCGATCCGGACGGGATCACCTTTCCCATTCCCGGCAATGACGACGCAGGCCGCGCCATCACCCTTTACACCGATCTGATCGCGCGCGCTGCCATCGACGGCATCGAGCGGGCGCAAGGATCTCATGGTGTCGACATCGGCGCCGCCGAGGAGCCGATGTCCGAGCCCGGCCTTGATGACGGGACGACCTCCGAAGGGGAGGCAGCTCCGGCAAAGAAGAAGCCGGCTAGGGGGGCGGGCAGAGGCAATCCGGCAAAATCCGCTAAGAAGGCCGAGGCCGAGACCGAAGCAACCGAGACTGCAGCGCAAGCAGACTAGCAGCGAGACGCCTCGCACGCTTGGCGAGGTCACACGGAAGAGGAATGCATGGCGACGATAACCGCATCCATGGTCAAGGAGCTGCGCGACAAGACCGGCGCGGGCATGATGGACTGCAAGGCGGCGCTCAATGAGAATGCCGGCGACATGGAAGCCTCGGTCGATTGGCTGCGGGCGAAGGGTCTCTCCAAGGCCGCCAAGAAGGCGGGCCGTGTCGCGGCCGAAGGCCTAATCGGCCTTGCCGGCGACGATCATGAGGTCGCGCTGGTGGAGGTGAACTCCGAGACCGACTTCGTCGCCCGCAATCCGAGCTTCCAGGAGATGGTCGGCGAGATCGCGAGCGCGGCCCTCAAAGCCAAAGGTGATCTGAATAAGCTCGGCGAGGCGAGCTATGGCAAGACCAAGACGAGCGTGGACGACACGCTGAAGGAGATGATCGGCTCCATCGGCGAGAACATGACGCTCAGGCGCACGGCTCACCTCGCCACCGGCAAGGGCGTGGTCGCGAGCTATATGCACAACCAGTCCGCGCCCGGCCTCGGCAAGATCGGCGTTATCGTCGCGCTCGAACTCCACCGGCGATACGGAGTCGCTGAAAAATTTTGGTAAGCAGGTCGCCATGCACATCGCCGCGGCCAACCCGCAAGCGGTCGACACGGACAGTTTGGATCAGGAGCTTGTAGAGCGCGAGCGCGCCGTCCTGACCGAGCAAGCGAAGGAATCGGGCAAGCCTGCCGAGGTCATCGCCAAGATGGTCGAGGGCCGCTTGCGCAAGTACTACGAGGAGGTCGTGCTGCTACAGCAGCCCTTCGTCCACGACCCCGACAACACGGTGGCCAAGGCCATGGAGGCCGCGGGCAAGGAAGTCGGCGCGCCGATCAAGATCACCGGCTTCTACCGCTTTGCTCTCGGCGAAGGGATCGAGAAGGCCGAGAGCGACTTCGCCGCGGAGGTTGCGGCGGCGGCTTCCGGCTCCTAAGGTCGGCGCGGCTCGATGGACCTGCCGCCCGCCTCGAGGTCTCCCCATCACCACCGGAGTTTGCGCTGATGGCCAAGGCTCCCGCGACGAAGCTTCGCTATGAACGCGTCCTAGTGAAGCTGTCGGGCGAGGCGCTTGCCGGCGCCAAAGGCTACGGCATCGATCTCGGCGTCATTGAGCCGATCGCCAAGGACATCGCCAAGACCGCCGGCATGGGCGTCCAGATCTGCCTCGTGGTCGGGGGCGGCAATATCTATCGCGGCCTAATGGCGGCGGAAAGCGGCATGGACCGCGCCCGCGCCGACTATATGGGCATGCTGGCCACGGTCATGAACGCGCTTGCCCTGCAGACTGCGATCGAGCGGGCAGGTCCCACCGCGCGCGTTCTGTCGGCCATCCCCATGCCCACCGTGTGCGAACCCTATATCCGCGACAAGGCACTCGATCACTTGGAGAAGGGCCGGGTGGTGATCTTCGCCGGCGGCACCGGCAATCCGTTCTTCACGACCGACACCGCGGCTGCGCTCCGCGCCGCCGAGATGGACTGTCAGGCCCTCTACAAGGCGACTCAGGTCGACGGCGTCTATAGTGCCGATCCGGTCAAGGTCCCGGACGCCAAGCGCTATGAACGTCTGAGTTACGACGAGGTGCTAAGCAAGGATCTCAAGATCATGGACGGTGCCGCGATCGCCCTTGCTCGGGACAATCGTATTCCGATAATTGTGTTTTCCATCAAGAGCCAAGGCAGCTTGGCTCTTGAGTTGCAAGGGGAGGGCTCCTCGACCACCATAGACGGTGGTGAGGGGCATAAGGACGCCCAGAAACGCCAATAGGGCGCATGCTGAGCCGCGCTTGGTCGCGAGCAAGGCGGAAAGGCGAGCAGGAAAGTCGATATGTCTAGCTTCGACCTAAGCGAGATCGAACGGCGCATGCGGGGCGCGCTCGGCGTACTTAAGCAGGAGTTCAGCGGCTTGCGGACTGGCCGCGCCAGTGCGAGCCTGCTCGATCCGATCATGGTGATGGCCTACGGCAATCCCATGCCCCTCAACCAGGTGGCGACCGTGAATGTGCCCGAGCCGCGCATGATCACGGTGCAGGTCTGGGACAAGAGCCAGGTCAACGCCGTGGACAAGGCGATCCGCGAGTTGGATCTTGGCCTCAATCCCGTGGTCGAAGGGCAGCTCCTGCGCCTGCCGATCCCCGAGCTCAACGAGGAGCGGCGGCATGAGATCGCCAAGGTCGCGCATAAATATGCCGAGCAAGCCCGCGTCGCGGTGCGTAATGTCCGCCGTGATGGCATGGAGCACTTGAAGCGGGCCGAGAAGGACGGCGAGATGGGGAAGGACGAGCACCATTCGCTCTCGACCAAGGTGCAAGAGTTGACCGATAAGATCATCAAGGAGATCGACGAGGCCCTCGCCACCAAGGAAGCCGAAGTCATGCAGGTCTGATCTGACCTGCCTGGACCCCGTCCTTAGCCTTGCATTGGAGAAACCGACCGTGACGCTTGCCATGGATAAGCCGGAATGGGGTGACGCCCCGAGGCCGATCGCGCGACACGTCGCCATCATCATGGACGGAAACGGCCGCTGGGCCGCCGAGCGCGGCCTGCCGCGTGTCGAAGGCCATCGCCAAGGCGTCGAGAGCGTCAGGCGGACGGTCGAGGCCGCGATGGAGCTCGGCATCACACACCTCACGCTGTTCAGCTTCTCCTCGGAGAACTGGTCGCGCCCCCGGCAGGAGATCAACGACCTGTTCGGTCTGCTTCGGCGTTTCGTGCGGCGCGATCTCGCCGAGTTGCACAAGAACGGTGTCAAGATCCGCATGATCGGCGCGCGCAGCGGACTTGATGACGACATTCTGCGGATGCTCGACGACGCCGTGGAGCTGACCAAGGACAACACCGCGCTCAACCTCACGATCGCCTTCAATTACGGCGCCCGCGACGAGATTGCCCGCGCAGCGCAAAAGATCGCCGAAGACGCCAAGACGGGAATCGTCGACCCCTCTGAGGTGACGCCTGAACGCTTCGCCACCTATCTCGATACGGCGGGCCTTCCCGATCCCGACCTTTTGATCCGCACCAGCGGCGAACTACGTCTTTCCAATTTCCTGCTCTGGCAACTGGCTTACGCCGAGTTCGTCTTCGTCGACGTCTACTGGCCCGATTTCACCAAGGAGCTGTTCGAGGCCGCCATCGCCGAATATCAAAGGCGAAACCGCCGCTTCGGCGGAACCTCGGCGAGATCCACCGCGTGACGCCGTCCGGAGCGCCGCTCGACAACAATCAGCAGCAAGCACGGTCGGGCGGCACACCGGAAATCGTGCGACGGCTCGCGTCGGCCTTCGTTCTCGCCGCGGTCGCGATCGGCGCCGTCGTCGCGAGCCCCTGGTCTTTTCTTCTGCTCGTAGTGGTCGCTGCCGGTCTTCTGACGTGGGAGTGGGGCGGGCTCACCCGCGGCAACGGGTTCGACGCCACATCGCTAATCCAGACGGTCTGCGTAGCCGCGCTTGCGATCCTCGCCACTCTCGGCAAGCCACAGCTCATTCTCTTCATTCTCGGCGCGACCGCCATCACCATCGCCTTCTCGGGCATTTCGCGAGGTCGTGCCGCCTGGGCTCTCGGGGGTCTCGCCTATACGGCGTTTCCGGCCTGGGCGCTGGTGTGGCTACGCAGCGACCCCGATCTCGGCGTCTCGGCGGTTCTCTATCTGCTCGCCGTCGCCTGGACCACGGACACCGCTTCCTATGTCGGCGGCCGCACCCTCGGGGGCTCCAAGCTTGCGCCCCGGATTTCGCCGAAGAAGACCTGGAGCGGGTTCATCGTCGGAACCCTGACCCCGGCCTTTGTCGGGTATGCTGTGGCGCTTCTCCTCGGCGGCACGTCCCCTTGGGGCCTTGCTTTGGTGAGCGTGGTGCTCGCTCTTGCCTGCCAGATGGGAGACTTGCTTGAGAGCGCGGTGAAGCGGCAGTTTGGGGCCAAGGATATGAGCCAACTCATCCCAGGTCACGGCGGGCTGTTCGACCGCATCGACAGCCTCTTGCTGGCCTCGGTCGTGGCTGGTCTCATTGCCTTGCGCAATCCGGCCGCGCCCGGCGCTGGCCTCCTTATCTGGTAGAGGCTGTTCCCGTGTTGACCTCCCAGGCAGCCCCTCACAGCGACTCACGCGCCAAGACCAAGGCGCCGCGGCGGATCTCGGTTCTCGGCGCCACCGGCTCGATCGGCGAAAACACGCTCGATCTCATCGGCCGCGATCCTGACGCCTATGAGGTCGTGGCGCTGACGGGCTGCAAGAACGTCGCCCGGCTCGCCGAGCTCGCCATCTTCCATCGCGCTGAGCTTGCGGTGATCGCCGATCCTGCACGTCACGCCGAACTCAAAGACGCACTCGCCGGCACCGGCATTGAGACTGCTGCGGGCGAGCGGGCTCTGCTCGAGGCGGCAAGCCGCCCGGCCGACTGGGTGATGGCGGCGATCGTCGGCGCTGCGGGGCTGAAGCCGACGCTCCGTGCCGTTCGCCAAGGCACCGCGACGGCTCTCGCCAACAAGGAGTGCCTCGTTTCGGCCGGCGGCATTTTCATGGCTGAAGTGGCACGACACGGCACGACGTTGCTGCCCGTGGATTCGGAGCACTCTGCCGTCCTTCAAGTCATGACGGGCACGAAGTCGGAGCGCATCGAGCACGTCTGCCTTACCGCCTCGGGCGGCCCGTTCCGCACCTGGAGCCTCACGCAGATGGCCGACGCGGGGCCTGAGCAAGCGCTGAAACATCCGAACTGGTCCATGGGCGCCAAGGTTACGATCGATTCCGCGACGCTCATGAACAAGGGCCTGGAACTGATCGAGGCGCATCATCTCTTCGCGCTTTCGCCCGATAAGCTCGGCGTCGTGGTCCATCCTCAGTCGATCGTGCACTGCCTCGTCTATATGAGCGACGGCGCCGTGCTCGCGCAGCTCAGCTGTCCCGACATGCGCACGCCCATCGCCTATAGTCTCGCCTGGCCCGAGCGCATGCATGTTCCCAACAAGCGCCTCGATCTTGCGGAGATCGGCGCGCTCACCTTCGAGGCCCCAGACCTCGAGCGCTTCCCCGCTTTGCGTCTGGCCAAGGACGTTCTCGCCGCAGGCGGCAGTGCCGGCACTGTGCTCAACGCCGCCAATGAGGTCGCCGTGGGGGCATTTCTTGAGAAGCGCGTCGGCTTCCTCGCCATCGCTGGACTGGTAGAGGCAACGCTTGCCGCAAGCGCGGACCTCATCGGGATTGTGCCGCAAAACGCGGATGACGTGCTCGAGATCGATGAAGAGGCCCGGATCAAGGCCCGCGGCTGGCTCGCCCGGTTTGCATAAGCCCCCGGGCCGGGCTAAGAAGGGTCAAATTCTCTAGGTAACCAGGCGCATGGACACGATAATTCAGCTTTCCAGCCTCGGCGACACCATCCTCCACTACCTTCTTCCATTCCTGTTCGTGCTCACCATCGTGGTCTTCGTCCACGAACTCGGGCACTTCCTGGTGGCTCGGTGGTGCGGCGTTGCCGTCAAGGTGTTTTCCATCGGCTTCGGCCCCGAGATCTTCGGCTTCTACGACCGCAAAGGCACCCGCTGGCGCGTGTCCTGGATCCCTCTCGGCGGCTATGTGAAATTCATTGACGACGACAATGTCGCGAGCGCCTCCGGCCGTAAGGCCTTTGAGGCGCTTCCCGAGGAAGACCGCAAGCGGAGCTTCCAAGGCAAATCGCTTGGCCAGCGCGCGGCCATCGTGGCGGCGGGACCGATCGCCAATTTCGTCCTCGCCGTCGTGATCTTCACGGCGATTTTCAGCGTCTTCGGCGAGCGGATCACCGCGGCCAAGGTCGACGCCGTGACTCCGGGCAGTGCGGCCGCGCAGGCCGGATTCGAGCCTGGCGACCGCGTCCTCAGCATCGACGGCTCGGCCATCGACAACTTCGCGGAGATGCAGCGAATCGTGGCCACGAGCCCCGGCGAGCACCTGCATTTCGTGGTCGACCGGGGCGGGGCCCATGTCGACATCACCGCAACGCCCGAACTCAAGGAAATCACCGATCGTTTCGGCAACACCATGCGGATTGGCCTGCTCGGCATTCAGCGCAGCGCCTCGCCGGACGATTGGAAGTTGGAGCGCCACGACCCCGCGACCGCCTTCGTCATGGCGGTCAAGGAGAGCTACTTCGTCGTCTCCCGCTCGCTCGGCTATCTCTACGACGTGGCGACCGGCCGAGAAGCTGCCGACCAGCTTGGCGGACCGTTGCGTATCGCCCAAGTATCCGGCCAAGTCGCGAGCGCGGGTTTTGTGGCTCTTCTCAACCTGGCCGCCATCATCTCGGTAAGTATCGGGCTAATAAATCTCTTCCCAATACCGATGCTTGATGGTGGTCATCTTCTGTTTTACGGGATTGAGGCAGTAAGAGGGCGCCCGCTCAGCGAATCCACACAAGAGATCGGTTTCCGCATTGGCCTGGCTTTCGTTCTCATGCTAATGATCTTCGCGACCTGGAATGACCTGATTCACTTGAAGTTTCTGTGAGATGGGGTTGCAGGACGGGGGTACTAGCGGGAGCCGCGAGGTCTGCGGCGCCGTTAATAGTTCTTAACAAAAGACTACCAAAAATCGGCCACAAACGAGTGGCCAGTTGCGACCTAGGGCGCTTTGCCTACGGGGTCGGCTTGAGGGGAAGACACCAGCAATGGTGCGGTGGACGTTGGTAAGAGGGCTGCTTGCGGCCCTCGCAGTCTTGTGTAGCGTCCCGCTTTCGCTGGGTCTCAGCGCAGGTATGGGGGATCTGTCTGCCTCTGCCCAAAGCGCCGTCATTTCATCCATCGTTGTCGAGGGGAACCGCCGCGTGGAGCCGGAGACCGTCCGCTCCTACCTGACGTTCTCCTCCGGCGATAGCTACGACCCCGCCGAAGTCAACCAATCCCTCAAGACCCTGTTCGCCACTGGCCTGTTCCAGGACGTCCGCATCCGGCGCCAGGGGTCGACCGTCATCATCATCGTGGTGGAAAACCCCATCGTGAACCGCGTTGCCTTTGAGGGGAACAAGGAGATCGAGGATGACACGCTGGCGTCCGAGGTCCAGCTCAAGCCTCGCGCCGTCTATACGCGCGCCCGCGTGCAGGCGGACGTCCAGCGCATTCTGAACCTCTACCGGCGCCAGGGCCTCTATTCCGCCCAGGTGAACCCCAAGATCATCAATCTCGACAACAACCGCATCGACGTCGTCTTTGAGATCACCGAGGGACCGACCACCAAGGTCCGCGCCATCAACTTCATCGGCAATGAGGCCTTCAGCGATTCGCAGCTCCGCTTCGTGATCACCACAACGCGGACGAATTGGCTGAGCTTCCTCAAGAGCACCAACATCTACGACCCCGACCGGCTCAACCTCGACCGTGAGTTGTTGCGCCAGTTCTACATGAAGAACGGCTATGCCGACGCCCGCGTGGTGTCGGCGACGGCAGACCTCGATCGCGACGGGCGCGGCTTCTTCATCACCTTCACCATCGAAGAGGGCGAACGCTACCAGTTCGGCAATATCGACATCGAAAGCGCCTTGCCTTCGCTGGACGTCGATGCCTTGCGTGGGGTGATCCTGACCAAGCCCGGGCGGCGCTACAACGCCGAGAAGGTGGAGAAGACGGTCGAGGCCTTGACCGTCAAGGTGGCCGAGCAGGGCTATGCGTTCGGTCAGGTCCGGCCGCGTTTCGAGCGCGACCAGGCAACTCACACGATGAGCATTGTCTACGTCATCAATGAGGGTCCCCGCGTCTATATCGAGCGCATCAATGTTGTCGGCAACTTCCGCACCGAAGACCGCGTGATCAGGCGGCAGTTCCGTCTCGCCGAAGGCGACGCCTATAACCGGCTTCTCGTCGAGGCCGCGCGTAAGCGATTGCGCGAGCTCGGATTCTTCAAGTCCGTTGACATCGACACGTCGCCCGGTAGCGCGCCGGACCGCGTCATCCTCACCGTCACCGTGGTCGAGCAGCCGACCGGCGAGTTCTCCTTCGGCGCCGGCTACTCCACGAGTGAAGGCGTGATCGGCGACATCAGCGTCACCGAGCGCAACCTGATGGGTAAGGGCCAATATGTCCGCCTCGGCTTCTCAGGCAGTCTTGAGCGCGCCCAGGTCGACTTCAGCTTCACCGAGCCCAACTTCCTCGACCGTAACCTGGCGGCGGGCTTCGACCTCTTCTACAAGACGGTCGACCTGCAAAGCGTGGCCTCGTTCAGTCAGAGCACGGCCGGCGGCAATCTCCGGCTCGGCTTCCCGATCGCCGACAACACGCAAATGGGTCTTCGCTACCGGTTCGAGCGGGAGGACATCTTCGACGTGGCAAGCGATGCCTCGCTGGCCGTCAAGCAGGCCGAGGGCGTCGCCAACGTTTCCTCCGTCGGGTACACGGTCGCCTACGACACCCGGAACGTGCCCCAATCGCCGACCGCCGGCGTCTTCGCCTCCTTATCTCAAGACCTGGCGGGTGTCGGCGGCGATGTGAACTACATTCGCACTGTAGCCGACGCGCGCGGCTACTATCCGATCACCAACAAGATCACCCTCGTCGGTCGTGTCCAGGCCGGCGATGTTACCGGCTGGGGCGGCCAGGACGTTCGTTTGACGGACCTGTTCTTCAAGGGTGGCGAGACAATCCGCGGCTTCCAGCGCGCCGGCTACGGTCCACGCGATGCGTGCCAAAATCCCCTCACGGGAAGCACATGTGAAGAATTGCTCGAAGGATGCTCTCGGGGGCGAGCTCTTCTGGGCAACAACGGCGGAAGTGCGTTTCCCGTTCCCCTTCATTCCGGATAGCCTCGGCATGCAAGGCGCGGTCTTCGTTGACGCCGGTTCTCTCTGGGATCCAAGTCAGGACGCCCTCAACGCGGTGGGTTTGCCCAGACTGCCGGGCGGGTGCACCAGCAAAAACCTTGGGAAGACTTGCGGCGAGGGGAGCTTCATCAACGACAGCAATCTGGTGCGGTTGTCCACCGGCTTCAGCATCATCTGGCAGTCTCCTCTCGGCCCCCTCCGCGCCGATATCTCCGACGCGCTTCTCAAGGCCGATTTCGACCGGACCGAAGTCTTCCGCTTCGGCGCCTCGACAAACTTCTAAAGGAAGCCAGTTCGGTTTATGGCTACGCGTCATGGTTGGTGTCGCGTAGCAGACCGCAGGAGATTTGATGGAACACCCGGGTTTTTTTGAGCGGGCCGGTCCTTTCTCCTTGCGCACGATCGCCGAGGTCACTGGCTCCCAGCTGGCGGACGGTGGCGATCCAGATCTCCAGATCAATGACGTCCGGCCGCTGGACGGCGCGACGACGGGCGACTTGTCCTTCGTGGACAATCCGAAATACGTGCCGCTCCTCGTCAAAACCGGCGCCAGCGCTTGCCTCGTCGCACCAAAATTCGCGGCCAAGGTGCCGGCGGGCAGCGCCCGTCTCGTGACACCAGAGCCTTACCGGAGCTTCGCCAAGGCGCTCGCCTTGTTTTACCCCGGCTCGCTCAGGCCAAGGACAGCCGGTGACGGGGCCGCGGGCACCTCAAGCCATGTTCATCCGAGCGCAGTGCTCGAGGCCGATGTGGTCGTCGAGCCGGGGGCGGTCATCGGGCCGGAAGCCCGCATCGGGCAGGGGACGACCATCGCCGCGGGCTGTGTCGTCGGCTATCGGGTGCATATCGGCCGCAACTCCTATGTCGGGCCGAACGCCTCGGTCACCCATGCCCTGATCGGCAACCGGGTGATGATCCATGCCGGCGTCGCCATTGGCCAGGATGGGTTCGGCTTTGCCATGGGCAAGCAAGGCCACGCCAAGGTGCCCCAGATTGGCCGGGTCGTCATTCAGGACGACGTGGAAATCGGCGCCAATTCGACCATTGACCGCGGCGCTCTCCGGGACACGATTGTCGGGGAGGGCACGAAAATTGATAATCTTGTGCAAATCGGGCACAACGTGGTGATTGGAAGGCATTGCATTATCGTATCCCAAACCGGTATTTCAGGCAGTTCCGAACTTGGTGATTTCGTAGCTCTTGGCGGCCAGGTCGGCGTCGTCGGCCACCTCAAGATCGGCGCTGGCGCCCAGATCGCCGGGAGCAGTAATGTGCGGGGCGATGTGCCGGCAGGTGCCCGCTGGGGTGGCACCCCGGCGAAGCCATACAGGCTCTGGTTCAGGGAACTGACATTGTTGCGGCAGCTTGCCGAACGTAAGGATTTGAAACTTGATCAAGGCGAAGGCGGGGAAGGCGAGTAGCCATGAAACCGCATCTGAGGAGCCGGTCCCCATGAATGAGAGCGGGGTACAACCGAAGCCCAATACGGCGGAAACCGCCGATATTCTAAAGCTTCTGCCGCATCGCTATCCTTTCCTTCTGGTCGACCGCATCATTGACATGGACGGGGATCGCTCTGCGACCGGCATCAAGAACGTCACCGCCAACGAGCCCTATTTCCAAGGACATTTCCCCGGCAACCCGGTCATGCCCGGCGTGCTCCTCATTGAGGGGCTGGCGCAGACGGCCGGTGCGCTGTGCATGCGCTTTCTCGAGGAGTTCAAGGAGCCGCCGCTTGTCTATTTCATGGCGATCGATAAGGCCCGCTTCCGCCGTCCGGTGGTTCCGGGCGACACGGTCCACTATCGCGTCCAGAAGATGCGCAACCGCGGCCGGGTATGGCGCTTTCGCGGCAAGGCCCTCGTCGACGGCAACGTCGTTGCCGAGGCCGAGGTCAGCGCCGTGATCGTCGAGAACTAGCCGGGCTCACATGGCAAATATCCATGCGACCGCGCTGGTCGATCCAAGCGCCAAACTTGGGGCGAACGTCGAGATCGGCCCGTTCTCTGTCATCGGGCCTCATGTCGAGATTGGTGACGGCGTCGTCGTTCATTCACATGCCGCGATCGCGGGCCGGACCACGATCGGTCAGGGCAGCAAGGTGTTTCCTTTCGCCTCGCTCGGTCACGCACCGCAGGACATCAAATATCACGATGAGCCCAGCACGATCACGATCGGCCCCAATACTCTCATTCGCGAGCATGTCACGATTAGTCCCGGCACCGAACGTGGAAAGATGGCGACCACGGTTGGGGCCAACTGTTTCTTGATGATCGGCGCCCATATCGCCCATGATTGCCAGATCGGCGACGATGTGACCCTCGTGAACGGCGCAACTCTGGCTGGGCACGTCTCGATCGGCGACGGCGCCATCATTGGCGGGCTCTCGGCGATCCACCAATATGTGCGCATAGGCGCGTACGCCTTTGTCGGCGGTATGAGCGGAATCCCTGCCGACCTCATTCCATTCGGCATGGCGATCGGCAACCGCGCCAATCTCAGCGGACTCAACATTGTGGGACTGAAGCGCAAGGGCTTCCCTCGCGAGCAGATCCATGAGCTGCGCCAGGCCTATCGCATGCTGTTTGCGACCGAGGGCACCTTGATGGAGCGGCTCGACGACGTAGACGCCTTGTTTTCGAAGAACCCGCTCGTCAAGCAGGTCATCGATTTTATGAGAAGCGATTCAGACCGTTCTTTCTGCGTGCCGAACAATGTCGCAACGCCAACCCGCTAACACCGGCGCAGGAAAGCTCCGTGAACCGGTAATCATAGAGGGCCCGCTGGGCATCATCGCTGGCGGCGGCCAAATCCCTTGTATCGTGGCAGAGTCGGTAGCCGCACGCGGGCTTGCCGTGCATGTCTTCGGCATTCGCGGCGAAGCAAGCGAGGCCATAGAGCGTTTCCCGAACACCTGGGTCAAATGGGGCGAGTTGGGCAAGCTGTTCGCCACCTGCGACAAGATAGGATGCCGTGATCTCGTGATCGTCGGCGGTGTGTCGCGGCCCGATCTGGCTAACGTCAAATTTGATTTCGGCGCCGTCAAGAACCTGCCGTTCATTATCAGCCTCAGCAAGGGCGGCGACGATCATGTGTTGTCGAACATCGTACGCTTTTTCGAAAGCAAAGGATTTCGCGTGCATGGTGCAGCCCAGATGGCGCCCGAACTCTTGGTGGGTGAGGGAAATCTCGGCAAAAGGACGCCGACCCCAGAAGAACTGACCGATATCGAGATTGGCCTGAATGTGGTTCGCGAGCTGGGCCGCCTAGACGTCGGCCAAGCCGCCGTCGTTGCCAAAGGCTACGTGCTCGCCGTCGAGGCCGCAGAAGGCACCGACGCCATGCTCGAACGCTGCGCCGAGCTTCGCAAATCCGGCCGTGCGCGCGGGCGCACGGGTGTGCTCATCAAGGCGCCGAAACCGGGTCAAGAAGAGCGCATCGATATGCCGACAATCGGCCCGGCGACGGTTCAGAGGGCCGTCGCCGCAGGGCTCGCCGGCATTGCTGTCGCCGCTGGTCGCGTGCTCATGGCCGAGCGCGAGGCCACGATCGATGTCGCGAACCGAAACGGGCTCTTTCTGCTCGGCCAGAATTGGGACGTCTAGAGGCGAGGGCCAGCCGAAAGGCGCCCTCGCTCAGCGATTCTCCATCGGAATGTAGGCCCGCTCGGCCGCACCCGTGTAGAGCTGGCGCGGCCGGCCGATGCGCTGCGACGGATCCTCGATCATCTCCATCCATTGGGCGATCCACCCCACGGTCCGGGCGATAGCGAACAGCACCGTGAACATGTCGGTGGGGAAGCCGAGCGCCTTTAGCGTGATGCCCGAGTAGAAGTCGATGTTCGGATAGAGCTTCTTCTGAACGAAGTAGTCGTCTGAGAGCGCGATGCGCTCCAGCTCGAGCGCCACTTTCAGGATCGGGTCGTCATGATGGCCAACCGCCTCGAGCACCTCGTGGCAGGTCTTCTGCATGATCTTGGCCCGCGGATCGTAGTTCTTGTAGACGCGATGACCAAAGCCCATGAGCCGGAAGGAGTCGTTCTTATCTTTGGCGCGCTTGATGTACTCGGGGATGCGGTCGACCGTGCCGATCTCCTCCAACATCGTGAGTGCCGCCTCGTTGGCGCCGCCATGAGCCGGCCCCCACAGGCAGGCGATGCCTGCGGAGATGCAGGCGAAGGGGTTCGCGCCCGACGATCCGGCAAGCCGCACTGTCGAGGTCGAGGCATTCTGCTCGTGGTCCGCGTGGAGGATGAAGATGCGCCGCATGGCACGCGACAGCACGGGATCGACGACGTACTCCTCGCAAGGGACGGCGAAGCACATCCTGAGGAAGTTCCCCGAGTAGTCGAGATCGTTCTTCGGGTAAATGAAGGGCTGGCCGACAGAGTACTTGTAGGCCATGGCGGCGATGGTCGGCATCTTGGCGATCATCCGCACGCTTGCCATCTCACGCTGCAGAGGATCCCTGATGTCGATGGAGTCGTGATAGAAGGCCGAGAGCGCGCCGACCACGCCCACCATGACGGCCATGGGATGCGCGTCGCGGCGGAAGCCGGTGTAGAACCGGTTCATCTGCTCATGCACCATCGTGTGCCTGGTGATGCGCTGCTTGAAAGACGTGTACTGCTCGGCCGTCGGCAACTCGCCATAGAGCAGGAGGTAAGCCGTCTCGAGGAAGGTGCAGTGCTCGGCAAGCTGGTCGATGGGATAGCCGCGATAGAGCAGCACCCCCTTGTCGCCGTCGATGAACGTGATCTTTGATTCACAGCTCGCGGTCGACGTGAAGCCCGGATCGTAGGTAAAGCAGCCTGTGTCCTGATAGAGCGACGTGATGTCGATCACGTCGGGACCGAGCGTCCCCCGGCGCACGGGCAGATCATGCCGCGCCCCGCGAAGCGTGAGGGAGGCCTCGTCGGTTTCGGTAGGCCGATAATCCTCTGCGACACTCATCTCATAACCCTCCTGGCCCCTCTTAGGGGCGATCGGACCGAACGCGGCTACGACATACCATCAGTACAGCGGGCAGTTCAGGTCCTGGTAAACGGTTTTTTGCGTTGCCACATAATCGCGTCGAATTTGCCGCAGCGCAACACAGATGCATGCTTAAATGTTAAGCAACGCAAGACTTATTGGGTTTGGTCGGCGATACGTCCGAGCAATTCCTCGCGCCCCAGAACCCCAAGCACATCAAAGATACCAGGAGATGTCGCCCGGCCCGTCAAGGCCGCGCGCAATGGCTGGGCAACCTTACCGAGCTTGCGGCCGGTCGCCTCGGCGAACGCGCGCACGCACGCCTCGAGCGCCTCAGGCGTCCACGGCTCCACGTCCTTGAGCTTCGGCAGGAGGGCCGCCAGTGTCTCCCGCCCGGCTTCGTCGAGTTGCTTCCTGGCCTGGTCGTCCAAGGTGAGCGGACGCTCCGCGAACAGATAGCCTGCGCTGTCGATAAGCTCGATGAGCGTCTTGGCCCGCTCTTTCAGGCCCGGCATGGCACGTTCGAGCTTGCGCCAGCCGTCGGCGCCGATGCGCGCGGCCAAGGCCCCACCATCGGGAAGGTCGGGGATCAGCGACTTGAGGTGATCGACGATCTCGCCATCCGCCATCGCGCGCAGATAGTGGCCGTTGAGATTCTCCAGCTTCACGAAGTCGAACCGCGCGGCGGAGCGGCCGATCGCATCGAGATCGAACCAGGAGATCATCTCCTCCGTCGAGATGATCTCGGCATCGCCATGACTCCAGCCGAGCCGCACGAGATAGTTGCGCAAGGCCGCCGGCAGATAGCCCATCTCCCGATAGGCCTCGACGCCGAGCGCGCCGTGCCGCTTGGAGAGCTTAGCGCCGTCGGGGCCGTGGATCAGCGGCACATGGGCGTAGATCGGCGTCTCCCAGCCGAGGGCCTTGAAGATTTGCGTCTGCCGCGCCGCGTTGGTGAGATGATCGTCGCCACGGATCACGTGGGTGATGCCCATGTCGTGATCATCGACCACCACGGAAAGATTGTACGTGGGGGACCCGTCGCTGCGCAGGATGATGAGGTCGTCGAGATCCTTGTTCTGAAAGACGACCCGGCCCTGAACGCGGTCCTCGATCACCGTCTCGCCTTCGCGCGGCGCCTTGAAACGGATCGCCGGCGCGATGCCGTCGGGCGCCTCGCTGTGATCGCGGTCTCGCCACGCGCCGTCATAGCCGGGCGCGCGGCCCTCGGCCCGCGCCTTCTCGCGCATCGTCTGAAGCTCCTCGGGCGTCGCGTAACAGCGATAGGCCTTGCCGTCGGCAAGCAGCCGCTCTGCGATCTCGCGGTGACGCTCCGCCCGCGACAGCTGATAGACGGGCTCGCCGTCCCAATCGAGCCCGAGCCAGCGCAAGCCGTCGAGAATGGCGAGGATCGCGCCTTCCGTTGAGCGCGCCTGATCGGTGTCCTCGATGCGGAGCAGCATCTTGCCGCCTTTGGCCTTGGCGTAGAGCCAGTTGAACAGGGCCGTGCGGGCGCCTCCAATGTGAAGGTAGCCGGTTGGCGAGGGCGCAAAGCGCGTGATGACGGACTCACTCATCGATCGATGCTTGGAAGCTCTTTTTTGCGGTGGGTAGGGGCAAACGGTGGCCGTGGTGTAACATAGGCTCAGATGCGGGGTAAGGGCAGGGCGGGGGTCCCCTGCAAGGGTCTGGGTGCGGAGCAATGCCGGACCGGGACGAGGACGCGTGGGGCGGCGGCGAGAGCCCTTCTGGGCCAAGCCGCACCGGGCTCGTGGCCACGGTGGGCGCAATCGCCGCGCGTGCGCTCGAGGCCGAGGCGGAGCGCTGGTTCCTGTGGCTCCCGGTGCTCTTCGCCGCCGGCATCCTCACCTATTTCGCACTTTCCACCGAGCCCGATCCGCGCCTCGCGATAGCTCTCGTCCTGGGCGCGCTCGGGCTTCTCTTGACCGTCCGTCACGTGCCCCTCGGACTCGCGCTCGGCGGCGCCTGTCTCGCCTTCTCTGTGGGCTTCGCAACCGCCAAGCTCCGCACCGAGATGGTGCGAGCGCCGGTAATCACCGCAGAGCTGCGATACGTCCCGGTCGCCGGTTTCGTGGAGGACTTCGAGCGCCGCGCCGGCAGGCGCGACCGGCTTACCTTGCAGGTGATCTCGCTTGGCACGCTCCCGGCGGACGCGCGCCTGCCTGTGGCAGACGCGTCTGCGCGCACTCGGCCTTGTTATCGCGGCAGCGGGTCTCGCGCTCGCGCCGGTCGGCAACCGGCCGGACGTGCTCATCGAGCGCGACGGGGCGACGGCCGCACTGCGCTCCGAAAGCGGCAACCTCGTCTTCCCGCCGGCGACCGCCGCCACCTATAGCGTGGAGAACTGGCTCCTCGCCGACGGCGACGACCGCGACGCCGAGACCGTATCAGGGGACCGCGCCTTCCACTGCGACCCGCTCGGCTGCATCGGCCGGGTGAAAGGCAAGACCGTGGCGCTCATCCGTCATCCTGGTGCGCTCGAAGAGGATTGCCGCACGGCCGATATCGTCATCGCACCCTTCACCATCGGCAAAGGGTGCCGCGCCGCGCGGGTGATCGTCGACCGCCGCGTGCTGAAGGAGGACGGGGCGCACGCGCTCTATATCGAAGGGCTGTCGATCCGCACCGAGACGGTGGCCGGCGCCCGAGGCGCGCGGCCATGGGCGCGCCACAGCAACGGCACACCAGCCGAATAGCGAAGGAGCGCTCTAGTACCGGCGGATGAGACCGACGAGCCGTCCCTGCACCCGCACGCGGTCAGGCCCGAAGATGCGGGTCTCGTAGGCGGGGTTGGCGGCTTCGAGCGCGATGGAGTCGCCCCGGCGGCGCAAGCGCTTCAAGGTCGCTTCCTCCTCGTCCACCAGCGCCACGACGATGTCGCCGTTGGTGGCGTCCTCGCACTTCCGCACGATGATCGTGTCGCCTTCGAGGATGCCGGCGTCGATCATGGAGTCGCCCTTGACCTCGAGCGCATAGTGCTCGCCCTTGGCGAGCAATTCGGGAGGCACCTCGATGGTCGCAAGCCGCGTCTGGATCGCCTCGATGGGAACGCCCGCGGCGATGCGCCCCATGACGGGCACGGCAACCGTTTGGGGGGCAGTCTCACCCTCGGCGAGCTGCGGCACGCGGCCCAAGCTCCCCTCGATCACGCTCGGCGAGAAGCCGCGCGACCGCGCGGCGAGGGCCTGAGGAACCGACTCAGGCAGCCTGATGATCTCCATGGCGCGGGCCCGGTGGGGCAGGCGGCGGACGAAGCCGCGCTCCTCGAGCGCCGTAATGAGCCGGTGGATGCCCGATTTCGACTTGAGGTCGAGGGCCTCCTTCATCTCGTCGAAGGAGGGCGGCACGCCCGACTCCTTCAGCCGCTCGTGGATGAACATGAGAAGCTCTTTTTGCTTCGGTGTGAGCATCTGGTCCCCTTTGAGCGATCACGAATCGGGCTGTTCGAGCCTGGAAACAATTCTCGCCCCGCCTGTACAAACCATGAACAGTATAGATGTTCTAGTTGTGTTCTGCAAGCCATCCGGCCACAAAATGCTGTGGCCGTCCAATCCGGTTGCTCGCGCGATTCGGGTTTCCGCTGTCTTAATTAGCTGGAGAGCGGGAGAATTCTGACCCGCGCGCCTTCAGGGAGCGCATGCGCCCCCGGCATCCGCACGATGAGGCAGTCCGCACGCGTGAAGGCGGCAACCAGAGAGGAATCTTGCGAGGGTAGGGGCCGGACCACGCGCATACCATCCTCGCGCCAGGTCGAGCTGGCCCGCATATAGTTCCGCCTTGGGCCGTTGCCGGGAACGGCCGCGCCGAGCACCGCCTCGGGCTCAGGGCGCTTCGCCTCGGCAAGCCCAAGCAAGGCACGCAGCATAGGCACCAGGAACACATAGCCGCAGACGAGCGCCGAGACCGGGTTGCCCGGCACGCCGAGCAGGCGCTGGTTCCCCAGCCGGCCATAGAGCACGGGCTTGCCCGGCCGCATCGCGACTTTGGCGAAATCGAGCGCGAGACCTTCACCCTTGAGCGCCGTCGCCACGAGATCCCGCTCGCCGACCGACGCCCCACCCACGGTGAGGAGAATGTCGGCGCCGGCCCCGGTCCGCGCCAGCGTGGCGATGCTCTTCGGATCATCCTTGGCAATGCCGAGCAGGACCGCCTCGCCCCCATGCGCCTCGATCAGCCCGGCGATCCCATACGGCACCGACGAGACGATCTGGTCGGGGCCGAGCGCTGAGCCCGGCGGCACCACTTCGTCGCCCGTGGCAAGAAGGGCGACCTTCGGCTTTCGCGTAACCGGCAGTACTGCATGATTCATGGAGGCCGCCAGCATGAGCGCGCGCGCGCCAAGCCGCATGCCGCGGCGCAAGCAGATTTCCCCTTCGGCGAAATCCTGGCCGCGCGGACGGATATGCCGGCCGGGCCCAGCGTCCTTCACGACGACGGTCCCGTCGCTCTCTTGGGCATCCTCCTGGATGGCGATGGTGTCCGCACCGTCAGGCACCGGCGCGCCGGTGAGGATGCGCACCGCCTCGCCAGGACCGACACGGCCATGGAAGCCCGCACCAGCCGCGGATTCGCCGATCAACTTCAGCGTTGCCGGGAGCGTGGCCACGTCGGCCGCGCGCACCGCATAGCCGTCCATGGCCGAAGCATCGAAGGGCGGCTGAGTCAGCGCCGCGGCGAGATCGGCGGCGAGCACCCTGCCATGCGCCTCGGCAATGGGGACGTGCTCCGTCTCGAGCGGCGCAAGGCCCTTCAAGACAAGCGCGAGCGCATCGTCGACGGAAAGGAGCGCCATCGTGGTCAGGGCGCGCGGAAATGACCGGAGCGCCCGCCGGTCTTCTCGACGAGGCGGATGCCGGAGAAGGTCATGGCCCGATCCACCGCCTTGCACATGTCGTAGATCGTGAGGCACGCGATCGACACCGCCGTCAGCGCCTCCATCTCCACGCCGGTCTTGCCTTCGACCTTGGCCGTCGCCTCGACCTTGAGACCGGACGGATCGCGCGACGGCGTGAAGTCGAGTGTGACTTGGGTGAGGGGCAGGGGATGACAGAGCGGGATCAGTTCGGCGGTCTTCTTGGCCGCCATGATGCCGGCGATGCGCGCCGTCGCCAGCACGTCGCCCTTGGGCGCATTGCCGGCAAGGATAAGATCGAGCGTCTCCGGCATCATCGACACGAAGCCTTCCGCCACCGCCGTGCGCGCCGTGACGGCCTTCTCCGAGACGTCGACCATGTGCGCCTCGCCCTTCTCGTTGAGGTGAGAGAGCCGCGCGCTCATTGAGCGGCCTCCGCCGATGCGGGTGCACCGGTCAGAAGCGCACGCGTGGCGGCAGCCACGTCTTCTTGCCGCATCAAGCTCTCACCCACGAGGAAAGCGTGCACCCCGGACTGCGCAAGCCGGGTCAGGTCCGCGTGGGTGAAGATGCCGCTCTCGGCCACCACCATCCGCTCGGACGGCACGCGTGGCGCGAGCCGCTCCGTCGTGGCGAGCGTGGTGTCGAAGGTCTTGAGGTCGCGGTTGTTGATGCCGATCAGCTTGGTACCGAGGCGAAGCGCCCTCTCGAGCTCAGCCTCGTCATGCACTTCGGCCAACAGGTCCATGCCGAACGCCCGCGCCGCAAATTCCAGGTCGCGCGCGAGTGCGTCATCCACGGCGGCCATGATGACGAGGATGCAGTCTGCGCCGAGAGAGCGCGCCTCAAACACTTGATACGGGTCGACCATGAAATCCTTGCGCAAGCACGGCAGGCTGCACGCGGCCCGCGCAAGGGTGAGGTATTCCGGGCTTCCCTGGAACGACGGCGCGTCGGTCAGGACAGAGAGACAGGTGGCGCCGCCAGCCTCATAGGCCACGGCAAGGGTCGGCGGATCGAAATCCGCGCGGATCAAACCTTTGGACGGACTTGCCTTTTTGATCTCGGCGATCAAGGCAAAATCGCCCTTGGCGACGCATGACTGCAAAGCCTTGAAGAAGGGACGCACGGGGGTGGCGTTCTCGGCCCGCGCGCGCATTTCTCCCAGTGGCACTGCTTTCTTGGCCGCTTCAACCTCTTCGCGCTTATAGCTGAGGATCTTGTCGAGTACCTGGGCCATCGTCTCAGACCTTATCATGGCTGAGCTTAACGAGGGCCTCGAGCACACCCATAGCCTTACCGCTGTCGATGGACTTCGCGGCGAGCGCCACGCCGTCGCGCAAGGTCTTGGCCTTGCCGGTCACCAGCAGTGCCGCGGCGGCGTTAAGGAGCACGATGTCGCGCAACGGTCCTTGGTTCCCCTGCAGCACGGCGCGTATGTGGGCCGCGTTCTCGGTTGCGTCGCCGCCGAGCAAATCCTCGGGTCTCGCCTCCGCGAGCCCCGCGTTCCGCGGCGAGATCTTGAAGGTCGAGACCTTGCCGTGATCGAGCACCGCCACATGGCTCACAGTCGTCGTGGTGAGCTCATCGAGTCCGTCGTCGCCGTGCACCACCCAGGCCCGCTCCACGCCGAGCACGCCAAGCACGTTGGCAATCGGCTCGACCCATTTCTGATCGAACACGCCGACCACTTGGTATTTGGTGGCGGCCGGATTTGCGAGCGGTCCGAGCAGATTGAAGATGGTGCGCGTGCCGAGCTCGCCGCGCACCTTTGCCACATGACGCATGGCGGCATGATGCGCCGGCGCGAACATGAAGCCGAGACCGCATTCCGAGAGGCAGCGCTCGATGGTCTTGGGCCCGCATTCGATATTGACCCCGAGCGCGGTGAGCACGTCTGCGGAGCCCGAGCGCGAGGAGATCGACCGGTTGCCGTGCTTGGCGACCGGCACGCCCGCGCCGGCCACGACGAAGGCGGTGCAGGTCGAGATGTTGTGCGTGCCTTTGGCGTCGCCGCCCGTGCCGCAGGTATCGATGGCGCCGTCCGGCGCGCGCACGGGAACGGCCTTGGCGCGCATCACCCGCGCGGCGCCCGCGATCTCATCGACCGTCTCGCCGCGCACGTGCATGCCCACGAGGAGCGCGCCGATCTGTGCGTCGGTGGCACCGCCGGACATGATCAGCTCGAAAGCTTCGGCGGCTTCGCGTTCGTGCAGGGTTTCGCCCGCCGCCACCTTCCGGATGGCTGCCCGCAGGTCTTGAGACGCGGCCTCCGCGGCAGGCGCTGGGCTAGAGGGCACCGACCGCTTCTCTTTGCGAGCTTCCGCGCGCGCGGCGCTCGACGCGGGCGAGATCGAGGAAGTTGGCGAGCAGCTGATGCCCATGCTCCGAAGCGATGCTCTCGGGGTGGAACTGCACGCCGTGGACAGGGTACTGCTTGTGCTGCACGCCCATGATGATGCCGTCGCTGGTCTCGGCCGTGATCTCGAGCTCGTCGGGGAGCGTGGCGCGATCGATCATGAGCGAGTGGTAGCGCGTGGCGGAGAAGTCCTGGGGCAGGCCGGCGAACACGCCCTTGCCTGTATGGTGCACCTTGGAGAGCTTGCCGTGCATCAGGACGGGCGCCCGCACCACTTTGCCGCCATAGACCTGACCGATCGCCTGATGGCCGAGGCAGACGCCGAGGATCGGCACCACGGGCCCGGCCCGTTCGATCAGCTCCAGGCAAATGCCGGCGCGATCCGGATCGCACGGTCCCGGCGACAGCACGATGGCCTCAGGCCCCTCCGCCAGCACCTCGTCCACCGTGATCTTGTCGTTGCGGTAGACCTGCGTGCTCGCGCCCAATTCCCCAAGGAAATGAACGAGGTTGTAGGTGAAGCTGTCGTAGTTGTCGATCAGGGTCAGCATGGCTTGGTGTTACGCCCCGGGCCGATAGGCCGTCAAGTTCGGTGCGTCAGCTCACCCGCAGATCCTTGGGCGCGAGGAACACGCTGAGGCTGCCGCTATTCACTTCAACGCTCGACCACAGCCCTGCCGTGAAGGTGATCACCGCAAGCCCCGCTGTCGGGAACTTCTCCTGGAGACGATCCCGCAAGTGCTTCGGCCCCGAGCCGACCAGGTCTAGCGCGAATGCCTGGATCTCGGGATTGTGGCCCACCATCATGACGCGGCCCGCGCCGGGGGGGATCGCGCGCAGTATGTCCAGCATCTCCGCCGGGCTCGGGTGATAGAGGGCGTCCTCGTAGACGACCTTCGGCTCCACCTTCAGCTCGGGCAGGACGAGCGCCAGCGTATCGACCGCGCGGCGCGCCGAGGAGCAAAGGACGAGTTCGGGATCGATGCCCCGCTCGGCCATGGCCCGGCCGACCAACGGCGCATCGGCCGTGCCGCGCGTGGCAAGCGGCCGCTCGCGGTCCGGCAGCGTCGGGTTCTTCCAGCTCGATTTGGCGTGGCGCAGGAGGCTGAGCGTAAGCATCGTCCGCGCCCCTTACGCCGTCTATTGGCCGCGTTTGGCGCGCGCGGCGAAGCGCACGGCCTCGTCGGCCGCCTTGAACAACGCGCCCGCCTTGCTGACGCACTCGGCCTGCTCACGTTCCGGCACGGAATCGGCGACGACGCCGGCGCCCGCCTGCACATACATGACGCCGTCCTTCACCACCGACGTTCGCAGCACGATGCAGCTGTCCATCTCGCCGTCCGCCGAGAAATACCCGACGCAGCCCGCATAGATGCCGCGTGCCTCGTCCTCGAGCTCATCGATGATCTCCATGGCGCGGACCTTCGGCGCGCCCGAAACGGTGCCCGCCGGAAACCCCGCCATCAGCGCATCGACCGCATCGAACTTCGGATCGAGCCTGCCCTCGACATTCGACACGATATGCATGACCTGGCTGTAATATTCGAGGAAGAAGCTGTCGGTGACGCGCACGCTGCCCACCTCCGCCACCCGCCCGACGTCGTTGCGTCCGAGATCGAGCAGCATCAGATGTTCGGCGCGCTCTTTGGTGTCGGCGAGGAGTTCCTTGGCCAGCGCCTTGTCTTCTTCCGGTGTGGCGCCGCGGGGCCGCGTACCGGCGATCGGCCTGATGGTGACCTCGCCTTTGCGCACCCGCACCAAAATCTCCGGGCTCGACCCCACGACCGCGAAGCCGCCAAAGTTGAGGTAGTAAAGGAACGGCGAGGGGTTCACGCGGCGAAGCGCCCGATAAAGCGCGAAGGAGGGAAGCTCGAACGGCGCTTCGAAGCGCTGGCTGAGCACGACCTGAAAGATGTCGCCCGCCGCGATGTATTCCTTGGCCCGCGCCACCTTGGCCATATAGGCCTCCGGCGCGGTGGTCGCTCTCGGCGCGGGGTGAGGCGCATCCACGCCGAGTTCGCCGACATGCGGGAGAGGCTGGTCGAGCCGCTCCAACACGACGTTGAGCCGGTCCGCGGCACGCGCATAGGCGGCCTTGGCGCCGACGCCCGGAGTGGGCCGCACGGGCGTCACCACGGTCATCTCGTCCCTGACGCTGTCGAAGATGACGATCAGGGTGGGGCGCACCAAGATGCTGTCCGGCAGATCGAGCGGATCGGCTTTGCCGCCGGGCAAGTCCTCGATCAATCGCACCGTGTCGTAGCCCATATAGCCGAAGATGCCGGCCGCCATCGGCGGCAGCTCGTGGGGCAGGGTGATCGCCGACTCCGCCAGTAGCGCGCGAAGAGACTCAAGCGACGACAGCGACGACGGCGCGAAGGCCTCGGGATCGGATTGAGGTGCGCGGTTGATCTCCGCCTTATTCCCCTCGGCCCGCCAGATCAGGTCCGGCTCGCAGCCGATGATGGAGTAGCGGCCGCGCGCGGCGCCGCCCTCGACGGACTCCAGAAGAAAGCTGTTCGGCCGCTCATGAGCCACCTTGAGCATGGTGGAGACCGGCGTCTCCAGATCGGCCACGAGCCGCGTCCACACCACTTGCGGCACGCCTTCGTCGTAAAGGCGTGCGAACGTAGGAAAGTCAGGCGCGATCGGAGCGGACCCACCTTCTTGCGGCAATGGCGTCACCGAGGCGGCCGCTGAGCTCATGGCTCCTCGCTGGTGCCCACCAGCTTGGCGAGCGCCGGGCGATTGACGCTCACGCCGTAGCGGTTTTCGAGCGCTCCAAAATATTCGGTGACCATGTCCTCGCTCAGGATGCGCCCGACCCGGGCCTCGAGCTGCTTCAGGACGGGCTCATTGAGCTCGGGCGGGACCACAATGTCGTTCACCTGGAACACGATGCGTCCTTCCTCGACGCCGGAGGCCGCCGAGCCGAACCCGCCCTTCGGCAGCGCGAAGGCTTGCTCCACGGCCGGCTGCAACACGTTCACGGTGACGTCGCCACGTCTCAAGGGCGTGGTGGGCACCACGTTCGTATTGAGTTCCTTCGCCACGTCTTCCAGCGTCTTGCTGCCACTGCTCAATTGGCCCACCAGGTCTTGCGTGTATGCGGCGACTTTTTTCCGGGTTTCCTCGGTCCGCCAATCCTTCTCGACGTCGGCGCGCACCTGATCGAACGGCTTGAGCTGCGAAGGCGTGACGCCCAACACCTCATACCAAATGACGCCTTCGTCACGCGCGTCGAGGGGATCGTTCTCAACGCCGACATCGGTGGCAAAGGCGGCGTTCAGCAAATCCTTTTGCGCCGGCAACGTGACAGTTGATCCATCGGGCTTGCGGCCCTCGCGATCCACCTGATCGACCACCTGGTAGTTGAGCTTGAGCTTGTCAGCGGTCTCGGAAAGCGTCGAGCCCGCGGCAAGCTCGTCCTCGATGCGATCATGCATGTCGAAGATGGCACCGGACGCGCGGTCCTTGAGCATCGCTTTCTCGATGTCGCCTTTGGCCTCCTCGAATGTCGGGGTCTTGCCGGGCTCGATCTCGGTCACCCGGATGATGGCGTAGCTGCCGAGCTTGCCCTTGATCGGCTCGCTGACGACATCCTTGTCGAGCTTGAACGCTTCCTCGGCGATCGCCGGATCGGCGAGCTCCTCGCGCGTGACCTTGCCGAGATCGATATCGGTATCGCTGAGACCAACCTCCTTGGCCGCCGCGACGAAATCGGTGCCCGCCTTGATCTTGTCGTACGCGGCCTTGGCCGTCGCCATGTCGGGGAGGGCGATCTGTTGCAGATGCCTGCGCTCCGGCGTGCCGAGCTTGTCCTTCTGTGCCTCGTAGGCCGCCTTGAGGTCGGCCTCGGTGATATTGACCTGGTCTTTTACCGTCTCTGGCGTCACCGCAAGGACACCGACCTTGCGGTACTCCGGCTGTGTGAACTTGGCCTTGTGGTTGTCGTAGTACTGCTTCAGCTGCTCGTCGGTCGGCGCAGGGAGTTCGCCCGCTGCGGACGCCGGCACGAGCACGTAGTTCAAGACGCGGCGTTCCTCGTTGAAGCGGGTGAGCGCATCGACCAGCGCTTTGGGACTGGCTGCCACCTTACCGATCGTGGAGAGCAACTGGCGGCGCAGATTCTGCTCACGCATTGAGAAGAGATAACCGGCCTCGCTCATGCCGATGTTGCGCAAGGCCGCCTGTAACGCGAGCGGGTTAAACTTCCCGTCCGGACCCTCGAAGTTGGGATCCTTCATGATCTGGGCGAGCAGTGCATCCTCGCTGATGCCGAGACCGAGATGCTTGGCATGGGTGTCGACGGCCGCGCCACCGATGAGGCGCTCGAGCACGCGCGCATCGAGACCGGCGGCGCGCGCCTCCTGAAGA
Source organism: uncultured Alphaproteobacteria bacterium (assembly GCA_963826465.1). Taxonomy (GTDB): domain Bacteria; phylum Pseudomonadota; class Alphaproteobacteria; order Rhizobiales; family Methyloligellaceae; genus Methyloceanibacter. Next base: position 299,579 of record CAWGXJ010000003.1, read on the forward strand.
CTCAAGCTGCGTCCGGCTTGCTGGCTCATGGTCCGCAGCACCTCTTGCTGCGCGCGCAAGTAATCCTGCGTGTTGATTTCGGTATCGCCGACGCGGATCAGGGTCTGTTGGCCGTAGCCCCGAAAAATGTCGGCGATACCCCAAATCGCGAAACTAACCACCAGGAGACCGACCAGGATCAGGCCTAATGTCCGTGCTGCGCCTCTGCGCATTGCGTCGAGTGCCACGCCTCGAAACCTTCCGTATCACTATTTGCCAAATCCGCGCTGGCGTCCGATGTTAGGACGGTCCAGCGCGGCGGGCGCATCATAGGTAGCAAGGGCCAGCGCGGCAACACGCAGAAATACCGGAAAAACCGTTTGGCGCGAGAGCGCGAGAAAGCGTGGGGGAACGGAGGGAACGTGACTGCGATCAAGCCGCTTGTCGCCGGAAATTGGAAGATGAACGGCCTGGGCAGCGCCTTGTCCGAGCTTGTCTCTTTGCGGCAGATGCTGGCGGAAAAGCCGGTTCCGGAGGCCGATGTCATGGTCTGCCCGCCCGCGACGCTCCTGAGCCGGGCGGCGGAAGTCCTCGCAGGGTCAGAAATCGCGCTCGGCGCGCAAGACTGTCATCCGTTGCCGTCAGGGGCCCACACGGGCGATATTTCCGCGGAGATGCTGGCCGATGCGGGCGCGACAGCAGTCATCGTCGGTCATTCCGAGCGGCGCATCGATCATGGTGAATCCGACGCGCTCGTTCATGCCAAGGCCTTGGCCGCTTATCGCGCGGGCCTCACCGCCATCATCTGCATCGGCGAGACGGAAGCCCAGCACCGCGACGGCGGAACCCTCGACGTGCTCAAGCGCCAGATTCAAGGATCTGTGCCTGGAGAAGCCCGCGCCGCCAATACCGTGGTCGCCTATGAGCCGGTCTGGGCCATCGGCTCAGGGCTGACGCCCACGCCTGCGGATGTAGCGAGGCTCCAGACTGCCATACGCGAGGATCTAAGCCAGTTGCTGGGGGCGACCGAAGGCCGCGCCACGCGTATCCTCTATGGGGGCTCCGTGAAGCCCAGCAATGCCGCCGAGCTCCTCTTTGTCCCCAATGTGAACGGCGCGCTGGTCGGCGGCGCGAGCCTGAAAGCCCTGGATTTCTACCAAATTCTCTCGGCTTACTGTGGCCCCAAGGCCACGTGAGACCACGGGAAATCCTTGGGTGCGGGGTTGCAAATCAGCTAAGCTTCGTCATTCTGCCGCAATGGTCAGGGCAGGGGGAACTTTCCCGGGGATGTGATGCCGTCGCTGCGCCTCATCGCCGCTGCGTTGCTTGTGCTATGCGGAGCCGGGGTTTTTAGCCTCGGCACACGTGCGGAGCCGCTTGACCGCGACGAATGCAAGACCCTCAAAGGCGAGCAGAGCAGTCTTCTGACCAAAGAGGTTAGGGCCGCGCTGGCACAGGGCCCCGACTGGGTGAAGGACCACCTGCACGACGCCGGAGATATTGAGAAGGTCAGGCAGTATCTGTCCATCGAGGAAAAGGTCGAATTCCGCTGTAGAACCGACGGCGTGGTCGTGCCGAAGCCCGAGCCGGTCCCGCTGCCCGACCGCAAGCCGGAACTGCCGCCGACACAGGTCGCCGACGACAAGCAGGAGCAGACCCCGATCCTGGCCGGTGCGGCGTCCACCTCGATCCTGCCGCTTCGCAAACCGGGTGCGTCGTCGCCGGAGGACGGTATTGGCGACGCCGAGGAGGCCGAAGAGATAGGCGATACGCAGGGGGCGGAAAACACGTCTTCTGCAGAAACCGATCCAGGGCCTAGCCAAACGGTGGCGGATTCGGATAAGACAGCGCCAGCTAAGACCAAGGCGACACAATGATTACTGTTATTCTCCTGATTCACGTCATGGTAGCCGTGGCCCTCGTGGGGGTCGTGCTGCTCCAGCGCTCCGAGGGCGGCGCGCTTGGCATCGGCGGCGGCGGCGGCGGCGGTTTCATGACCGGCCGCGGCGCCGGCAATGCGCTGACCAAGACGACGGCGATCCTCGCGGCCTGCTTCTTCGCGACGAGCCTCGGCCTCTCGATCATGGCGAGCCACCACGGCGGCACGCCGTCCATCCTGCCAGCAGGCTCGGAGAACGGTCTCGCGCCGCTCCAAATCCCGGAAACGCAAGCGCCTTCGACCCCGGCCGCGCCCGCGGCCCCGCAAGCGCCCCAGTCCGAGTAGCTTCTCACCAGGAAATCCTGCGGTAAGGCGTCTCGCCTCGCATGTTTGGGGCTACGCCTCGGCGCGGACTCGGTATATGGTCGAGGCCCATGGCGCGGTACGTCTTCATTACCGGCGGCGTGGTTTCCTCACTCGGCAAGGGGCTCGCTTCGGCGGCGCTTGGGGCGCTTCTACAGGCACGCGGCTTTACCGTCCGCCTGTGCAAGCTCGATCCCTATCTCAATGTCGACCCAGGGACCATGAGCCCCTATCAGCACGGCGAGGTGTTCGTCACCGACGACGGCGCCGAGACCGATCTCGACCTCGGGCACTACGAACGCTTCACCGGGCGGCCGGCGCGCCAAGCCGACAACATCACCACCGGACGCATCTATCAGGAGATCATCGCCAAGGAGCGCCGCGGCGACTATCTCGGCTCGACCGTTCAGGTCATTCCCCATGTCACCGATGCCATCAAGGCGTTCATCACCACCGGCAACGAAGGCATCGACTTCGTGCTGTGCGAAATCGGCGGCACGGTCGGCGACATCGAGGGGCTCCCGTTCTTCGAGGCGATACGCCAGCTCGGCAACGAGCTGCCGCGCGGTCACTCGGCCTTCATCCATCTGACGCTCGTGCCGTACATTCCGAGCGCAGGCGAGTTGAAGACGAAGCCCACCCAGCATTCCGTCAAGGAGCTGCGCTCCATCGGCATCCAACCCGACGTGCTTCTGTGCCGGACTGACCGGCCGCTGCCGAGCGACGAGCGGCGCAAGATTGCGCTCTTCTGCAACGTGCGTCCCGAGGCGGTGATCCAGGCCCTCGACGTGGCCAGCATCTACGACGTGCCCGTCGCCTATCACAGGGAAGGGCTTGACCGCGAGCTGCTCGCCGCCTTCGGCATCAACAATGCGCCCGAACCCGACTTACGCATGTGGCAGGAGATCTCCGAGACCATCGCCGAGCCTGACGGCGAGGTGACCGTCGCTATCGTCGGCAAGTACACCGGGCTGAAGGACGCCTACAAGTCGCTGAACGAGGCGCTCGTCCACGGCGGCATCGCCAACAAGGTGAAGGTCAACCTCGAATGGATCGAGTCCCAAGTATTCGAGAGCCAGGACGCAGCAGCCTACCTGGAAGAGGTCAACGGCATTCTCGTGCCCGGCGGCTTTGGCGAGCGCGGCGCGGAAGGCAAGATCCATGCGGCCCGCTTTGCGCGCACCAAGAAGCTTCCCTATTTCGGCATCTGCTTCGGCATGCAGATGGCTGTGATCGAGGTCGCCCGCGATCTTGCCGGCATCGATGACGCAAGCTCCACCGAGTTCGGCCCAACCGAAGAGCCGGTGATCGGCCTCATGACCGAGTGGATGCGGGGCGAAGAGCTCGAACGGCGCGAGCAGAACGGCAATCTCGGCGGCACCATGCGGCTCGGCGCTTATGACGCCGTGCTCGCAGGGGACAGCCAGGTCGCCAAGATCTACGGCTCGACCCACATCTCGGAGCGCCACCGCCACCGCTACGAGGTGAATATGCGCTACCGCAACAGGCTCGAAGCGGCGGGCTTGCGCTTCTCGGGGCTCTCGCCCGACGGGCTTCTGCCGGAGATCGTCGAGATCCCCGACCATCCCTGGTTCATCGGCGTGCAGTTCCATCCCGAACTGAAGTCGCGGCCGTTCAAACCGCACCCGCTGTTCTCCTCCTTCATCGGCGCCGCCGTCGAGCAGAGCCGTCTCGTCTAGCGCCGGGCGAAGCACCATGGAACTGCCCCCTGAACCTAGAGACAGCAAGGTGGTTGTTCCGCTGCCAGACGATGCTGCGCTCGCAGCCGACGTGCGCCGACGCCTGGCCATGCTTCCGCCACTCAATAACTTGCGCATGTTCGCCAACGTCCCGCAGTGCTTCGGGCCGGTCACCGACTTGATCAACGCGCTTTTCCACGACGGCAAGACCGACCCGAAGCTGCGCGAAATCATGTATCTGCGCATCGCCGCCAAATACGGCCTCTTATACGAGTACCGGCACAACCTCCTGTTCGCCCAGAGCCTGGGCATAACGGGCGCGGAGATCGCTGCGGTGACATGCGACGGCCCGGTTGAGACGCTTGATAAGGACGGCAATCTCGTCTGCAGAGCCGCAGAAGAGATCACCGCGGACATCTCGATAAGTGACGACACTCTGAAGGCGCTCCTCGACCGCTTCGGCACCGAAGGCACCAGCGAAATTATTTTGCTTGTATCCTGGTTCAACCTGCTCATTCGCTATGTCGAGTCCACGCGGGTTCCCTACGAAAAGGACCCAGCCGCAATCATTTCAGGGGGCGCACCCCTCGCGCTGAAATCGTCGTGACTTCGGATCACGTCCAAAAAGGCGGGTGCGCGTGCGGCAAGGTGCGCTTCGAGGCGAAGGGCGCGCCTTATCGCGTCGGCGTCTGCCATTGCCTGACCTGCCGGAAGGCGCACGGCGCGCCGTTCAACTTCTACGCGGTGTTTCCGCCTGAGGCCGTCACGGTCGCCGGCGAGGTCATCGAATTCGCAAGCTCCGAGAACGTGCGGCGCTGTTCCTGTCGCAATTGCGGGGCGCAGATCTATTCGACTTACGGACGCGACGACGAGTTCTATCTCTACCCGGGATCGTTCGACGAGATCGGTCTCTTCGCGCCGACTTATGAGCTTTGGACCATTCGGCGCGAACCCTGGCTGCCCGAGTTCCCAAGCGTCATCCGGCGCTACGAGAAGAACCGCCCGAAATGGCGCCGCACCGAAACTGATTGAGCCTTCCGACCTGTTGACGGGTCTGGCGCTTACGCTCATGGTCCGGCCATGAATGAAGCCATGAAGCCCGCCCCGGCGGCCACTGTCTCCGTCGGAAAAGCAAAGTTCGGCAATGACTTGCCGTTCGCAGTGATGGCGGGACCATGCGTCCTGGAGAGCCGGGAGCATGCGCTGGAGATGGCCTCTGCGCTGAGAGAGATCGCCGACCGGCTCGGGCTTGGCCTCGTCTACAAATCCTCGTTCGACAAGGCGAACCGCACGAGCGCCGGCAGCGCCCGCGGGCTGGGCTTGAAAGAGGCACTCCCCATCTTCGCCGAGGTGCGCGAGACGACCGGGCTTCCCGTCGTCACCGACGTGCACGAGCCCGACCAATGCGCCATCGCGGCCGAAGCGGTCGACGTCCTCCAAATCCCCGCCTTCCTCTGCCGCCAGACCGATCTCCTCGTGGCGGCGGCCAAGACCGGCAAGGCGGTCAACGTGAAGAAGGGACAGTTCCTCGCGCCATGGGACATGCGGCACGTGGTGGCGAAGGTGGTCGGCGCCGGCAATCCGAACGTGCTCGTCACCGAGCGCGGCGTGTCGTTCGGCTACAACACGCTCGTCTCCGACATGCGCGCACTGCCGATCCTCGCCGAGACGGGCGCGCCGGTGATTTTCGATGCGACCCATTCGGTGCAGCAGCCCGGGGGGCAGGGGACCTCCAGCGGCGGCGAGCGGCGCTTCGTGCCAGTGCTGGCCCGCGCCGCGGTGGCCGTGGGGGTGGCCGGCCTCTTCATCGAGACCCATCAAGATCCCGACCACGCGCCCTCCGACGGCCCCAACATGGTTCCGTTAAGAGAACTCGAGCCACTGCTCCGCGAGCTGATGGAAATCGATCGTCTTACGAAGCGCTCCGGCTGCTCTAACTGAACCCGAGCGCATTATCGCCGCTCAGTGAGGCGGGGGGATTAGCTTCTCCGCCTCAGGATCCCAGCGCCACAGCGCGTCCTCCGTCAGATGCGTGCCGCCCCACCAGCGGTCCACCGTGTGGTGCTCGGTCCAATCCGCGCCGCCGGCGAGCACGGCCTTGCCGAGAGACGTGAGGCTGAGCCGGCTCGTGAGATAGGTCTTCGCCAGGTCTTGGTCGGTGTGTTGGAAGGGTGCCGCTTCGAGCCCGGCGACCAGGGGCTCCTCGGCCAGCGCAAGCTGATCGAGCAGCCGCCAGAAGCTCCAATCCCCCATGAACTGGGCGTCTTCCTGCTTCTGCACGGCGACGAAGAGCGCTAACGCCGTGACGGACTCGCCCGCATCGATCGTCGCCAGCATCTGCCGCTCGGTACGTGACAGCCCGTCCCGGCCCAGGTAGTTCCTCCAGCATGCGGAGCACGGCGGACCGCAAGAAGGGCAGCGCGGAGGTGTCCTCGTCGAGAAGGTGAGACCAGGCCTCAGGTGTCGGCTGGCGAAGAGCCGACCAGGCGCGCTTGGCGAGATCGAGCTGGGCTGGCGTGACCGTTTCGGCCGTGGCCGCAAGCCTTTCGATATCCTCCGGTTCTTGCCGGCCGAGATAGTCTTCCGCTTGGACCATAAACAGCGTGCCTTCGGCGCGCCGATGCGCGGCGAACCAGTCGAGGATCTGGAGGAGTTGGAGCTGATCGTAGAGATCGTGCTCGAACCACAGCACTATGCGATCGAACTCGGCGCTCACGGCGAGCCCGCGGTCGCGCGCCGTGAGCTCGTACTCGATGGCGTTGAGATCGCCGCCGCCGGCGCCCGCGAGATATTCGATACGAACGGCCGTCAGCTCTTCCGGCGTCGGCGTGACCGGCACCGGCCCTTCATGCAGCACGTCGCGCCAGGGCAGCACCTCGGCGCCCGGCAGCGAGCGGCGAAGCACCTCGCCAGCGGCATCGCCGTTGGTGATGACGAGATCGGTCGTGACGATCACCCGCGTCCGCGATAAGGCGCCACGCCTTGATCGGGGATCCACACACCTTCGGGCGGCGTTCCGTGCTGCCAGAACACGTCGATGGGGATGCCGCCGCGCGGATACCAATAGCCGCCGATCCGAAGCCACGCCGGCTCGACCAGGTCGACGATGCGCTTACCGATGGTGATCGTCGCATCCTCGTGGAAAGTGGCCGTGTTGCGGAAGCTGGCGAGGAACAGCTTGAACGACTTCGATTCAAGCAGCCAGCCGCGCGGCGCATAGTCCACGACGAAATGCGCGAAGTCCGGCTGGCCGGTGACGGGACAGAGGCAGGTGAACTCGGGCGCCGTGAAGCGCGCGACATAGGCCGTATCGGCATGCGGGTTCGGCACCCGCTCGAGCTCGGCCTCTTCGGGCGAATTGGGAACCGGCACTTCGGATCCGAGCTGGCGCAAGCCGGTGATCTTCCGCGTCATCGCCTACTCCGCAGCGAGCCGCATCGGCGGCCCGTAATAGATGCAGCCCTCATGGCAGGAGTCGCGCGCGATCTCGATCTCCACCAGGCCGGGAAGCCGGTTGTGCAGCCGGTCCCACAGCCACATGGTGATCCGCTCGAGCGTCGGCGCCGACAGGCCCTCGATCTCGTTCAGCATGCGGTGGTCGAGCGCATCGCGCGCATCCGCCACGGCTGCCTCCAGCTCGTCGAAATGCACGATGATGCCCGTGTCTTCGTCCGGCTCTCCATCCACAGTGATGCGCACGCGGAACGAATGTCCGTGCACCCGCGAATTGGGATGGCCGGGCGGGGCGGACGGCAGGAAATGCGCCGCCTCGAAGAAGAATTCCTTGTAGATACGCATGGTCGCTGTTTAGGAGATTTTGCGCGTCCGGGCCAGGGCTTGAGCACCTGCCAGGGTTAAGGCAGGCCCAACAATTTGTGGGTCTGCAGGCTCAAACGCCATTTGGGATGGGCCAGGCAATAATCAATGGCCGCACGCACGTTCGCAGGGCTTCTTGCGCCTGCGTCCATGGGCTGCAGGAGGAAGTGGGTGAACGCGAGTTCCTGGACCTCCTCGGGCCAAAGCTCTTCCTGCGGATAAACGAGCTTGAGCTCATCGCCCGAGCGCTGCCTCAAGGGCGCGCCGGCCTTGGGGCTGACGCACACCCAATCGATGGAAGAGAGCACCGGCAGCGTGCCGTTGGTCTCGATAGCGACCTCGAAGCCGGCAGCGTGGAGCGCGGCGACCAAGGGCTCATCCACTTGCAGCATCGGCTCGCCGCCGGTCAGCACGACGAAGGGGGGCGTGCCGGAATTGCCGCGCCAGGTCTCGCGGCAGGCGCGAGCGAGCGCGCCGGCATCGGCGAACTTGCCGCCGCCGGGGCCGTCCGTGCCGACGAAATCCGTGTCGCAGAAATCGCAGACCGCGCCCGCGCGATCCTCCTCGCGGCCGGACCACAGGTTACAGCCGGCGAAGCGGCAGAACACGGCCGGCCGGCCGGCCTGCGCGCCTTCGCCTTGCAGCGTGTAGTAGATTTCCTTGACCGCATACATGCGCGGAACTTGGTCCTTTCGGCCGGTGGCCGCAAGACGCGACGACACCGCTCGCCGGGCGTGCGCCCGCGAGGCATGAGGGGGTGGCGCGCCGAAAGACGCAAAATCCTTATGGCTCGTGCCTTCAAGGCACGCGGCGCCCGCGGGTCTCCTCGCAGCGGGACACTCGGGCGCGGCCCGGCGACCGACAAATGCCGCGAGTGGCGGAGGGCGGGGATAAGGGAGGCGTCGGACCAGCCGGCCCAAAAGCAAATCGCCCGGCACGAGGGCCGGGCGATTTCATTTTCGTTCGCGAGAACCGCTACTCGGGTTTCTTGTCCGCGGCAGGCGCGTCCGCAGGCGGCGTGTACCGGCCCGGAATCACCTTCTCGGGAGGATTGGTCCCCGGAGGATTGATCGACCGGATGAAGGAGATGATCTTCCACAACTGGTCCGACGTCGGGATGGTCATTCCCATCGGCGGCATCGGCGCATGAATGGTGCCGTATTGGTACCGCGTGAAGCCCTCTTTCTCGAGCTCGGCGGAGCCCAGCGTCGCGAGCCGGAACAGCACGTCGTCGGTGTTGCCCCAGAACCAGACGCCCTGGCTCAAGGCCGGGCAGAAGCCGCCGCCGCCGGTGCCGCCGTGGCACTCGTTGCACCCCGGAAGGCGGAACTGCTTGACGAGATTCGGGTCTTTCGCCAGCTCCTTCCAATCATAGGGGTTATGAAGTCCGCCCGGAGGCACTTGCTTGACGAGCTCGGTCGGCGGGGTGGTGTCGCCCACCTTGCAGCAAACTACTTCGCCCTTGGTCTCCGTGTCCGCAGCTTGCGATCCCGCGGAGATAAGGCTGATACCCAGGACGCCGAGCGCCACGAGAGCGACGGCAATTTTCGGTGCGTGAGACTTTAAGCCCTGCTTCATCGTTTCTCCCCTGTGCCTACCCTTGCTGGGTGGATACGTTGTGTTGCGCTTTAGAGCCTTAGCCGCGGAAGCTCGGAAGCCATAGCAAACTTATTCCGCGGACAAAAAACCCATTTTCTGCGGCTCATCGGCGCAGGGGCTTGACGGGGCGGCGCCCTTAACCAATCACAGCGGCCGCAAGGCCGGGCCAATAGCCTAGCACTGCCCGTTGAAAAGGGCCCGCTGGCGAACAATGGCTTCAGACCGAGCCGACGCCTTGGAGGCCGAGCGGCACCACTGGTAGTGGCCGTCATACCAGTTGTGCCAACGGAAGCCCGTGCACCCGAGGTTGAGCGCCTGCATCCTGGCATATTGGTCGACGGCGAGCTTGGCATAGACGCGGCAGTCGGCCTTCGAGGCCGCCATGGCGGTCGTGGTCACGCCGATGCCCATCAGGGCGGCGACGGCGATCAGGCCAATGCGATTCAGCTTCGTCATGGGTCGTCTCCAGTCTTCAACGCATCCCCGAGCCCGGCTTCGATCCGTTGTTCCCGGTTGATGGAGGGAGTGTCCCACAACCAGTATGAACCCCGTCTGAACCGGCTGTTGTCTGGGATTTAGCTCGGGAAGAGGGGCAAGGAGATCAGCCGCGCCGGCGATCGGGGCTGGACGCTTGCCATTCGGCGAAGCCCTTGGCGCGGAGCGCGCAGGAGGGGCATTCCCCACAACCATAGCCCCAAGCGTGGCGCATGCCGCGCTCGCCCTTGTAGCAGGTGTGCGTCTCCTCGAGGATGAGATCGACGAAGGGCGCCCCGCCAAGCTCTTGCGCAAGCGCCCAGGTCTCCGCCTTGGACCGCCACATCAATGGCGTGTCGATGGAGAAGGGCACTTCCGTGCCGAGCCGGATGGCTTCTTGCAGCGCGCGCAAGGTCTGATCGCGGCAATCGGGATAGCCGGAATAGTCGGTCTCGCACATGCCGCCGACGAGGGTCGTCAATCCCCGCCGGTAGCCGAGCGCCGCGGCATAGACGAAGAACACGAGATTGCGCCCCGGCACGAAGGTCGAGGGGAGGCCGGACTCCAGCATCACGATCTCGGCCTCGGAGGTGAGGGACGTGTCGCCGATGGCGCCGAAGCTCGAGATATCGATCACGTGGTCGGGCCCAAGCCGCTCGCCCCATTGGGGAAAGCGCCGCACGATCTCGTCGCGGACGCGGCTCCGGCAATCGAGCTCGATGCCGTGGCGCTGGCCATAGTTGAAGCCGACCGTCTCGACACGCGCGTAACGGTCGAGCGCGTGAGCGAGACAGACGGTCGAATCCTGGCCGCCCGAGAAAAGCACCAGGGCTCCGGGCTTATCGCTCTGTTCCGAGGGATTTTGTCCGGCCGTCATTTGACTCGCCTATAAGTTGTTTGACGTATAGACTGCTACTTTATCGGGAAGCCAGGCGGGGGCTCGGCTATGGCGCGTGTTGCTGCCGCTATCTGCGGCCTGATCGCAATCCTTTTCGCTGGTTGCTCGACCATCGTCAAAGGCACAGAACAGCAGGTCTCAGTCGCGACACCGGGTGTACAGGGAGCCATGTGCCAGCTCACCTCGCCGGCCATCGGGACGCGCACGGTCCAGACGCCAGCCAATATCATCCTACCCAAGAGCAAGCACAACGTTGCGATCACGTGCCGGGCCCAATGCTACGGCGAAGGCGTGGCCACGCTCGCCTCCCATACCGAAGTCATGACTGCCGGCAATGTCCTTTTCGGCGGCATCATCGGACTGGGTGTCGATGCCGCATCGGGCGCCATGAACAAGTACGATCCGGGCGTCGAGGTGATGATGTCGCCGCTGCCGGGCTGCGGCAGGGCCCCGGGCCGCGGTAAGGGCACGCCCATGGCAAGTGCCGCGCCGGGACGATCCGGCTAGCCGCCATATACGCCTTCCGCTTCCGCGCCGCCTAGGCTAAGACGGCCCCACACTCGCCTGGGGGACTGTTCGCATGACTGCCATCGCCACCATCATCGGCCGGGAGATCCTCGATAGCCGCGGCAATCCGACCGTCGAAGTCGATGTCGTGCTCGAGGACGGCCATCGCGGCCGCGCCGCCGTGCCGTCCGGCGCCTCGACCGGAGCGCACGAGGCCCACGAGCTCCGCGACGGCGGGCCCCGCTATGGCGGCAAAGGCGTCAAGAAGGCGGTGGAGGCGGTGAACACGGAGATCCGCAAGGCCCTCGACGGCTTCGATGCCGACGACCAGCGCGGGCTCGACAAGCTCTTATGCGACCTCGACGGCACCGAGAACAAGAAGCGCCTCGGCGCCAACGCCATCCTCGGCGTCTCGCTCGCAGCCGCCAAGGCCGCCGCGGACTCCCACGAGCAGCCGCTCTACCGCTATCTCGGCGGTAGGGAGGCGACGCTCCTACCCGTGCCGCTGATGAACATCATTAATGGCGGGGTGCATGCCGACAACGACATCGACTTCCAGGAGTTCCTGATCGTGCCGGTCGGCGCGCCGAGCATCGCCGAAGCCGTGCGCATGGGCGCCGAGGTGTTCCACGCGCTGAAACATGCGCTGAAGGGCGCGGGCCACAACACCAATGTCGGCGACGAGGGCGGCTTCGCCCCCAACCTCGCCTCGACCCGCGAGGCGCTCGACTTCATCATGTCGGCGATCGCCACCGCCGGCTACCAGCCCGGCAAGGACGTCTATCTCGCCCTCGACGTGGCGGCGACCGAGCTTTACGGCGAGGACCGCTATTTCCTCAAAGGCGAGAAGCGGACGCTCACCGCCGATCAGATGACGGCCTATTACACCGAGCTCGTGTCCAACTACCCGATCTTCTCCATCGAGGACGGCATGTCGGAGGACGATTGGGACGGCTGGCGTGTCCTCACGCAAGCGCTGGGCGACCGCATCCAGCTCGTGGGTGACGATCTCTTCGTCACGAATGTGACACGGCTCAAGCAGGGCATCGATCAACACATCGCCAACGCCATCCTGGTCAAGGTCAACCAGATCGGCACGCTTTCCGAGACGCTCGACGCGGTACGCATGGCGCAAGAGGCGCACTATGCCGCGGTCATGTCGCACCGCTCTGGCGAGACCGAGGACGCCACCATCGCCGACCTCGCCGTCGCCACCAATTGCGGGCAGATCAAGACCGGCTCGCTCGCCCGGTCGGATCGCGTGGCGAAGTACAACCAGCTCATCCGCATCGAGGAGGAGCTTGGCCCGCGTGCCCGCTATGCCGGCACTTCGGTGCTGAAATACGCGTGATCCGCGCCAAGGTAACCGCGACTTAACCACTCCCAATCGATGTTTGCGATTCGCTGCGTACGGGAGGGGACATGCGGTTCCGGGCTTTCATTTTTCCGCTGGTGGCCTTGGGCGTCGGCGGCTATTTCGGCTACCACCTCCAGATTGGCGAGCATGGCCTCAAGGCCCGCGCCGATCTCGAGCGCCGCAAAGACGTGCTGGAAGGCGAGCTCGCCGGCCTTCACGAGGTCAGGCAGAGGCTCGAGCGCGACGTGGCGTTGCTCAGGCCCGAGAGCCTCGATCCCGACATGCTGGACGAGCGGGCCCGCGCGCTCCTGAACCTCGCCCATCCCGACGATCTCGTCATGATGAAGCGGCGCGAGCCTGATCCCACGGGGCCGCTGACCAAGCGCTAACTGCGCCCGTTGATCGCGGGCGCCGTCGCGCCCTCCAAGCTTTCAGGCCACTTTCAACTCGTGCTAGCCTTTCGCGGGCGCGCGCGCGTTGAGTCGAAGGAGGCCAGTTTGATGAGCCCAAGCCTGACGCCGGGAGCAACGGACTTTTGGCTGGATCAGGCGCGCGAGAGACAAGCCGCCTCCACCGTCAAGCCTGTCCTAACGCCGGACGAAGAACTTAGCGCCTATCGCCGAATGCTGCTGATCCGCCGCTTCGAGGAGAAGGCGGGGCAGCTATACGGCATGGGCTTCATCGCCGGCTTCTGCCACCTCTATATCGGCCAGGAGGCCGTCGTTACCGGCATGATGATGGCGATCAAGGACGGCGACCAGATCATCACCGCCTATCGCGACCACGGCCACATGCTTGCGACCGGCATGGACCCCAAAGGCGTGATGGCCGAGCTCACCGGCCGCCGCAGCGGCTACTCCAAGGGCAAGGGCGGCTCCATGCACATGTTCTCCGTGGAGAAGAACTTCTACGGCGGCCACGGCATCGTCGGCACGCCCGCGCCGCTCGGCACCGGCATCGCCTTCGCCAACAAATATCGCGGCAACGATCATGTCTGCGTCAGTTTCTTCGGCGAAGGTGCGGCCAATCAGGGCCAAGTCTACGAGAGCTTCAACATGGCGTCCTTGTGGAAGCTGCCGATCGTCTACGTCATCGAGAACAACCACTACGCATTGGGCACGGCGATCGAGCGGGGGAGCGCACATGCCGAGGAGCTCTATCACCGGGGCCTCGCCTTCGGCATTCCCGGCGAGCAGGTCGACGGCATGGACGTCGCGGCGGTGAAGGCCGCGGGCGAGCGCGCCTTGGCCTATGTGCGCAGCGGGAAAGGACCCATGATCCTCGAAATTCAGACCTATCGCTATCGCGGCCATTCCATGTCGGACCCGGCGAAATACCGGACGCGCGAAGAGGTGCAGGACATGCGCGAGCATCACGACCCGATCGAGCTCGTGCGCAAGCACCTCCTCGACGCGGGGCGCAGCGAGGACGAGCTGAAGGCGATCGACCGCGATATTCGCGCCATTGTGAACGAAGCGGCAGAGTTCGCGCAGAACGACCCCGAGCCCGATCCGTCCGAGCTCTGGACCGACGTGACGGCGACATGAGCCAAGGCGCGTGATGCCGACCGAGATCCTCATGCCTGCGCTGTCCCCCACCATGGAGGAGGGGAAGCTCGCCAAGTGGCATGTCCACGAAGGCGACGCGGTACACGCCGGCGACGTGATCGCGGAGATCGAAACCGACAAGGCGACCATGGAGGTCGAGGCGGTCGACGACGGCACGCTCGGCAAGATCCTGGTGCCGGAAGGGACCGAGCATATCCCCGTCAACAAGCCCATCGCCATCCTGCTGACGAACGGCGAGGACGCAGCAGGGGCCGGGGCCTCATCCTTCGAGACGCGGCCTCCGGCCGCTCCTCATGATGAGGGTAGAGACCCGAGCACGGGCCTTCATCCTCACCCTGAGGAGGGCGCGCCAGCGCCCGTCTTGAAGGGTGAGGCCAAAGCCCAGCCCACTTCACAAGTGCCGCCGCCGCTGACCAGCGAAGCGCCGCTTGAGGTCGAAGAAGCCTCGGCCAAGCCGGAAGTCGCGCCCGACGAGCCGGAGCCGGACGGCGAGATCGCGGCCGGCACCGAGACGGTTGCCATGACCGTGCGCGAGGCGTTGCGCGACGCCATGGCCGAGGAGATGCGGCGCGACCCGGACGTGTTCGTCATGGGCGAGGAGGTCGCCCAATATCACGGCGCCTACAAGGTGACCCAAGGCCTGCTCGAAGAGTTCGGCGCACGCCGCGTCATCGACACGCCCATCACAGAGTACGGCTTTACCGGCGTCGGCGTCGGCGCGGCCTTCGCAGGCCTCGGCCCATCGTCGAGTTCATGACCTGGAACTTTGCCATGCAGGCCATCGACCACATCGTCAACTCCGCCGCCAAGACGCTCTATATGTCCGGCGGACAGATGCATTGCCCGATCGTGTTCCGCGGGCCGAACGGCGCGGCGGCGCGGGTCGCCGCCCAGCACAGCCAGGACTATTCGTCCTGGTTCGCCCATGTGCCGGGCCTGAAAGTGATCGCGCCTTACACGCCCGCCGACGCCAAGGGCCTGCTCAAGGCGGCCATCCGCGACAACAGTCCGGTCATCTTCCTCGAGAACGAGCTCCTCTACGGCCAGAGCGGCGAGGTGCCGAAGGGCGACGACGTCGTACTCCCCATCGGCAAGGCACGCATCGCACGCGAGGGCCGGGACGTGACGCTCGTGTCCTACGCGCGGGGCATGACCTATACGCTCGAAGCGGCCGAGAAACTGGCCGGCGAAGGCATCGAGGCGGAGGTCATCGATCTCCGGACTTTGCGGCCCCTCGACATCGACACGGTGGTGGCCTCGGTGAAGAAGACCAACCGCCTCGTCACGGTCGAGGAGGGGTGGGCCGTGTGCTCAATCGGCTCGGAGATTGCCGCGCAGGTCACGGCCCAAGCCTTCGATTATCTCGATGCGCCGCCTTTGAAGATCACCGGCGCCGACGTGCCCATGCCCTACGCGGCCAATCTGGAGAAACTGGCGCTGCCGTCCGTGGATCAGGTCATGAAAGCGGCGAAGGCCGTCTGCTACCGGGAGTGATGCGTATGACTGACGCTTCCATGAGCTGGAAGAAGGGCAGCTGCCATTGCGGCGCCGTCACCTTCGAGGTGCTCGCGCCTGACGAGATCGAGGTGCGGGAGTGCAATTGCTCGATCTGCTCCAAAAGCGGCTATGTCCATTATCACATCGAGGGCGACCGCTTTCGTCTCCTCACCGGGGCCGACAAGCTCACCACCTACACGTTCAACACCGGCATTGCGAAGCACCACTTCTGCTCCGTCTGCGGGATCAAGAGCTTCTACGTGCCGCGCGTGAAACCGGACGGCTACAGCATCAACGTGCGCTGCCTGGAACCGGGCGCCGTGCGCGTCACCCGCGTCAATGCCTTCGACGGACAGCATTGGGAAGACGCCGCCGCCGCGCTCAAGGCCGCGCAAGAGGCGCCATGAGCACGCAGATCCTCATGCCCGCCCTGTCGCCCACCATGGAAGTGGGCAAGCTCGCCAAATGGCACGTGCGCGAGGGCGACGAAGTGCACGCGGGCGACGTCATCGCCGAGATCGAGACCGACAAGGCGACCATGGAGGTCGAGGCCATCGAGGACGGCACGATCGGCAAGCTGCTGGTGGCCGAAGGCGCGGAGAACGTGCCCGTGAACAAGCCCATCGCCGTCCTCCTGGAAGAGGGCGAGGACGCTGGATCGCTTCGCGACGCGGCCTGCGGCCGCTCCTCAGGATGAGGAGCGAATGGGGGTCAAGCCTCACCCGAGGAGGGCGCGTCAGCCCGTCTCGAGGGGGAGGCCGGGAGACAAGGAATCCCGACGGCTCGCCCGAGCACGTGATGAGCCGCATCGCCGAGCAGATCCGGGCGAACGGCCACGGGAAGGGACGGGCCAACGGTCACGGCGCCCGCGTGTTCGCGTCTCCCCTGGCGCGGCGGCTCGCCCGCGAGCGCGGCATCGACCTTGCGGCGCTTGTGGGCTCAGGCCCGCACGGGCGCATCGTCAAGGCCGACGTGGAGCATGCACGGCCGGGCGAGGGGCCGGCCGCCGAAGTCGAGGCCGCCGAGGTCATGCAAGAAGAAGCCCCGCGCCGGCGCGAGATGGTCAAGGCACCGCCGCCCCCCGCTATCCACGGTCTCTCGGACAACCAGATCCTCGCCCTGTACGAGCCCGGCACGTACGAGATCGTGCCTCACGACACGATGCGCCGCTTCATGGCCGAACGGCTCACCCTGGCGAAGCAGACCATCCCGCATTTCTATCTGAACATCGACTGCGACCTCGATGCGCTGCTCGCCGCGCGCGAGCGGCTCAACGGGATGGCGCCCCATGACGGCCCGCGCGCCTTCAAGCTGTCGATCAACGACTTCATCATCAAGGCCATGGCCATGGCGCTTCAGACCGTGCCGGGCGCCAACGCCACCTGGACGGACGAGGGGATCCTGCGCCACCGCGACTCCGATATCGCCGTTGCCGTGGCGCTCGAAGGCGGTGGCCTGCACACGCCGATCATCCGCAATGCCGAGGTGAAGAGCCTGTCGGAGATCTCAAACGAGATGCGCGATCTCGCGGCGCGCGCCCGCACCAAGCGCCTCGCGCCCCACGAATATCAGGGGGGCTCGACCACCATCTCCAATCTCGGCATGTACGGCATCGACCGCTTCGAAGCGGTGATCAACCCGCCGCAAGCCTCGATCCTCGCGGTGGGCCGCGCCGAGAAGAAGCCGGTGATCAAGGACGATGCGGTGAAGATCGCCACCGTGATGAGCGCGACGCTCTCCGTCGACCACCGCGTCATCGACGGCGCGCTCGGCGCCGAGCTGCTCGCCGCCTTCAAGGCCTATATCGAAGACCCCGTGACGATGCTGGTCTGACGATCAGTCTGGCGTGCCGTCGTCCATGAAATCGAGGTTTGCGGCGATCGTCATGCCGCGCGGTTTCGCGAGATCGTCTGCACGACAAACGACATTGCCGCCGAAGCGCTCGGCAAGCTCGTCGATAGCGACTTCCAAACGGCGCCGCCGCACAAACGTCCCGAAGAGATCGGCCGGCATCGGATCGCCGGCACCGGCGAGGTCGTAGGCAACCATGCCAACGAGACGGAACGGACCGGGATGACCGAACTGACCGAGCAGCTCCACGCCGACCGCATAGAGCTGCTCCGAAACGTCGGTCGGCTCGATGAGCCTTTGCTGGCGGGTCAGGCTCTTGAAGTCGGCGGTCTTGAGCTTCACCCCGACGCCGAAGGCGACATATCCCTTCTTCCGCAGCCGCCTGCCGATGGTGTCGGCCGACCGGCGCAGATGAAGCTTGATCTCGGCTTTGTCACGCACGTCTTTTTCGAGCGTGTGCTCCGAGCCGATGCTCTTGGACGACCGTCCGCCATTGACGGGGCGAGGATCCTGCGCGTGGGCCAGCGCGTAGAAGTGAGGTCCGAGCTTGCCGAGCTCGGCGGCCAGGGCTTTCGGATCAGCTGCGGCGACGTCGGCGATGGTGCGAAAGCCGAGCGCCAGCAGCCGCGCCTCGGTCTTCGGGCCCGCACCCCAGAGGCGCGAGACCGGCATGGGCGCAAGCCAGGCCTTCGCGCTCTCCGGCGGCACAACGGTGAGGCCGTCCGGCTTGCGGTGGCCGCTCGCAACCTTCGCGACATATTTCGTCGCGGACAGCCCGACGGTCACGGTCAAGCCGCCGGTCGCCTCGCGCACGGCCGCTTTCAGCCTGCGGCCCATCTGCTCGGGATCGCCGAACAGCCGCTCCGAGCCCGTCATGTCGAGAAAGGCCTCGTCGAGGCTTAAGGCTTCGACGTCGGGGGAGAAATCGCCGAAGACGCGCATGATGGATGCGGACACTTGCTGATACCGATCGAAGCGGGGCGGGACGATGAGTGCGTCGGGGCAGAGGCGCCGCGCCTTCGCCATCGGCATCGCGCTGCCGACGCCGAAGGGCCGCGCTTCGTAGCTTGCCGTGAGCACGACGCCGCGGGCACTCGGCGAGCCCACGAGCAGCGGGCGGCCACGTAAGGCCGGGTCGTCGAGCTGCTCAACCGCCGCATAGAACGCGTCCATATCGGCGTGGGCGACGATCCGCGGCCACTCTATGTCGGAGCGACTCATGCCCTTCGAGTTTAGACCAACAGACAGGGATTTGCCGGTCGAAGCCGCGTGGTATCAAATGGAATTCAATCGGCCTTGTCGCCCGGAATCCTGCTCATGACGCTCACCGCCCGTCCGGCCCGCAAATCCGATGCATCCGCGCTTGCCGTGCTGGTCGACATCGCCGGCGATGGCATGCCCGCCCATATGTGGCGCGGTCTTGCCGCGCCCGGCCAGTCGGCGCTCGAGGTCGGCCGCGAGCGGGCGCAACGCGAGGCGGGCGGGTTCTCCTACCGCAACTCGATTGTCGCCGAGGTTGCAGGCGAGGTCGCCGGGAGCCTGGTCGGCTATCGTCTCGACGATCCTTACGACCTCACCGGCGTCGACGCGCTGCCGGAGAACGTGCGCCCGCTGATCAGGCTCGAAGCGCAAGCGCCGGGCTCGTGGTACGTCAACGTCCTCGCCACGTTTCCGGAGTTTCGCGGCCATGGCGTCGGCACAAAGCTTCTAGAGGTCGCCGAGACGAGGGGGCAGGAGGAATACGCGTCCGCCATGAGCGTCATCGTCGGCAGCTGGAACGAAGGCGCCGCGCGCCTCTACGTGCGCTGCGGCTACGCGCCGCTCGCCAGCGAGCCGGCAATCCTGCCGCCCGACTTTCCGTATGAGGGCGATTGGGTTCTCATGATAAAGTCGGTTTAGGGAAGGCGCCCGAGGAGAGAGGTGACATGGCGCGCTTGCGTCTGGTCCTCATCCTGCTTCTCGCGGCCGCCATTTCGCTCGGCGCAGGTCTCGGCCTCTTTTGGCTCGTAAGCGGGATGCCGTGCGAGGGCGAGCAACTCGCCTGCAATATCGACGACGCCGTGGGCGGCTATGCCGCCATCATCTGGGCCGGGCTCGGGCTGGTCGCGTTCGGCATCGCTCTATTGTTTGCCAACACGCGAAAGGCGCTCGCAATCGCCGCGATCATCCTGCTGGCGCCGCTCCTCTTCTTCGTGGGCGGCGACCTGTTGGAAGGCTGGACCTATGTCGGTTTCTATCCTTACGCGGATTTCCGCTCGTTTATCTCGAAGCTGGTGCCGCCGGCGTCCCTCGTGCTGGTGCAGTATCTGATCTTGCGCTTTGCAGTTCGCTCGACACCTGCTGCTGCTGCGGCCGCATGACTTTTCACGCCGTTGACGTGAGCGATGGGTTAGCCTCCCGGACATGAGCGATACGGAATTCGATCTCGTCGTCATCGGCGGCGGACCCGGCGGCTATGTGGCCGCTATCCGCGCGGCCCAGCTCGGTATGAAGACCGCGATCATCGAGCGCGACCGTCTCGGCGGCATCTGCCTCAACTGGGGCTGCATTCCCACCAAGGCGCTGCTCCGCACCTCCGAGATCTACCACCTGATGCAGAACGCGGGCGAGTTCGGCCTGCGCGCCGACAATATCGGCTTCGATTTCGCGAAAGTGATCGCGCGCAGCCGCGAAGTGGCGGAGCGCCTGTCGAACGGTGTCGCCTACCTCATGAAGAAGAACAGCATCGCCGTGATCAACGGCACCGCGCGGCTCGAAGGGCAGGGACGCATCGCGCTGACCGGCAAAGAGGGCCAGACGCTGCCTGCGGTCGCCGCCAAGCACATCATCGTCGCCACCGGCGCGCGGGCGAAGGTGCTTCCCGGGCTCGAGCCCGACGGCCGGCTGATTTGGACCTACAAGGAGGCGATGGTCCCGGAACGCTTTCCGAAGTCGCTTCTCATCGTCGGCTCTGGCGCCATCGGCATCGAGTTCGCGAGCTTCTATCGGACCCTCGGGGCGCACGTGACGGTGGTCGAGGTGCTCGACCGCATCTTGCCCGCCGAGGACGAGGAGATCTCACGGCTCGCGCACAAGGCCTTCGCCAAGCAAGGCATCGTTCTCCGCACCGGCACCACCGTTGAGCGGCTCGTCACCGGGCAAGACAGCGTCACCGCGACGCTCAAGGCCCCTGACGGGAGCACGATCGAAGGCACGGTCGATCGCGTGATCCTCGCCGTCGGCATCACCGGCAATGTCGAGGGGATCGGCCTCGAAGGGCAGGGGGTCAGAGGTCGAGAAAGGCCATATCGTCGTCGACGAATGGTGCCGCACAGGCATCCCCGGCCTCTATGCCATCGGCGACGTGGTGGGACCCCCTTGGCTCGCCCACAAGGCGATGCACGAAGGCGTGCTCTGCGTGGAGAAGATCGCCGGCGCGGAGGGCGTTCATCCCCTCGACAAGACCAACATCCCGGCCTGCACCTACAGCACGCCGCAAGTGGCGAGCCTCGGGCTGACCGAGAAGGCAGCCCGCGACGCAGGCCACACGCTCAAAGTGGGCCGCTATCCCTATTCCGCCAACGGCAAGGCCATCGCCATGGGCGAGACGGAAGGCCTGGTGAAGACGATTTTCGATGCTGATACAGGCGCTTTGCTCGGCGCTCACATGATCGGCGCCGAGGTGACGGAGCTCGTTCAGGGCTTCGCCATCGGCAAGACGCTCGAAACCACCGAGGCCGAATTGATCGCCACGGTCTTCCCCCATCCGACATTGTCGGAGATGATGCACGAATCGGTGCTCGACGCCTTCGGGCGTGCCCTCCACATCTAGTCCGACCCCGTAGCGGAGCGCTTGGAGAGCCCGACCAAAGATGGGAGGACCATTATGAGCCTGATTATCTTTCTCGTTATCGGCCTGATCGCGGGCGCGCTCGCCTCGTACATTATGGGGCGCCAACAGGATTTGCTGGTGAACCTGCTGGTCGGCATCGTCGGCGCCGTGGTTGGCGGTCTGCTCGCCGGCCTCGTGGGCATCGCCGCCTACGGGCTGATCGGCCAAATCATCATCGCCACCATCGGCGCGGTGATCTGCCTCTGGGTGTGGCAACGCATCCGGTGACACGGCAGCGGGTCGAATGTTGGCCTTGTGCGCGTTTCCGCTCTAGGTCTTCGAGGTGACCGGCCGCGTCTCGGGAACGCCGAAATAGAACACGAGGAAAGCGACGACCGCCCAGGCACTGAGGAACAGAAAGCCGCCTGGATAGCTCGTCCAGTTCACCACATAGCCCGCTGTGAAATTGCTCAGTGCGGACCCGAGGCTCACCGCCGTGGCAATCGCCCCGAGCACGAGGTTGTAGCGCCCGGTCCCGCGCGTGAGATCGGCCGCCACGATCACCCAAAGAACCCCGAAGATACCCGCGCCGATCCCATCCAGCAATTGCACCCCGACGATCCAGTAGGGGTTGGGGCTAAGGGTGTAGAGCAGGCCGCGCACGATCAGGGCTGCGAACGCAATCAGGAAGATGGGACGGCGTCCCCAGCCGTCCGCGCGATCTCCCGTGAACTTCGCGACGGGGATCATGACGAGTTGCGCGGCGATGATGCAGGCCGACATGTAGATCGAGCCGTTGCTCCGTGAGGCCTCCGTCATGTACTGACCGGCAAGCGGCAGCATGGCCGCATTGGCGAAATGGAAAAGCACGACCGAAAGGGCGAACATGAGGAGCGATTTTGAGGAGAGCAGCGCGGAGAAGCCGGAAATATGCGCTGGCTCTTCCTCCTCGCCCTCGATGATCTCGCTTCTGGCTCCGCGTGCGAGCTCGTTGTCCACATCTGACTTACGGATGAGCAAGACGGAGACGATAGAGCCGACCGCGAACAAGGCCACCGCATAGAAGAGCCACTTCAGACCAATGAGTTGCCCCACAAGTCCTGCCGCGGCAGCTGCCGCCAGGTTGCCGGCATGGTTGAACACTTCGTTTCTGCCCTGCCGCTTGGAGTACTTGCGATAACCTACAAGTCCGAGCGTCAACCCCGCGATACCGGGCGCTAGGATCGCCGCGGCGACTCCGATGAGAACTTGGCAAAGGACGATCGCCGCCAGCGAAGAAAAGACGGTCATGAGAACGCAGGAGACCGCGACGACGAGCGCCGCTACCGCCATCACCGGCCTCTTGTGAGTCGTCGCGTCAATCAGGGCGCCGGCAGGGGTCTGGGCGACGACCATGGCGATGCCCATGGCCGCCATCGCCACGCCGATCGAGCCTGCGTCCCAGTTATAGGCTGAGAGAAGATAGATGCCGAGATAGGGCCCGATGCCGTCGCGAACGTCGGACAGGAAGAAGTTCGACCAATCGAGCGCTCTCAGCGAGCGCTTCGTCACCGGCTTGCCGCCGGTTGCCCCGAATTGCGGGTTGCCCTTGACGAGGCCACCAGCGAGGGTCGTCGTGAGTGCGTCGTAGCTCATGATCGCCGACTGGTAGGGAGACTATTGGGACGACCATGCGCCTTGAACCCTAACGCAAGACAAAGATCGCGCTGCCCAAAAGACCGCATTGATGATGCACGGCTAGTGCCGCAAGCCTCGGAAGCCCCTATATTCAGACTGTCCGGTGCGCCCCGACCGAATCGCGGCATGCACCCTATGGGGCCTGGAGGTTTCGATGGACGCTCAAACTCAAACGCTTCTGAGCATGCCCGGCGTCGGCTTTTTCGGGATGCTCATCATCGGCCTGATCGCCGGCTACATCGCCGAGAAGGTGACGGCGAGCGATCACGGGCTGCTCACCAATCTCTTGGTCGGCATCGCCGGCTCGTTCGTCGGCGGCAACCTTGCCAAACTCTTGAACATCGAGTTCTACGGTTGGCTCGGCAATCTGATCGTGGCGACGATCGGCGCCGTCCTGTTGATATGGATTTGGCGAAAGGTTCAAGGGCCCCCAACGAGCTGAGCCATTGATGGTCACAGTGATCGATAATTTGCGTGAGACGAAGGAGCGGCCGCGCCATCCCGAGAAGGCGCGGCTGCCCGACACGCCCGTCCTGCCGAAGCCGTCCTGGATCCGCGTCAAGGCGCCGGGCGCGCACGCCTTCGACGCGACGCGAAGCCGTCTTACGCGAGCACCGACTGCACACGGTCTGCGAGGAGGCTGCCTGTCCCAATATCGGCGAATGCTGGGGGAAGCGCCACGCCACGGTGATGATCCTGGGCGATGTCTGCACGCGGGCATGCGCCTTCTGCAACGTGGCGACCGGCAAGCCGGCGCCTCTCGATCCGGATGAGCCTCGGCGCGTCGGCGCAGCGATCGCCGCGCTCGATCTCACCCATGTGGTGATCACCTCCGTCGACCGCGACGACCTTGACGACGGCGGCGCGGCGCATTTCGCGCAAACCGTCACGGCGATCAGGAATGCGGCGCCCAACACGACCGTCGAGGTGCTGACCCCGGACTTCTTGCGCAAAGCGGGCGCGCTTCAGACCGTCGTCGCCGCGCGGCCCGACGTATTCAACCACAACATGGAGACGGTCCCGTCGCTCTACCGGCGGATTCGACCGGGGGCCGACTATCGCCACTCGCTCGCGCTGCTCGAAGAGGCGAAGCGCCGCGATCCACGCCTCTTCACCAAGTCCGGCATCATGGTGGGTCTCGGCGAGACGGAAAGCGAAGTCGCCGCCGTGATGGACGACCTGCGTGGCGCAGACGTCGATTTCCTCACCATCGGCCAATATCTCCAGCCGACGCGCAAACATGCGGCCATTGACCGCTTTGTCACGCCTGATGAGTTTCAATCGTATAGGCGCCTGGCCGAAGAGAAAGGTTTCCTCCTCGTGGCGTCCAGCCCCTTGACCCGCTCCTCCTATCACGCCGCCGAAGATTTCGCGCAGCTGAGGGCCGCGCGCCACGCGTTAGCCGGCGCCTGAGCGCACCGCTCGCCATCATGCATGTCTTCGAGATCAAGCATCCCGTCGCGCACTCAGCAGAGGACATGTATGCGCTGGTCGCGCGCGTCGAGGAGTATCCGCAGTTCCTACCGCTCGTGGAGGCGCTCACCGTGACGCGCCGCGAGCAGGTGGAGGACAAGGAGGTGCTCATCGCCACGATGCAAGTCGGCTACAAGCTGATCCGCGAGCGCTTCACCACCAAGGTCACCCTCGACCGCCCCGGCAGCACCATCTTCGTCGAATATCTCGACGGACCGTTCTCCTTTCTCGAAAACCGCTGGCGATTTCTGCCCCGCGGCGACGATGCATCGGACGTCGATTTCTATATCGCCTACGCCTTCCGCTCGCGCATGTTCGAGAGGGTGGTTGGCGGATTGTTCGACAAGGCGGTTCGGAAATATACCGACGCCTTCGAGGCTAGGGCCGATAAGGTCTACCGCACCGAGACCGCAACGGTCGCCTCACACCAATGAGCGCAACAGCGACAGCGCCCGTTCGACGGCGCGCCGCCTGACCTCGGCCCGGCCGAGATCGCCGAACACGACGCGCTCGTGATGCATGGGACCGTCCGGGCGGCCGGCGGCGAAATGCACAAGACCCACCGGCTTCTCCGGCGTGCCGCCGTCGGGTCCGGCGATGCCGGTCACCGCCACCGCAAGGCTCGCATTGCTGTGGGTAAGAGCGCCGCCCGCCATGGCCCTGGCGACGTCCTCACTCACCGCACCATGCCGTTCGATCAGCCAATAAGGCACGCCCAGCATCTCGCTCTTCGCCGTGTTGGAGTAGGTGACGAAGCCCCGGTCGAACACGTCGGACGAGCCGGGCACGGCGGTCAAGGTCGCCGAGACCAGCCCGCCGGTGCAGGACTCTGCCGTGGCGATGAGCTCGCCCTTGGCGCGGCACGCCTCGAGCAGGTCTGCCGCTTGCGCGATCAGGCGTTCATCGATCTCGATCATGTCTGTCATGGCAACCTCACTGTCGCCGTCGCCATGGCGGCGATGCCTTCGCCCCGGCCGACAAAGCCGAGCCCTTCATTGGTGGTCGCCTTGATGCTCACTTGGCTCACATCGAGGCCGAGCGTCTCGGCCATCGCGGCGCGCATGGCATCGCGGTAAGGGCCGATGCGCGGCGCCTCGCAGAGAAGCGTCACATCCACATGGACGATCTCGCCGCCGCGCGCCTTGATCTTGTCGGCGGCCGCTCTCAGAAAGATGTCGGAAGCCGCGCCCCGCCAACGATCATCGGAGGGCGGAAAATGCACGCCGATATCCCCGTCGGCGATGGTGCCGAGCAACGCATCGGTCAGCGCGTGCAAGCCGACATCGGCGTCGCTATGACCGATGAGCTTCTTGGTGTGCGGGATGCGCACGCCGCACAGGATGACGGTGTCGCCCGGACCGAGCGCATGCACGTCATAGCCGGACGCGACGCGGACCGTGCCTGACGCGCCGCCACGCGCCAAACGCAACATCTCATCAGCGATCTTGAGATCCTCCGCCGTCGTGAGCTTGCGATTATGTTCGGAGCCTTCGACCAGCGCCACATCGAGACCGAACCACTCCGCGATCGCCGCGTCGTCGGTGAACTCCCGTAAATCATCTGTCGCCGCCGCACGATGGGCGGCGAGGATCGCATCGAATTTGAAACCTTGCGGCGTCTGGGCGCGCCACAAATCTTCACGCGCCACTGTCTCCACGACTCGCCCCTCTTGCCCACGCTTCAGTGTATCGGTGACGGGGAGACAGGGCAGGGCGCCTGCGTGGGCGTCGAGGCATGCGATTACCCGGCTGATGAGTTCGGCATCTACGAACGGCCGCGCCGCGTCATGGATCAGCACGAGGTCGGGCTTCTGCGCGGTGAGCGCCTCAAGCCCGGCTCGCACGCTGTCCTGCCGCCGCGCGCCGCCGGTGACAGGCGGGAGCAGCCGTCCAGCAAAAGCATTGCTCGCTTCGGCGTAGAGCGTCGCGTCGTCGGGGTGGATCACCACCAGGACGTCGTCGATACCCGGATGGGCGGCAAATGCACCAATCGAGCGCGTCAGCATCGCCTCGCCGCCAATTCGGCAATATTGCTTCGGCTGACCGGTATCGGTTGCCGCCCTGGCCCCGCGCCCGCCCGCCACGATCAGGCTCGCGATTCTCATGGCGCTTGTTCCCGGAAATTGTGGAAAATCTCGGAACAACCGTCGTTAAGCCTTTGAAGATATTTATTGTTGCAGTGCGGCAAAAGGAATGTTGCTCCCTTGCGAAAAGCCTCGTATCTTGCCCAATAATAAATCATGGGATGGCTGTGCATAAAATTTATGCATACTGACTTAGGCCATCCGTCGCGCGGCCGCGAGGATATACACGTCTTTGAGCGTCTCGACCAAAAACCCCACCCCCAGACGAAAGTCAAATTCCCCGGCAATTCCCTGCGACGCTTTGCTCGGCGCCTTGCCGCATCCGCTCCTCGTCATCGGCAAGAATCTCGCCATCGAATACGCGAATACGGCGGCGGAAGATTTCTTTCAGATGAGTGCGGGCGTCCTGTGCCGGCATAGCCTCCCTGACGTGGTCGCCTTTGGCTGTCCTTTGATCGCCCTTGCCGAGCAGGTGCAGCGCAACGGCACCACGGTCAACGAGTATGGCGTCGAACTCGGCTCCTTCCGCTTCGATGCGCCCAAGCTTGTCGATCTTTATGGCGGTCCGCTGCCCGAAGCGCCGGGCAGGGTGATGGTGATGCTGCAACAGCGCAGCATGGCGCAGATGATCGAACGCCAGCTGACGCATCGTGGCGCGGCGCGCTCCGTCTCCGGCCTTGCCGCCGTGCTCGCCCACGAAATCAAGAACCCGCTCTCCGGCATCAGAGGCGCAGCCCAGCTCTTGGAGAGCGACCGCACCGATTCCGACCGCACCCTGACACAGCTGATCTGTGCCGAGTCCGACCGCATCTGCAAGCTGGTCGACCGCATGGAGATCTTCGGAGACGAGCGGCCCATCCAGCGCGAGCCGGTCAACATCCACGACGTGCTCGATCACGTGAAGCAGATCGCGCGCACCGGCTTCGCCCGCCACATCAAGATTGTCGAGAACTACGATCCGTCGCTCCCGCCCGTCCCGGGGAGCCGCGATAAGCTCGTCCAGGTGTTCCTCAATCTCGTGAAGAACGCCGCCGAGGCCATTGGCGAGGACCGCGCCGACGGCCAGATCACGCTCTCGACCTCGTTCCGGCCGGGCGTCCGCCTTTCCGTGCCCGGCAGCCAAGCTCGCGTCAGCCTGCCGCTCGAAATCGCGGTGGAGGACAACGGCGAGGGCGTGCCGTCTGACCTCTTGCCACATCTCTTCGATCCGTTTGTCTCCACCAAGCCGTCCGGCACCGGACTCGGACTGGCCTTGGTGGCCAAGATTATCGGCGACCATGGGGGGATCATCGAATGCGAGTCACGTCCCCGATTCACGGTCTTTCGCGCGCTGATGCCGATGGCCGAGAGCGAAATGACGCAAGCGATAGAAACAACGCAGGCGTAAGCAGAATGGGTAAAGGCAATATTCTAATCGCTGACGACGACGCGGCGATCCGCACCGTTCTCAACCAGGCGCTCGCCCGTGCGGGTTATGCACCGCGCGCCACGGGGAACGCCGCGACCCTGTGGCGGTGGATCAGCCAGGGCGAGGGGGACCTCGTGATCACCGACGTGGTCATGCCCGACGAGAGCGCCTTCGATCTCATTCCGCGGGTCAAGAAGCTGAGGCCCGACCTGCCCATCATCGTGATGAGCGCGCAGAACACCTTCATGACGGCCATCACCGCCGCCGAGCGCGGCGCGTACGAGTACCTGCCGAAGCCGTTCGACCTCAACGAGCTCATCTCCGTTGTGGGCCGCGCGCTCGCCGAGCCGCGCAAGAAGGCGCAGCGTCTTTCGGCGGAGTCGAGCGAGGGGATGCCGCTCATCGGCCGCTGCACCGCCATGCAGGACATCTATCGCGTCCTCGCCCGCCTGACCCAGACCGACCTCACCGTGATGATCACGGGCGAGTCCGGCACCGGCAAGGAACTCGTCGCCCGCGCGCTCCATGAGTATGGCAAGCGCCGCAACGGACCGTTCGTCGCCATCAACATGGCGGCGATCCCGCGCGAGCTGATCGAGTCCGAGTTGTTCGGCCATGAGAAGGGCGCCTTCACCGGCGCCCAGACCCGTCATGTCGGCCGCTTCGAGCAGGCCGAAGGCGGCACGCTATTTCTCGACGAGATCGGCGACATGCCGATGGAGGCGCAGACGCGGCTGTTGCGCGTGCTTCAGGAAGGTGAGTACACCACGGTCGGCGGCCGCACGCCGATCCGGACCAATGTCAGGATCATCGCCGCCACCAATCGCGACCTGCAGCAGCAGATCGACCAAGGCCTGTTCCGCGAGGACCTTTACTACAGGCTGAACGTGGTGCCCTTGAGGCTGCCGCCGTTGCGCGAGCGGCTCGAGGATATTCCCGATCTCGTGCGTCACTTTCTTTCGATCGCCGAGAAGGAAGGGCTGCCGCCGAAAGGCTTCGAGCCCGGCGCCATCGAACGCCTCAAGCGCTATCACTGGCCGGGCAACGTGCGCGAGCTCGAGAACCTGGTGCGCCGCCTGTCGGCGATCTACGCGCAGGACATCGTCACCGTCGAGATCGTGGAGAGCGAGCTCGCCACCGCCGCCCGCCCGCCGTTTCCCGACAGCGCCGAGACGACGGGCGACCTGACGGAGTCCGTGGAGCGCTATCTCACCGACTATTTTCTCGGCTTCGGCCAGGACCTGCCGCCGGCGGGCCTCTATACGCGCATCTTGCGCAAAGTGGAGTTCCCCCTCATCACCGCGGCGCTCGCCGCCACCCGAGGCAACCAGATTCGCGCGGCCGACCTCCTCGGTCTCAACCGCAACACCCTGCGCAAGAAGATCCGCGATCTCGGCATCAAGGTCATCCGCACCCCGACTGCCTGACGGCTCTGGTTAATCCGCAGGCAACTCCCCATATCCCGCTAGCCAAGGCTCTGGGGGCCGGCGCGTGGCGAAAATGTCGCCAAAGCGCCACATTGTGATTTTATTGCACCATAGCTGAGGCGGACGCTCCAGAACCGCCCGGCATGAACCGGGCGTCCAACGGGGGAAGCCAGGGAAAAGCGGTGCGCAGCGTCTTCCAAACCTCCCAAAAACCGGCCAGACGCAAGGGTTTTTTGCGTTCACCCGCCGACCCGACCGCCACCGATCAGGACGGAAAGCTCGCGTCCGGACAGCGCGGCCGCCGTCTGCCGTTCGTGCTCGGCCTCGGCCTGGTCATCATGGTGCTCTCGCTGTGCTCGGGCCTGGCCACCTATCTCGTCCTCACCGGACTGACCCCCATCGTGCCCACCCACACGGTGGTGGTGGCCGTGCTCCTCATCAATCTGGCGCTCGTCCTTGCCATGGTGGGGATCATCGCCGGGCAGGTGACCGGACTGTGGCTCGCCAAACGCCGTCACGTGGCCGGCGCCCAACTCCATGTCCGCATCGTCAGCCTGTTTAGCGTGATCGCCGTCGTGCCGGCAATTCTGCTCGCCGTCTTCGCCAGCGTCTCACTCGACCGTGGCCTCGACCACTGGTTCTCGGTCCGCACCAAATCGATCATTCAGAACTCCATCGACGTCGCCACGGCCTATCTCCAGGAGCATGGCCAAGTGATCCGCGCCGACACGGTCGGCATGGCCAAGGACATCGACGAAGCCGTGGAGCTCGTGCGGACGCAGCCGCAAGGCTTCGGCAACTTCCTGCAAGCGCAAGCCGCCATTCGCGCGCTGCCTGCGGCCTATCTGATCGACGGCTCCGGCAAGATCCTCGCCACGGCCGCATCGACGCCCGAGATGCCGTACCGGCCGCCGCCCAAGGAGGCCATGGAACTCGCCAAGAAGGGGCAGGTGATCGTCATCGCTCCGGGCCAGACCAGCTTGGTCGGCGCCATCAAGAGCCTCAACAATTTCAACGACACCTATCTCTACGTGATCCGGCCGGTGAACGCGCGCGTGCTGCAACAGCTTCGCGCCACCCGCGCCAACGTCGCCGAGTATCAATTGCTCGAGCAGCGGCGCGCCGGCGTGCAAGTGGCCTTCGGCCTCATGTATGTGGCGATCGCGCTGACGCTGCTCTTGTCGGCGATCTGGATCGGCATGTGGTTCGCCAATCGCCTCGTGGCGCCGATCGGCCAATTGATGGGCGCGGCCCAGGACATCAGCCAAGGCAATCTCGGCGTCGAGGTCGACGTCAACCCGGCCGACGGCGACCTTGCGACGCTCGGTACCACCTTCAACACCATGGCGTCCGAGCTCAAGAGCCAGCGCGACGAGCTGGTCGGCGCCAATGCGACGCTCGATGAACGCAACCGCTTCATGGAGGCGGTGCTGTCCGGCGTGACCGCCGGCATCGTCGGCGTCGACGCCAACGGCACGATCAACCTCGTCAATCGTTCCGCCGAGACCTTGCTCGGAATCAAGGAAGCGAGACTGTCCGGCAAGAAGCTGGCCGAGGTCGTGCCCGAGTTCGGGCCGCATCTGAAACGCGCCCAGAAGCAGGGGAGGCGGCTCGCCACCGACCAGGTCACGCTGCGTCGCGCCGGCTCCGAGCGCAATTTCGCCGTCCGCGTCACCAGCGAAGGCGCAGGGCAAGGCTACGTCGTGACCTTCGACGACATCACCGAGCTCGTCAGCGCCCAACGGAGCACCGCCTGGGCCGACATTGCCCGCCGCATCGCCCACGAGATCAAGAACCCGCTCACCCCCATCCAGCTTTCGGCCGAGCGGATTCGCCGCAAATACGGCAACTCCATCACCAAGGACCGCGCGATTTTCGATCAGTGCACCGACACCATCATTCGCCAAGTGTCGGACATCGGCCGCATGGTCGATGAGTTCTCCGCCTTCGCGCGCATGCCGAAACCGGTCATGGAGCTTCACGACGTGCGCGAGATCGTGCGCGAGGCGGTGTTCCTGTTCCAGGTGAGCCGTCCCGACATCGAGTTCGAGCTCGATCTGCCGGAGAAGCCGGTCGTCACCATGTCGGACCAGCGTCTCTTGACTCAGGCCGTGACCAATCTCGTCAAGAATGCGAGCGAGGCCATCAATTCCGCGGTCGAGGCCGACCCGGCCCGCGCCGGCACCGGTCACATTACGGCGAAGGTCGCCAGCAAAGGCGACCGCGTGCACATCACCGTCATCGACAACGGTTGCGGTCTGCCGAAGGAGAACCGCGAGCGCCTGGTCGAGCCTTACATGACGACGCGCGTCAAGGGCACCGGGCTCGGGCTCGCCATCGTGCAGCGGATCACCGAGCAGCATGGCGGCAAGCTGCAGCTTGCCGATGCGCCGAAGCGCAACGGAAAGAGTGAAGGGGCGTCAGTGCGAATGGACCTGCCGATCATGGGCCGCGAGGAGCTGGAGACGGGCGAGACGGAGCCCGACCTCGGCTCGCCTGCCCATGCGAGCGAGTCTGAGCCGGCCGAGGAGGAAGAGGGAGTAACTCATGGCGTCTGACATCCTGGTCGTCGACGATGAGGCCGATATTAGGGAGCTGATCTCCGGCATCCTCGAAGATGAAGGTCATGCAACGCGCCTCGCCAAGGACAGCGACGAGACGCTGAAGGCGATCGAGGAGCGGCGTCCCTCGCTCGTCATCCTCGACATCTGGCTGCAAGGCTCCAAGCTCGACGGGCTCGAACTGCTGGACGCCATCAAGAAGGCCCACCCCGACCTGGCCGTCATCATCATCAGCGGCCACGGCAATATCGAGACGGCAGTCGCCGCCATCCAACGCGGCGCCTATGACTACATCGAGAAGCCGTTCAAGGTGGACCGGCTTGTGCTCATTACCGCCCGCGCGTTGGAGTCCTCACGTCTCAAGCGCGAGAACCGCGAGCTGCGCGAGCGCAGCACCTACTCCTTCGAGATGGTCGGCAAGTCGGCGGCCATCAATCAGCTCCGTCAGGCGATCGACAAGGTCGCGCCGACCAACAGCCGAGTGTTGATCACCGGTCCTTCGGGCTGCGGCAAGGAGCTTGCCGCGCGGGTGATGCATACCAAGTCCGGCCGCGCCGACGGGCCTTTCGTCGTCTTGAATGCCGCGGCCATGGTGCCTGACCGCATGGAGCTTGAGCTGTTCGGCACGGAAGAGGGGAGCAACTCGGGGCCCCGGAAGGTCGGCGCTCTGGAAGAGGCTCATAGCGGCACCCTCTACATCGACGAGGTCGCCGATATGCCGCTCGAGACCCAGGCCAAGATCTTGCGCGTGCTCGTGGAGCAGCGCTTCCAGCGCTTGGGCGGCGGAACAAAGGTGCACGTGGACGTGCGGGTGGTCTCTTCGACGAGCCATGACCTCCAGAAGGAGATCAGCGCCGGCCGCTTGCGCGAGGACCTCTATCACCGGCTGAACGTGGTGCCCATCCACGTCCCGGGCCTGTCCGAGCGGCGCGAGGACATACCCGAACTCGTACGCTATTTCGTGCAGACGATTTCGGTAGCCTCAGGCCTAGCGCCCCGGCGCATCGGCGAGGACGCCATGGCCGTTCTCCAGTCCCATGAATGGCCGGGCAATGTGCGCCAGCTCCGCAACAACGTGGAGCGCCTGATGATTCTCGTCGGCGGGGACGCCGACAGCATCGTGACCGCCGATATGCTGCCCGACGAGATCGTCTCGCCGGTGCCGCTATCCCCCAACGGGGCAGGCGGCGAGCATCTGATGTCGCTTCCTTTGCGCGATGCCCGTGAGATCTTCGAGCGGGAATACTTGCTGGCGCAGGTCAACCGCTTTGGCGGCAATATCTCGCGTACGGCCGAGTTCGTCGGCATGGAGCGCTCGGCCCTCCACCGGAAACTTCGGGCGCTGGGTGTCAATTCGAATGAAAGAAGCCCCGCCATGCGCTAGCATGGCAGGTGACTCGCTTCGCTTACGGGGGATGCGCTGGCAAAAGCTATCTGCGTCAGAGGACTTGCAGAATTGCCTTGCAATCGCGTCTAATACATTCAGGTGCCGGTTGGAGCGAGAATCCGGCACCATCAAACAAGCGTAAGCGTGGACCAAAGGGACGGGGAAGCCCATGGCGACAGAACGCACGCAAAGCCTTCAAGACACGTTTCTCAATCACGTTCGTAAGAACAAGACACCGCTGACGATATTCCTCGTAAATGGTGTGAAACTTCAAGGCGTTGTGACCTGGTTCGACAATTTCTGCGTCCTCTTGCGCCGCGACGGCCATTCGCAGCTCGTGTATAAGCACGCCATCTCGACCATCATGCCAGGCCAGCCCATCCAGCTCGCCGATATCACCGACGCGGAAGGTGCCGCTGAGTAATTGCGTCCAACCGACCCGAGACAATTAAAGCGTAAGAAGGGGCGGGGGGGACCCAAAACGGCGGACATGCGCCCCGAGGGGCGCGTGCGGGCGGTCGTTTTCGTGCCTGTCCTCGACAAGAAATCCACGAAAGACGTGCGGAACCGAGGCCTTGAGGCTCCCGGGCGCTCTCCGCAAGCCCGCCTCGAGGAGGCGGTCGGGCTGGCCGCCGCCATCGATCTCGACGTGCGGGCGCGCGGCGTCGTGCCCGTGCCGCAGCCGAAACCGGCCACCTTGTTCGGATCTGGCAAGGTGGAGGAGCTTGCCGGCCTGATCCGCGCCGAGGATGCGGAGCTCGTGATCGTCGATCACCCGCTGACGCCCGTCCAGCAGCGCAATCTCGAGACCGCTTGGAACGTCAAGCTGCTCGATCGCACCGGACTCATTCTTGAGATCTTCGGCGAGCGTGCGCGCACCAGGGAAGGGCGCTTGCAGGTCGAGCTCGCTCATCTCGTCTATCAGAAGAGCCGGCTGGTGCGCTCATGGACCCATCTTGAGCGCCAGCGCGGCGGCTTCGGCTTCCTTGGCGGACCGGGCGAGACGCAGATCGAGACAGACCGGCGCCTCCTGAGCGAACGCATCGACGTCATCCGCAAAGAGCTCGAGCATGTCAGGCGCACCCGCGCGCTCCACCGCAAATCGCGCCAGCGCGTGCCGTACCCGGCGGCCGCGCTCGTGGGCTACACCAATGCGGGGAAGTCGACACTGTTCAATACGCTCACCGGCGCCGAGGTTCTCGCCCAAGACATCCTGTTCGCGACGCTCGATCCGACCATCCGCGCGCTGCGTCTTCCCGGCGGCTCGAAGGCCGTCCTGTCCGACACCGTGGGCTTCATCTCCGATCTCCCGACCCCGCTCGTCGCCGCCTTCCGCGCCACGCTCGAAGAGGTGCAGGTGGCCGATTTGATTCTGCATGTGCGCGACATCGCCGATGAGGCGAGCGCGAGCCAGCGCGACGACGTGAACGCGGTCCTCGCCGATCTCGGCATCGACGCCGAGGCCGAACCGGACCGGCTGCTTGAGGTGTGGAACAAGGCCGATCTTCTCGACCCTATCGCCAGAGAGCGCGCCACCAACGAGGCCAAGCGCCACGGCGCCGTGCTCGTCTCGGCGGTGAGCGGCTTCGGACTCGAGACCCTGCGTGCGGAGGTCGAGAAGAGGCTTAACCGGCGCCGCCAGACCGTCGAGATCGAGCTCAAACCGGAAGAAGGCTCGCTATCCAACTGGATCTACGAGAATTGCGAGGTCATCGCGCGCTCGGATCTCGGCGAAGGCGTGACGTCGTTGCGGATTCGTGTCGCGCCTGAGAAGCGCGATCAGCTCGCGCGCGCGGCCGGCGCCGCGCGGCTGCATACCGCAGCCGAGTAGGGGCCCGCCCTAGCCTTTTCGCTCTGCGTCCTTCGCCGCGTCCCAGAGCGTGTCCATCTCTTCGAGGGTCGCATCCTCCGGCCGCCGGCCTTCCGCCGCGAGCGCCGTCTCGATGCTCTCGAACCGCCGCACGAATTTCGCATTCGCTGCGCGGAGCGCAGCCTCCGGATCGACCCCGAGATGCCGCGCGACATTTGCCATCACGAAGAGCAGGTCTCCGAACTCCTCCACGATACCCTCTTGCGCACCGCCGCTCTTCTTGTCGGCAATCGCCGCCTTGAGCTCCGCTATTTCTTCCTCGGCTTTCTCCAGCACGGGCGCCAAACTCGGCCAGTCGAACCCAACCTTCGCCGCACGCTTCTGAAGCTTGACGGCACGCGTCAACGCCGGCAGCCCGACCGGCACCTCGCCGAGAACGCTCGCCGACGTCGCACCGTCACCGCGCTCGGCCTTCTCCTCGGCCTTGATGCGGTCCCACAGATCCGTGGACATGAATTCTTCGCGTCGCGAGGGGTCCTCGAACACATGCGGATGCCGGCGGATCATCTTGCGCGCGATCGCATCGACAACGTCGGCGAATTCGAACCGCGATTGCTCCGAGGCCATCTGCGCGTGATAGACGACCTGGAGGAGGAGGTCGCCAAGCTCATCCTTGAGCCCGTCGAGATCCTCGCGCGCGATCGCATCGGCGACCTCGTAAGCTTCCTCGATCGTGTACGGCGCGATGGTCGCGAAAGTCTGCTTCACGTCCCAAGGGCAGCCGATCTCGGGGTCGCGCAAGCGCGCCATCACGGCCAGCAGATCCGCGAGCGAGTGCTTTTGCTCCCGGGAGTCAGCCATGAGGGCATCCGCCAATAGGAAGCGCTGGATGCGTAAAATTCGAGGCAAAGTCAGATAGTTGGCGGATTCCCGCGAGTTCGTGCCCCATATCCCGGATTCGCATAAGGTATATTATGGAAAATATTAGATGGGATGGATGAGCCAAGGCACTTCGACCCCGGAGCGCGTTAACGCCGTTCGTAGTGATCCTTGATCAGGCGATCGAGCAGCCGCACGCCGAAGCCCGAGCCCCAGCTGCGGTTGATGTCGCTATCGACGGACGACATGGCCGTACCGGCGATGTCGAGATGCGCCCACGGCGTGCCTTCCTGGATGAAGCGCTGGAGGAACTGCGCCGCCGAGATCGAGCCGCCCCATTTGCCGCCCGTGTTCTTGATGTCGGCGACCTTCGACTCGATCATCTTGTCGTATTTGGGTCCGAGCGGCAGGCGCCACAGCTTCTCCCCTGTCTCCTTGCCGGCAGCCGTGAGCTGCTCGGAGAGCTCGTCGTTGTTCGAGAACAGACCTGCATGCTCCTTGCCGAGCGCCACCATAACGGCGCCGGTCAGCGTCGCGAGATTGATCACGGCCTTCGGCTTGAAGCGCTCTTGCGCGTACCAGAGGCAGTCGGCGAGCACCATGCGCCCTTCGGCGTCGGTGTTGAGCACCTCGATCGTCGTGCCCGACTTCGCCGTGACCACGTCGCCCGGACGCTGCGCCTTGCCGCTCGGCATGTTCTCCACGACGCCGATGACGCCGACGGCGTTGACCTTCGCCTTGCGCTCGGCAAGCGCCTGCATCAGGCCGACGACGCACGCGGCACCCGCCATGTCGCCCTTCATGTCCTCCATGCCGCCTGCGGGCTTCAGCGAGATGCCGCCCGTATCGAAGGTCACGCCCTTGCCGACGATGGCGATCGGTGCGCCGCCCTTGGGACCGGCGCCCTTCCACTGCATGACCACGACATGGCTCGGCTTGTCGCTGCCCTGGCCCACGGCAAGCAGCGCGTTCATGCCGAGCTTCTTGAGCGCGGGCACGCTCAGCACCTCAACCTGCACGCCGGCCTTGGTGAGCGCCTTGGCGCGCTGCGCGAACTCGGCCGGGCCGAGCACGTTCGCCGGCTCATTGACGAGATCGCGCGCAAGGTTGACGCCGTCGACGATGGCCCGGTCCGGTGCGAAGGCGCTCCCTGCCGCGCGCGGATCGGCGCAATGGATGACGAGCTTCTTCAGCGTCTTGTCGTCGCCCGCGCTCGCATTGCCGTCCTTCTTTGGCGTGGATTTGTATTTCTTGAACGTGTAGCCGCGGAGCTGCGCGCCGAGCGCGAAGCTCGAAACGTCGGCGGGCGACACATCGCCCTTCACCGGCTCGAGATAGACGTGGGCCGACGCCCCTTCCCGGCCGGTAAGCAGACCGCGCACCGTGCCGCCGAGATTGAGCCAATCCTCGTGACCGAACGACTCCGGCTTGCCCATTCCCACCACGATGATGCGCGAGAACTTGACGCCTTGCGGCGCGAGCACGTCGACGGTCGTGCCTTTCTTGCCCTTGAACCCGGTGATCTGCGCCGCCTTCGCGAGAAGCCCGCCGGTCTTCTTGTCGAGATCCTGAGCCGCAGGTGAAAGCTTCGGCCCCTCCTCCGCGAAAACCACGGCGACGCCGTCGCCGGCTGCAGTCTTACTGGCAAAGGACAAAGCGGTCTGATCGGTCACGGGAAGCTCCATCTGATGAGTCGTGCCGCCCAGCTGAAAACAGCCGACCAAAGGCGCGCCGGACGGGAGGCGCCCGGGCGCTCCCCTGGTGCAGTTTTGCAACAGCGGCAGGGAATCTGACGACCTACCTAAGTCCTGCCTCACGGGAAAGCAAGCCATTCCAAAACGCCGAAATTCCGCCATGTTGGGCTGGTGAGAATCTCATTTGGTGCCAGCCGGTTGGCGTCTCATTGCGGGGCGTCGCGGGGGACCGGCCAAGGACCAGTCGGGGGACCTCGGAAAAGCAGGTCATGACGCTCTTCAGCCGATACATGTTTCGGCAGGCGACGAATGCGTTCCTCGTCATACTGCTCACCCTGACGGGCATCGTCTGGCTCGCTACAGCCTTGAAACAGCTTGATCTTATCACTTCGCAAGGTCAGGGGCTGTGGCTGTTCTTCCAGATGACGCTGCTCAGCCTGCCGAGCCTCGTGGCCCTGATCGCGCCGAACGCGGTCTTGATGGCCTGCCTCTACACCCTCGACCGCATGAACGGCGACAGCGAGATGATCGTGATGACGGCCGCCGGCGCACCTGTCTGGCGCGTTTGCTCCTCCCTCATCGCCCTCGCCTCGATGGTCAGCATCGCCATCCTCTTGTCGAACCTCTTCCTAAACCCCGCCTGCATGCGCGGCTTGCGCGCCTTCATCACTCAGGTCAGAGCGGATATGATCTCGCAAGTCATTCAACCAGGCCGATTTTCCAGCCCCGAGCGCGGCCTGACCTTCCACATCCGCGACCGCAGCCCGACCGGCGACCTCCTCGGGCTCCTCGTTCATGACGAGCGCGATCCCAAGCAGGTGATGAGCTATCTCGCCGAGCGCGGCCGCATCATCAGCAATGATGAGGGCTCCTATCTCATCATGTTCGAAGGGTATGTTCAGCGCTTCGACGCCGAAAACAAAGATAAGGCCGTGCAGATCGTCGAATTTGACCAGAATATGCTCGATCTTTCCGAGCTGACGCCAAAGGACGTTGGGGGAAAAGAACTTAGGCCAAAGGAATTTCCCATTGGAGAATTGCTCAGTGCGTCTAGCAACAAAGATATCCCCGAAAAGGAATATGGACATTTTCGTTACGAATTACATGAACGTCTTGCCACACCTCTCTATCCAATCGTTTTCATCTTTATAGCCATTGCTCTGATGGGTCAGGTACGCACCACACGAGAGAACCGTTGGGGCCAGATTGTAACGGCTTTCGGCCTCGCCATCGGCCTCAGAGTTGCAGGCATTACCGCCGGCAACCTGGTCACCCTCAATGCCTCGGCTGTGGTGCTCGTGTATGCTATTCCGGTGGCGGCGATTCTAATTGCGGCGTGGACGGCGCAGGTTAGAATGTCACCAGAACTGCGGTCCAAGCTGAACTTCGGGCTCAAGCTTCAGCCAAAAAACATAAAGTTTTGGGCCGGTAGAGGGATGCAGACGGAGTGAGAGCGCAGATGCGTGGCATCAGTGCCGGGGGAACTCTTGCGCGCTATTTTTCAGCGCGGTTTCTCATCGCCATGGTGGCGATGTTCCTGATCTGTTGCGTGCTCATCTTCTTCGTCGATTTCATCGAGATGCTACGTCGCGCCGGCAACTACTCGGGCGACATTCCCGGAATTCTTCTCGCGTGGATGACGCTGTTGCGCTTGCCCTCGTTCTCCGAGCTGACCCTGCCCTTCGCCGTGCTCATCGGCACCATCGTGATCTTCCTGATGTTGAGCCGCTCGTCGGAGCTCGTCGTGTTGCGCGCCGCCGGCATCTCCGTCTGGCAGTTCACGCTCCCCGCAATGATCGTCGCCTTCCTGCTCGGTGTGGCCTTCGTCCTGCTCTATAACCCGCTCGCCGCGGTCGCGCGCGGCGAGGCGGAGCGTCTTTACGCCAACGCCTTCGGCAAAGAGGAATCGCTGCTTAAGACGGACAAGAAAGCCGGCGCGTGGCTCCGCGAAGACGGCGCCGACGGACCGTCCGTCGTGCATGCGCTTCAAGTGTTGAACCAGGGGCTCGAGCTGAACGGCGTGACCGTGTTTCAGTACGACCCCGATCACGCGCTGACGGAGCGCATCGAAGCGAAGCGCGCCGTGCTCAAAAACGGGCGCTGGGAGCTTGAGGACGCTTGGGTCAGCGCCGTGGGCCGGGAGCCCGCGTTCTACGATCGCTATCTGCTCAGCACCTATCTCACGCCGACCCAAGTGCGCGACAGTCTCGGCACGGTGTTCTCGATTTCGTTCTGGGATTTGCCGAACTTCATCGAGATCTCCGAACGTGCCGGCCTGCCCGCAACCCAATACCGTGTGCAGTACCAAATTCTTCTGTCGCGGCCCTTCCTCCTCGTCACCATGGTGCTGATCGCGGCGACGTGCTCCCTCAAGAGCTTCCGCTTCGGCAACGTCCAGATCAACGCGATCTTCGGGCTCGCGGCTGGATTCGGCTTCTTCGTGTTCTCCGAGATATCGCGCAACTTCGCCATGGCGGGGCTGACCTCCGCCGCGGCGGCGGCGTGGGTCCCAGTGATCATCGCGGCTTCGCTCGCGCTCACTGTGCTCTTGTACAAAGAGGACGGGTGATGGCGCGCGCATCGGCAATCCTGCTTTCGATCCGCCGGGCCCTGCCCGGCCTTGCCGCGTCTAATGGGCGTCCATTGACCGGGTCGCTTGGCGTCGTTCTGGTCGCGGCAATCGCGGCTTTCGCCGCGCTTTTTGCACCCGCCGATGTGGCTTTCGGCCAAGCCCAGACGAGCCTCGACCAGATCATCGAAACGCCCAAGATCGACAAAGCAGAGCCGATGCTCCTGCAAGCCGACGAGATGGTCTACGACAACGACAACTCCAGGATCACCGCCAGGGGCAATGTCGAGATCTACTACGGCAACTACACCCTGCTCGCCGACAGGGTGGTCTATAACCGGAACACCAACACGCTGATGGCCGAGGGCAATGTCCGCATGAAGGACCCCGACGGCGCCGTCATCACCGCCAACCAACTCACCCTGACCGACGATTTCCGCGACGGCTTCGTCGACGCGCTCAAGCTCGTCACCAAGGACGACACGCACATCGTCGCCCAGTCGGCGAGGCGCGAAGCCGGCAATGTGACCGTGTTCGAAAAAGGCTGGTTCACGCCTTGTAAGCTTTGCGAGGACAAGCCGAACAAGCCGCCCACCTGGCGCATCCGCGCGGGCAAGATCACCCACAAGCGCGACCAAGCCGTCATGAGCTTCAAAAACGCGACTTTCGATTTCTTCGGCGTGCCGGTGATCTGGGTCCCCTACTTCCAGACCGCCGATCCCACGGTGAAGCGGAAGTCAGGTTTC
Source organism: uncultured Alphaproteobacteria bacterium (assembly GCA_963826465.1). GTDB lineage: Bacteria > Pseudomonadota > Alphaproteobacteria > Rhizobiales > Methyloligellaceae > Methyloceanibacter. The sequence goes on from CAWGXJ010000003.1 coordinate 340,592, forward strand.
CTGATGCCGAACTACAGCCATTCCAATGAGCTCGGGAACGCGATCCAGGTTCCCTACTACTTTGCGCTGTCCGATCACTACGACTTCACCTTCGCACCGATGTGGACCGAGAACGCGGGCACCTTGTTGCTTGGCGACTGGCGCCAGCGTACGGCGAACGGCGGCTACAACCTCGAGCTCGCCGGCGTGTGGAACAAGAGCAACACGTTCCTCAGCCCGAATGGCACGCTCGATACGGTGAGCGACGGCGACTTCCGCGGCAGCATCAAGACGGCGGGTAAGTTTGCCATCGACCCCTATTACGCCTTCGGGTGGGATGCGGTTCTCGAGTCGGACGACACCTTCCGCCGATTCTATAATCTCGACTCGAGGCTGAAGACCGATCGCGTCTCCCAGGTCTACCTCGAAGGCCTGCACGACCGGAATTACTTCTCGACGCGCTACTACAACACCAAGAGCCTGCTGGCCCAGGACGAGAATTTCTCCGAAGCCAACGTCTACCCGATCGTCGACTATGACTACATCGTCGGGGACCCGATCCTCGGCGGCGAGCTCAGCTTCAACTCGAATGCGATGGTGTTCTCCAGCGCGGATGGCACCGACTCCAATCGGCTGATCGTGGAGGCCGCGTGGCGCCGTCAGATGATCGACGGCATCGGTCAGGTCTTCACGCCGTTCGGCCAGCTGCGCGGCGACGTTTACGGGGTCAACGATCCCTCCCCGACCAACTTGGGCGGCACCGAGGATCTGGTGACACCCAATGCGCAAGACGGCACCATTTGGCGAGGCAATGCCGTCGGCGGTCTCGAATATCGCTACCCGTTCATCGCCACGACCGGCGCGCTCACGCATACGTTGGAGCCGATCGGCCAGATCATCGTGCGGCCCAACTCGGTCGGCGACCAGCAGCAGATCCCCAACGAGGACGCTTTGAGCCTCGTGTTCGACGACACGATCCTGTTCGATATCGACAAATTCTCGGGCTATGACCGCATCGAGACCGGCACCCGCGGCAATGTCGGCTTCCGCTATACCGTCCAGTTGCCCACGGGTCAGTACGCCCGGCTGGTTGCGGGTCAGAGCTATCAGATCGCCGGCCAGAACGAGTTCAACACCGCCTTCTACCGGACCAGCGGTCTTGCGACCACCAACTCCGACTACGTAGGCGGTTTGTACGTTCAGGCGACGACCGCCTGGTCGTTCTCCGCGCAGTCGCGCTTCAACCATGACAATTTGGATATCGCGCGCACGGATATCGGCTCCTCGCTGACATACGGACCGGTGCAAGCGCGCCTGAACTACGCCAAGATTCCCGGTGACACGCCGACGGCGGCGCCTGGTAATATCGTCACCAACCAAGACCGCCAAGAAATCCTGGCTGCCGGTGCGCTTGCCATCACCACCGATTGGTGGCTCCTCGGCAATGTTCGCTACGACCTCGAGAACGATCAAACGATCACCGACGGTCTGGGTCTGCGCTATCAGGACGACTGCTTCAAGCTCGACCTGGTCTATCAGCGCTCCTTCATCCGCGATCAGGACATCGCGCCCGATCAGCGCTTCCTCGTGAACTTTGCGCTCAAATATCTGGGTACCTATGCCGTATCGACCAATCTCTTTTCTGCGGACTCTGCCTTTGGCTCTGACGGTAACTAATAACGCCCATCGCCTCGGCCCGCGTATGGGATTGCTTGTAGCGCTGCTCGTCGCCGTCGGCGCGCTCGGTTCGAGCTTCGCGCTGGCGCAGGAAGTCACCATCAAGGTGCTCGTGAACGATGAGCCGATCTCCGATTACGATATTAGCCAGCGCGAGCGCTTCCTCGCGCTCACGACGCAGAAGCAGCCGAGCCCGGAGCTGAAGAAGCAGGCGACCGACCTTCTCATCGACGAGCGCCTCCAGCTCCAGGAAGGAAAGAAGCTCGGCTTCACGCCCGACGAGGACGACGTCAACAAGATCCTGTCGGACATGGCGGCCAAGAATCATCTCGACGCCAAAGGCCTGAGCGACGCGCTCGGCCACGCCGGCGTCAACGTCAAGACGCTCAAGGATCGCATCAGAGCCCAGCTCGTATGGCAGGACGTGGTGCGCCGCAAGTTTGCCCAGGAGGTGCGGATCGGCGACGTCGACGTGGACCGTGCCCTGTCGGAATCCGGCGAGCAGGGTGGAGAGGCGCAAACGACGATGCAGCTCCGGCAGGTGAAGTTCTCGCTGCCGAGCAACGCCGATCAAAGGACGATCGCCGCGCGGCTCGCGACCGCCGAGGCTCTGCGCGCCAAGTTCAGCAACTGCGCCAATGTCACCGACCTCGCCAAGAACGTGGACGGGGCGACCATCAAGACGCTCCAAGACCAGCAGACGAATGCCCTCACTCAACCCGCGCGGCTCCTCGTCATGAATGCCAAGGTCGGGCAGATGACCCCGCCCACGCTGTCGCCGTCCGGCATCGAGCTCTATGCCGTGTGCGGCAAGGTCTCCGTGAGAGGCGATGCGAAGCTGCGCGAACAGACGGAGCACAAACTGATGAACGACGAGATGATGATCCGCGCCGAGCGGCTTTTGCGCGATCTTCGCCAAGACGCCTTCATCGAATATCGCTGACGACCCTTTCGTGCTAGGCCCTGCGGCCATGGGCCTTTCTGACGCGCCGCTTGCCCTCACCCTTGGCGACCCCGCCGGGATCGGGCCTGACATCACCCTTCTCGCCTTTGCCGCGCGAAACGTGGAGGCGATTCCGCCCTTCGTCCTGCTCGGGGATATGGCCGTGCTCGCCGCCCGCGCCGAGGCGCTCGGGCTTTCCGTACCCATCGTCTCCATCGCCACAGCGAGCGAGGCTGCAGATCGTTTCGCAGAGGCCCTGCCGATCCTCCCGATCGACGCGCCGGGTCCGGTGCTGGCCGGCAAGCCGGACCTCGCGGCCATGCCGGCGGTGAAGCAGTCCATCGAGCGCGCCGTCGGCCTCGTGCGCAAGGGCGAGGCGCGCGCCGTGGTCACCAACCCGGTATCGAAGTCCCTGCTCTATCAGGCCGGCTTCACCTTTCCGGGGCACACGGAGTATCTGGCGGACCTTGCCGGCGGCGACGCTGGACCGCCGCTTCCGGTGATGATGCTGGTCGCGGGCCCATTCAAGGTCGTGCCGATCACGATCCACATCCCCTTGAAAGACGTGCCGCATGCACTCACCCGAAAGCTGATCCTCGAGACCATCAAGATCACGCACGAGGACCTGCGCCGCTTCTTCGGCTATGTGCAGCCGCGCCTTGCCGTGAGTGGGCTCAACCCCCATGCCGGCGAAGATGGGAGCTTGGGCACGGAGGAGATCGATGTCATTGCGCCGGCCATCACGGCGGCGCGCGCTGAAGGCATCGACGTCACCGGCCCCTACCCTGCAGACACGCTGTTCCATGCGGCCGCGCGCGAGCGTTACGATGCGGCGCTCTGCATGTACCACGACCAGGCGCTCGTGCCGTTCAAGACGCTCGCCTTCGACGAGGGCGTGAACGTGACGCTCGGCCTTCCCTTCGTGCGCACCTCGCCAGACCACGGCACTGCCTTCGACATCGCCGGCACCGGCGAGGCAAACCCGCGAAGTCTGATCGAGGCGCTCCGCTTGGCCGACGCCATGAGCCGCACTGCCGAGGACGAGGCGCAAGGGTGACCACGCCCGACGGCCTGCCGCCGCTCCGCGACGTGATCCGCGCGTCGGGCCTGACCGCAAAGAAGAGCCTCGGCCAGAATTTCCTGCTCGACCTCAACCTAACGCGGCGGATCGCCCGCGCTGCAGGGCCGCTCGAAGGCGCTACGATCGTCGAGGTCGGCCCCGGGCCCGGCGGGCTCACCCGCGCGCTTCTGCTCGAGGGCGCCGCCAAGGTCGTCGCCATCGAACGGGACGAACGCTGTCTTCCCGCCTTGCAGGAGATCGCCGCAGCCTATCCCGGACGGCTTGAGATCGTCGCGGCCGACGCGCGTGATGTCGATTACGCGAGGCTCCCCCTCATCCCGCCGGCGCGCCTCGTCGCCAATCTCCCTTACAGCGTCGGCACGCCGCTCCTCATCGCGTGGCTCAAGACGGAGCCCTGGCCGCCCTGGTTCGACCGCCTCGTGCTGATGTTCCAGCGCGAGGTCGCCGATCGCATCGTCGGCAAGCCCCGCACCAAGGACTATGGCCGCCTCGCCGTGCTGTCCCAGTGGCGCACCCACCCCCGCATCCTGTTCACGCTGCCGCCGGCGGCCTTCACGCCGAAGCCGAAAGTCGAATCCGCCGTGGTCGAGTTCGTGCCCAAGGATGCGCCGGAGCCGCCATGCGACGTGAGCCAATTGGAGAAAGTGACAGCCGCCGCCTTCGGCCAGCGGCGCAAGATGCTGCGCGCAAGCCTCCGTCAAATCGCACCAAACCCCGAGACCCTGCTCGAAGGGCTCGGCATCGATCCGAAGGCGCGCGCCGAAGAATTGCCGATCGGCGATTTCTGCCGCATTGCCAATGCGCTTAGCGAGATGCGGGCGCGCGGCTAGAGCGCGGCCAGCAGGCCCTGCACGAATCCCTCGAGACCCGTAAGGCGCTCGCGGCGCAGACGCTCCGCCGCGAGAATGGCGCGGACCGCCGCCACGGACTGGTCCACGTCGAAATTGACGACCACGTAATCGTACTCGTCCCAATGCTGGATCTCGTTGCTCGCGCCGCGCATGCGCCGCGACACGATCTCGTCTGAGTCTTCCGCTCGCGTCTTCAGGCGCTCCTCAAGCGCGTCGGCCGAAGGCGGCAGGACGAACACCGACACGACGTCCTTGCCCGCCGAGTCACGCAGGGCATCGGCCCCTTGCCAATCGACATCGAACAGCACGTCGCGGCCTTCGCGCAGCGCCTGCTCGACCGGGGCGCGCGTCGTCCCATAGTAATTGTCGAACACCACCGCCCATTCCAGGAAGGCGCCCTGATCGCGCATCTGGGCGAAGATATCCTTGTCCACGAAGTGGTAGTCCTTGCCGTCCACCTCCCCTTTGCGCTTCGCGCGCGTGGTGTGGGAGACGGACATGGCGATGCCGCCATCCTCATCGAGGAGGCGCCGGGCGATGGTCGTTTTGCCGGCGCCGGACGGCGACGAGAGGACCAGCATGAGCCCTCTGCGGGCGATCGTCTCCATGGGCGCCCTCACTCTATGTTCTGGACCTGCTCGCGCAACTGGTCGATGACCGACTTGAGCTCGAGCCCCGTCCGGCTGATCTCGATGTCGGACGCCTTGGAGCAGATCGTGTTGGCCTCGCGATTGAACTCTTGCGCCAGGAATTCGAGCTTGCGCCCGGCAGGCTCGCCGCTCGCGATGAGCTCGTTCGCCGCCGCCACATGCGCGCGCAGCCGGTCGAGCTCTTCCTGGATGTCGGCCTTGGCCGCGAGCAGCAGCGCCTCCTGGTGCAGCCGCTCGGGTTCGAGTGAGACGCCGGTCTCGCTGAGGCGCGCGATCTGTTCTTTCAGCCGCGCCGCGAGCATTTCCGGCTGGCGGGCCACCGCCGCCGTGGCACGCCCGACAAGCTCCTCGATCGTCCCGAGCTGCTTTTCGATGACGCGCTGGAGCCGCTCGCCCTCGGCGGCGCGCGCACGCACCAATTGATCGAGAGCCGCCGCGAGCCCTGCGAGCAGCGCATGGGTCAGGGCCGCTTGCTCCTCCTCGCTCTCCTGCGGCTCGGCCGTCTCGACAACGCCCCGCATGGCAAGAAGCGTATCGAGGCGTGCCGCTTTGAGGTCCGAAAGCCCCCGTGCGCGCTCGGCCACGGCAAGCGCTTGGGCGAGCGCCGCCTCGTTCAGCCGGATCTCCATCAGCCCGGTCTCGCGTTTGACCGCGAGGCTGACGGTGCAGTTGCCGCGCGCAAGCTTCTCCTGGCAGAGGCTCCGCGTGCCCGCCTCGAGCCGCTCCAAGCCGGACGGCAGCCGCAAGCGAATGTCGAGGGAGCGGCCGTTGACGCTGCGCACCTCCCAGAACCAGCTGGTGTCCCCATGGACGCCATCGGCGCGGGCAAAGCCGGTCATGCTCTTCAGGGTCATAGACGATTGCCTCGCATCGCTGGGCGGCCTTTCCGCAGCTTTATAGCCGAGTCGCAAGCCAAATCAGGCCCTAAGCCGGTCAAAGCTAAGAACGAGGTGAACGAAAAAAGGCTGTCCGGTTAGCGATTTGGGTTCCGCGTGGGAAGGGCCGGCGGGCCCTCGGCAACCGTGAGGCCGACCTCGCCCTCCGGCAAAAGAGCGCCGAGGTCTTCGGCCGCCGCCGCGGCAGCCGCCTCTTGCTCCTGCCGGGCCCGGATCTCGCGCTCGATCTTGCGCCACTTCGCGACGTTCTTGTTGTGCTCGGCAAGGGACGCCGCGAAAGCGTGACCGCCGGTCCCGTCGGCAACGAAATAGAGGTCCTTGGTCTTGGCCGGTTTCAACACCGCTTCGATCGACGCCCGGCCGGGATTGCCGATCGGCGTCGGAGGCAGCCCGTCGATCTTGATAGGTGTTGTAGGGATTGGGGCTTCTCGAGGTCTTCTTGCGTGATCGGGTGATCGCGCATGCCGGCTCCGCCGAACAAGCCGTAGATGATGGTCGGGTCCGACTGAATGCGCATATGCTTCCTCAGCCGGTTGTTGAACACGGCCGCGATCCGCGGCCGCTCGTCGGCGCGCGCCGTCTCCTTCTCCACGATCGAGGCGAGGATCACCGCTTCCTCCGGCGTCTTGACCATGAGGTCCGGGTCCCGTTCCTCCCATACCCGCGCGAGGAACTTTTGCTGGGCCTGCTGCATACGCTGAATCACGTCCTCGCGCGTCTCCTTGGTCCCGAAGCTGTACGTGTCGGGAAGCAGCGAGCCTTCCGGCGGAACTTCCGCGATATCGCCGTGAAGATCAGGCTGCGCCTTAAGCCGCGCAACGATCTGCGCGCTGGTCCAGCCTTCCGGAAACGTCACTTTGTATTGGATGGATTTGCCCTCGACCAGGGTATCGAGGACTTGCCGCATCGTGGCGTGCTTTTCGAACGCGTACTCGCCGGCCTTCAGCGTCCCTTGCCCCTTCAAGTACATAAAGTAGAGGATGCTGGTCATGAAAATGCGCCGGTCGGCGATGACGCCTTCTTTCTCGAGGCGCTCGGCGATCGCCGTCACCCCCTCGCCCTTTGGCACCACCAGAACCGTCGACACTTTCAGGGGCCCGGGCCGGTCGAACTCCACGCGGACGAAATAGAAGACCAGCCACCGCCACGCAGGCCACGATGAAGATGAAGTTGAACAGGACGTCGATCATCCGCAAGAACGGATGCGGGTCGTCCTCGTACTCTTCACGCTCGGGAGGCTCGGGCGGACGCTGCGGCTCGAGCGCCTCGGCGGGGCTCCGCGGCAGGACATGACCCACCTGACGTCCAAGGGTCGCCGGGCGCGCGGCCACGTGACCGGTCATATGACCGCCTGGCGTGTTGGCCGGGGGTGGAGGTGGAGGAGTGTTCCTCGTCAAAGTCATGCCCGATCAGCGCGCCCCGCGGATAACTTGATCCACTTTGCGTCGAAATATGGCGAAAGGGAGGTTCGCCTGACAAGGCAAACCGCGCTTAATCAAGCAGCGTATCGCCGCATGATCAACGACGCATTGGTCCCGCCGAAGCCGAAGGAGTTGGACAGCACCGTGTCGATGGTGCGACGCCGAGCCTGATGCGGCACGAGGTCGATGGCTGTCGCCACCGACGGGTTGTCGAGATTGAGGGTCGGCGGCGCGAGGTTGTCGCGAATCGCAAGCGCCGAGAAGATCGCCTCGACCGCGCCCGCGGCCCCGAGCAAATGTCCGGTCGCCGACTTGGTGGACGACATGGACACCTTGCCGGCGGCATTGCCGAACAGCCGCTCCACCGCGGCGAGCTCGATCTCGTCGCCCATGGGGGTCGAGGTCCCGTGCGCATTGATGTAATCGATATCGGCGGGGTCGATGCCCGCGCGCTTCACCGCCGCGGACATGCAGCGGAACGCGCCGTCGCCGTCCTCGGCCGGCGCGGTGATATGGAACGCGTCGCCCGAAAGCCCATAGCCGATGATCTCGGCATAGATGGTCGCGCCCCGCGCCTTGGCGTGCTCGAGCTCCTCGACCACCACCATGCCGGCGCCGTCGCCCATGACGAAGCCGTCCCGATCGCGGTCATAAGGCCGCGAGGCCTTCTGCGGCTGATCGTTGAAATTGGTGGAGAGCGCCCGGCAAGCGGCAAAGCCCGCGATGGCCAAACGGCACACCGGCAATTCCGAGCCGCCGGCGAGCATCACGTCCGCATCGCCGAATGCGACGAGCCGCGAGGCATCGCCAATGGCGTGCGCGCCCGTCGAGCACGCGGTGACCACCGCGTGATTGGGCCCTTTGAGCCCATGCTCGATGGAGACGTAGCCGGACGCCAAGTTGATCAGACGCCCGGGAATGAAGAACGGGCTGACCCGCCGCGGTCCCTTCTCGGCGAACAGGAGCGAGGTCTTCTCGATTCCCTGGAGACCGCCGATCCCGGAGCCGATCAACACGCCCGTGCGGATCTGATCCTCGTAGGCGGTCGGCTTCCAACCGGCGTCGTTCAGCGCCTGGGTGGCCGCACCCATGGCATAGATAATAAAGTCGTCGACCTTGCGCTGCTCCTTCGGCTCCATCCAATCGTTGGGATTGAACGTGCCGTCGCTGCCGTCCCCGCGCGGGACCTGGCAGGCGATCTGGCAGGAGAGATCGGAGACGTCGAAGTCCTCGATCCGCCGCGCGGCGTTCTGACCTTCGGTCAGCCGCTTCCATGCGGTCTCGTAACCGCAGCCGAGCGGTGAAACAAGACCCAAGCCTGTGATGACGACACGTCGCATCGCGCCTTCGCGTGACCCTCGCGGAAATCTATTTTCGAGCCGTTAGGGGCTACTTTTGTCACGACGTAGGGCGCCTGGCGCGCCCGCATGCGGTCGCGTCAAGCGGCAGTATTCTTCTCCAGGAACTTGATGGCATCGCCGACGGTGAGAATGGTTTCTGCGGCATCATCGGGGATCTCGACGCCGAACTCCTCCTCGAAGGCCATTACCAACTCGACAGTGTCGAGACTGTCGGCACCGAGATCGTCGATGAAGCTTGCATTGTCGGTGACCTTGTCGGCCTCGACGCCGAGATGCTCCACCACGATCTTCTTTACGCGCTCAGAGATATCGCTCATGTCCTCGTCACCGTCCCTTAACTGTCAGTCCTTCAGCCTGGCGTACCCCCGAGCTGCGGCTCATGGCCCAACACCCCCCGAGCGGTAAGTTACGAGGGTTGATCGCGGTGGGATTGTCCTTTGTCAAGCCCCCACAGAGCGGCCGTTTGGGTAGCATACTATATGAGACTTTGCCAGAAGCCCCCACCGGGGAAATCGGCTTGCCAAATACGCTAAGGCCGTCCTCCCAACCTATTGTTGAATCAGTACTTAAACCATGATCATGCCGCCGTTCACGTGCATCGTCTCGCCCGTGACATAGGCCGCTTCGTCGCTTGCGAAAAAAACCGCTGCCGCGGCGATATCTTCGGGCTTGCCGAAGGTCTGCGCCGGGATCGCGGCGGCAATAGCCTCGACTTGCTTCGGCGTCAAGGCATCGGTCATGGCCGTCGAGATAAAGCCCGGGGCAATGCAATTCGCCGTGATGCCTCTGGAGGCCACCTCCCGGGCGAGCGACTTGGTCATGCCGACGAGCCCCGCCTTCGAGGCCGCGTAGTTGCCCTGCCCCGGATTGCCGAACACGCCCGAGATCGAAGCGATGTTGACGATGCGTCCCGCCCGCCGGCGCATCATGCCGCGCAAGATGCCGCGCGTCAGGACGAACACCGAGCTCAGGTTGACGGCGATGACGTCGTCCCACTCCTCGTCCTTCATGCGCATGAAGAGATTGTCGTGGGTGATGCCGGCATTGTTGACGAGGATGTCCACCTGCCCGAGCGTCTTCTCCGCCGTGTCCGCAAGCTGCGCCACGGCCGGGCGATCGCGTAGGTCGCACGGCAAAACGTAGACCCGCTCGCCGAGCTCGGACGCGAGCGCCTCGAGTTTGTCGGCCTTGGTGCCGGAGATCGCCACCGAAGCGCCTTGCCCATGGAGCGCCCTGGCGATGGCGCCGCCAATGCCGCCCGTGGCACCGGTGACCAGCGCATTCTTGCCCTTCAGGTCGAACATATCGAAGCTCTCCTTTTCTGAGGCGCCTAGCCTTGCAGCGCCGACGCCGCGGCCTCGAGCTCTTCGGGCGTGCCGACGCTCCGCGCCTCGATGCCCTCGAAACGCCTGGCGATCCCTGTCAGGACGCGCCCGGCGCCGACTTCATAGACCGTCTTCACACCATGGCCGGCCAAGAACAACATGGTCTCACGCCACCGCACCATGCCGGTCACCTGCTCCACGAGACGGGCCCTGATCGCCTCAGGATCGGAGATGGGCTCGGCGAGCACGTTCGCGACCACCGGCACCACCGGTGCCTTGATCTCCACATCAGCCAAAGCCTCGCGCATCACGTCGGCCGCCGGCTGCATCAACGCGCAATGGAACGGCGCGCTCACCGGCAACAGCACAGCACGGCGCGCGCCGTATTTCGGGGCGAGCGCCACGGCGCGTTCGATCGCCGTGCGCGCACCGGAGATCACCACCTGGCCCGGCGCATTGTCGTTCGCCGCTTCGCAGACCTCGCCATCGCTCGCCGCCTTGGCAAGCTCCTGGGCCTGGGCGAGATCGGCGCCGAGCAGCGCCGCCATGGCGCCCTCGCCCACAGGCACGGCCTCCTGCATGGCCCGGCCGCGCGTCTTGAGGAGCCGCGCGGTATCGGCCAGGCTCAACGCGCCGGCGGCGGCGAGCGCCGAATATTCGCCGAGCGAATGGCCCGCCACATAGGCGACCTTGCCCTGAAGCGGCACGCCCTTGGTCTCTTGCAACACCCGCATGGCCGCCAAGGACACCGCCATCAGCGCCGGCTGGGCATTCGCCGTAAGCGTCAGATCGGCCTCAGGCCCTTCCCACATCAGCTTTGAGAGATCCTGGCCAAGTGCCTCATTGACCTCGGAAAACACGGCTTGCGCCGCGGGATAGGCCTTGGCCAGCTCGGCTCCCATGCCGACGGCTTGGCTTCCTTGACCAGGGAAGATGAAGGCAGTGCTCATGTGCTGGAAGAGAGTCTTGGCGTTGACAGAAGGGGGCAAAGACACCGTTTCAATCTTGCCTGTCAAGCGAGGGGGCATGGCGGGCCTCGCGCCCCTTCCGATGGACTTGCAAAGCTCGCGCGAAACTCTATAAAGCGCCCACTAGCAACCGCTCCGGTCGGAGGCTGAACGGAGGACCGCTTTCCGAAGCGGCAGGCTTAAACGCCGCCCTCCCGTGTCTCCGCTCTCAAGGGCTTTCGCTCTCAAGAGCTTATCTTGGGCCTTTCCTTCTAAAGCGCCCATGTGAGGCTTCGCGCCGGAGCAAAGAAGAAGGAAAGGCACTTCATGCCTCTCTACGAGCATGTGTTCTTGGCGCGCCAGGATATCTCGGCGCAGCAAGTGGACGGCCTTGTGGACACCTACCGCGCCCTCCTTGAGGAGAACGGCGGCAAGATCGGCAAGACCGAGTATTGGGGGCTCAAGTCCCTCTCCTACAAAATCAAGAAGAACCGCAAGGCCCATTACACGCTGCTGAACATCGAGGCACCCCATCAGGCGGTGGCCGAGATGGAGCGCCAGATGGGCCTTTCGACCGACGTCATCCGCTTCCTGACCATCAAGGTCGACGAGCACGAGACCGGGCCGTCGGCGATGATGCGCCGGTCTGACCGGGACGAGCGCGGTGGCCGCGGTGACCGAGGCGACCGCGGAGATCGCGGTGACCGGGGTGACCGCGATGGACGCCGTGGCGGCCGCCGCGATCGCGACCACGCTCCCCGCGAGGTGCGCGCCGACAGCAATGACGATGGCACCCCCCGCGTTGAGGAGGACAGCGAATGAGCATGACCTCGGTTCAGGCACGTCGTCCCTTCTATCGCCGGCGTAAGACCTGCCCGTTCTCCGGCGATAAGGCGCCGAAGATCGACTACAAGGACGTGAAGCTGCTGCAGCGTTATGTGTCCGAGCGCGGCAAGATGGTGCCGAGCCGGATCACGGCGGTCTCCGCCAAGAAGCAGCGCGAGCTCGCCCGCGCCATCAAGCGCGCGCGGTTCCTCGGCCTGTTGCCGTATCTCATCCAGTAGGTGGAGATCCGAGCCGCAAGGCTCGAATGACGGCCTTAGATAGAAAGTTGGGGTGGGCTCCGGCCCTCCCCTAACCGCTCTCAAGGAGGCGGGACAGCGCAAACCGATGCCGACACACCTTCTCATTGGCGCAGGCGCAGGCCTGGTTTCAGCGGCGCTCTTTGCGACCGCCGCGACGACGGCCGCCCTCGCCGGCATCCTTCTCTATGTCTCGCCCCTGCCGCTCTGCCTGGCCGGACTTGGCTGGGGCCGGTCTGCCGTGGCGCTCGCCGCCCTGACCGGGGCCGTGGTCATGGCGGTGACCTTGGGGCCAGGGCCGGCCTTGGCCTTCGCCCTGGTCATCGCCGCGCCGGTTGCGGTGCTCACCCATCTCCTTCTCTTGTCGCGGCCCGTGGCCGCGCCGCAAGGCGCGGGCACGCCTGCAATCGAGTGGTATCCGGTCGGGCGGCTTGTCGGCTGGGCGGCGCTGATGGCGGGTGTCCTAGCGGCGCTCCTTGTGCTCGCCCTCGGCCCGGGCCTGGAGAGTTACCACCAATGGATCAATCAGACCCTCGTACCGAACGTCCTGAAGGTGCTCGGTCCGCGTGCCTCCGACTTTACCCCGGAGATGATCGAGAGCCTCAAGCTCGTCCTCGCGAAGGCGCTTCCCGCCGCCTTCGTCATCGTCTGGCTCACCCTCATGCTGTTCAACCTATGGCTCGCCGGTCTGATCGTTGACGCGTCGGGCCGCGCGATCCGCCCCTGGCCCAATCTGCACGATCTCGAAGTGCCGAACGTGTTCGTGGCTATCTTCGCCGGCGCCATGATCGCCTCGTTCGTGCCGGGGCTGATCGGCCTGCTCGCGACCGGCCTCGCCAGCGCATTGCTGTTCGCCTACATGCTGCAAGGCTTGGCGGTGATCCACGTCTATAGCCGCGGCGTTCCGTTGCGCTGGCTGCTGCTGCTGGTGGTCTATCTCGGAATTCTGTTTCTCGGCTGGCTCGCGATTGTCGTCGCCATCATCGGCCTCGGCGAACCACTGCTCGGCTTGCGCGGGCGGCGCGCCGCTCAGGACAACCAATCCCCTGGAAATGACGACTGACAACGATAGGAGTAACTAGACCATGCAAGTCATTCTGCTGGAGCGCATTGGGCGCCTCGGACAAATGGGTGACGTCGTCACCGTCAAGGACGGCTATGCCCGCAACTTCCTCCTGCCCCAAGGCAAGGCGCTTCGCGCCACGGAGGCGAACCGGAAACAGTTTGAGAGCCAGCGCTCTCAGCTTGAGGCCCGCGATCTCGAGCGCAAGGGCGAGGCCGAGGGCGTATCCGGAAAGCTCAACGGTAAGAGCTTCATCGTCATCCGCCAGGCGGGCGACAACGGCCAGCTTTACGGCTCCGTCTCGACCCGCGACATCGCCGAGGCCGTGACCGAGGGCGGTTTCTCCATCGAGCGCCAGCAGGTTCAGCTCGACCGGCCGATCAAGGCGCTTGGCCTCCACGAGGTGCGGATTTCGCTCCATGGCGACGTCGTGCCGCACATCCTGGTCAATGTCGCCCGGTCCGCCGACGAGGCCGCACGCCAAGCCCGCGGCGAGGACGTGACGCGCACCTTGACCGAGGAGGAAGAGGACGCAGAAGCCGCGCGGATCGCCGCCGAAGGCCTATTCGAGGAGGGCGTAACCCCTGCCGAGGAGGAAGAAGGCGAGGCGGAGGAGGCAGCCACCGACGAGAACGCCGCCTCATAAGGCGAGACGAAGTTTTAAGGAACGGAGGAGGCAGGTTATTGTCTCGCCTGCCTCCAGTTTCTAAGATGTCTGGGCTCGATCCTGGCGAATCGATGGAGCCCCGAGGCATGACTCGGCGTTTGACATAAATGTTTCGCCCGCTCCGCAGACAGCTCGAGCGGACCGTGACGGCCGGCCATCTGAGGCTGGTCGATGCCCATGGTTGCGCCTACGAATTTGGCGACCACGCCGGCAACCCTGTGGCGGCCCGCATCACCGACAAGCGCACCGAGTGGCAACTCGCCTTGAACCCGCCGCTCGCCATCGGCGAGGCCTATATGGACGGCCGCCTCGTCTTCGAGCAGGGCACGATCTACGACTTTCTCGAGCTTCTGCTGACGAATGTCTCCCGGCAGAGCTGGCCGCGCTGGCTCCATGCCCTCGATCGCCTGCTTTTCATCACGCGGCGCCTCCAGCACTACAACCCGGTCGGCCGCGCAAAGCGCAACGTCGCCCATCACTACGACATCGACGGCTCGCTCTACGATCTCTTCCTCGACGGCGACCGCCAATATTCGTGCGCCTATTTCGAGCAAGACGGCATGTCGCTCGAGGAGGCGCAGGAGGCGAAGAAGCGTCACCTTGCCGCCAAGCTCGATCTCGCCGACGGCATGCGCGTACTCGACATCGGCTCCGGCTGGGGCGGCCTGGCGCTCTACCTGGCCAAGACCGCCCATGTCGACGTGACCGGCATCACCTTAAGCGAGGAACAGCTTAAGATCGCGCGCGAGCGCGCCAGCGCCGAAGGGCTGTCGAAAGCCGTCAATTTCGAGCTGTGCGACTATCGCAACCTCGAAGGCAGCTTCGACCGCATCGTGTCCGTCGGCATGTTCGAGCACGTCGGCACGGCCCACTATCGCAGCTTCTTCCAGCAGGTTGAGCGGCTGCTTGCGGACGACGGCGTCGCCGTTATCCATTCCATCGGCCGCTTCGACGGTCCGGCCGCGACGAATCCTTTCATCGCCAAGTACATCTTCCCCGGCGGCTATATTCCGGCCTTGAGCGAGGTGCTGCCCGCGGTCGAGCGTGAAGGTCTTCTCACGACCGACGTCGAGATCCTGCGGCTTCACTACGCCATGACCTTGCGCCACTGGCGCCAGCGCTTCCGGAGCGCCTGGCACACGGCGGCGGAGAAGTTCGGCGAGCGCTTCTGCCGGATGTGGGAGATGTATCTCGCGGGCTCCGAGACGGCGTTCCGCTATCAGAACCTGATGGTCTTCCAGCTTCAGGTGGCGAAGGACCAGAACGCGTTGCCGCTTACCCGCGACTATATGCATGACAGCGAGCGTGAGCTTCGCGCCCGCGAAAGCCATCAGCACGCCGCCTCGCGCAAGCACCGGACAACTCGGTAGCCGCCTCATTCCTTCTTGGCTACCCAACTTGTGCGCTGCAGCTGTGCACAGCGTTGATGAAAAAAATAAGACACTCGCTGCCCGTTCCGCCCGGCTCCGAATCGCCTAGTCTCCGGGATAGAAACTCGCAATCACCCACTCTCCACAAATGGCCAATCCACTGATCCGTCCTGTTCCGGAAACGCCCGTCTTCCGGGACGCCCCGCATAATCTCGAGGCCGAGCAGGCTCTGCTCGGCGCCATCCTCGTAAACAACGAGGCGCTGGACCGGGTCTCGAGCTTCTTGAAGCCGGGTCATTTCTTCGATCCGCTGCACGGCCGCCTCTATGAGGTGGCCTCGAAGCTCATCATGGGCGGCAAGCGCGCCACGCCCATCACGCTCAAGACCTTCTTCCAGGGCGATGAGCCCGTGGGCGAGCTCTCCGTGCCGCAATATCTCGGGCGCCTCGCGGCCAACGCCACCACGATCATCAACGCCGAGGATTACGGGCGCACCGTGTACGACCTCGCCGTGCGCCGCCAACTCATCGATATCGGCGAAGCGATGGTCAATACGGCGTACGACTCGCCAATCGATGCGCCCCCCGCCACCCAGATCGAGGAGGCCGAGCAGCAGCTCTATGAGCTGGCCGAAACGGGAAAATACGGTTCGGGCTTCGAGCCCTTCTCCTCGGCGCTGACCGACGCCATCGACATGGCGGCCAACGCCTACCGGCGCGACGGGGGCCTCTCGGGGGTCGCCACGGGCTTTGCCGACCTCGATCACCGCATGGGCGGTTTGCAGCCCTCCGACCTCATCATCATCGCCGGCCGCCCCTCAATGGGTAAGACGGCGCTAGCCACCAACATCGCCTACCACGTGGCCAAGGCCTACACGGCCAGTTCCGGCGCCGATGCGCCGCCCGACGGCGCCGTGGTCGGCTTCTTCTCGCTCGAAATGTCGGCGGAGCAGCTCGCCACCCGCATCATTTCCGAGCAATCCCTCATCCCTTCCGAGCGCATCCGCCGCGGCCGCATCGACTCCGACGAGTTCGACCGTATCGTCGAGGTCTCCCAGGAGCTCCAGAACCTGCCGCTGTTCATCGATCAGACCGGCGGCATCACCGTGGCCCAGCTCGCCGCCCGCGCCCGCCGCCTCAAGCGTCAGCGGGGGCTCGGCTTCATCGTGGTCGACTATCTCCAGCTCCTGTCGGGCTCCCACAAGCGCGCGCAAGAGGGCCGCGTGCAGGAGGTTTCGGAGATCACCACCGGCCTCAAGGCCCTTGCCAAGGAGTTGCACGTCCCCATCCTGGCTCTGTCCCAGCTCTCCCGCCAGGTGGAGCAGCGGGAGGACAAGCGGCCGCAACTGGCGGATTTGCGTGAATCCGGCTCCATCGAGCAAGACGCCGATGTGGTAATGTTCGTGTTCCGCGAGGAATACTATCTCGAGCGCAGCCAACCCCGCGAGAACACGGAAGAGCACAGGCAGTGGCAGCAGGACATGGAGGCGGTCATCGGCAAGGCCGACGTGATCATCGGCAAGCAGCGGCACGGCCCGACCGGCACGGTGACGCTGCAGTTCACGCCGGAGTTCACCCGGTTCTCCAATCTCGCCGCGTCGGCCCGCCTGCCGGAGCGGCAGGAGTGAACCACGCGCTCCCGCGCGATGGCACTCATAACGAGCCAGGGATCGAGCCGGACGACACTGCCGTCCTGACCATCGACCTCGACGCGCTCGCCGCCAACTATCGTCACTTGCGCGATCTCGCCGCGCCGGCCGAGTGCGCCGCCGTGGTCAAGGCCGACGCGTACGGCATCGGTGTCGCTTACGCCGCGCCGGCGCTGTGGCGCGCCGGCTGCAAGACCTTCTTCGTGGCGACGCTGACCGAGGCCGAGGCCTTGCGCGGCCTCCTCCCCGAGGCCGTGATCTATGTCTTCGGCGGGCTCTTGCCCGGCACGGCTGAGACGTTCCATGAACTCGGCGTCCGCCCGGTTCTGAACAGCGTCGCGGAGATCAGGGAGTGGGCGGGGTATTGTGCGCGTACCGGCGAGAAGCTGCCATGCGCCGTCCACATCGACAGCGGCATGAACCGGCTCGGCCTTCCCGCAACGGAAGTCGACGCGGTGGCCCAGGCCGGCGATCTCTGGTCGACTCTCACCCTTTCTTTGGTGATGAGCCACCTCGCCTGTGCCGACGATCCCGCCCACGCCAAGAACGAACGCCAACGGCGTATCTTCGACAACTTGCGAGCGCGCTTGCCTAAGGCGCTGACGAGCCTCGCCAACTCCGCCGGCGTCTTGCTCGGCACCGACTTCGTTTACGACTTGGTGCGGCCGGGCATCGCGCTCTATGGCGGCCACCCGCAACGGCGCGGGGAGAGCCCGTTCCGCCGCGTGGTGCATCTCAAGGGCCGCATCCTCCAAGTGCGCGACGTGCCCGTTGGCGACACCATCGGGTATGGCGCCACGCGGACCATCGAGCGCCCCTCGCGCATCGCCACCGTCGCAGTCGGCTATGCGGATGGGCTCTTCCGGGCGCTCTCCACCAAGGACGGCGAGGAGGGCCTCTTCGTCTATGTCGGCTCCCATGCCGCGCCCATTCTCGGGCGCGTCTCCATGGACCTCATCACCATCGACGTGACCGGCATCCCCGAAGCCTTGGCGCAGCGCGGCGAGTGGGTCGAACTTCTCGGGCCCAATGTCAGCGCCCATGACCTCGCCCGTCACGCGGGCACCATCGACTACGAGGTGCTGACCAGCCTCGGCCCGCGCGCCGTCCGGCATTATATCGGCGGGTAGCTTCCCAATGGCCAAAGCCTCCAAAGCCTTCGTCTGCCAGTCCTGCGGCGCGGTCACGCCCCGCTGGTCCGGCAAATGCGCCTCGTGCGGCGAGTGGAACTCACTCATCGAGGAGACAGCGCCCGCTTCGAGCTCCCCTGCCCTCGTCGCCATCAAAGGCGGCAAGGGACGTTTGGCCGCCTTCGAGACGCTATCCGCCGAGACCCTCGACGCTCCCCGCCTCAAGACCGGCATTGCCGAGCTCGATCGCGTGCTGGGTGGCGGCCTCGTGCCCGGCTCCGCCGTGCTCGTCGGCGGCGATCCAGGCATCGGCAAGTCGACACTTCTCCTACAGGCGGCGGCCGAGCTTGCCCAGGACGGGGCCCGCGTCATCTATCTCTCCGGCGAGGAAGCGCCGGCCCAGGTCCGCATGCGCGCCGTGCGCCTCGGCCTTGCCGAAGCACCGGTGGCGCTCGGCACCGAGACCAATATCGCCAATATCGTCGCCACGCTCGGCAGCGGCCCGGCGGCGGCCCTCGTCGTCATCGATTCGGTGCAGACCCTATGGTCTGCAGGCATCGAAATCCGCCCCGGGCACAATCTCACAGCTTCGCGGCTGCGCGGCGGCGCTGATCAGCTACGCCAAGGCGAGCGGCTCCACGCTCGTGCTGGTGGGGCACGTGACGAAGGACGGCCAGATCGCGGGCCCCAAAGTCATCGAGCACATGGTCGACACGGTTCTCTATTTCGAGAGCCTCAGCGGCCATCAGTTCCGCATCTTGCGCGCGGTCAAGAACCGCTTCGGCCCGACCGACGAGATCGGCGTGTTCGAGATGCGCTATGAGGGGCTGAAGGAGGTGGAGAACCCCTCCGCCTTGTTCCTGAACGACAGCGACCGCGGCACGCCCGGCACCGCCGTGCTCGCCGGCATGGAAGGCTCGAGGCCGATCCTCGTCGAGATCCAAGCGCTGGTTGCGCCGTCTGCGCTCGGCACGCCGCGGCGCGCCGTGGTCGGCTGGGACCCCAACAGGCTGTCCATGCTGCTCGCCGTGCTCGAGGCGCGCTGCGGCGTGCGTCTCGGCAGCCATGACGTTTATCTCAACGTTGCCGGTGGCCTGCGCCTGACGGAGCCCGCGGCCGACCTGGCCGCCGCGGCCGCGCTTCTCTCCTCTTTTGCCGGGCGTCCGGCGCCGGACGATACCGTCTATTTCGGCGAGGTGAGCCTGACCGGCGCGGTCCGCGCCGTGGGCCATACGGATCAGCGGTTGAAAGAGGCCGCCAAGCTCGGCTTCGCCCGCGCCATTCTGCCGGCCGCCTCCCTTTCGGGCGACCGCGAGACGGAGGGCATTGCGCTCAACCCCGTCTCTCAGCTCGACGAACTGGTGGCTTGGTTCGCGTTGCCGTCAGAATAGCCACACCGCCTGCGACAATGCGGCAAGTGTCACCCTTCGGTCATTGCCCGCCGGGGCCATTTATGCTTCATCCCGGGAATCGTGATAGTCTGACGCCACCGCCCGAGGGAGCCTCGCGAACATGCCAATCTCCTGGCTCGATATCATTTTGATTGTGATCATGCTCGTCTCGGGCTTCCTGGCCATGGTGCGGGGCTTCACCCGCGAAGTCCTGTCGATTTTCTCCTGGGCCATGGCCGCCGTCGCCGCCCTCTATTTCACGCCGCGCTATGCGAGCGTCTTGGACCCCTATATCGACAATCCGAGCATCGCTCAGATCGTCTTCGCCGCCGCCGTCTTCATCGTCACCCTGATCATCGTGAGCCTGATCACCTTCCGGATCTCCGACAAGGTGCTCGACAGCCGGGTCGGCGCGCTCGACCGGACCTTGGGCTTCATTTTCGGCTTGGCACGGGGTTTTCTCCTCGTCGCCATCGTCTTCATCCTGTTCACGGCGCTTGCCCGCGACCAGCCAGAGTGGGTCCGCAATGCGCGGTCCTACCCCATTCTCCAGAAGACCCAGGTCGCCATCGAATCCCTGTTGCCGCAGCATCCTGAGCAGTATTTGCCCGGCCACGACGGCGGCGAATCGGACCAGCAGCCCGATACCCAGCCGGGATCGGATAGCGCACCGGCGCAGCCCGACAAGCCGTCGTAAGCGCGCGCGTAAGGTAAAGAGTTGCGTGGCATTGAAGCCCTCGCCAGGGCGCCTATTTAAGGGGAGAAGAGGCCCATGCCCGTGACCGAACAGGCCGAGGTTGAGAAACCCGTTTTGAGCTGGCTCGAGGAAGACCGGCTGCACGAGGAGTGCGGGGTTTTCGGGATTTTCAATCATCCCGACGCCGCCGCGCTGACCGCGCTCGGCCTGCATGCGCTCCAGCACCGCGGCCAGGAAGCCGCGGGCATCGTCAGCTTCGACGGCGAGCACTTCCACACCGAGCGCCGCCTCGGCTTGGTCGGCGACCATTTCACCTCCCGCCCCGTCATCGACCGCCTCATGGGCGACATGGCTGTCGGCCACGTCCGCTACTCGACCTGCGGCGATGCGGTGCTGCGCAACGTCCAGCCGCTCTTCGTCGATCTTGCATCCGGCGGCTTCGCCCTTTGCCACAACGGCAACCTCACCAACGCCCTGACCTTGCGCGAACACCTCATCGAGAAGGGCGCCATCTGCCAATCCACCACCGACACCGAGGTAATCCTTCACCTCGTCGCCCGCAGCGAGAAACGCCTCTTCGTCGAGCGCTTCATCGAGGCCCTGCTCCAGGTGGAAGGCGCCTACGCGCTGGTGGGCATGACCAATAAGAAGCTCGTCGGCGCGCGCGACCCTTATGGCATCCGCCCCCTCGTCCTCGGCCGGCTCGGTGACGCCTGGGTGCTCTCCTCTGAGACCTGCGCACTGGACATCATCGGCGCCGAGTTCGTCCGCGAGGTGGAGAACGGCGAGGTCGTAGTCGCCACGCGTGACGGACTGGAGAGCCACCAATTCGTGCCCAAGCATCCCGCACGGCTCTGCATCTTCGAATACATCTACTTCGCCCGGCCTGATTCCATCATCGGCGGCCGCTCGGTCTACGACGTGCGCAAAGAGATGGGACGGCAATTGGCCCGCGAAGCGCCGGCTGACGCCGACATGGTCGTTCCCATTCCCGACTCCGGCGTGCCCGCGGCCATCGGCTACGCACAAGAATCCGGACTACCCTTCGAATTCGGCATCATCCGCAACCACTATGTGGGCCGCACCTTCATCGAGCCCGAGCAGCGCATCCGCCAGCTTGGCGTGAAGCTGAAGCACAGCGCCAACGAGCTTCAGGTCAAAGGCAAGAGCATCGTGCTCATCGACGACAGCGTCGTCCGCGGCACCACCTCGGTGAAAATCGTGCAGATGATGCGCGAGGCCGGCGCCAAAGAGGTGCATATGCGCATCTCGAGCCCCCCCATCACGCACCCGGACTTCTACGGCATCGATACGCCAGACCAGGACAAGCTGCTCGCCGCTCACCGCACGCTCGAGGAAATGCGTGCCTTTATCGGCGCCGACTCGCTGGCCTTCATCTCCGTCGACGGCATCTACAAGGCCATGGGCTTTGAAGGCCGCGACAACGACCATCCCCAATTCACCGACCACTGCTTCACCGGCGAATATCCGACCCGGCTCCGCGACCGCGAGGGCCCGCCCCAGCAGAAGCAGCTTTCGTTCCTCGCTGAGGTCGGTTGAACGATCAGCGTCTCAAGGATCGCATCGCGCTCGTCACCGGCGCCTCGCGGGGCATCGGACGCGCGACGGCGCTTGCGCTCGCCCGTGAAGGCGCGCATGTGCTGCTGCTCGCGCGGACGCAAAAAGCCCTCGAAGCCGTCGACGACGAGATCAAGGCGGAGGGCGGCAAGTCCTCCCTCATTCCCCTCAACCTCGAAGACGGCAAGACGATCGACGCGCTCGGGCCCGCCCTCTACGAGCGCTTCGGCAAGCTCGACATCCTCGTCGGCAATGCCGGCATCCTCGGCGGCTTGCGCCCCCTGACCCATATCCCCTCGGAGGTCTGGGAGCGCGTGCTCGCCGTCAATCTCACCGCCAATTGGCGCCTGATCCGCACGCTCGACCCCCTACTCCGCCGCTCCGACGCCGGCCGGGTGATCTTCGTCACCTCCTCCGGCGTCGCCCATTCGGGGCGCGCCTATTGGGCGCCCTACTCCGTCTCCAAGGCAGCGCTCGAGACGCTCGCCAAGACCTACGCCAACGAGACGGCGGACAGCCCCATCAAGGTCAACATGGTGGATCCCGGCGCCACGGCGACGGCCATGCGCGGCGAGGCCTATCCCGGCGAGGACCAGGCGACCTTGCAAAGCCCCGAACGCGCCGCGGATGTCATCGTTCGCCTCGCCATGCCCGACCGACATCGGTGTGTAAAGGCTCACGGCGTGGTCAGCACCATGCCGTCATAGCCGGGCTCGACTCCCTCCGGCAGCTGGCGCGCCAGGTCCGCGTAGTCGAGATCCACGTGCATATGCGTGAGCACGGCCCGCTTCGGCTTGAGCCGCTCGATCCAGGACAGCGACTGCTCCACCGAAAAGTGACTCGGATGTCCTGTGTAGCGTAAGGCATCGACGATCCACACATCGAGGCCGTCGAGAAGCGGCAGCGTCTCCTCCGGCAGATCGCTCACGTCCGGCGAGTAGGCGAGGCCGCCGAAGCGAAAGCCGAGCGACTCGCCGCTTCCGTGGCGCTGGCGAAACGGCATCGCCTCGATCGTGCCGCCCGGCCCCTCGATGTGGACCATCTCGCCGGGCACGATCTCATGCGGTTTCAGAACGGACGGGTATTCGCTTCCCGGCGGGGTCTCGAAGCAATAATCGAACCGCTTCCGCAAGACGCGGCCGGTCGCCGCATCGTGATAGACGTTCACCCGTCGGCGCGCGTTGTAGCAGACCATGCGCAGATCATCGATGCCGTGACAATGGTCGGCATGCTCGTGCGTGTAGAGTACGCCGTCGAGAAGACCGACACCCACCTCGAGCAGCTGCTCGCGCAAATCCGGCGGCGTGTCCACGAGCACGCGCGTCACGCCGCTGGCGCCTTCACGCTCCACGAGAACGGCGCAACGACGACGCCGGTTCTTCGGATTGTCGGGGTCGCACGCGCCCCACTCGCCGCCGATCCGTGGCACGCCGCCCGAGGTCCCGCAGCCGAGAATGGTGACCTTCAGGCTCATGCGGCGTTCGACGATTCTCTCAGCGCCGAGCGCGGCACCTTCTTGAAAAGATGGAAGAAGTTCTCCGTGGTGGTCCGCGCCATCTCCGCCTCGCTCACGCCTCGCAAGGCCGCAAGGCGCGCCGCGGTCCTGACCACGAAGGACGGCTCGTTGGTCTTGCCGCGGAATGGCTCCGGCGCGAGATAAGGCGCGTCCGTCTCGACCAGCACGCGGTCATAGGGAACGGCCATGGCGATGTCGCGTAACGCGTCCGCCTTCTTGAAGGTCACCACGCCGGAAAACGAGATATAGCCGCCAAGCGCCAGCCCGCGATGGGCGAGGTCGGCGCCGCTCGTGAAGCAATGGAGCACGAAGGGGAACGCACCCTTCGCCGTCTCCTCCTCGAGGATCCGGGCGACGTCGGCGTCGGCCTCGCGCGCATGGATGACGAGCGGCAATCCGGTCTGCCGCGCCGCGGCGATATGCGTGCGGAAGCTCTTCTTCTGCACGTCGCGGGGGCTGTGATCGTAATGATAGTCGAGGCCCGCCTCGCCGATCGCCACGACTTTGGGATGGCGCGAGATATCCACGAGCTCCTCGACCGTGATGTCCGGTTCCTCGGCGGCGTTGTGCGGATGCGTCCCGATCGAGCAGAACACGTTGTCGTTCGCCTCGACGATCTCCTTCAGCTCGTTGAAGTGTGCGACACGCGTGGAGATCGTCACCATCAGGCCGACATCCTCAGCGCGGGCACGCGCCAAGACTGCATCGAGCTCCGACTTGAGCTCGGGAAAATCGAGATGGCAGTGGCTGTCGATGAACATCACGGAAAGTTGAAATACCGATGTTAGTTAAGCTGCTAGTTTGATCAGGGGTCAACTGGCGATGCCCCTTATGTGCAGCATCTGGGCCGAGGAGACAATATGCGCCATCGGGTCGCAGATTGACGTGGATGCCAACACGGAGTTAATGCCTCGCATCACTTGCCTCATCGCTGCCGCTGCTCGTTTTTGCTTTGCGCCCTTCCTGCGGAAGCCGGCTGCAGCAAACGCGTCTACCTGTACAACGCTCGTGGTGTCCCTACTGCAAGCAGGTCAGGGCTATCCTCGCGCGCAACCATATCAGGTACACCAGTCTCGACGCGGAGAACCCGATTGTCCAAGCCGACATGCAGTGGCGCTTCGGCGACACCGCCGTTCCGCGGACCCTTATCGGTGGCGAGGTGGTCGAAGGCGTCGACGAGGCGCGCATCAAATGGCTGTGCCGCTAGGCTCAACGCGCTACGAGGCCGCCGCCTCGCTCCCCGCCTCCACATGGCGCGGGAAGACGGCGCTCGGCGCGGGGAGTTCCGTGCCGGGCGCGAGCCGTCCCTTGGGCCCAAGCGCCGCGAAGTCGCGGGCGCCTTCCGATACGCCGAGCTGATCGAGCAGCTTGGCCGCGCTCTCCGGCATCACCGCCTGCACCAGGATGGCGATCTGGCGGGTGACCTCCGCCGTCACGTAGAGGATGGTCTCCATGCGCTCCGGATTCGTCTTCTTGTGCGCCCAGGGCTCCTCGCCGGCGAAATAGCGGTTGGCGTCGGCAATCAGCGCCCACACGATCTCGAGCGCGCGGTGGACGGCAAAACCATCGATCGCCTCTTCCACGCGCGGCAGCACGCCATCCACAGCGGCGAGGATCGTCTCGTCCGCTGCCGTGAGCTTGCCGGGCTTCGGCACCGTGCCCCCGCAATTCTTCGCGATCATGGACAGCGAGCGCTGGGCGAGATTGCCGAGATCGTTGGCAAGATCGGCGTTGATGCGTTGAACGATGCCGTCGCGGCTGTAATTGCCGTCCTGGCCGAACGGCACCTCACGCAACAGGAAGTAGCGGATCTGGTCGACGCCATAGTCGGAAGCGAGCACGAAGGGATCGACCACGTTGCCGACCGACTTCGACATCTTCTCCCCGCGGTTGTAGAGGAAGCCGTGGCCGAACACCTGCTTCGGCAGCGCCACCCCGGCTGACATCAAGAAGGCCGGCCAATAGACGGCGTGAAAGCGGATGATGTCCTTGCCGATGATATGCACATCGGCCGGCCAGTACTTTTTGAACGTCTCCGAGTCCTCGTCGGGGAAGCCGACGCCGGTGATGTAGTTCGTCAGCGCGTCCACCCACACATACATGATGTGCTTGGGATCGCCCGGCACGGGAATCCCCCAATCGAACGTGGTGCGCGACACGGAGAGATCCTGAAGCCCGCCGCGCACGAAGCTCTTCACTTCGTTCGCACGGCCCTCAGGCCCGATGAACTCCGGATGCGCCTCGTAATGGGCGAGCAGCCGGTCTTGGAATGCCGATAGGCGGAAGAAATAGCTCTCCTCCTCGACCCATTCGACGGGGGTGCCTTGCGGCGACAGCTTCTTGCCGTCGGGCCCTTCCTTCAGCTCGCTCTCGTCGTAATACGCCTCGTCGCGCACCGAGTACCAGCCGGCATATTTGTCGAGATAGATGTCGCCCGCCGCCTGCATGCGCCGCCACAGCTCTTGCGTGGAGCGGGTGTGGCGTGGCTCGCGCGTGGTGATGAAATCGTCGTTGGAGCAGTTGAGCACCCGCACCATCTCGCGAAACTTCGGCGTGTTGCGGTCGGCGAGCGCCTCGGCCGTGATGCCTTGCGCCCGCGCCGTCTGGAGCATCTTGATGCCGTGCTCGTCGGTGCCGGTGAGGAAGAACACATCCCGGCCTTGCAGGCGCCGAAAGCGCGCCAGCGCGTCCGTCGCGACGGCCTCATAGGCATGGCCGATATGAGGGGCGTCGTTCGGATAGGAGATGGCCGTGGTGATGTAATAGGGCCGCTTGTCAGCCATGGGGGACACATAGCCTCGCCCGCCTCCCCCGGCAAGCATGCTGGGCCAATGCCCTAAACAGGATGCTCATGCACGAGCTGCTGGAGGCGGAACCAGATGTCCAGGACGAGCAGGCTGCGGTCGAGGTTGAGGGCGAAAGCCTCCGACCGTGCCTCGGAGAGGGCTTCCCAGGTCTCTGCCCATCTGGCCAGATTATCATTTGAAATGAGGTGCTTGGCGAGATCTTGCTCTTCCTCGCCGGCCCCCTCGCCCGTGGCGGCATAACGGATCAGCCGCTCGATCAAGCCGAGCAAGAGCGAAAGGTAAAGCTCAAGCCGCTCGCTATCGCCTGCACCAGTCAGCCGCTCCACCTGCTTGTGCAGCGCCGCCCCGTCGAGCCGGGGCAGTGCGGCAAAATTGGCGAGGATCTCGTTATAGAGTGCGATGCCCTCGCCCGAGACGAGCTCGAGCGCCCGCCGCACGCTTCCTTGGGCAAGCGCAAGCGCCACCCGCAACGTCTCGGCATCGGTCTTTAGCCCGGCGCGGTCGAGCGCCGCGCGCACCGCGCGTTCCAGATCGTCCGGGTCAAGCCCCGCGAGGCGAAGCGTCCGCGCCCGCGAGCGGATGGTGACGGGAAGACGGCCCTCGGCGCTCGACACGAGCAGAAAGAGCGTCTGCGGCGGCGGCTCTTCGAGCGCTTTGAGGAGCGCATTGGCCGCGTTCTGGTTGAGCTCATCGGCGCGGTCGACGACGACGACGCGCCAACCCCCTTCGCCTGCGGTATTGCCGAGAAACGCGCGCAAGCGCCTCACCTCGTCGACGCCGATCCATTGCGAGTAGCGCTTCGACTTCTCGACCCAAGAGCGCCTGATGAGAAGGAGATTGGGATGCGCGAGGCTCGCGACTTTGCGGAACACGGCATGAGCCGCATGGACGTCGCGGGCCTCGCCGCCTGTCTCGACATGGGCCAAGACGGTCCGGGCAAACCGATAGGCCAGCGTCGCCTTGCCAACCCCCTCGGGCCCGACGAGAAGCCAGGCGTGATGCATGCGGCCGCTTCTCAGTGCGCTTTCGAACTCGGCGACAGCGTCGTCGTGGCCGAACACGCGATCGACCTCGCGCGGGGTGGAGAACGGGTCGAGACGGTCAGGCTCGACGGAGGCGTTGCGCGAACGCTCGGCCGCAAGGCTCATGGGTTCAGTCGCTGCAGGACGGCTTCCCACACATCCTCGGCCACCATGGCCTCAGGTTGGCTCGCATCGACGACGATGCAGCGGCCCGGCTCCTCCTCGGCGATATCGAGAAACGCCCGGCGGATTCGCTCATGCATCATGAGGTCCTGGCCCTCGAAGCGGTCGGGCTCGGCGCCCTCGTCCCGCTCCCGCGCGCGTGAAAGCCCCTCCTCGGCCGGAATGTCCAGGATGAAGGTGATGTCCGGCGACAGAGGGCCCACGGTCAAACGCTCAAGCGCACTAATCAGCGCACGTGGCACGCCGGCGGTCGCGCCCTGATAGGCACGCGTGGAATCGAAGAACCGATCGCACACCACCCACCTGCCCTCCTGGAGCGCGTCCCGGATCGCGTAGTCGACATGGTCCGCACGCGCCACGGAGAACATGACGGCCTCAGCCAAAGGCCCGAACTGCGCGACTTGACCGGATAGCAGCGCCTCACGGATCTCCTCGGCGGCCGGAGAGCCGCCCGGTTCCCGCGTGGAAAACACAGGCCGCCCGGCCCGCGTGAGCCGGTTGGCGAGGATGCCGGCTTGGGTCGATTTGCCCGAGCCTTCGCCGCCCTCGAATGTAATGAACCTTCCGATTTCGATGCCGGGCTGCATGTGAAGCGGCTAGAGCAGCCAGCCAAAGGCGAGCACGAGAAGCGAGTCGATCCCGCGCATGGCGAAGCTGCTGCTCCCAATATCCTCGCCGGCGTAAAGTGGAATTTCGTTGGTCGCCGTGGACTCCTTCGACTTCACCCGCAAGGTGGCGATCTGGTCACCTTTCTTGATCGGCGCCTTGATGGGCCCGTCGTAGATGATCTCCGCCGACAGCGCGCCTGTCGCCGTGACGGGCAGCAAGAGATCGATATCGCCGTCGCCCACCAAAGGCACGTAGTGCTGGGTGCCGCCCCAGACAAGCGCGTCACTCACCTTCTCTCCTGCATCGAAGAGCCGGAACGGCTTGAAGTTCTTGAAGCCCCACTCGAGCATTTTGCGGGATTCGGACTCCCGGTCGTTCTTCGATTCGAGACCGTTGACGACGAGGATCAAACGCTGATCGCCACGCTTGGCGCTCGCCACGAGCCCGTAGCCGGATTCTTTGAGGTATCCCGTCTTGAGACCGTCCACGCCGAGATCGGTGGACCACACCAGCGGATTGCGGTTGCGGAACGTGAACTTGTCCCGATACCTGAACTCCTTCTCGCTGAAGTAGTGGTAGTACTCCGGGTAGTCATCGATCAGATGCTTGGCGAGGACCGCGAGGTCGCGCGCCGACATCACATGGCCTTCCGCCGGCAACCCATTCGAGTTCTCGAAATGCAACTCGGTGAGGCCGAGCTCCTTCGCGTAATCGTTCATCATCTTGACGAAGGCAGGCTCCGAACCGGCGACGCCCTCGGCCAGGATGATGCAGGCATCATTGGCCGACTGAACGGTAACGCCTTGGATCAGATCTTCGATGCTCACCGGATCGCCGAGCGGTGCGAACATGGCTGCGGTGCCGGATGGCGCGCCACCCGTCCGCCAGGCATGCTCGCTGACCTTGAACTGATCGTCCAGCTTGAGCCGCCCCGCCTTCAACTCCCGGAACACGACCGCGAGCGTCATGAGCTTGCTCATGCTCGCCGGCACCATCTGCGTGTCGGCATCCTTCTCGTAGAGCACGATATTCTCGCCGGAATCCATCAGGATGGCGTGCGTGGCCTTGGTGTCGAAGCCCTCTTCCTTCGACGCAGCCGGCGTGCTTACGGCAATGGCGGCCGCGCCGAACATCAGGACGGCACAGGCCACGGCGCTTCTCATCAATCTACGCGGAGCGTACACGGGCGGACGGTTCGGAAAGAGGGTTCAAACGCCGCTGATCGCCGCGGCAGGCCGCACCCACTATCGGCCGCCCGCGCCCAAAAATCAACCGGCAGAGCCTCAACGCTCAGTTCCGCATCACGATTTTGGCGCCGCTATAGCCGGCTTCCGTCACCTTCGGAAGCGCCGCGGTTGCCTCGATTTCGTCGGCGAAAGGCCCCACGCGGACTCGGTAATAGCGTTCGCCACCGACATCGACCTCCGCCACATCGACCGGTGCGATGGCCGAGAGCGTGGTCCGCGCCCGTTCGGCATTGTCCTTGTTCTTGAAGGACCCGGCTTGGATCGCCGGCCCGTTGAGAGACACCGCCTTGCGCGGACTTAGCTGTGCGGGAGGGCCTGTCGACCCGGTCGACTCTGGCGAGCCCTTTAACTGCATCTGCCAACCGAGCAGGCGCGCATCGCCGAACGCCGGCTCGGGCGTTACGGGTAACGCAGCGGCTACGACCGGCCTCTCGGCTCTGTCCGGGAGCGGTGGGGTGCTCTTGCCTGGAAGGCTCGCCACGGCAATCGGGTCCTGCGTGCCGAAACTCGATTTCGACGTCGACGCATAGTGCTGCAAGCCGTGGCTTGCGAGAAACCGTTGCTCGTAGCCGTCGTCGCCGCTCAAGGGCGCGCGGCCGAGATATTTGACCCGCACCTCTGCAGTGCCCTTCCGGCGGAAGCCGAGCGCTTCCGCCGAGCGCCGCGAGAGATCGATGATCCGGTCGTTGGCGTAAGGCCCTCGGTCGTTGACCCGCACGACGATGGTGCGGCCGTTTTCGAGATTGGTGACTTGCGCGTAGACCGGCAGCGGCAATGTCGGGTGCGCCGCCGACAGCCGGTCCATATCGTAGATTTCGCCATTGGCAGTGCGGCGGCCATGGAACAGCTCGCCGTACCACGAGGCGCGGCCCACCTGCACGTAGCCCGGCTGCTCGCGCGGCTGGTAGCGGACGCCGGCAACTTCGTAGGGCTCGCCGATCATGTAGCGGCCGCCGCCTTTCGGCACCGGCTGCCCGAGGGGAATGACTCGCTCGCCAAGTCCCACGCCCTTGTCGCCACCGCAGGCCGAGATCGCGAGCGTCAGGGCTGTGATGAGAACTGCGGCCAGGGCAAAGCGCGCCAAGGCGCAACCACCCAGACGGCTTCTGGGCCCGCCCGCTTGATACGCAGGCGCGCGTTGACCCACCCCACGACGCAACGTCCCGACCCCCGGAAGGGCTTACTAGAGAAGCGCCGGAGAGGCCTCGTACGCAGAACCAAGCGGGCCCCTCCTTAAGCGCAAGGCCACTTTCCGCCACAGCGCGTTAGCAAAGAGTGAATAGCGCGGAGGACTAATCGCCGGCCGCGATGCGCTCGAGGCAGAGCGCGGCGACGTCATCGAGGGCAAGGCCGGCATCGATGCGCGTAAACCCGAGCGGGCCGAGATCGTAAGAGAGTTGCGTCTCGACCACGTCAGGCGTCGCATCGGACACATCGCCGGCCCGCGCACCCACCCGCGCCTGCATGATCTCGGCCGGCGCCTCGAGCCACAGCCCGGTGAAGGGAACGCCGTGACGTGCGGCCAGGCCCGCGACCGCGTCGCGCTCGTGAGGCTTTGCGTGCACCGCATCGACGATCACCGACCGGCCGGCTTGAAGCGCCAGGCCTGCGCGCTTGCGGCACATGGCATAGACCTGGTCCGAAATTCCGGGCGCATAGGCGGACTGAGGCAGCCTCTCGCTCGGCGCAACGCCGAACAGGCGCTTCCGCTCCACATCGCTCCGCACGATCACCGCACCCGGGAAGGCCCCGATCTCGGGGGCGATCGCCCGCGCCACCGCCGACTTGCCGCTGCCCGACAGCCCGCCGATGGCGACGAGGCGCGCAGGCACGGGCGCAAGGAACGCGCGCGCCAGATCGAAATAGGCGCGCACCTCGGCAAGCGCCGCCGCCCTGTCGTCCGGCGCCGCCTTTTGCGCGCGCAGCAGCTCGACCTTGGCCCGGATCATCGCCCGCAAGCTCAGAAAGAACGGCAAGCCCGCAAGGCCCAAGAGATTGCCGCTGTCGCCGCGGTCGAGATAGGCGTTGAGCACGGCGTTGGCATGCGCCCCGAGCCCGCGCTTGCCGAGATCCATCAGGAGGAAGGCGAGATCGTAGAGCACGTCGATGGTGGCGAGACTGTCGTCGAACTCGATCGCATCGAACAGCACGGGCCGGCCGTCGATCTCGACGATGTTGCGCAAGTGAAGATCGCCGTGGCAGTGGCGCACATAGCCGTCGCGCGCCCGCGCCCGTAACAGCGGGGATAGCGCGGTGAAGACTTCGCGCATCTGCCGTGCAAAATCGCGCGTCGACACATCGGCATCGCCTGTCGACATATCGGACTCGCGTGCCGACATATCGGAATCGCGCGCGAACACATCCGAATTGCGCTCAAGTACCGTTTCATTGTCCGCAAGGATCGCCGCCAGCGGCGCAACCGCCTGCTTCTGCGTGAGGACCCGGTCGGCCGCGTCGTGCAAGGCGCCGATGGCGTCGGCGAGCGGCCCCATGGCCTCCAACGAAAGCCGCCCCTCGGCGGCCATGCGGTCGAGAAGCGCCTCTTGCGCGAATCGGCGCATGACGAGCACCCATTCCACGGGCCGGCCGCGCCCGCGCAGCCGCAAAGTGCCGTCGGGCTCTTCGCTTATCGGCACCACTTCGAGGTAAAGCCGAGGCGCCGTCCGGGTATTGATGCGCAGCTCGTTGAGGCAGGCCGCGTGGCGCTTCTCGAGCGTCGAGAAGTCGAGAAACGGGTATTTCACCGCCCGTTTCACCTTGTACGCGAACGCCCCGGCCAGAAACACGTAGGAGGCATGCGTCTCGATACACTCAACGGTTGCAGGCGCGGGAACGTACGTTTCGCGCTGCACCATGTATTTCAACACCTTGGCCTGTCCCAAATCGGTCTCCCCTGCCTCGTTAACCATGCCGTGACAATCCCGTGCCCCGCGGGCCACAGAGTCATTGAAAACACTAAAGAAACGCGTAGCGCCACTTGCCGCCAATAGGTTAACTGGCTAACGTTTTCGCGGGATGGGGCGGACATTGCAGGCGCGGCCTGCGAACGCCTCGCGAAAAAGGCCGTACGGGGTCATTATGCGGTTGTGGGCAAAGCTGGCGATCGCCGTCGCGGTTGCCGCTCTTGTTATGAGCGGCGCTACGCCCAGCTTTGCTGCGGACCAGCAGTCCGAGGCGCGCCGCCAAGTCCTGCTCCAAGAAATGCTGGCGCGTCCCAACGATCTCGATCTCGCCTTCGAATACGCCAAGCTGTCCTCCGCGGCCGGCGACTACGAGGGCGCCATCTCCACCCTCGAGCGCATGCTTATCTACGCGCCGAACACGCCGCGCATCCAGCTCGAGCTCGGCGTGCTCTATTACCGCCTCGGCGCCTACGACGTCGCCCGCAGCTATTTCGCGCAGGTCGCCGCCAATCCGAGCGTCCCGCCCGAGGCCAAGAACCAAGTTCGACTCTACCTCCAGCAGCTTTCGCTGGCCGCCGATCCGCCGCCCTTCTCGGCGACGATCTTCAGCGGCATCCAGTGGGAGAGCAACGCCAATGCGGGTCCCGGCACCTCGAGCGTGACGCTCAACGGCATCGACTTCACCCTCGACCAGCAATCCGTCGGCAAGGCGGGATGGAGCGCGCTCAATATCGGCACGCTGCATTACAACTACGACCTGAAGAACCAAGGCGACCGCATCGAGTTCGACTTCCTCGCCTATTCGACCGCCCATTTCGACGGCGATCTCCGCGACATCGATCTCGATTTCTTCGAGGCCACGCTCGGCCCCAGCTTCAACATGAAGCGGATCGGCTGGGACCAGACCCGCCTCTTTGTCTACGCGATCGGCGACCTCGCTTATCTCGGCTACGACAATTATTTCAACGCGCCGGGCGGCGGCATCCGCCTCTTGAGCTTCAACGCCGAGCGCAGCGTGCTCGACGCGCGGCTCGAGACTCGCTACCGCGACTTCCAGGATTCGTCGGACCTGCCCACCAACTCGCTGCGCACCGGGGCGCAGACGCGCATGGGCGTCACCTATTCCTATTATTTCACGCCGGGATTCGTGGTGACGACCCAGGGCTATGCCCAGCGCGAGGCGGCCGACGCCGAGTTCTACGCGGACTGGGAGGTGGCCTTTTCCGGCGGCTTCGCCTGGACCTTCGACAATCCGCTGTGGCAGGGCAAATATCCGTGGACCTGGCAGGCCGGCGGCGGCGTGATCAAGAGGAATTACGACTCGCCGGACCCGACCATCAATCCCGTCCGGGCCGAGGAGGACGACGTCTGGTGGTCGCGCACGGCGCTGGTGCTGCCGATCGCCGAAACCTGGGCCTTGGTTCCACAGGTTGAATATCGCAACCAGAACTCCAATTATGATATAAGGAAGTACGACGATCTGACGACTCTTCTCGGGGTACAGAAGAGGTTCTGAGGGATGCTGGGCATCGCAATCATTCATGGGCTTGAGCTGGCGGCACGCGTGCCGCGGCGCTTCTGCTTGGCGTTTCGCTTGCCCTTGCTGCGGGGCTGGCCCCGGCGCGGGCCGACAAGGTCGGCGTCGCCGCCGCCGTCGAGCCTGACGCGTTCTCGAGCCTCTCCGGCACGCCGAACAAGCAGCTCAATATCGGCAAGTCGATCTTCTACAACGAGCGCATCAACACCACGACGAGCGGCCTCGTCCAGGTGCTGCTGGTCGACGGCTCGACCTTCACGGTCGGCCCGAACTCCAATCTCGTCATCGACAAATTCGTCTACGACCCGAACAAGAAGACCGGCCAGCTCGTCGCCACCTTCACCAAGGGCACGATGCGCTTCATCGGCGGCAAGCTCTCCAAGAACGACGGCGGCGTGACCGTGAAAACGCCGGCCGGCGCCCTCGCCATCCGCGGCGGCATGTTCCAGGGCCACGTGAACGCCGGGCACGGCACATTCTCTTTCCTTTACGGCGTGTCGTTGACGTCACTGGCAGGACCACGGCCAGACCCAAACGGTCTATGAGCCCGGCTACACGCTCGATACCTCAAGCGGCACGCCGAGGATACGGCCGACGACGCCAGCAAGATATCCAGTTCGTCCAGAGCGCATTGTCCGGTCCTGGCACCACCGTGGTCGGCGGCGCGAGCAATCCGCCCGTCAACAACAACATTCCTCTGACCGACACGGTCAGCCTGCAGGACCTGATCTCCGACGCCAACCAGACGCAAGTCCAAGACAATCTTCAGAAGGACGAAACCCCGACCACGCCGACCGGCACCCCGACCACCACCCCCACGCCGGTGCCAATCACCTTCCGTGTGTTGGGCACGCCAGGCGTCTATACGGCCTTTCCTGGCACATCCAACAAGTACACGACCGACAGCGGCGCCGGCGTCCTTGGCGGGGGTGATTATGACGGTAAGTCAGGACCGTTTACGGACGACTTCACGTGGACGTTCGGCATCGTCAACGGCCGCTTCACCGGTACCGTCTCCGGGCTGCTAGACGCCAATTGCACCAACTCAGACTGCACGACCATAGAAACCCACACGATTACGCCGGCCAAGGTCGACTTCCCGGCGTCTTTCCCGGCGGCCACGTGTTTGATGGGATCTGCCCGGTGACGAATGGGAAGATCACCCAGAACGGCGTGACTCGAACTACGCCGGCATCGCCGTCTTGAAGCAGGACTTCTTCGCCTACCAGGTGCTGGCGGGGCACTACGTTCCGAACATTGGCCTCGTCGCCGACGATTTGGAGAATCCGACTCGCTCCTGCTCATTGGCGGCACGAAGCACCAATTCGATGCACCGAGCGGCAAGCTCTTCACCTTCCAGCTCGACGCAGGACATCACGCAGCCTGGGTGCGGCCGGACCTTTTGCATCAGCGAGATTCGACACCGGCCAGCGGCAACCTCGCAGTTTCACCTCTTCAGCTATTGGAGAAAGACACGGGTGGTTCGGAAGATGCCAGCCATGCGGTTTGGCTGCAGACCACCTTCCTTGTGGGAGACGGCGAGTCTTCGGCCAATCCTTCGTCAACATCGCCCTCGGCGAGTGGAGCCCGGACGGCGGATTGACCGGCGCGCGGCGCGGGGGCTCTGATGTCTCCGTCGATCTTGGTGAAAATACCGTACCTGAGTCCTACAGCTTCAGCGGAGATATCGCGAGTCTAGCGGGACCGGACGGCGGCCATTTCCTCGGTTCGGGCGATCCCAACGTGGTCGTCGGCTTTGACTCCACCGGGACGCATAATATCGGCCGAGACACACCGCTAAATGACGACGGCACCTCCGCCGAACAGCAGTCGGGCTCGACCTATCATATCGGTGTCGGCACCGGGACGATCACGCCTGGCGAGCAACACTCCGACACGTTCAACGGCTACGCCGCCGGATTCGTCCAGCAGGCTGGCGGCGGCGCGCCCGATACGCTGCTGAATACCTCTCCTAGCGACGTCAAAGTGTCCTTGGATGCCGCGACCAACACGATGACGGCCTCGGTGCATGTCGGAGACGGCGCCATCCTGCCAAACCCGAGATACAACCTCGAATTCGGTGGCCAAGGTCACTCGGCGTTTATCGACGACGCCATTTTTGCGGCATTCGAGAAACCAGGAGCTTCGAGTATCGAGGAGACCGTCCTGGTGCCTCAGACCGTCACTCTCTTCGAGGGCACGCGCTGGGAATATCAGTTCACCACTTACAAGCCAGAAGACGAAACCTACGTACCCGACATTCAGTCCTACTTCGTCAGCGCCGACGCCATTAATGCCAACGCCGTCCTGTTTCCTGGCCAAACCGTGAACGGCGTACAGAAGCGCGCCTTCTGTCAAACCTGCGACTACATCAAATGGGGCGCCTGGGGCACGCGCGCGAGCTATCAGAACCACGACGGGCAGCAGGTCACGGACGACGTTCACCTCGGGTGGTGGATCGCCGGCGATGTGGTCTCTTCCTCCGACATGCCGACCAGGGGCAGCGCGAGCTACGCGGGCGACGCGATCGGTACCGTCGCAAGCAAGCAGCAAGACGGTAGTTGGAACCAGTACGTCGCGACCGGCGACATGGACATGAAGTGGTATTTCGCGGCCCGCTCCGGAACGCTCAATATCAGGAACTTCGACAACAAGAACTTGTCCGGCGTTATGTTCGCCCCTGGCAAGGCCAATTTTGACGGCCCACTCGTTGGCCCCAGCGGCATTATCGGCACTGCGAGCGGCTCATTCGTCGGATCGCCTGGGTTCAAGCAAGCACCCGCTGGCGTCATCGGCAATTTCGGTGTCGGCAACGCCGCCTGGAAAGCCAACGGCATCTTCGGCGGCGTCAGGCAGTAAGCTGACACCTCTGAATCGCCGCAACTCGGAATGTCGCCTGACCGGCCTCCGGACGGCCTTCATCGTCAGCGATAAATAGACACAAAATCAATATCTTGCAGGATCGCGCGCGGGGTTGCCGCGGCCGCTGGCCGCCCCCATATACCCCCCTGTTGATCTGACGGGGACCCATGCAAACATCAGCGATCGTATCGGGCGTATCTTCCGCCATCGCCGCGCTGCTCCTTTCGGGGCTTGCGGACCTGCCTGCGGAGGCCGCCGATCGCGTCGGCGTCGCCGCCGCGGTGACCCCTCAAGCCACGCGGAAGCCGCCGGGCGGCGCCATGAAGACGCTCAAGATCGGCAAGTCCGTCATCTACAACGAGCGGATCGAGACCTCCGACTCCGGCGTGGTGCAGGTGCTTCTGGTCGACGGCTCCACCTTCACGGTCGGCCCGAAGTCGAGCCTCGTCATCGACAAGTTCGTCTATAACCCGAAGACCGGCACCGGCGAGCTCGCCGCCAGCTTCTCCAAGGGCGCGCTCCGCTTCGTCGGCGGCAAGCTCTCCAAGAGCGAGCCCGGCGTGAAGGTGGTGACGCCGGCGGGCTCGCTCACCATACGCGGCGGCATCTTCCAGGGCATCGTGCGCAACGCCAATCAGGCCGTGTTCGCCTTCGTGTTCGGCCACCATCTGTCGCTCGTGCGCGGCGGGCACCGCTACACGCTCAGCCAGACCGGCAATCTGTTCGCCATCGGCGGACCGGGCGGACCGATCATGCGGCGGACCACGGCGGCCGACACCAATCTCATCCTCGCCGCCGTGTCGGGCCAGAGCTTCGGCACCAGGCTCTACAGGATCAGGGGCAACCCTTGGCCGTTCTATTACGGCATTCAGCCCACGGGCTCTTATCCCGACCAGCCCTTCATCAAGGAGCTCTATTACAACAACGCCAACCCGATCATCCTGCACCAGGTGCCGCAGCACCACGATATGCACGATATGCATGTGAACACCCCGCCGGTGTACACGCCGCCGCCGACGAACCTCCCGGGCATTGGGCCGCTCACCCACAGACCCTAAGACTTTGGTCTTGTGCGCTCGCGCCAAGGTCGGCCTTGCAAGACGGGACCGGAAAACCCAGATATGGGGGCCACCGTCCGCGTGAAAGGCCAGGGCTTGCGCTCGGTTCAGCCGGTTTGACTTGCCTCATCCTCAAGGCTTTTGCCGGACGTTAAGATCGATCGGGCAAAGCGGGCAGACGACGGACGAACGAGCGAGGCGCGATGCGTGACCCGAAAAATCAGATGTTTGCGGAGGCCTGCGCGCTGCTGAAGCAGGCCGAGCAGCTTCACCGCCAGTTCTTCGAGCCGTCCGCCCGCGCCGCCCGCTGGGAGCCGCCCGTCGACGTGTTCGAGACGGAAGCCGAGATCGTGATCATCGCCGCCCTTCCGGGTGTCGCGCCGGAGGCGGTCCGCGCCGAGATGGAGGACGCGACATTGATCATCTCCGGCACGAGGCCGCTGCCTGCGGCCGGCCGGCACATCGTACGGCTGGAGATTCCTTACGGCCGCTTCGAGCGGCGCATCGTCTTGTCGAACCGGCTCAGCCTTTCAGGCCGCGAGCTTCTGAACGGCTGCCTCGTGCTCACGTTCAACAAGAACGGCTAACCTTAAGACCGTGGTCCAGACCATGAACGACCGAGAACAAAATCTGAAGACGGAAGACGCCGTCGCACCGCCGCCCGAGCCATCGGCAAAGGCGGCACCTAAGGCGACGCCGCAACCCGAGTTGCCCGAGGGCGCGCTGATCCTCTTGCCCACGCGGAACGCCGTGCTCTTTCCGGGCATCGTGGCGCCGCTCACGCTCGGCCGTCCCCCTTCGATCGCCGGCGCGCAAGCCGCCGCGCAATCCGACAAGCCCATCGGCATTCTGTTGCAGGCCGACGCCTCGGTCGACGCGCCGGGACCCGGCGATCTCAACCGCGTCGGCACCGTCGCCGAGATCCTGCGCTACGTGACGGCGCCGGACGGCAGCCATCACGTGGTCGTCCGCGGCACGCGGCGCTTCAAGGTGCAGGAATTCCTCGACGGCTATCCGTTCCTCGCCGCCAAGGTCGAGGAGATCGGCGAGACGGAGGTCTATTCGACCGAGCTTGCCGCGCGCACGCATCAGCTCCGCGAGCGGGCCCGCGAGGCGATCGCGCTTCTGCCCAACGTGCCGCCGGAGATCGCCGGCGCCGTCGAGCAGCTGCAGTCGCCTTCTGCCTTGGCCGATTTCATCGCCAACGTCACCGACATCAGCCCGCCCGAGAAGCAGGACCTGCTCGAGACCTTCGACGTCTCGGAGCGCATCGACAAGCTGCTGCGCGAGCTCGCCCAGCAGATCGAGGTGTTGCGCCTGTCGAAGCAGATCGGCGAGCAGACCCAGGAGACCCTCTCCGGCCGCCAGCGCGAGCACATCCTGCGCGAGCAGCTGCGCCAGATCCAGAAGGAGCTCGGCGAAGGCGAGGACGGCCAGGCCGAGATCGTCGAGCTCGGCGAGGCGATCGACACGGCGGACATGCCCGAGGAGGCCGACAAGCAGGCGAAGAAAGAGCTGAAGCGGCTCGAGCGCATGCCCGAGGCGAGCGCCGAGCACGGCATGATCCGCACCTATCTCGACTGGCTGATCGAGCTGCCGTGGTCGAAGGTCTCCGACGACCGCATCGACATCGCCGAAGCGCGCCGCATCCTCGATGAGGACCATTACGGCCTGCCCAAGGTGAAGCAGCGCATCCTCGAATATCTCGCCGTCCGCAAGCTGAACCCGGACGGCAAGAGCCCGATCCTGTGCTTCGTCGGCCCGCCCGGCGTCGGCAAGACTTCGCTCGGCCAGTCGATCGCCCGCGCCATGGGCCGGAAATTCGGCCGCATCAGCCTGGGCGGCGTCCACGACGAGGCCGAGATCCGCGGCCACCGGCGCACCTATATCGGCGCGCTGCCCGGCAACATCATCCAGGCGCTGCGCAAAGCCGAGACACGGAACCCCGTGTTCATGCTCGACGAGATGGACAAGCTCTCCGCGAGCTTCCACGGCGACCCCTCCGCGGCGCTGCTGGAGGTGCTCGACCCGGCGCAGAACTCGACGTTCCGCGACAACTATCTCGGCATTCCCTTCGACCTGTCGAAGGTGATGTTCATCGGCACGGCGAACGTGCTCGACCAGATCCCCGGCCCCTTGCGCGACCGCATGGAGGTCATCGAGATCCCCGGCTACACCGAGGAGGAGAAGGTCGAGATCGCCAAGCGCTATCTGGTCAAGCGCCAGCTCGAGGATACCGGCCTGACGCAAGAGCAGTGCGACATCACCGAGGATGCCATCCGCGCGGTCATCACCGGCTACACGCGCGAGGCGGGCGTGCGCAATCTCGAGCGCGAGATCGGCTCTATTCTCCACGCCGTCGCCATGCGCGTCGCCGAGGGCGACACCAACCATATGCGGATCGGGCCGGACGACCTGCACGCGATCCTCGGCCCCCGCAAGTTCGAGAACGAGGTCGCCATGCGCACATCCGTGCCGGGCGTCGCGACCGGGCTCGCCTGGACGCCGACCGGCGGCGACATCCTGTTCATCGAATGCGCCCGCGTGCCGGGCCACGGCAAGCTGATCCTCACCGGCCAGCTCGGCGACGTCATGAAGGAGAGCGCGCAGGCCGCGCTGTCCCTCGTCAAGGCGCGCGCGAGCGAGCTCGGCATCGATCCCGGCCTGTTCGAGAAGTCGGATATCCATCTGCACGTGCCGGCGGGCGCGATCCCCAAGGACGGACCCTCCGCCGGCGTCGCCATGTTCATCGCGCTGACCTCGCTGCTTGACCGGCCGCACGGTCAGGAACGACGTCGCCATGACCGGCGAGATCTCCTTGCGCGGCCTCGTGCTGCCCATCGGCGGCGTGAAGAACAAGGTGCTGGCGGCGGTGCGCGCCGGCATCACCACGGTGATGCTGCCCGAGCGCAACAAGAAGGACTACGAGGACGTGCCGGAAGCCGCGCGCGGGGAAGTCCAGTTCGTGTGGATGGCGACGGTGGACGACGCGATAGAGGCGGCGCTCGAACCGGCCAGCGAGGCCGACCCGTCCGAGGTCCCCGACCTCTCCGACGACGAGCGCCGCACAGCGTCAGGGTAGGGCTGTGCGCTGACTCCAAAGAGTCCGCTTTGTGCCAAAAGCGGACTTGGTAGCTTCTCCTCAGATGAGCACAAGATGTCGACAAACTTCGAGCCGGTTCCCCGCACCCCACGCCTATAAGTATGCTAAATAACCAATCGACATGTCGAACTCCGACCGTCTCCCACGTTCCATTGCGGTTGATGATCGCAGTTGCGCCGCCGCAGCGCGACAGTTCTCGCCGTCGGCCGCAGCCACGCCGGCCGCGCGCGCCTGGGCGCAAGTTCTCGCGCCCTACCGGCAGCCAAGCAACAGCCGGGGCATCGTCGAGATCGTAATCACCATTGTCCCACTTGTTGCGCTCTGGGTATTGATGTGGGCGACACTCGATCTCGGCTACTGGTTAGTGCTTCCGCTCGCGATACCAGCGGCGGGCTTCCTAGTGCGCCTCTTCATGATCCAGCACGATTGCGGCCACGGGTCCTTCTTCCGGCATCGCCGGGCAAATGATTGGACCGGTCGGATCATCGGCGTATTGACGCTCACTCCGTATGGTTTTTGGCGGCGTACCCATGCCATGCATCACGCCGGCTCCGGAAATCTTGACCGGCGAGGCTTCGGCGACGTCGACACTCTTACCGTCGCCGAATATCGCGCGCGCTCGGTTTGGGGGCGGTTGCGATATCGTCTTTACCGGCACCCATTGGTCATGTTCGGCATCGGCCCCGCCTATCTGTTCATTCTCCAGTACCGACTACCGGTGGGAATGATGCGGGGCGGCTGGCAACCTTGGGCCAGCACCATGGGAACAAATCTCGCCATCTCCCTGATCGTCGGCGTACTCGTCTGGCTCATCGGCATCAAAGCATTCCTACTCATTCATCTTCCGATCACGCTGCTCGCGTCATCAGCCGGGGTGTGGCTATTCTATGTGCAACATCAATTCGAGGACACGGCATGGGAGGATGAGAGCGAGTGGGATTTGCACCAAACTGCCTTGCACGGCAGCTCGCATTACGACCTACCCCTGTTCCTGCGCTGGTTCACGGCCAATATCGGCGTTCATCACGTGCATCACCTCAGTAGCCGTATCCCTTACTATCGGCTTCCGTACGTGCTGCGCGAGCATCCCGAGCTCCGCGCCATCAACCGCCTGAGCCTGCTCGAAGGCTTCCGCTGCGTGCGCCTCGTGCTGTGGGACGAGACCCGACGCCGCTTGGTGCCTTTCCACGACTGCCCATCGTCACCGTAACGCGGAATTTCGCGGGGGCGGTGTTTCTCGAACGAGGTCGCTATTTCCCGTGCCTAGGCTCACCTTGGCCACAACTACCTATCGTGGCGCCTCGCGTTTCCTCGCAAAACCCGGCTACGCAACGGCCAAGGGATGAAGATGCCGCTGGCAACGCGACGGCCGCGAGCGCATGTTCTTAGGATGGACACAAAAAAGAACCATCCCCTTCTATCCAAAATCGATCAGCTTGTGGACGATGCCAAGACGGAGCTGAGCCGTGTCGGCATTGAGACCGAGGGCAAACGCTCTGACGAGATCTTGAAAATGGCCCGCGAGGCGCGAAACAAGGCTAGTCGACAGGCTCGGGTTACTGATGGAAGTGAAAGCGCACGGCAGCGACTTGAGCGGAATTGATACGTATTGAAAGGAACGTCAATAACTCGGAACCTTCGGCATGTCCGCTTCGTGCCATTAGCGGACATGAACAAACTTTCATGGCCCTTTCGAATGCGGCTTCGATGGGGCTACGCTAAAAACAGCTATTGGTCCTTTGCCTTTGACCTCGATCTCGCCCAGCGCCTCGCCGTGGAAGGTGGAAGACAACTGCTCCCAAATTTCCTGCGTAGCAGCGACGCTGCCGGATGCGCCCATGCCGACCATGCGCGCGGCGACATTGACCGTGTCGCCCCAGATATCGAATTGATACCGCTCTTGGCCAACGACACCGGCGACCACGGGCCCGGCGTGAACGCCGACCCTGACCTCCCAGCCGAGATGGGCGTCAATCAGAGTCGAGGCCATCTCCAAACCGCAGCGCACCGCCGAGCCGATAGGATCGTCGATCTTGTGCA
The DNA here is from genome assembly GCA_963826465.1 of uncultured Alphaproteobacteria bacterium. Classification (GTDB taxonomy): domain Bacteria; phylum Pseudomonadota; class Alphaproteobacteria; order Rhizobiales; family Methyloligellaceae; genus Methyloceanibacter. The sequence goes on from CAWGXJ010000003.1 coordinate 383,236, forward strand.
GCAAGCCCGCCGCCGCCATGAAGCCGTCGCCAATCGTCTTGATCTTTTCGAGCCCGTGCTTCGCCGTCACGCGCTCGAAAATTACGAACAGCGCATCGAGCCGTGCGACCACTTCTTCGGGCTCGTGCTGGTCGCAATAGGCGGTGAAGTTGGTCACGTCGCAGAACAACACGGCGACATTCTCGTAGCGCCGGGGAATCACCGTCCCGAAATTGCGAATTTCATCGGCGGCCTTTTTCGGCAGGAGCGCGTGCAGCAACTGGTCGGCCTGCACGCGGGCCTCTTGCGCGTCGCTGAGAGCCTCCTGCAACGCCAGTTGCGTCCTGACCCTGGCGAGAACAATAGGCGCCGAGAACGGCTTGTGGATGTAGTCGACGGCGCCGACCTTGAACCCCTTCTCCTCGTCGACCGAGTCCGTCTTGGCCGTCAGGAAGATGATTGGAATCTCGGCCGTCTCAGGGTTCGCCTTGAGCCGGCGGCAAACCTCATAGCCATCCATCCCCGGCATCATTACGTCGAGCAGGATCAGGTCGGGCTTCTCAGGCCCAATGGCGAGCACCAGCGCCTTCTCGCCATTAGTCGCCACCTTGGTCCTGAAGGAGTCTCTCAGCAGTCCCGAAATGACGGCAATGTTCGTCGGGGTGTCGTCAACGATTAGCACGAGCTTAGTCGAATAATGGCTCATTGGGTTGCATCACGTGAGGCGGTCGCTGCGAACGAGGTTCCGAGTTTATAGGCGGGCAAAGCCTTGGCTGCCTTCAAACTTTATGGCTAGCCTGGTAACGCTGCTCTGACTGCGGCAATGACGGCAATCAGTTCTCGCGAAAGGGAGTCGAGCGGTTCGTCGACACTCTGGCCCGTCTTGATAGCAGTCTCCACGTTGGCGGCATGCTCTGCCAGAACGGCTGCGCCCAAAGTGCTCGCTGAGCCCTTTAAAGAGTGTGCCTCGCGTTCCGCTGTCAAAAGGTCACCGCCGGTCAGGGCTGTGCGAATTGCCTCAACGGTTCCAGATTGCCGATCTGCAAACTTCCGCAAAATAGACTCGTAGCGTTCGCGTTTGCCCCCGATGCTCTTCAGCCCGAAAACCGTGTCAATCCCATCAATTCTAAGGTCAGACTTCAAGAGAGCACACTCCTATAGTGCCGCAGTCCGGTCATGTTTGATCCATCGCAGCAAGACGGTGAACAATTCGTCGGGATCAATTGGCTTTGCCACATGATCGTTCATACCGGCTTTAAGACACTTGTCCCGGTCGGCGGCCATGGCATTGGCCGTCATCGCTATGATGGGAAGACTCTGTAGGCTTGGATCCGACCGGATTACTCTGGTTGCCTCTACGCCGTCCATCACGGGCATCTGCATATCCATGAGCACTGCGTCGTAGTCGTTCTCCTTAGACATGCGAACTGCAATTTCGCCATTCTCAGCCAAATCGACTTGGATCGCGGCGTCTTCAAGCAGCCCGATCGCCACTTCCTGGTTTATCTCATTGTCTTCTACGAGAAGCACGCGTGTCCCTCGCGTCCGCGCAATGTCGAAAGAAGGAGCAGGTTCCGAGTGCGCTGCTGACTCTTGGTCTACATGGAGAACTGCAACGACCGTGTCAAACAGTGTCGACGCCGTGACTGGCTTTACCAGCACATTCTCAAGTCCATTCACCTCTGCCTGCTTCAACACATCCTCACGGCCATATGCTGTTACCATAACCATGTGCGGCTGCTCAGAGAGATCTGGCAGTTCGCGTATCCGCTTGCAGGTTTCGATGCCATCGAGACTAGGCATCTGCCAGTCAATGAACACGATCTCGTAAGGCTCGTCACGTCCGGCGGCATCGTGAATCATTTCGATGCCCTCTTCGCCTGAGGCGGCCTCATCTGCGACCAGGGATATGCTCATCAGCATGCCAGACAGCACAGAGCGAGCAGACGAGTTGTCGTCGATGATCAAAACGCGTCGACCGAGCAAGTCAGACCGGAGTAATTTTGGACGCTGCACTGCGGCGCCTTTGCCGAGGCGGGCGGTAAACCAGAAAGTGCTCCCGTTGCCTAGCTCACTCACGACTCCAACTTCCCCGCCCATCAACTCAGCTAGCCGCTTAGAGATAGCAAGACCCAGTCCAGTTCCCCCATATTTGCGCGTCGTCGACGTGTCTGCCTGCTCGAATGCCTGGAATAAACGCCCGATTTGGGCCTCGGTCATTCCGATCCCGGTGTCGCTTACCGAAAACTTGACGAGTTGGCGGTCCTCGCCGTCCTCTAATACTTGAGCCTTGACGACCACCTCGCCTTGTTCCGTGAATTTGACAGCGTTGTTGCAGAAGTTGATCAGGATTTGCCCTAGCCGCAACGGATCGCCTCTAAGACGCGTTGAGTTGACCTCGGACTCAATGTCGAACACCAACTCAAGCCCTTTTTCCTCTGCCTTCTCGGAGATCAGGTTTCCGACATTCTCTAGAACCTTATCGAGATCAAAATCGACGCTCTCAATCGATAACTTGCCTGCCTCGATCTTCGAAAAGTCCAGGATCTCGTTGATTATGCCCAACAGGTGTTGCCCTGAACTTCTTATCTTGACCAGATAGTCCCGTTGGCGGGGCGTGGGATCCGCCTTTAGCGCGAGGTGCGAGAGCCCGATAACGGCGTTCATCGGGGTCCGGATTTCGTGACTCATATTTGCGAGAAACGCACTCTTTGCTTCATTCGCCTTCTCGAGTTCCGCCTGGGCCGCTTGGATGGCCTGCTCTGCCGCCTTGCGGATATCGATATCGCTCCACGAGCCGACCACCTCCGCGGGGTGCCCCTCCGAGTCCCGGGTCAAATGCTGCTCGTCGCTAACCCAGCAATAAGAACCGTCTTTCTTGCGGAACCGATATTCGGTCTGATGCCGTTCGTTGTCGAATAGCTGCTTTTGATCAGCCTCGACCTTAGCTAAATCCTCGGGATGCACACAGGATCGCCAGAAGTCAGGGCTCTCCAGATAATCTTTGGGCCTATATCCCAGCATGCCGTGGATACTGTCACTGACAAAGGTGGGTAAGAAATCTCCGCTTGCTCGAAAGCTGTAGACCACCACCGGAGCGGCACCGAGTAGCAGGGCGAGCCGCGTGCGTGCGCCCTCCTCGGCTTCCTTCGCCGATTGCAAGGCTTGATTGTTTGCATTCAACGCCTCGACAAGCTCCTCGACGCCTTGCTCGGCCATCGCGGCCTGGCACCAAGAGACGACGGGATCGGACGCGGCGATCGGGTCGATCCGGCAGGAGGCACGCCAGCCCTGCCGCTCGCCTTGGATCAAGGGCTCGACCCCGTCGAAGCCTACGCGCAACAAAGCATCGGTTCCACAATGAGTCGTGAGGAAGTTGACGCAGAGCTCTTCCGCCTGAGTAGATCCACACAGCTCCACGCTGACCTCAAGCGAGGCATTGCGGGTCACATCTTTCGCGTGGTCGGAAGCCGCTGCGGCAAGCCGAGTCGCCCTGATGGAATTAACGCCGAGGTGCTGTGCAACTGCGAGCAGCTTGCGGCGCAGAGCTGCTATTCCTTTCGCACCAGTTAGCGAAAGAGTGCCAAGTATCACCATCGGCATCGCATCACCGCGCATGAGGCGTCGTCCATGCCCTTGCCGAAACGTCTGACCACATTGAAAGCGATCGCCGGGGCCGGATCAAGGCCAAGGCTCGGATAGTCTTCCAGCCGAAAATGGCTAGCCACTCCATCGGAAAACAAGATCATCACATCAGACGGCTGCAGCGCGAATGAAACCGGTCGTGGCGTTCTTACCCGCTGGCCAAGCACGCCTTCTCCGAACTCGAAGGTCCTCGTCACCGCACCGAACAGGCGGCATCGCACATTGCCTGCTCCCACTATCCAGCCCTCGAGCGTCTGGGTGTTGAGCCACGCCACCGCTGCTACGGCGCCTCGCGTGCCACGGGCGCTCTCATGCAGGACGGCAAGAGCGCCCTCGGGAGTTGGAGGCGTTGCCTCCGGTAGCCAGCCGGACAGGGCAGCGCTGAGCTGGACGCCAAGCCTGTGCGCATCGGGGCCATGACCTAGAACATCGATCACGGAGGCAAATAGGCCGTCGCCTTGCGGCTGAACGAAGACGACATCTCCGGACAACGTCTCGCCGTCACAAGGCCGTACATAAACGCCCGACTCGATTCTACCTTCCACGCGGCTTTACCCATTTCGTAGCCGTCACGATGGCCCCCGACCCGGGAACGGACTGTATCTCAAGGGCGTCCATGATCCTCGCCGCGCCGGGTAAGCCGAGGCCAAGCGTACCGCCAGTCGAGAAATGGTCCTTGAGCGCCGACTCGATATCGCCGAAGCCCGGACCATGGTCGACGGCCTTGATCTCGACACCTCCGCCACGGCCGGTGGCGTCTTCAAGCCAGGTCACCAACAAGTGGCCCCGGCCACCGCCGTATTTGAGGATGTTGCGTCCCAGTTCAGAAGCGACCGTCGCTATCATCGCCACCTCCACTGTCGCAAACGACGCGGCTAAACGCTTGTTGAGCTGAACATTCATCACGGCAGCGTGAAGATCGGCTTCGGCCTGAATGTCAAAGCGGCAAAGCGTCATCCGGCTCGCGTTCGAATTCGGAGTCTGGTTGAGGTTCGGTTCCGTCGTGGGCGGGTTCGTCATGGCTGGGATTGAGGTCCCGCAATGCAAGCTCCAGGTCGAGCGAGGTACGAAGCGATCCAGCCGAGATGCCGGCCGAGGCAAGATAAGCAACGACGCCAGGTCTCAGCCCCGCGATCACGCAGCGCAGCCCAAGCCATTCCATGGTGCGGACCACCTTCTGCAACTCCATGAACTCGTCGAGATCGATCACTTCGCATCCAGAAACCTCGAACACTACGCTGTCGACGCCGCGCCGCGCTTGCATATCCGCCAGCGCCTGGGACACGCCTACAAGAGCACCTGCCTCCGCTGCGCCTTCCAAGGTGACGACGAGCGTTTGGCCAATGCGGCTGATTACATAGCGCCCTTCTGCCACGCGGCCCTCCGTCTCCCCTAAGGGCGTTTAACGATGCATCGTGTCAGCATGCACCCTGGTGGTCGCCCTGCCGTCACGTACGGTTGGCTCGATGGTGGCTAGTGCAAGCTGGAGTGCGTCGCGGAGGGTGGCCGTCGTGCGCACTTCTCCCACATTTGCGCCAAGCTCAACTAAAGTCCGCGCTACGTTCGGCGAGATCCCGGAGATGATACAGTCGCATCCCATGAGCCGGGTCGCTTGCGTGATCCGAATAAAGTTATTTGCCACAGCGGTATCAACGGTCACAACGCCACTGATATCCATGACAAAGACACGCGCGCGGCTCTCAGCAATCCGCGACAGTGTCTTCTCCATGATGTCTTGAGTACGTTGTGAATCCACAACTCCGACCAGGGGCAACAAGAGAACCCCCTCCCAGATCGCAGTGACCGGCGTGGACATTGCCAACATTGCCTTGCCGCTCTCGACAACTCGCTTCTTGGCGAATTGAGCGATCTGATCGCTCGTTACATGGGTGTCGAGCATCAACAGCTTCGTGAATGCGTGTATCGCGGGCTGGATCTTATCCTTGGCAAGGCCACAATCCTGCAGTTCCTCCATGAAGAGAAGTTGGAAGCGCAGCATGGCCGCAAAGTAGATGAGATTCGGCATGTCCCGTTGGGCGTGGATCTCCCCAATGTGGACGCGATAATCGATATACCGTTGATCGACGACGCCGCTGAAAAAATCAGCCCAATAGACCTTCTGGAGCCTCTTGACCCGTTCTACCGTATCCTGACTGTTGAAGAACACTTTGAACTCAGGCTGTTCCGCGAGCCACTCGTAGAACTTGTCCACGACGCCGTCGATCCGGTCGGCAAGCAGCCCCCCGCATTCTTTGAGCAGACTCAAGTCGCGAGCCGAAACATCAAAACGCTGTAACAAGGATTGAGACGCGAGTGATTGAGACATACAGATCCCCTAGTTGCACAACAGCGCGCGGCGCGCAGGTGACGACAAGTCAGCTAGGAATTAAGAGCAATGGCCCCCACACGGGTGTGACAGCTCATCAGTGGCACAAATCTGGCTATATTAAGTCCAATCGAGCGAACAGGCTTCTAAAGACTTAAGAATCCCAGCCAAGTCTATAAATAGTGCCGGATTGTCTTGCTACACTACTCGAAAGATCGGCTCGCGTCTGTAGTGCCCTGATCTAAGACAGCATTGACGTGGATCAATCAACTGCGGCAGCCAGAAGCAGACGTGAGGGCTGCCCCATCGACATGTCCGCTTGGTGCCAGGAGCAGACATTGTGTCGCCTGGCATCATATCTTTGACATGCCTCAAAAAAGGATTGGGTCGCTGGTATAAACACTGCAACAGCGGTCTCATGAACGGAGTGTCCCCATGTTGACGAAACGCGAACTCCTCCAATCCGGTGCATTGGCTGCTATCGCAACTGCGGCAACCAAACCGGGATCAGCGCTGGCCAAAATGCTCACTGGCGCACCTGCCGAGCCCAACATGAAGTATTCCACCCCAATGCCGTCGGGCATTGCAGTGCCGGACAAGGTGGAGACCGCCTCGGTACCCTCAATTTTTTTGACGGCTTCCCGGACAAGGACACGGCCAACAAGCTCTTCGACAACCTCGACTTCCAGCGCGCCGTGCAAGCGTATCTCCTTGCAATCCCTGCCGCCAGCCAAGTGGCTGACCGCAACGCCTGTTTGACGCTGGGACCAGCAAACCAGACCATCCCGATCTGGGAGCAGTTGGTGGATTCGCGGACCGTTGGTCTGACCTTTAACGACAACACCGTCTACAGCTGGGGCTGGCTCAACCTCAAGGATGGTCCGCTGGTGGTTGAGGTCCCACCGAAGGTCTTGGGTGCGGTCAATGACATCTGGTTCCGCTGGGTCGTCGACGTGGGCATCACCGGACCGGACAAGGGCGAAGGGGGCAAATATCTGTTCCTGCCGCCTGGCCATAAAGGCGACGTGCCCGATGGCTACTATTGGTTCAGTCTCCGACCTACAACCTCTGGATCCCTTGGCGCAGCTTCCTGGTGGACGGCGGCCCTAAGCCCGGAGTCGATCTCGTCAAGAAGTTCACCAAAATCTACCGGCTTGCCGATAAGGATAAGCCCGCACCCGCGCTCAACTATGTCGATGTGTCGGGCAAGCCCTTCAACATCATCAACCCTGCCGACTACACGTTCTGGGACCTGCTCAATCAGGTGGTCCAGGAAGAGCCGACTCAATCACTCGACCAGATCCGGATGGGCTACTTCGCCTCGATCGGCATCGAGAAGGGCAAGCCCTTTGCGCCTGACGCACGCATGAAGAAAATCCTCACAGAGGCCGCCGCGGTAGGCGATGCCACTGCACGCGCAGTCGCCTTCCACTGGCGCGAGAGGGCCGGCTACTATTACGAAAACAGCAACTGGCAGCTGCCTTTTGTCGGCGGGTACAAGTTCCAGAGCCAGCCGGGTGTCCTAAACCTCGACGGCTACATCTTCTACTACTTCATGGCGACGGGCGTGACCCCGGCCATGGAAGAGAAGATGGTTGGTAAAGGGTCGCAATATGCGTGGACAGCACGGGATGCCAAAGGTGACCCGCTCGATGGCGGAAAGACGTACAAGCTTCATTTGCCCCCGAACATCCCGGTCAAGGACTTCTGGTCGGTGATCGTCTACAGCGACCAGACCCGCTCGATGATCCAGACGGACCAGCGGTTCCCAAGCGTCAGCAGTCAGGACGAGGACCTTAAAGTGAACGCCGACGGCTCGGTGGATGTGGATAGTCCACCAAGCGCCCGATGGCGAAGCGACAAACTGGATTCGACAGTGTCCGGCCAGGGTTGGAACACGATCCTGCGCATGTATGGGCCTTTGGAGCCCTGGTTCGCGAAGACCTGGCGGCCGGGAGAGATCGAACTCCAATCGTGAAACCACAGAGCTTCGTCCACAGGCTGATGAACTCTTTCATGTCCGCTTTGGGTCAGGAGCCGATGTGAAGCGAACAGGTCGCGATGTCTGCTTCGTGCCAGAAACGGTCGTGGGGTTGATTTGAGTTCTGTGCTCTCGTAGGATTCTGAGGCGTGCAGCTATCGTTCGCAACTTGACGGTGCGGGCACGCCCTTGAAGCGGTCGTTCATCCACTTGAT
>CAWGXJ010000004.1:0-25839 GCA_963826465.1 uncultured Alphaproteobacteria bacterium
CTCGCCGCGCGGTTTCGCGAAGGCGCTCAGGCGCGCGGGCACGACACCGGCGCGTCGACCACGCAGATCGTGCCGGTTATCGCGGGTTCGGCAGATGCCGCGCTGGCTTTTAGCGCCAGGCTCCGCGACGCGGGCTTTTGGGCGACGGCGATCAGGCCGCCCACGGTGCCGCAAGGCACGGCCCGTGTGCGGTTCGCTTTCACCGCCGCCCACGACGAAGCAGACATCGATCGCCTCCTCGATGTCCTCGGCGACGTGGCGGCGCCGCAAACGGTGAAGGCCGTCTCCGCCTAGCGCCCATGCATTTCGTTCTCGTCCATGGCTGGGGGTACCACGCCGGCATCTGGGCCGATGTCGTCGGCCATCTCGGCGATGCGCAAGTCACGCTGGTCGATCTTGGCTTCGTCGCCGGAGGCCCCAAGGGCGGCACGGAATGGCCTGACGACGCCATCGCCGTCGGCCATTCGCTGGGCGTGGCCTGGCTGTTGAAGGAGGGGCGCGGCCGCTTCAAGGCGCTGGTCTCGATCCAGGGCTTCGACCGCTTTTGCCCTCACGTGCCGCCCTCGCGCATCGCCGCGCTCAAGCGCGGGCTCGAACGCGATCCAGCCGGTACGATGCAAGCCTTTTGGCGGTCTTGCGGGTCGCCGGGCTTCGCCCTGCCGGAGGCGCTGAATGTCGCACGGCTCGACGAGGGGCTCGATTGGCTGATGCATTGGGACGCCGGGGAGGCTAAGGAGAAGCTCGATTGTCCTGTGCTTGCCCTTGCCGCTCGCGACGACCCCATCGTGCCCCCCGCCATGACGGAGGCGATTTGGCAGGGGACAGAGATTCGCTGGTCGCCGGATGGCGGCCATGTCCTACCGTTGAGACACCCGCGCCGGTGCGCCCGCCATGTCCTTGAATTCGCCGATACTCTCCCGTCGTAGCGCCGAGATCGCGGCGCGTTTCGGCGCACGCGCAGAGAGCTACGAGGCTCATGCGGGGTTGCAAGAGGCCGTGGCGAAACGGCTCGCGGGCCTGCTGCCCGATTTCGACAGCCCGAACGTGCTCGAGCTCGGCTGTGGCACCGGACTCATGAGCCGCCATCTCGTGGCGCGCTACCCGCAAGGGCATTTCGTGCTGACCGACGTGTCGCCAGCCATGATCGCCCAGTGCCGCCGCAACCTCGCTGGGCGCGCAGACGGCCGCATCAGCTACGAGGTGATGGATGCCGGCGAGGCGGGCGGCCGTGCCGGTCTCGACCTCATCGTCTCCAGCATGACGCTTCACTGGGTTAGCGACTCCGTCGCCACGTTGGAACGCCTGCGCAGGCTCCTCGCGCCAGGCGGCGTGTTGCTCTATGCCTCGCTCGGGCCTGACAGCTTCGTGGAGTGGCGCGCGGTCCTTGCCACCGAGCGCTTGCGAAGCGGCATCGCCCCGCTCCCGGAACTTCCGGGCGTGGTCGAGGAACAGCATCTAACGCCGGATAACGACTCGCTTTCCTTCCTGCGCCGCATGAGGGCGGTCGGCGGCCTCACGCCGCGGGAAGGCTATGCTGCGCTATCGGCGGGCGCGCTCCGCCGGGCGCTCCGCGCCACGAATTTGCGCTTCGGCGGCCGCGTGACCTGGCACATCGTCTACGGCGTGCTCAGATCGCCCGAGGCGAGCCGGTCGAGCCCTTCGACCATCCCTGAATAGGCGCGGTCGAGTTCCGCATCGGTGATGCAGTAGGGCGGCATGAGATAGACGGTCGACCCGATCGGCCGGATGTTGAAGCCGTTGGCGAGATACCAATTCCTGAGCTTGCGGCTCGCCTCCGATTGGTACTGACCGCCTTCTTTGACCTCGAACGCGAGCACCACGCCGAGCACGCGGGTCTTCGTTACGTCGGGCCGGCTTTGAAGCGCGCGCATCATGGCGCGGTGGCGCGCATTGATGTGCGCGATGCGCGCGATTGTGCGCTCGTCTTCGTAGAGGTCGAGCGAGGCGAGCGCGACCGCGCAAGCGAGTGGATTGGCGGTGAAAGAGTGGCCGTGGGGCAGCGCGCGCTCGAAATCGTGGCCGATAAACAGGTCGAACAAGCGATCCCGCGCCACGGTCGCCGCAAGCGGCATGTAGCCTGCCGTCAAGCCTTTGGAAAGACAGACAAGATCCGGCACGACGCCCGCCTGCTCAAGCGCGAACAGCGTTCCTGTGCGCCCGAAGCCCGTCGCCACCTCGTCGAAAATCACAATGACTCCGGCGTGTTGCGCGGCCTTGACGAGACGCTTGAGAAAGCTCGGACGGCAGAAGCGCATGCCTGCAGAGCCCTGCATCAAAGGCTCGACGATGAGCGCCGCGATCGTCGGCCCGCGCTCGGCAAGCAGTGCGTCAAATGCCGAAAGCGCGCCGGCTTCGCGCTCGTCCGCCGCGTCGTCGCCCTCGAATGTCGCCGGGTAGGGCAGGATGCAGACCTTGCACATGAGGTCTTTGAAAGCGCCGAACATCTGCGAGCTGCGGCCGACCGACATGGCGCCGAGCGTGTCGCCGTGATAGCCGCCGTCGAAAGCGACCAGCATGCGCCGACGCGCCTCGCCGCGATTGACCCAGGATTGATAGGCGATCTTGATCGCCACCTCGACGGAGGTAGAGCCGTCATCGGAGAAGAACACGCGATTGAGGTCGCCTGGCAGAAGGCCTGCGAGCCGCTCCGCCAGGTTCACCGCCGTCGCATGGGTGAAGCCCGCGAACATCACATGCTCGAGCTCTTCGGCCTGGCGGGCGAGAGCCGCGTTGATCTTGGGATGCGAATGCCCATGGGTGCAGGTCCACCACGACGAGATGAGATCGAGGATCTCCCGGCCCTCGGCATCGAACAGTGAGGCGCCCTTGGCGCGCGCGATGACGGTAGGCTCCGCCTCCGTGCCGTGCTGGGTGTAGGGGTGCCAGACATGGCGCCGGTCGCGCGCGATGATGTCGCGCGCAATGGGCGAGCTCTGGTCTCGTTTCCAGCTGTCGTTCACAGCCTCACCGTCGCAAGCTTCATGAGATCGAATTCCGGCTGAATGCTCTTCAGCACGGAACGATTGATGGTTTCGAGCCAGGGAATCTCGGCGATGATTTCGATCTGGCCGTAGCGCTCGATTGCGGCGCGATTATGCGGCGTCTCAGGACCGCTCATGACCACGCCGGCCAGCGGCAGCCCGCGCCGCCGGATCGCCTCGATGGATAGAAGCGTGTGATTGATGGTGCCAAGCGTCGAGCGGGCGACGAGAATGATGGGAAGATCGAGATCCGCTGCGAGGTCGATCATGTAGGCATCGTCGGTGATCGGGACCATGAGGCCGCCGGCGCCCTCGACCACGACCAGGCCCTCATGATCCGGCATGTGCAGCTTCGCCATGTCGAGAGCGATGCCCGCGCGTCGCGCCGCCTCGTGAGGCGCAAGCGGGTCGGGCAGGAGATAGACCTCCGGCCAGACGCGTCCGACCGGCATTTCGGCCAGTGCTTGCACGGTGGCGGAGTCCGTCGTCGGCTCCGTGCCCGCCTGGATCGGCTTCCAGTAAGACGCGTTGAGATGCGTGACGAGCCACGCCGAAACGAGGGTCTTGCCGACATCGGTGTCGGTTCCGGTGACGAAAAAGCCATGCATGATATTGGAACGGCCTCCGGCAGGGTCCTTCGGCGGCGGGGAGGGGCGACTTTATCGGCCAGAGCCTTCTAGGCAAGAGGCTGGACGAGAGCCTTGTTTTCAGGCGACAAAGTGCCGCCCATGCGCCCTTTTCTGATCTTCCCGGTCCTCGCGCTCCTCTTGTGCGGCTCGGCCCTCGCAGCCGGCGGCAAGACGCTGCGCATGGCCTATGACGCCGATCCCGCTTCGCTCGATCCGCACGAGCAGCTCTCCGGCGCGACGCTGCAGCTCTCCCATCTCGTATTCGATCCGCTTGTACGCTTCCGCCAGGACATGACCTTGGAGCCGCGTCTAGCCAAGAGCTGGGAAAAGATCGATGAGCGCACGACCCGCTTTCATCTGCGCGACGACGTGAAATTTCACTCCGGCCGCAAATTGACCGCCGAGGATGTGGTGTGGACGGTCGACCGCCTGAAGCGGAGCCCCGACTTCAAGGCCCTGTTCGAGCCGTTCGAAGGCGCGAAGGCCGTGGACGACCATACCGTCGATCTCATCACCAAGAAGCCGTATCCGCTCGTGCTCAACCTCGCCACTTACATCTTTCCCATGGACCGGGTGTTCTATACCGGCACCGACGAGCGCGGGGCACGTAAGGACGCCGTGGTCAAGCATGGCTCCTCCTTCGCCTCGTCCCATATGAGCGGCACAGGCCCCTTCATCGTCACGAGCCGCGAGCAGGGGGTTAAGCTCGAGTTCAAACGCTTCGACAATTACTGGGACAAGGACTCGCCAGGCAATGTCGACGAGATCATCTTCACCCCCATCAAGGAGCCGGCGACACGCGTAGCGGCGCTGCTCGCCGGCGACGTCGATTTCATCGGGCCCGTGCCGCCTACCGATCTGAGACGTGTCGAGTCAGCCGATTGCTGCACGCTCGTCACGATGACGAGCCCGCGCGTCCTCACTTTCGAGCTGAACCAGGATCGCGTCGCGGCCTTCAAGGACCCCCGCGTCAGACGGGCCATCAACTACGCCATTGATCGCGAGGCCATCGCCAAGAAGATCATGCGCGGGCAGGCGACCGCCGCGGGCCAGTTGAGCCCGCCTGGCTATGCCGGCCACGACCCCGCGCTCAAGCCCCGCTACGACCTCAATGAGGCGAAGGCGTTGATGAAGGAGGCCGGCTACGAGGACGGGTTCTCGGTGACCATGATGGCGCCGAACAACCGCTACATTGGCGACGCGCGCATCGCGGAAGCCGTCGCCGCCATGCTGGCCAAGATCAACATCAAGGTCGATCTCCAGACCATGCCCAAGGCGCAATATTGGCAGCGTTTCGACGAGCGCGCCGCCGACATGATGATGATCGGCTGGCAGTCGGACACGCTGGACTCCGCGAATTTCTACGAGTTCCTGGCGATGACGCCGGACGCGAAGACCGGCTACGGCCAATACAACGCCGGGAACTATTCGAACCCGGAAGTCGACCGGTTGACGCTCGAGACCCAGACCATGACGGACCCGAAAGAGCGCGCCGAGGTCTTAAAGAGGATCGAGCGCGTCCTCTATGACGATGCGGCGCTGGTCCCCTTGCAGTGGCAGCATCTCGCCTGGGCCGCACGTAAGAATGTGAAGATCGCGCCAATCGTGAATGTCATCGACATGCCGTATCTCGGTGATCTGGTGATCGAGTAAGGTCGCCGGCCTTGGCCGAGCAGAAGAGCTAGCGCGTTCTTCCAAGCGCTACTTCTCGCACTCACCGACGTGATCGAGTTGGGCTTTCGCGGCTTTGCGTCTGCAATCGTTTGAGTATTGCACGCCGCCGCAGGCGCAGACGGGCATGTAGTCCTCTGTGCAGATGGGACCCGACTCCTTCACGCATGTGCCAGCGGCGTCGGCGACGTCGCATTGTCCCGCGGGGTGCTCACACCACAATCCCGCATCGCATTGGATGCCGGCTATCCCGTCGCACGTTTCGCCGGCACCGGCCGCTGACGCTGGCGCGGAGGGCAGGAGCAAGAGACCGAAGACAAATCCAACGAAGAAAAACACGCGCATTTGAAGCCTCCCGTGAAAAAGAGCTAATCGAGCGCGCACGCAGCTTAGCATGTTGCTACTATGAGTAGCAGATAGTTGCTGCCTGACCGTGGTGTTTTGGGAGTTGAGCCATCCCGTTAGTCACCGACGCTCAGGTCAAGTATAGTTGGCTCGGGCCCCAGGGCGTCCTGTCATGTGGCCAACGAGGCGCATGGCGCGCGAGGGGCTCGACGAACGAGAGGGGCGGCAGCACCGTTGGAATTGCCCGCTATCGGGGATGAAGTGGGACTTCCTCATGGCCGATACTCTGCCGCGGCCGTCGCCGGGCACCGGGGTCGTTTTGGCCATGGCGGGGATTGGCGCCTTCACTGGTCTGATCTCCAGCGTCCCTTCGCCTTTGCCCGACATCCGTCTCGACGACGCCGGCCTTCTCTTAAACGCGGAGGGGGTTCCGCTCCATGCCGGCATCGCCTTCGCGGTGGGCATCGGCCTCATGATGTGGCTATGGGTCAACCGCGACCCGGCCAAATGCCTGCTGGCCATGGCACTGACGCTGATTGGCTGGCTTGCCGCGGTCAATACGGCGAACGACGTGTTCCAGGCCGTCGTCGGCTCGGAATTGTTTGGCACCGTCCAGGGTGCCAAAGCGAGCCGCGAGGCCGTCGGCCTCTTGCTCGCCGGGTTAAGCGGCGGTGCGATCGGGGCCGGCCTGACCGCTTTCGGCTCCGGCATTCCCGCCGAGCCCATCAGGCAGCCGAAAAGCTGGATCCTGATCGTCGTCGTCGGTACGGCGCTCGGCGTCCTGCTTTATCCGGCCGCCGAGAACGACGCGCTGGTTCTTCTCTTCGTGCCGTGGCAGGCCCTGGTTGCCGGCGCCATCGCCTATGGCCTGACCCGGACCTGATGCGTCCATGAAAGCGTTTGCCTCGGGCGTAGCTTTCGTCGCGCAACGCCTCTCCCAAGCTCTGCTCGTCATGCTGGCGATCCTCGTCATCGCCTTTGCGGTACGCCAGAGCCTCGGCGACCCGCTGCGCGAGATCATGGGGCAGGCCGTGCCGGAGCAGGAACGCGCGGAGCTGCGCCATGAGCTCGGCCTGGACGCACCCTGGCCGGTGCAGCTTGTCCGCTATCTGGGGCGGGCGGCCACCGGCAATCTCGGCACCTCGCTTATCTACAAGCGCTCGACCGTGGAGGTCGTGCTCGCCAAATTCCCGGCGAGCTTCGAGTTGGTCTTTGGTGCAAGCCTCATCGTGCTGCTCCTGTCATTGCCCGGCGGCATCTATTGCGCGGTGCGGCCTCGGAGTCTGGGCGCCAGGCTGATTCTGGGCTTTAGCGTGCTCGGCATCTCGGTGCCGGTGTTCCTCACGGGAATCTTGCTCATCACCGTCTTCTCGGTGTGGCTTCATTGGTTGCCCGCCTTTGGTCGCGGCGAGACGGTCGGTCTCGGCGTCTGGCAGACCGGGCTTCTCACCCTCGACGGGCTCGAACACCTGCTGCTGCCGGCCCTCACGCTGTCCTCCATCATGCTGCCCCTCTTCATTCGCCTCGTGCGCGGCGCCATGCTCGACGAGCTCGGCCACGATTACGTGCGCACCGCGCGCGCCAAGGGTGCGTCCCCTTTACGCGTGTGGCTCGTCCATGCGCTACGCAATGCGCTCTTGCCGCTTGTCGCCGTGGGCGGTCTTCAGATCGGCACGCTGATCGCCTACACGCTCCTCACCGAGACGGTGTTCCAATGGCCCGGCATGGGCTTCCTGTTCCTCGAGGCCGTGACCCGCGCCGACATTCCGCTCATCACGACCTATCTCGTGTTGGTCGGCCTTCTCTTCGTCATCACCAACACGATCGTGGATCTCGTGAGCCTCATGCTCGATCCGCGCGTCAGCCTCGAGGGCGCGCGATGAGTGGGAGCGCCTCGCAGACGCGCGCGCGGGCCGTTACCGGATTTGCCGTTGCGCGCCCAGGGGCCGTACTGGCGGCACTGTTGCTCGCCGTCGTCGCAGCTGCCGTGGCGCTCGCGCCTCTGATCGCACCGCAAAACCCGTTCGACCTGTCCGGCTTCGACCTGATGGATGCGGAGCTGCCGCCGGTCTGGCAACAGGGCAGCGACCCACGCTTCCTGCTCGGCACCGATGCGCAAGGCCGCGATCTCTTCAGCGCGATCCTTTACGGTACCCGCATCTCGCTGATCGTCGGCATCCTCGCCGTCCTTATCCAAGCGGCGATCGGCGTCTCGCTCGGCCTGCTTGCCGGCTATTTCGGGGGCAGGGTGGATGGCCTCGTCACCCGCATGGCCGATATCCAGCTGTCCCTCTCCACCTTGATGATGGCCATCATCGTCATGGCGCTGTTCCGGGCGGGACTGGGGGGCGAGGCTTTGAGCCGGTTCGCGGTGCCGCTGCTCGTCCTTGTCATCGGTCTGGCGGAATGGCCGATCTTTGCCCGCACCGCCCGCGCGGCCACCTTGGTGGAGGCGGCCAAGGATTATGTCCGGGCGGCGAGGGCTGTGGGCTCGAGCGACCTCGCCATTGTGCACCGCCACATCCTGCCGAATATTCTGTCGCCGCTCGTGGTGATCGCCACGACCCAGGTTGCCGGGGCCATCATGGCGGAGGCCGCGCTCTCCTTTCTCGGCCTGGGCATGCCGGTTACCAAACCCTCCCTCGGCACTTTGATCCGATCCGGCTACGACCTTATGTTCGCCGGTGACTGGTGGGTGACGGTGCTCCCCGGCCTGGTTCTCATCGTCGTTCTGATCTCCGTCAATGTGCTGGGGGATGCCTTGCGCGATGGGCTCGATCCGCGGCGTCGCGTCCGCTAGATCAAGCCGAGGGCTGGGGACGAATCCAGCCTCCAGGCCTTGATAATTGGGGCATTACCGACCCATAAGGTATAGTGAGCCAAGGCCTTAGGGCCACGTGAAGAACGTCGGCGACCCGAGAGCGGAGCCGCCGAGGAGGAGACGTCATGGAGACCCCGGGCCCGGTCAATCCGGATCTCGTCTATTCTTTGCGCCGCGTTACGGAGCGCGCCGCCTGTGCCGCCTTCAACTGGATCGGCCGCGGCGATGCCGACGACGGCGGCCGTGCGGCGCTCGATGCGATGCGCAGCGCGATCGCCGAGGTCGATATCGATGCCGTTGTCGTCATCGGCGAAGCGACCGCGGGCGAGGCGCCACAGCCGCAGCGTGGCGAGCATCTCGGTCGTCCCGGCGCTGCTTTCAAGGCCGACATCGCCGTCGACCCCGTGGAAGGCACGAGTTACTTGGTGCGCGGTCTCACCAACGCGCTCGCCGTTCTCGCCGTCGCGCCCCGCGGCGCCATGATGAATCCGGGCCCTGCCTTCTATATGGAGAAGTTCGTGGCGAGCGCGGCCGCGCGCGGGAAGATCGATCCGACCGCATCAACCAGCCAGAAACTCGAAGCTCTCGCCAAGGTTCTCAACAAGGACGTCTCCGATCTCACCGTGTTCGTGTTGGAGAAGCCGCGTCACCGCGATCTCGTCACCAAGATCCTGGCCGCTGGCGCACGCGTCGCGATGTATCCGGCAGGCGACGTGGCGGGCGCGCTCATGGCCGCCATTCCCGGTTCCGGCATCGACGCGTTAATGGGGACAGGCGGCACGCCGGAAGGTGTCATGTCGGCGTGCGCCGTCCGCGCCATCGGCGGCGAATTTCTTGCGCGCCTCGATCCGCAGCTTCAGACCGAGGCGAAGGCGGTTCACGACGCCGGCATCGACACGTCGCGGTGGTTCGATCGTGACGAGCTCATCACCTCCAACGACCTGTTTTTCTGCGCCACCGGCATCACCACCGGGCTGATGCTCGAAGGCGTGGAGCGTACCAAGTCGCACTATAAGGTGCAGACCATGATGATAACCGGGGCGACGGGCGAGCGGCAGATCATGACGAGCTATCTGCCGACCGACCGCCTTGTGAGCGTGGCGGCTCGCGATGTCGCTTAACAAGCCAAAGGGATAGGAACGCCTGGGAGTAGATAATGCCCAAGCGAGTTGATCATCCGATCATCCTCGGCATCGTGGGTGACTCGGCATCGGGAAAGACGACCCTGTCGGCAGGCGTCGCTCAGATTCTGGGCGAGGAGCACTGCTCGGTCTTCTGCACCGATGACTATCACCGCTACACGCGGCAGGAACGGAACGACGCCGGCCTGTCTGCGCTGGATCCGCGCGCGAACTACATCGACGTCCTCGAGCAACATTTGCGCTTGTTGCGGAGGGGTGAGGCGGTGCTGAAGCCGGTCTATTGCCACGCGCACGGCACACTGGGACGTCCGAAATATTTTAAGCCCACCGAGTTCGTCATCGCCGAAGGCTTGCTGGGGTACACCACGAGAGCCATGCGCGATTGCTACGACGTAAAGATCTATCTCGATCCGGAGGACGATCTCCGCATCAAATGGAAGATCCATCGCGACACGACGAAGCGTGGCTACAGCCTGGAGGAAGTGGTTTCCTCCTTGGAGCGGCGCAAGCAGGACAGCCCGAACTTCATCCATCCGCAGCGGACCTTCGCCGACATCGTCATCCGTTTTCTGTCCCCTAAAGGGGCCAACGGCTCCGACACCCAGCTCGATGTCCGCCACCTGTTGCGCCCGACCCTGCCGCATCCGGACTTTACGCCGCTGTTCGACGGGTCCAGCAACGCCGGCCTGCACCTGGAGCTGGCCAGGGACCGCGACGGAAAGCCCGTAGATGTACTTGAGATCAACGGCAATATCTCCGACAAGAGGGCCGAGCGGATCGAGGATCTGCTGTGGAATCTCATCCCGGAGGCGGGCCATCTCCGCGACCAGGTCGGTCGCATCGATGTCGCCAACGGCGCGAAGAGCCACCCGCTGGCGCTTACCCAGCTCCTGGTCGGCTACCACGCGGTCAAGGCGGCGATGGGCGTCCGCGCTTACTAAATATACCGCTATTGGGCTTTCAACGTGCCGCTAGGGACTTTCTGGATGATATTTGGGTGTGCCTTGGCCGCGCTGTAGGTACAGCAGCAATTGTCCACCGCCCAGCCGCAAGGACATTTGACCCCATCAGAACAGTTTTTCGCTGCACCCTTGCAGTCGGCTGAACCCACGGGCCCGTCGCAGTAGCATTTCCCACCAACGGTGCAGCTGAACCCGAGTTCGCCGGTGCCTCCGGTGCCCTTCAAGGCGGCAGCATGTGTGGTTGAGAGAACAAGCGCTGCAAGGATCAAGAGGACTACACGCATGGGTAATACTCCAGTTCTAGCGATCAGAGGCAAACATCCTACACCTAAGTTAGCCCTCTACGCAGAAGAGTTGCACACTGAAGGGCAAATTGTGCGCTGCATTGCAACACTGAGATTAGCGAGGAACAGCGATGACGAAACCAAGAGGCAGACCCTTCCCTAAAGGGGTGAGTGGGAATCCGGGCGGTCGCCCACGCGTACTTGCAGACGTGCAGGAGTTAGCGCGTGCGAAGTCACCAAAGGCGCTCGATACGCTTGAACAGATCATGTTGGACGAGAAGGCTCCGCCGGCAGCGAGAGTCGCCGCGCGCTGGGCGCCCAGAGCTTCGACGGTGGCTGGAGTACCTCCGAGAAGGCGACACCTTGCTCGTCACCAAGATCGACCGGCTAGCCCGCTCAACCTCGGACCTTTACCGCATCGTGTCTGAGCTGGCAGATAAGGGCGTGGCCTTCAAGGTCAAGGACGATCCGTCTATCGACACGACCACGCGAACGGGCAAGCTCGTCATGGGCATCCTGGCGCTCATTGCCGAGTTTTAGAACGACATTCGCCGCGAGCGGCAGATGGACGGCATCGCCAAGGCCAAGGAACGGGGAGTCGGTTTGGCCGCAAGAGGGAACTGACGCCGGAGCTGGCCGCTCAGATTAGGGCCATGCGGCAAGGATTCGACCGTTCCCGAAATCATCCGCAAGACCGGGTTCAGCAAGGCCACGATCTACCGGGCGCTGGGGGCTTCTAGCGCTGCTTGAATGTAGCCCTCTGATGAAAACCAGAGGGGGGTTTAATGACGAGCGACACCTGCCAGAGAAGCCGTAACAGAGACGCGCATACAGCCACCATACCGCAAACCCCTATGGCGGTGCCCAATGAGGCTAATGAGGCTTCTAGCGTTGCCCTACAGCCGTCTCTTGGTGCTTCCGGTGGCAGGGTACTGAGGAGGGATGACTTTTGCTGGGATGATCGTTCGCTTCATCTTGGCAAACGGAAGACCGCGGTTCTGACATTGGAGCAGGACGAGACTTACGGGCATCTTTTCCGCATCCGCTACCTGACGGCTGGTTGAGCGCTCCGGCTAACCTCACTCGGTGCAAAGACGCAGGCTAGGCGGCGGCTAGAGGAACTTTTCCAGCGGTCCCAGGGTTGGGGCTCGGACTTTTTAAGAAAGTCGCTCCTCGAGAAGCCTAGCTCTTGTAAGCAGCCGGAGCCGGGCTTCTTTTTCTAATGGCTTGGCAGCCGTGCCGGAACCAACATCAGCTCACGCAATCATCCTGGCTATAGCGACTTCGTGGCCGATTATGTGAGCCTCCTCCTCATGCTCAAAACCGTCTCAGGCAAGCGTCACGCGGTCGGCACCCTGGCGGGCGCTTTATTGGCAGGGCGTGGCCCAAGCAAGGATCTCGCTGCACCGCGAGATAAGACCCTCGCCATTTGCGCTTGAAGGCCGCACTATTTACCATCACCGGCAAGGAAAGGCGAACCCGGTGACTGAGAGCTTCAAACTACCGCCTGTGACCGCGTTAGGGAGGAAGCCACATGGATCGCAAGCGATCATTTTCACCGCGAGAGCTCCAGGCGATGGACCTCGCATATCACCATGCCCTGGCAAAGCTATTGGCTCGCTACCCCGAGTGCGATGGTCAAACCAAGGAAGCTCTACGCCGGAAGATCGTGCTGTTGGCCTCCTACAACATTAAGGAACCCGAGACGCTCGGCGATTTGGCGCTAGAACAGATCGTATTGTCGATGCGAGACAGTCATAAAATGAGGCCACCACGTCGGCTCGCATAGGCGAGAAAAACCCCTGCAGTTGCCACGGTCTCTCGTGCAGAAGCGTGGATCCTACGCCGCGTCCTCGTGCACAGCGCGAATGACCGCTTTGGCTTGGTCTTCCATTCGAGCCTCCCTCGAAGCTCCCCCGCAGGCCAAGCATAGCAGCCTGGGATCATGCGCCAAGGTTGGAGCGGGGCGCGATCGTTGCCGCGCGCGTTATGCCGAACAGGAGGTCTTCAGGTGCTTCGACAGACGATACCGATTTGTGAGGACGTAGGGCAGGTTCGCGTAATACTCTCTGTAGATGGGCGAACCTGTAACGCTCTCGGGAGTACATCGTATGTATCCATTTACCCTGCAAACCGAGATTATGCGTCATATGCTGAGTCTCGCCAAAAGCATGGCGAGCGCTGACTTGTTCGAGTCCCGCGAGAAACTCGACGAGTACCCGTTGCGTGGTGACCCAGCTGTATTTGACCACATCATGCGAGTTCGATCCGTTCAGGACCGGATGTGGGGCCATGAGGTAGATGACGCCAAAAACGACCCGTGGCGCTGGAGCACCTACATCACTCATTGTGCCGTCCGATGGATGCGTAACCCGCATAAATGGACACGAGAAGATACCGACGACTTCTACGACGCCATGATAGAGACGGCTGCGATATGTGCCGCTGCGGCTGAGAGCGTAATAAGACAGAGAAAGGAAAACGGACACACCTTCTACGAACCAGCGTCGGGGCACTTCTGAGGCCTTCGCTGCCGCCGCCGCATTGCTACCTCCCGTCACCGAGAAGTTCGCCAATCACTGCGAAAATAAAGAAAGAAGCCGCTCTATTACGTCTCTTCTGTTCATCGAAAAACCGGGATGAACCGCTGCCGTTGACAGCAGGAAGGCAGAAGGAAAAGCCCCGCCTTAGCGCCTTGAAGCCTCCTGACGTCTGCTCGACTTGCCAAGGTGGTGGGAAACGGCGTGATGATGTCATGGGAGCCCCTCTCAATTTGCTCCCCCCGCACAAACAAGTAGCAGCCTGGGGTCATGCGCCAAGGTTAGGGCGAACAGGCGAGGCCATTTTGCACCGTTCCTTTGACAAGTTATCAGCGGTTCCTAGTTTGAATACCCAGGTAGAAACTCCGCGTCCAGGGCGCAAGGCGCCGCCGGTGTGCCCTCGGCTAAGACTTGTCGGAAAGCTCGATTAACGCCAGGGTTTCGCCCCAGGTTCGGTAAATTCCGGAGACTAGGAGGAGCGTGGTTGAGCCCGCTATGGCGAAAGGGGCGAAAGCCTCTCCGGCGATCAATCCCGCGCCGCCGCAGAACAGCATAACGCTGGCAACGATCGGAATTACGTTGTGGAAGATCCTGTCTATCTTGCTCTTAATGGCCCTGAGATGGAGACGGCTCCGTACGCGGACTACATCAATTCGATAGATTAAGCCCCAAATCCCCCCCACGACGAAAATAACTCCACTTGGCCAATTGGACTGCCACGGCACCAACACTACCATGCTCTGGAGCAGGACCCCGGCGAAGCTGTACAGCGCAGGCGTCAGCGATGCATGTGCGATGTCCAGCTTTCGGGATTTCGACAAGCCGGTGCCAAGCGTGACAACAACAAACAGCAACCCCACAAGCGTCCCACCAGCCGTCCCGGTCAAAGTGAAGAAGTCGCTCCAACCGTGAAGCATCAGACCATTCCTCGAAGTTCGGCGCGATCTTCTGAAACTAAGTCTACGTGGAGTGTGACGGAGATCATACACCTAAGCCACAGCTTACTCGCTGCGATGTGCCCATTGGATTGCCCCTAACAGTTCCGGCAGCTTCGCCACGTTCACAGCAATGCGCCGCGCCTCATCGAAGGTCAGCACCTTGGCCATGTCCGATTGCGGCAACTGGCGCTTAGGGCGGACCACCGCCTTCGCTGGCAGGCTTCAAGTCCTCGACTCTGCCCATGCTGTTGAGAATGTCGAACACGTCATCGACAAGGTGATCCGGAAGCCGGCCCGGGTGCGTGGTCCAATCGACGCCTTCTACCGCCGTATGAACGCTTAGGCGCTTTGAGGGATGCTCCAAGATCATGCGTGGATTGGCACCGCACGCGATAGCCTGATCGACCCACGCTTGGGCAGCTTGCTTCACGCTCTCTGTGGAACTGGCCATGGCGATCTTCCGGCACTGATGATGACAGACGCCGCGCCTATCAATGGCTCCCCCATCCGCGAGCATAGCAGCCTGGGATCATGCGCCAAGGTGGGGCAACAAGAGCCTTGCGTCGGTTGATTCGATTGGCGTGCATCGATCCCTCCTTTGTGGAGTTGAGCGCTGCCGCCAGCACTTATATGTGTGCTAGAGACGGCAGCGATTTAGTGGGTTGCTGTTACCTGTCGCGTTACCTCAAGTCGCCCCCATCAACACCAAGCTATTGAAAATGAACGATTTAGACAGGAAGAGAGACTTGATGCAGGATCAGGCATTACCTGAAGCGACCCATCAAGACATGGCGAACGCCATCCGCGCGCTCGCCATGGACGCGGTGCAGAAGGCCGAATCCGGCCATCCCGGCATGCCCATGGGCATGGCCGACGTCGCCACCGTCCTGTTCACCCGCTTCCTGAAATTCGACGCGGCCCATCCCGAATGGCCCGATCGCGACCGCTTCGTGCTGTCGGCCGGCCACGGCTCGATGCTGATCTACGCGCTGCTGTACCTCACCGGCTATCCGGACATGGATATCGAGGAGATCAAGCGCTTCCGGCAGCTCGGCTCCCGCACCGCCGGTCACCCCGAATACGGGCACGCACCGGGCATCGAAACGACCACCGGCCCCCTCGGCCAGGGCATCGGCAATGCGGTCGGCATGGCGCTCGCCGAGCGGCTGCTTAACCGGCGCTACGGCGACGATGTCGTCAGCCACTACACGTATTGTCTGGTCGGCGACGGCTGCCTCATGGAAGGCATCAGCCAAGAGGCGATCTCGTTCGCCGGCCATCTCAAGCTCGGCCGGCTGATCGTCCTGTTCGACGACAACCAGATTTCCATTGACGGGCCGACCAACCTCACCATTTCCGATGACCAGCTCGAACGGTTCCGCGCCTCGAACTGGCATACCGCCGCCGTGGATGGCCATGACCCCGAGGCGGTCGCGCTTGCCATTGAGAACGCGAGAAGCGTCACCGACAGGCCGTCGATCATCGCCTGCCGGACCGTCATCGGCTACGGCGCGCCCAAAAAGGCGGGCACGGCCTCGACCCATGGGTCGCCGCTCGGCGCCGAGGAGATTGCCGGCGCGCGCGAGAAGCTCGGCTGGCCTTATGAGCCCTTCGACGTGCCGAAGCCGGTGCTTGCCAGTTGGCGCGCGGCCGGCGCACGGCACCGGGCGGCTTACGAGAAATGGACCGAAGCGGCAGGGCGCCTCGATGCCGCCTCGCGCGCCCACCTCGTCGATCCCATCGACGGCAAAGTGCGCGAGGACATCTCCCGCGCCGTCGCCGGTCTGAAGACCGACTTCGCCGCCGAAGGCGCCAAGCTTGCCACGCGGCAATCGTCTCAGAAGGTGCTGGAGAAGCTGATGCCGGTCATTCCCGGCCTCATCGGCGGCTCCGCCGATCTGACCGGCTCGGTCGGCACGCTCACCAAGCTCCACGCCATCGTCAAGCCGGGCGACTTCGCCGGCAATTACATCCATTACGGCGTCCGCGAGCACGCCATGGGTGCGGCCATGAACGGGCTCGCGCTCCATGGCGGCATCGTGCCCTATGGCGGGACGTTCCTCGTGTTCTCCGATTATTGCCGTCCGTCCATTCGGCTTTCGGCGCTAATGGGGCAGCGTGTGGTCTACGTGATGACCCACGATTCCATCGGCCTTGGCGAGGATGGCCCGACCCATCAGCCGGTGGAGCAGCTGGCGGCGCTCCGCGCCATGCCCAATCTCCTCGTCATGCGGCCCGCCGATTCGGTCGAATGCGCCGAATGCTGGGAGATTGCGCTGCTCACCCAGGACAAACCCACCATCCTGGCCCTGACCCGCCAGGGCGTGCCGCTGCTCCGCACCGCCCCGACATCCGAGAATCTGTCGGCCAAGGGCGCCTATGTGCTGGTCGAGCCCGAGGGTGGTCGCGACGTGACCTTGCTCGGCACCGGCTCCGAGGTGTCGCTGGCGCTGGATGCCGCAAAAATGCTGGAAGGGGAGGGCATCAAGGCCGCCGTCGTGTCCATGCCCTGTTGGGAGCTGTTCGAGGCCCAGGACGAGAGCTATCGGAAATCGGTCCTAGGAGAGGGCCCCAGGGTAGGCGTCGAGGCGGCCGTGGCGTTCGGCTGGGAAAAATGGCTGGAACCGCGCGGCGCTTTTATCGGCATGCGCGGATTCGGCGCTTCTGCCCCGGCGCAGGACCTTTATAAGCATTTCGGAATTACACCCGAGGCCGTGGCAATCGCGGCCCGTGATCTGATCGTCAAGAAGTAGAGGTAAGCGAGGAAATGGCTAATACGCGAGTCGCCATCAACGGATTTGGCCGGATCGGCCGGCTGACCTTGAGGGCCTTCTTGGAATCGGGCCGCAAGGACCTCGAATTCGTGGCGATCAACGACCTCGGCTCGGCCGAGGCGAACGCGCTTCTGTTGGAGTACGACAGCGTGCACGGACGGTTCCCGGGGAAGGTCGACGTGGCCGACGGCCATCTCAAGGTCGATGGACAAGACCTCACCGTGCTGTCGCAGGCTTCGCCCGCCAATCTTCCCTGGCGTGAGATGGATGTCGACATCGTCATGGAGTGCACTGGCCGGTTCACCAAGCGTGAGACGGCGGCCGAGCATCTGGATGCCGGCGCCAAGCGCGTGCTGGTTTCCGCGCCATGCTCTGGCGCCGACCTCACCGTGGTCTACGGCGTCAACGACGACAAGCTCACCCAGAAGGACCACGTCGTCTCTAACGCCTCCTGCACGACCAACTGCCTCGCACCGGTTGCGGAAGTGCTGCACAAGACGGTCGGCATCGAGCGCGGCTACATGACGACGATCCACGCCTATACGGGCGACCAGCGCACCGTGGACACGCTGCATAAGGATCCGCGTCGTGCGCGCGCCAGCGGCATCAATCTCATTCCCACGTCGACCGGTGCCGCCAAGGCGGTGGGTCTCGTGCTGCCCGAGTTGAAGGGTAAGCTCGACGGCGCCTCGATCCGGGTGCCCGTGCCGAATGTGAGCTTGATCGATCTGACCTTCCAGTCGTCGCGGCCGACCACGATCGAGGAGATCAACGAGGCGATGGTCAAAGCAGCCGAAGGCCCGCTCAAGGGGGTTCTCGGCGTCAACGACAAGCCTCTTGTTTCATCAGACTTCAACCATGATCCCCTAAGTTCGGTCTTTGATTTGACGGAGACTCAGGTCATCGACGGCACGTTCTGCCGGGTGGTGTCCTGGTACGACAACGAATGGGGTTTCTCCAACCGCATGTGCGACACCGCTGTCGCCATGGGGCGGTTGATCTGAACCAACGCAGATAGCGAATAACGAACGGTAGAGTGAAATGAAGACGATCGATTTTTCGAGTATCAAGAACTCTCGACGGCCTTGACGTTAAAGGGAAACGCGTCCTCGTCAGGGCGGACCTCAACGTGCCGGTCGAGAATGGCCAAGTTGCCGACGCGACCCGCATCAGCCGTGTGCTGCCGACGATCAACAAGCTGAGGAAGGGCGGCGCGAAAGTTATCGTGCTGTCGCATCTCGGCCGTCCTAAGGGCGAGCGCTCGCCCGAGACGTCTCTGAAGCCAGTTGCCACGAAGCTCGCAGAGCTCCTCGGCGCGAAGGTGCTCTTCCTGGACGACTGCGTCGGTCCTGTTGTTGAGGCTGGCCTGAAGCAGCTCCGTGATGGCGACGTGGCGCTCCTCGAGAACCTCCGCTACCACAAGGGCGAGACTGCGAATGACATCGGCTTCGCCAAGAAGCTCGCCGCCCTCGGCGACATCTACGTTGATGACGCCTTCTCTTCCGCCCACCGTGCGCACGCCTCCGTGGAGGCGATCGCCAATCTGATGCCGTCCTATGCCGGTCTCCTGATGATGGCGGAGATCGAGGCGGTCGGCCGCGCCATCGAGGATCCCAAACGGCCGGTGATGGCCATCGTCGGCGGCGCCAAGGTTTCGACCAAGATCGATGTCCTCTCGAACCTCGTCTCCTGCATGGATGTCGTCGTTGTCGGCGGCGGTATGGCCAACACCTTCCTCAACGCGCAGGGGGTGAATGTCGGCAACTCGCTTTATGAGCCTGATTTCGTGGAAACCGTGAGCGAGGTCGCCGCCAAGGCCAAGGCCTCCGGCTGCGAGATCGTGCTTCCCGTCGATGAGGTCATCGCCAAGGAACTGGCGCCCGGCGTCGAGACGCGCGTCTGCGACGTCAACGCCATTCCCTCCGACATGATGGTGCTCGACCAGGGACCCAAGAGCATCGAGCGCCTCAAGGAACGGCTGCGCGAGATGAAGACGCTGCTCTGGAACGGGCCCCTCGGTGCGTTCGAGATCGAGCCCTTCGGCGAGGGCACGCTCGCGCTTGCCCGCGAAGCCGGGAAGCTATCGCGCGAAGGCAAGCTCATTTCCGTCGCCGGCGGCGGCGACACCATCCGCGCGTTGAACATGGCGGGTGTCGCCCAGGATTTCACCTACGTGTCGACGGCGGGCGGCGCATTTCTCGAGTGGCTGGCAGGCCGCCAGTTGCCAGCCGTCGCAGCGCTTGCGTCTCGTCGCAAGACGATCGCCGCGTAAGCAGAATCTGGCCCCCTTCGGGCGCCGCGTGGGTGCAAAGGGAGCGGACATGAGCGAAAACATTATCATCGCGCCATCGATCCTCTCCGCCGACTTCGCCAAGCTTGGCGAGGAGGTGAGGGCGATCGACAAGGCCGGCTGCGATTGGATCCACGTCGATGTGATGGACGGGCACTTCGTGCCCAACATCACCATCGGCCCCGACGTGGTGAAGGCACTGCGTCCGCACTCCGACAAGGTGTTCGACGTGCATCTGATGATCGCCCCGTGCGATCCGTATATCGAGGCCTTCGCGAAGGCCGGCGCCGACATCATCACCGTGCACGCGGAAGCCGGTCCTCATCTCGACCGCTCCCTCCAGCACATCAGGAGCTTCGGCAAGAAGGCGGGCGTCAGCATCACGCCCTCGACGCCGGAAGATGCGATCGAATATGTCCTCGACAAGGTCGACCTCATCCTGGTGATGACCGTGAACCCGGGCTTCGGCGGCCAGGCCTTCATCCCCTCGCAGCTCCACAAGATCCGCGCGATCCGGCAGATGATTGGCTCGCGCCCGATCGATCTCGAAGTGGACGGCGGCATCAATACCGAGACGGCGCCGCTCGTGGTCGAGGCGGGCGCCAACGTGCTCGTAGCCGGGTCGGGCGTATTCAAGGGCGGCGCCTACGCCGAGAATATCGCCGCAATCCGGGCTGCCGCCATGCGCGCCCGGGCCGCCGCGGCGTGATGCAGCAAGCGCAAGCGCTCCGCGCGGTTGTCTTCGATCTAGACGGAACGCTCGTCGATACGGTCGGCGATCTCACGCTTGCGCTCAACCGGACGCTGGCCGATCTCGATCTTCCACCCCATTCGGAAGGCGCCGTGCGCGGCATGGTCGGCGGCGGCCTTGCCAAGCTCCTGGAGCGGGGCGTTACCGCCCACGGTGCGATGCTCGAGCCGGCAGACCAGGAGAGGGCGTTGGCCCGGCTTTACCACCACTACGCGGCCGATCCCGCCGCGCGGTCGCGCCTCTACCCAGGGGTGGGCGAGACCCTGGAGGCGCTTCGGGATGCCGATATCGCGTGCGGTCTCTGCACCAACAAGCCCGAGTCGATCGCCCGCGGCCTTCTGCGGGCGCTTGGCATTGCGGAGGGGTTTGGCGTCATCCAAGGAAGCGATACAGGCTTCCCCCGGAAGCCCGATCCGGCCGGCCTCGCTCACGTGGTGGCGGGGCTAGGCGCGGAGCCTGACACCACGATCATGGTCGGCGACAGCGCCACCGACCTGAGGACGGCGCGCGCCGCTGGCCTCAAAGGTGCCGTCCTCGTCTCCTATGG
Organism: uncultured Alphaproteobacteria bacterium; assembly: GCA_963826465.1. Lineage (GTDB taxonomy): Bacteria > Pseudomonadota > Alphaproteobacteria > Rhizobiales > Methyloligellaceae > Methyloceanibacter. The sequence continues at coordinate 20,697 of CAWGXJ010000004.1, forward strand.
TTACTCTGTGACCCCGGTCACGGAATTGGGGGCCGATGCTGTTATCAATCATCTTCACGAGTTGGTTCCGGCCCTTGCCCTTCTTGAGCCAGCGCAATAGCTAGACGCCATGAATGTTACCTATTTCGGCGCCCTGTTCGCGGGGCTCTTGAGCTTCCTCAGCCCTTGCGTGCTGCCGCTTGTGCCGCCGTATCTCTGCTTCCTCGGTGGCACAACCTTCGACCAGCTGACTGGCGAGGACGAGACCCCGAGCCATGTCTACACGACCGTGGTGCTCTCCTCGGTCGCCTTCGTGCTCGGGTTCACCACGGTTTTCGTCATTCTCGGCGCCACCGCCACGGTGCTCGGCCAACTCGTCGCCGAGAACCTTCCGCTGCTCTCCAAGATCGCCGGCGTGATCATCATCATTGCCGGCCTGCACTTCCTTGGCGTGTTCCACATTCCGATTCTGCACCGCGAGGCGCGCTATCACGCCGACACGCGTCCCGCCGGCCTCATCGGCGCGTATCTCATCGGCCTCGCCTTCGCCTTCGGCTGGACGCCGTGCATCGGGCCTGTGCTCGGCGCGATCCTCGCCGTCGCCGCAGGCGAGGGCTCGGTGAGCCAAGGCGTGAGCCTGCTCTTCGTCTATTCGCTCGGGCTCGGCATTCCCTTCATTCTCGCCGCCCTGGCCATCAGGCCGTTCATGAGCGCCATGCAGCGCTTCCGCGGCCATTTGGCGATGATGGAGAAGGTGCTCGGCGGTTTCCTCGTGCTGACCGGGATCCTCTTCCTCACCAACTCCATGACGTACATCTCCGGCTGGTTCCTGCAAACGTTCCCGGGGCTTGCCACGATCGGCTGACGAATGCCGCTTGCGCGCGCGTGCGAGCGGTGAATAGTGGCGCCCCATGACCGCGCATAGGACCTTCATCGCTCTGACCATCGCCGGCTCCGATTCATCGGGCGGGGCCGGCATTCAAGCCGACCTCAAGACCTTCTCGGCGCTCGGTGTCTATGGCGCGAGCGCCATCACCGCGCTCACGGCCCAGAACACGCAAGGCGTGGACGATGTCATGGCGGTGCCCCCCGAATTCGTCTTGGCCCAGATGCGGAGCGTCGCGAGCGACCTCGCGGTCAACGCCATCAAGATCGGCATGCTCGCGACGGGCCCCATCATCGAGGCGGTCGCCGACGGCCTCGATGAGATGCCGGGCGTGCCTGTGGTGCTGGATCCGGTGATGGTGGCGACGAGCGGCGATCCGCTCCTCGATGAGGACGCCGTCGATCTGCTCAGGACGCGGCTCGTGCCGCGCGCCGATCTGATCACGCCGAACATACGCGAAGCCGCGGCACTGCTCGGCGAGCCGGTCGAGAGCCGCGAGCAGTGGCTGGAGGGACGTGCGGAGCGTCTGCTGGACTTGGGCGCCGGTGCGGTATTGCTGACCGGCGGCGAGTCGATGGCCGAGACCGCGCTCGATATCTTCGTCGACGATCACGGAACCCAGCGCCTCGAAGCGCCGCGCGTGCGCACCGAGAATACCCATGGGACCGGCTGCACGCTGTCATCGGCCATCGCCGCCGAGCTCGCCAAGGGGGAGACCTTGGACAAGGCGGTGAAGATCGCGAAGCTCTACGTAACTGCTGCGATCATCGCCGCCGACGAGCTCGATGTGGGCAAGGGCAGGGGCCCCGTACACCACTTCCATGCGCTGTGGGCGAAGCCTTAGCGCGCTAGTCCTCCGCCATCACCTTCAGATGCTGCTCGCCGAGCCCTGAGACCCGGAGCACCATCTCGTCGCCCGGCTTCAGGAACACCCGCGGGTTCCGCGCCATGCCGACGCCTGGCGGCGTCCCGGTGGTGATGACGTCGCCGGGCTGAAGCGTCATGTAATGGCTGATATAGCTGACGAGCTCGGCCACGCTGAAGATCATGGTCGAGGTGTTTCCCGTCTGCATGCGCATCCCGTTGAGGTCGAGCGAGAGATCGAGGTTTTGCGGATCGGGGATCTCGTCGGTGGTGACGAGCCAGGGGCCGAGCGGTCCGAAGCTGTCGTAGCTCTTCGCCTTGATCCATTCGCCGGGGCCGCCCTTTTGCAGGCTGCGCTCGGAGACGTCGTTGCCGATGCAATAGCCGGCGACGTAGCCGAGCGCGTCCTCCTTGGCGACACGCTTCGCGCGAGTGCCGATGACGACCGCGAGCTCCACCTCGTAGTCCATGCGCGTCCAGTCCTTGGGCGCCAGCACCGGGTCGTTCGGGCCCGACACGCAGCTGCTCGCCTTGGCGAACACGATGGGCGCCTCGGGGATCGGCATGCCGGTCTCCTCGGCGTGATCGCGGTAGTTGAGGCCGATGCCGAGGAATTTGGGGACCACGCCGATAGGCACGCCGAGGCGGGGGCTTCCTTCAACCGAGGGTAGCGTTTCCGGATCGATCGCCTTGATACGATTCAGGCTTTCGCGGCCGAGGGCCGCCCCGGCAATATCGTTAACAGCGCCCGAAAGATCGCGAATTTTGCCCTTATCATCTAGAATTCCTGGTTTTTCCTGCCCAATTTCGCCATAACGCAAGAGCTTCATGGTCTTCCCCAATCCTGTCTTTTTTGCATGATGCACACGGGCGCGGGGGGCGGCAACGGCCCGCCATCGCACTGACGCTTTGTCAGGGCTAAACGTTCAGCTGATCAACCAGAGGGATTAACCCATGGGACGACGCCTGCCTACGAGTCTTGCCGGTAAAGTCTTGCCGGCCGCGACGCTTCTGCTTATCGCTCTCGCCACGCCACCTGCCCACGCGGCTTCGTCGTTGGCCGGCCTGAACGGCTATTGGTCGGGTGGCGGCAAGGTCACCCCGCTCAAAGGCGGTGCCAAGACGGTGAGCTGCCACGCGACCTACAAAGTCGCCGGCAGCACTGTCTCGCAGAACCTTCGCTGCTCCGGCCAGGACTACAAGTTCTCCACGAACTTCAACTTCACAGAGAAGGGCGGCAGGATTTCCGGCTCCTGGACCGAGAGCACCTATTCCGCCTCGGGCAGGATGAGCGGGAGCGCCTCGGGGAGCGGCATCCGCGCCGCCATCAGCGGCGACAAATTCTCCGGCCGCATGAGCATCAAGATTTCCGGCTCGCGCCAATCGATTTACATCGTCGAGTTGGATAAGGGCTCGGGCCGCTACGTTCCGGTCGCCAATCTATCCCTGCACAAATAGAGATTCGCCTGCGCTTCTCGCCCTCTGCATCCGAGAGGTCGGAGGAAGCTCAGGCGAAATTCTAGCCCGGCCAGACCGTTTCCTGGCCGCGCTTTTCTTGTCTGATGGGGGCGGGCGCGGCAGCCGAGGAACGCCCCGCCATCCACCTCACTATTCGTTGGGCACAACGGTCAGCGAACAACCGAGACGGATCCACGCATGGAGTTTCGCAGGCTTACGGGCCTTGCCGGCAAGGCAATGCAGACTGCCACGCTATTGCTCGTGGCGCTTGCCGCGTCCCCTGCTGACTCCGCTTCGGCCAACCCGTTCGAGAAACTTGCTGGCGATTGGTCCGGCGGCGGCACGGTGAACCCGCTCAAGGGCAAGCCCGAGAGGGTGAGCTGCCGCGCGACCTATAAGGTCGAGGGCGCTGCGGTGGCGCAGAACCTGCGCTGCGCCGGCGCCGACTATAAGTTCGACGCAACCTCCAACCTCACCTATCAGGGCGGCATGATCAGCGGTTCGTGGGTTGAGGATAATCATGCTGCGGCCGGCGATCTAAGCGGGACGGCGAGCGGCAATTCGGTGCGTGCGCGCATCAGCGGCGACAAGTTCTCCGGCCGCGTGAGCATCAACGTGTCGGGCTCAAGGCATACCATCAGTATCGTGCAGTACGACATGGGCTCGGGCGCCTATCGTCCGGTGGCCTCGGTGTCGCTGCACCGCTGAAGGTGGCCCGCTGATTCCGCTCGCGGGGGCGCAGGATCGGAGCGCCTGAGGCGCTCTGTGGCGTGCGCGCCGGGCCAGTGGCCCAATTGCAACAACCCCTTGGAAAGTTCTCCGGACGAACCGGCACCATGCTCGCGTGACGCGTGTAGGGGCCGCTCGTGGGAGTCCGCTGCAACTGCTGGCACGGATCACATAAGTATATGATTTAACGAGAGAAATAAGGCAGAGCGGGAGCGTTCGCGCGCCCTTTGGCATTTCCGCAACAGTGCCGGAGCGTTTTGCGTTCGAGGCGTTGCCTATTGTTGAAGCGGTCCTCGCGACTGCGCTAGCTTTGCATCACAAAGACGGGGGATGGGGCTGGGGGGCCACTTCTACCGGAACGGACGGCAGAGCTTACGAGGGATCTGAATCAAGAGCTTAGACGGCTCAGGAACAAAATGGGGGGGCGAGCCGACGCCCGCTGATTAGGCTAAAGCCTTTCGCAGCACGGCTCGTTTCGCAGGGAAGACCGGCCCGGTTCGTCCGGGCCGGTTCTTTTTTGCACTCAGTCCCGCGCTATCCACGCGCTACCCTCTCCAAAACGCCGTTTCAACCGTGCCGAAATGCCCGGCGGACCGTTCAAAATCCGCATCGAACAGTTCCAAATCCGCGTCCGACCGTTCGGATCGCGCCCTGGCAACAGTTCACAACCCGAGCCACGACAGCGTCCGCTCGACACGTGCGACATAGCTCGCGCCGAACAGCCGCACATGCACCAGCGTCGGGTAGAGATTGTAGAGATCGCGGCGCACCTCGTGGAACCCTGGCGCCAAGGGTAAGAGGCTCTCATAGGCCTCGAAGAAAGCAGGCCCGAACGTGCCGAACATGGTGGTGAAGGCGAGCTCGATCTCGGGGTGACCGAAATAGATCGCCGGGTCCACGAAGCCGGCGATCCGCTGCCCTTTGACGAGCACGTTCCCCGTCCACAGATCGCCGTGCAGCAGGCTCGGAAAGGGCGGCTCGACGAGATAGTCGTCGAGCCGGTCGGCGAGGCGCTCGATGCGCCCAAAGAGTTCGGCGCCGGCAGGCTCCCTTCCACGTACGCCTCGCGCGCCATGTACATGAGCCGCGCATCGCGGAAGAAAGGGATCCAGCGCGCGTGCTTTCGGGTTCGGCTGATGCAGCGGACCGATCAGCGTGTCCTGCGCGTAGCCGAATGAGTTCCGCGGGACCGCGTGGAGCGCGGCGATCAGCTCGGCGGCATGGCGC
>CAWGXJ010000005.1:0-203935 GCA_963826465.1 uncultured Alphaproteobacteria bacterium
GCACTGCGAGGGTCTGCGCCACACGCGCGCGCAAGCCATCGCCACCCGGCTTGATCAATGCGAGCATCAGATGAGCGAAGGAGGGAAACTCGAACTCCTTGATGAGCGGTCTGAGCTTGGATTCGACGAGGTCCATCTTGTCCGGGCCGAGATCGATGCCCGAGCGCTCCTTCAGGATGCGGCGCAATAGATTGAACTCGTGCACCATCATGGCCGCTGTCCCCCGATAAGCTTCGCAGCCGTGTCGGCGATCTCGCGCGGCGGCAGAAACGCGGCGCAAGCGCCGGTGGCGGCGGCCGCCCCCGGCATGCCCCACACCACGCTCGATGCTTCATCCTGGGCGATCACGCTGCCGCCTGCATCGGCGATGGCCCGAACGCCGGCAGCGCCGTCCTGCCCCATGCCGGTCAACACAACGCCGAGCGCCGCCGGTCCGAACGCGGCGGCCACGCTCGTGAACAGCGGATCGACCGCGGGCCGGCAGAAATTCACCGGCGGCCCTTTGGTGATGGACAATTGAGGAGGAACCGACCGATGGACCGTCATATGGCGGTCCCCCGGCGCCACATAGATCGTGCCCGGGCGGATCGGCTCACCATCCACGCCTTCCTTGGTTTCACGGCCCGTGGCGCGCGCCAGGCGCTCGGCCAGGATCGTCGTGAACATCGGCGGCATATGCTGCGCGACGAGGACCGGGATGCGGTCGAGCGAGGGCGAGAGCGTTTCGAACAGGCTCGTCAACGCCTGCGGGCCGCCGGTGGAACTGCCGATGGCGATCACCCGCGGCGGCACCAGAGAGAAGGCCCGCTGCTTGAACGGAACCACCGCCCTTCCGGCATCGGCGAGCGGCGCGGCGCGGCCGCGCGGCGCGCCGAGCGCCCTCACCTTGCGGATCACCTCTTCGCGGAAATCCGGGAGCGTGGTGATCTCGCGATTGGTCTCCGGCTTCGGCACATAGTCCAGGGCGCCGAGCGCCAACGCCTTGAAGCTGATCTCCGCGTTGCGCTTGGTGAGCGTGGAGACCATCAGTATCCGCACATCGGGCCGCGCGCGGAGCAGAAGCGGCAAGGCCTCGAGGCCGTCCATCACCGGCATCTCGACGTCGAGCAGGATGATGTCCGGGGCGCTGCGCACCACGTCCTCGACGGCATATTTGCCGTTGGCATGGCGCGCCGCGACCTCGAGCCCCGGTTCCTCTTCGATCCAGCGCGCAACGAGACCGCGCACGACCGCCGAGTCGTCGACGATCATCACCCTGATCGGTCGTTCCGCTGGCGATTGCTCGGCCGGCGCGGCTGCCGCTTCTTGCACGATGGCGCTCTGGCCGTAATGGGACATTCTTATGGGGGCTAGATCAGCCCGACCTCGTGGAACTTCGCCTCGATGATGTCGCGGTCGAACGGCTTCATGATGTACTCGTTGGCGCCGGCCGTGATGGCGCGCGTGATGTGCTCAACGTCATTCTCCGTCGTGCAGAAGATCACCTTGGGCTCATCGCCGCCCTGCTCTTTGCGTAGCGCCACGAGAAAGGCGATGCCGTCCATCACTGGCATGTTCCAGTCGAGCAGCACCGCGTCGGGCATCGCCATGCGGCATTGATCGAGCGCCTCGCGCCCATTCTCCGCCTCCGACGACGTAAAGCTGAGCTCATCGAGAATACGCCGGGCGACCTTGCGAATGACGGCGCTGTCATCCACGACCAAACAATGTTTCATGCATCCTCCTCCGCGGATCTTCCGCCTGAGCCGCTCCTAGGCAGCCGCGCCGAACTGGCTGAAGTCGAGCACCTTGTCGACATCGAGCACCACCATGAGATCGCCATCGAGCCGGTAAACGCCGGAACACACTTGCGCCCAGCGCGGGTCGAGATTTGCCGGATTGGCCTCGTAGGCCGAAGGCTTGAGCCACAACACGTCGCCGACCTTGTCGGCGATCAGCCCGTAAAGCTCGCCGCGATCCTCGATACCGACCGCGACCGTCCCCTTCCCCACCTCGCGGGGCGGCAGCCCGAGCCTCTTGCGGAGATCGAGCGCCGTGACGATGCGGCCGCGCAGGTTGAGAAGCCCGGCGACCTCAGGCGGCGCGAGCGGCACGGCAGACAGGCCCTGCGGCACGAACACGTCCCGCACGCGACCGAGCTTCAGCCCGAAGAGCTGGCCGGCCGTCACCACCGTGACGAACCCGTCGGTTGCTTGCTCGCCATTCCGCTCGCCGTTCATGCCGCGGCACCCCAACCCTTGAAGCAATCCTGAAGCGTATGCATCAACGTCTGCCGGTCGAACTTGCCGACATAGCTTTCGAAGCCCGCCGCGCGGCTCTTCTCCACGAGCCGCGGGCTGGCGTGCGAGGAGAGCGCAATCAGCGGAACCTTGCCCCACTCGGGGTCGGCCTTGATGCGCTTGGCCAGCGCCAGCCCGTCCATGCCGGGCATGTCGATGTCGCTGATGATCAGATCGAAGTGCTCGCCCTTGTCCTTGAGCGCAAGAGCCTCCTCGGCGGACGCGGCGAGTTCGACCTCATAACCGCTCGCCTTGAGGAGCGGCGCCAGCATATTGCGGAAGAACTGGCTGTCGTCGATGAGCAGCAGCCGCAGCGCCCGCTCTGACTCATCAAACCCGCTCACGCGATGGGAGTCGAACACAGGCCCCAGATAGTGGGACACATCGACGATCTCGACCGCCTTGTCGCGAATGATGGCGGCGCCGACCACGCCCGGCTCCTCCGCTTGGAGGTCGATAGTCAAAGGCACCTCGACGATATCGACGATCTCGTCGATGGCGAGACCCGCGGGATGGTCCGCCTCCGAGAACACCAGCACCGGCTGGACCCCGCTCTCGGGCGGCTTGTGATCGGCTTGCATGTAGACGAGCGGCATCAACGCACCCCGATACTGCACGACGTCCTGGTCGTTGCAGCGCTCGATGGCGTCGAGCGGGATCTCCTCCAGCCGCGTGATCAGGGAGAGCGGCACGGCCTTCAAGGTCTTGGAGCCGGCGCGGAACAGGAGGAGCGCCGTCCGGGCTTCGTCCGCCTCCTCCTTGGTCTTCTTCACGGACGCCGCATGCGCGAGCGCCGTTTGCGTATCGATCGACCCCACCGCCGAGCCGAGCGCGTTGGGGTCGATGATCATGATGACGCTGCCGTCGCCGAGGATGGTGTTGCCGGAGAACATGGCAACGTGGCGCAGCACGCTCGACATCGGCTTGACCACGATCTCCTCGGTGCGGAACACCTTGTCGACCAAAAGGCCGAAATAGTTCGCGCCGACCTGGATCACCACGGCGGTGAGGCTCATGTCCTTCACCCGCGCGCTTGCATCCCTCACTCTCAGGCCGAGCAAGGCCGCGAAGTCGAGGAGCGGCAGAAGTTTGTCACGCAAGCGCAGCACGGCCGTGTCGTTGATCATCTCGACCGGATGGCCCGCGGCCGCGCCGGTGCGGACCAACTCGACCACGCTGAATTGCGGTATGGCGAAGCGCATGCCGGCGACTTCGACGATGAGCGCCGCCATGATCGCCAGCGTCAGTGGAATCTTGATGACGAAGGTCGTCCCCGCCGGCGAGGTGGACGTAAGGTCGACCGACCCGCCGATCAGCTCGATATTGCTGCGGACCACGTCCATGCCGACGCCTCGGCCCGAGACCGCACTGACGGCGTTGGCGGTCGAGAAGCCCGGCTTGAAGATGAACTTCGAGACGTCGGCGTCGCTCATGCGATCGAGCTCGGCCAGCGTGGTGAGGCCATTCTCGATGGCCGTGGTCCGAACCTTCTGCACGTCGAGGCCGCGCCCGTCGTCGGCCACCTCGATGACGATATAACCGCCTTGCTGATAGGCGCTGAGCTTGATCTTTCCGGTGTGAGGCTTGCCGGCCCGCGCCCGCTCATCCGGCGTCTCCAGCCCATGATCGGCCGAGTTGCGGATCATGTGCGTGAGCGGGTCCTTGATCATCTCAAGCACCTGCCGGTCGAGCTCCGTCTCGCCGCCGGTCATGTCGATCTCGATCTTCTTGCCAAGCTCGAGCGACAGCTCGCGCACCAGCCGCGGCAGCTTCTGCCAGGCATTGGCCACCGGCTGCATGCGGGCCTTCATGATCCCTTCCTGCAGCTCCACGGTCACGTTGGAGAGCCGCTGCAAGGGAGTCTTGAACTCGCTTTCGTCCGTGCGGCGCACGAGGTCGAGCAATTGGTTGCGGGTGAGCACGAGCTCGCTCACCGTCGTCATCAGGTGCTCCAGCGTATCGACGGAGACGCGCACGGTTTGCGTGCGCGTGATGAGCTCCTTGCCCCCGTTCTCGGCTGCGCGATCGTCCTCGGCCGCAAGCAGGGGCCGCTCGGGCTTGCGCGCAGGAACCGGATCGGGTCCCGGCGCCTCCCGCCACGCCCGCTCGAGCTCCTCGAGCGTGGCGTGGATGGGCGGAGCGTTCCCGGTCCCGCCGGTCTCCATGGGGCTCCAGGACTTCTCTTCCGGCTCGCCGCTGTCGCCGCCGACTTGGGCGAGAGCGCTCGCCTCGGCGAGGCTTTGCAGCGCGGTGATGAGGTCGTCGTCGGAGCCCGGCGGCTCGGTCTCGTCGCGCTCGAGCCCGGCGAGGATCTCCTTGATGCGATCGATGCTGGCCAGGATGACGCTGACGCCTTCGACCGTGACGGCCGCGCCGTCGCGATACTGGCCCATGAGCGTCTCGGCCGCATGCGCGAGCTGGGCGAGCCGGTTCAGGCCGAGAAACCCGCAGGTGCCTTTGACCGTGTGGACAAGCCGGAAGAGGGCGTTGAGCATCTGGGCGTCGTTGGGCTCCTGCTCGAAACGCACGAGATTGACGTCGAGCTCATCGAGGCGCTCGCCCGTCTCGGTCAGGAACTCTGACAGCAATTCGTCCATTACCCACCTTTGACGCGAATCGGGGTGATTCGCGCCTCATACCCTGCACAAGCTTGCGCGGGGATTGTCGGCGAGTTCTGGTTTACGCTTCGTTGACCAGACTGGCGATTGCGCCTTGGATCGGCGGAATTCCGGGGATCAGGCGGCCTTGAACGTGACCTCTTCCCCTTGCGCGTCCGTGCTCACGGTCATGCCGGCGGCTTTTGCCACCCGCCCTGCGTAGTAGGGCTGGATCGTGTGGGCGTCGATCTCGACCCCGTTGCCGCCGGACAAGAGGGTCTTGACCTGATCGGTGAGGCGCGCCGCGGTGCCCTTGGCGTGCACCGTGAAGGTCACGTCAGGGGGCGTGCCCCCGATCTCAACGCTCACCGTGCCCCCGCGCGGCAGCGCCACCATACCGAGCGCCACGAGGTTGAGCAGGAGCTTGACCTTGTTCTTCGGGAGCGTGACCGCGGGCCCTTGCCAGATAACCTCGTGCTTGCCGGTCCCTTGCAGGAATTCGCGCGCCACCTTCTCCGCGTCGCGGAGATCGATCTCCGCGCCCGCCGACCCGGCGGCGCCGAAGGCAAGTCTGGCGAATTGCAGCTTGGCGGTGGCCTGAAAGGCGCTCTTGCGGATGAGGTCCATGGCCGCTTCGCGCATGTCCTGGTCCGGCTCCTCGCCCAGTATTTCCAGACCGTTGGAGATGGCCGAGACGGGATTGATGATGTCGTGACAGATGCGGCTCGAAACGAGCGCCGCCAGTTCGAGATCGCTGAGTGCCGTCGGCTCGGTCATGGCCTCCTCCTTCGCTTTCGCGCGCCCCCCGCGGAGATGGCGTGGCCCTCACGAAAATTTCTGTTACAGGAGGGGCGCGTCGTCAGAATGCCGCCCCGCGATAGCGCCAAACGAATCAGCATCCCCTTTGGAGCATCTTGCCTTGTCAGCACCAAGACACACAACCGCGCCAGTGACCAGCACCAAGCCCGACTTCGACTTGGGGCGCGGAGCCCAAGCCCTCACCGATGCCGCCGCCAAGGCCGGCGCCGCCATCATGGCGCACTATGCCGGTCCGACCGAGGTCGAGACCAAGGACGATGCGAGCCCGGTGACCAAGGCCGACCGCGATGCGGAGACCGTCATCCTCAAAGCGCTGAACGTGCTCGCGCCCGACATTCCGGTCGTCTCCGAAGAGACCGCCGCAGACCGCTCCGCCGCGCTCGGACCGCGTTTCTTTCTGGTCGATCCGCTCGACGGCACCAAGGAATTCATCAAGAAGCGCACCGACTTCACCGTGAACGTCGCCCTGATCGAGGACGGCTACCCGTGCTTCGGGCTCGTCTATGCGCCGGCACGCGCGCTGCTCGCGGTGACGCCTGCCGATGGTATTGCGGTCGAGGCCACGCTTCCCCCGGATGCGGCCGGCGCCGATCTCGGCGCGCTCGAGCAACGGCGGCTGCATGCACGCACGGGCGATCCGAACGGCCTTACGGCGCTCGTCAGCCTCTCCCATCTCGACCCCGAGACCGAGAAATTCTTGGAAGGCTTGCACATTGCGGAGCGCACGAGCGCCGGATCCTCGGTCAAGTTCCTCGAGATCGCCCGTGGGCGAGCGGACGTCTACCCCCGCTTCGGACCGACCATGGAATGGGACACGGCCGCGGGCCAAGCCGTGCTCGAGGCCGCTGGAGGCCACGTCGTCGATACGCACGGCGCCCGATTCCGCTACGGCAAGACCGCCGACGGCTTGCGCAATCCGGCCTTTATCGCCTGGGGCCGCACCGTCTTAACGCCCCGGTAACCCAGCCACAGTTTGGTAACCGTTTAGGCAAATGATAACGGTCGCGGGGACGCCTACCCCGCCCGGCCGGCTGGGCACGCCGGCCCGCGAGCCCGAGGGCATTAGTCATGCGTACCAGCACCACCGCGATTGCCGCGGCGATCCTCTTCTCCTGTTCTCTGTTTCCCGCGGCATCGGCCCAAGAGGGCCCGATGGTCATCACCCCGCAGCCCCAGGGCGATTCGCCCTATGGCGGCACGGCCCCGTCCGGTCAAAACGCCGCGCCCCAAGGCGCCTATCCGGAAGGCAATGCCGGGGCGCCGGGTGAATCCTATGAGCCGGCCCGGGGATTTGCCTCCGAAAAGCTCCCGGAGAGCGGTGAAGGCACCTTCTCCATGGACGAGATCAAGAACGAGGGCCACCATTTCTTCGGCAAGGTGTCGGTGGGCTTCGCCAAGGTCGTCGAATACGCCTTTCACAGATCCGGGCGGCCGAATGGCTATATTTTGGGCGAGGAAGCCGGCGGCGCGTTCATTGCGGGGCTGCGCTATGGCGAGGGCGTGCTCTACACCAAAGACGCGGGCGAGCACCGGATCTATTGGCAGGGGCCTTCAGTCGGCTATGACTTCGGCGCCGACGGCTCGAAAGTCATGGTCCTGGTCTACAATCTCCACAGCCCCGGCGAGATTTACAACACTTTCGCCGGTGTGGATGGATCGGCCTATTTCATTGGCGGCGTCGGCATCACATATTTGTCCCGGAACGACCTTTCTCTGGCGCCGATCAGCTCGGGAGTTGGCCTTAGACTTGGCGCAAATATCGGCTACTTGAAATATACCCGCCAGCCCACCTGGAATCCGTTCTAGTTTGGCGCTAAGGAAGCCTGGCCGAGGTGTCTTTGCGTGGGCGCGGAAAGTGCCGGATTCGCTGGGCTAGCCCGAGGAGCGTCGGATAGGGTGACGCGCATGGGCGCCAATTTCGGGTGGTCTCGATGATCGAGTGGTTCATGTTCGGGGCGTTGGGCTTCTTCTTGGGATGCCTGCTCGCCCTCATGCTTGCCCCGCCTCTGTGGAACCGCGCCGTGAAGCTCACCACGCGCAGGCTCGAGGCGACGATGCCCATGTCGCTCGCCGACATCCAGGCCGACAAAGATCAACTCCGTGCCGAGTACGCCATCGAGCTTCGCAAGGTCGAGGTCGCGCTCGACAAGTCCAAGGAGAAGGCCGCGCGCGAGCTGATCGAAGCCAATAAGCGCCGCGTCGAGATCCAGGGACTGAACAATGATCTCGGCGGCATCAAAAGCCAGCTTCAGGAAGCGCAAAACGCGAACCGCGTCCTCCAGCAGACCATCAAGCGGCGCTTGCCGGATCTCGACAGCCGCTTGAAGGCGGCCAAGAAGGCCCTGGCCGAACTCGAGACCGTCAATGCCGAGCTGCGCAACACCGTGGCCTCGCAGTCCGAAGCGCTCAAGATCGCGCGCGGCACCGTTCACAATCAGCGCGCCGATATCGACCGCTTGCGCATGGCGCTGGAAAGCGGGAGCGCCGCCTCGGGACGCGGCTCCTCCAAGTCCGACGCGCGGACGCTTGCCGAGACGCAAAGGCTCGCCGCCGAGCTGTCGCGGACGCAAGAGGAGCTCGATCGCGCCAAGACCAGCGCGCAGGAGAGCGCCTTCCTGCGCCGCGAACTGAGCCGCCTCGCCTCGCAGATTCTGACCGCGGCGCGGAACCAAGCCATGCAGTCGCAGCCCGTTGCCGCCGACATGCACCCCCATTACCCGGAGGTCGAGATCACCGCGGAGGTCATGGAGCAAGAGGCCGCTTGGCACGAGGCGCGCGAGGGCAATGGCGCCGCACCGGACGAGATGGAAGAAGCCGACATGGAGATGGAGGCCGCGCCGTCGAGACCGTCGAGATGGAATATGCGGAAGGCGAATACGCCGAGGAGCCGGCAGCCGTTCCGGCGGAGGAAGAATACGCCGAAGACTATGCCGAGGGGACTGCGGCGCCGGAGGAGGCGCCGAACGGGGCGGAAGCGCCAAAGTCCACGCTGGCACAGCGTTTCGCCGCCCGGCGGGCAAAGCGCCAGGCGGACAAGTCCGGTGGCGGCAGCCTCACCAGCCGCTTGCGCGGCCTGGTCGCCGAGTCGTCCGAGACGCGGACCTAAAGCTCAGGTCCCAAGAAATCCCCATTCCCCGTTTTGCAGGCGGAGCGCCGTAAGGCGCCCGGTGAACACCGCGCCTGTGTCGATGCCGATGCGGTTCGGCAGCACGACGGGCTCGCGCACCGGCGTATGCCCATGCACGACCACTTTGCCGAACGGCCGGGCCGCGTCGAGAAATTCTCCTCGGATCCAGATCAGGTCCTCCTCCCGTTGCGCCTCGAGCGGCACGCCGGGCCTGACACCCGCATGCACGAAGAGATAATCCCCGACCGGAATTTGCAGGCGTAACTGCCGGAAGAAGGAAAGATGCGCCTCCGGCAGCACCGCGGCGAACGCCTCGCGCCACGTCTCGGGGTCTGCGCCCTCTTCATCGAGCCTGCCAATGTCGACGCCATAGGAGGCCATGGTCGCGTCGCCACCGTTCAAGAGCCAATGATCGAGCCGCCCTTTGCCGTCGAGAAAGTCGAGCAACAGCGCCTCGTGATTGCCCTTGAGGAAGTGCGCATCGAAACCGATCGGAAGGCCGTTGAGCAGCATCTCGATCACGCCGCGGCTGTCCGGCCCGCGATCCACGTAGTCGCCGAGAAAGATGAAGTCTTCTTCGCAGCGGTCCGGTCCGCGGCATCGGCCTCGATCTGGCGAAGAAGTGCGGCGAGCAGGTCCGTCCTGCCGTGGATATCACCCACGGCATAGAGCAGTTCGCCTTCTGGCAATTTCGGGATCACGTGAGATCTCATCGCCTTCGCACGACGCCAAGAAAGCGCCTGGCCGAGGATCGAACACGCGGCACGTGCGGGCAAGTCTAACCGTCGCGCTGCTGCTGACCATTGCCGCCCCTCCGGAGATGAGTGCGACGTTACGCAGGCCCCGGTGCAGTGGCGAGCTCGCGATAGAGGCGCCCCGGGAAGGTGAATACCGTGCTCACGCAATTTGCCTTGAACCCAATGAACAGCACGGTCTCGCCGTTGCGGAGCTGATCATCCGCGGTGATGACGTAGATCTGTTCGACGTTTAGCGGCGGCAGACCTTTCAGCAAGGCCGCCCGCTGCTCGAACGCCTTGAGGCTCTCGCCTTCCAAATGATCGAATTCAGCGTGCACCCGAGCGATCGCCGAGCGGATCTCGCTCTCGGACTTGCAAGGCACCGCCGGCGCCGGCGGACCTTCGCCATTATAATAGGTCGTGCCGTAGGCCTGGACGAGCGGTCCGCGCCTCTCGGAATACGCCTGAAGGCCCGCAAACCCGAGCAACGTGACGGCAAGGGCAACGCCCACCGCAATTCGGGACCAGAGTGGCATGGCCAGTCCTCCACTGACCCGGCAGCGATCTATGACGTTGCCGTCCTAGATCGCCGTATCAACCTCGCAGACTACTATATCCTGGTGGCCGCATTCTGGCATCTTCCAAGCGATAATATCCTCGGTTCCGTCGGGGTTTTTCCTGACGATGGGCACCGGGCACGCCACCCGCCAGAAGCGGTAGGCCGAGCCTCTGTGGCTGGCATCCCACTCGCTGCCGAGCATGATGCCCGACCGCTGGCAGCGCTGCAGGTTGAACGGCTGGGACTGGGCGCCCAGGGCCTCCGCTTGATCGAAGAGTTGGACCTCCTGGCGCCGGCACACCATCATGGAATGCTCCGTGGCCCAGGTCCGATTTTCATAGCCGGTAAAGGCGGAATTCTGATCCGCGGGTCCGGCGGTCATGGTCTTGCAGACGATCAGGACGACCGCGGCTGGCATGGGAACAGGCATGGCTAAGCCCCCCACGCTGGCGCGGAGCCAGAGACCGGGGAGAGCCGGTCAGCCGTCCGCAAACAATTGTCGGTGTGAGATGGCGCTTTTTGCAGCTGCTTCACAGCGCGCACAAGGAGGAGCAGGCTCGCCATCGCGGCTAGGGTAAGAGTTGTCGGCATCATGGCCCCCTCTCAAAGGTTGCACTAACGCCACTCCCTGGGGTCCCTAAGGACCGAAATCGTACCTCCCAACTCCCTAGACCGGCTGGAACTTGCTCTTACGGCCTTCGGACGATGCTGCGATGCAGCATAAACCCGAATGTTCCACGAACCAAGTATGGCACATGCAACTTTCATGCAAGGTTAAAGCCCTGCGGCAGAGTGCCCCTAAGCCCGTGCTTTTCCGCCTCATTCCGAGGTCCCATTCTCCCAGCCCAGCGGCTTGGACTCTGGCCTTAACACCTTGACCAGCCGCCGTAACGAGAATGCTGCACCGCAAAAAAGTGATTCGCAAGACTGACATAAGCCTACGCCTATCGATCCCGCGCCGATAGAGCAGGACAGCAACAGCCGCCAGACATTTGGCAGGCTCTTTAGCAGGCTGCCCAATTTTCAAGCAGTTTTGGGCCGTCGGCCCGGGCGGCTTTGCCGTGGGCAAACGGCCCCAAATCCGTGAAATGACGCCCCGACGCCTTAGACTGCCCGTGAACCACTTGCGATTCGGCCGGACAGGCCAAACGCCCAGCCAAAGGGGAGCGCGATGCTGATCGAAGGCGTGATGCTGCTGTGGTTTCTGCTGACGGCGCTCTCGGTGGCGTTCGTCGCCATCGATATCCGGGCCACGCCGGAACATCCGGTGATGAAATGGGCCTTCATCCTGTTCACCGCCTATTCCGGCCCGTTCGGCGCGTTCCTCTATGTGCTCGGCTGCCGTGAGCCCCTCCCGGGCATGCACGAGCAATATGTCGCCGCGCGCTGGCGCCAGGCGCTCGGCTCGACCATGCATTGCGTGGCCGGCGACGGCATCGGCATCCTGGTCGGCGCCGTCATCGGCGCCCTCGTCGCCCTGCCGATGGCGGCCGACTTCGCGCTGGAATACGTGCTCGGCTTTACCTTCGGCTGGACGATCTTCCAGGCCCTCTTCATGGGCGAGATGTTCGGCACGTACGCCCGTGCGCTGAAAGGCACGTTCATGGCCGAGCTGCTCTCCATGAACTGCCTCATGGGCGGCATGCTGCCGGTCTCGTCCATCGCCTTCGCCGACACGCCGGGGTCGCACGATCCGACAGAGCCGCTGTTCTGGTTCCGCATGTCATGCGCGCTGATGGTGGGCGCCCTCTTCGCCTACCCGATGAACTGGTGGCTCGTCGCCCATCACCTGAAGCACGGCATGCTGACCGTGCGGCCGGCAGGCTCGGCCATGCCCGGGATGGATATGTCTGCCAAGAAGGAGAAGATGGACATGGCGGCCAAGAGCGGATCGGCGATCCATGCGCCCACCCCGCCGGTCTGGGTCATGACCATCGTGTCGTTCGCGGTGATGGCGGCAGGTGCGGCGGTCGCCCTCACCTTCGGCGGCGGGAGTCATTAGCAGGCAGCTAAATCTCTCGGAGCGCCAGGTCTGTGAGACGCGAACTGTTGGTCAGTCGACCTCGAAGAAGAAGAAGCCCCGAAGACGGGGGTGCCTTCGGGGCTTCTCGAATTCCCTGCCTGAAGTGATGGCGAGGGGGTAACGGGGGGACAGGGATCGCCATCACCTGCCCGCAAGCTTACGACCAATTTGACTAAATGTATAATCAATTCAACGGACTAGTGTTTCGTTTTGGGACGATCAACGCCTCGTCGGCGCCAGGCCGCTAGACGCGGTTTTTGTCATGCACGTGTCGTAGGATGGGCCATTCCAGAGGAGTGCACTGTGACCGGTCTCCAGATGACGCGCCGCTATCTGCTCGGCGCTAGCGCCGTTGGCGGCTTGGCTTTGCTGTCACGCCCGAGCCTCGCGCGCACCATGGTCGATCTCGGGCTTCCAGGCGGCCCCGCCGAGCGCGAGATCATCACCGACTATCCCGAGAAAGCGGCGATGGTGCTGCAGCGGACGCGCGGCCCGCTCCTCGAGACGCCCTTCGACGTCTACGACAAGGGCGTGTTCACCCCGAACGATCAGTTCTTCGTGCGCTGGCACTGGGCCTTCATCCCGAACAGCGTGGACGTGGACAGCTTCGAGCTGAAGATCCACGGCCATGTGAACCAGCCCGTGACGCTGTCGCTGAAAGAGCTGGTGGAGGATTTCCCCCGCGTCGAGCTCGCCGCCGTGAACCAATGCTCGGGCAACTCGCGCGGCTTGTTCCAGCCGCGCGTTCCCGGCGGCGAATGGGGCAACGGCGCCATGGGCAACGCGCTGTGGGCCGGCGTCCGTCTGAAGGACGTTCTCGACCGCGCCGGCGTGAAGGCCGGCGCCGTCCAGGTGCGCCTCAGCGGCCTCGATCAGGCCTTTACCGACGCCCCGCGTTTCATCAAGTCGCTCGACGTGGATCATGCCCGCGACGGCGAGGTGATGATCGCCTATGCCATGAACGGCGAGCAATTGCCGCTGCTGAACGGCTTTCCCTTACGTGTCGTCGTGCCCGGCTGGTACTCGACCTATTGGATCAAGATGCTGAACGACATCGAGGTCATCGAAAAACCGGACGACAATTTCTGGATGGCGAAGGCCTACAATATCCCCGACACGCCGGGCGCCAACATGAAGCCGGGCGAGGCCGACGTGCCCATGGTGCCGATCAACAAGATGGTGCCCCGGTCCTTCATCACCAATCTGCGCGCGGGCGACAAGGTCGCCGTAAGCGCGCCGCTTGCCATGCGCGGCATCGCCTTCGGCGGCGATTGCGGCGTGTCGAAGGTCGATGTGTCGATCGACGGCGGCAACACCTGGCTGCCGGCCAAGCTCGGCAAGGACGAAGGCAAATACGGCTTCCGGCAGTGGCAGGCCGAGCCCACGCTGCAAGCGGCCGGCGACTACAAGCTGATGGTCCGCTGCACCAACGAGAACGGTCTGGCGCAGCCGGACACGCCCAATTGGAACCCGGGCGGCTATATGCGCAACGTCATCGAATCCGTCGACGTCGTCGCGGGCTAAGGAGGATCGGGCGATGTCTCGTGCACTGCTAGCGGTTCTCTTGGCTCTAGGGCTCCTTGCGCTCGCGGCGCCCGGCCACGCCGCCGAGCCCATGGAGCTCAAATCGGAGACCATCCAGCTGCCGTTCGGCACTTCGGACTTCCCGCCCGGCCCCGGCGTCGAGGCGGTCAAGAAGAACTGCCTGCTCTGTCACTCGCCGCGGATGATCCTGTACCAGCCGCCGCTGACCAAGGAGACGTGGACCAAGGAAGTCGACAAGATGATGAACGTCTTCAAGGCGCCCGTGGCGAAGGAGGACGTCCCCGCGATCATCGGCTACCTGACCCACCTCAGCGGCATTGAAGAATAGCCCCCGCGCGTCCCGCCGGACTGCTCAAACAGCCTATCATTGGGAGAGAAGTGGCGCCCCGTAGGGGTTTCGAACCCCTGTTTCCGGCGTGAGAGGCCAGCGTCCTAGGCCACTAGACGAACGGGGCGTGGGCCGAGACAGGCCGCAAGCTATAACGTGGGCCCACGAAAGGGATCAAGGCCTATTCCGCCTTGAGCTTGATGCGGGAAAGCACCTTGCCCGTGCCGATGTCGACGACCACGATCTCGGGCCCGGCGCTGGACTCCAGATGGAGCGCGAGCCGGTCGCCATCAAGGGCGAGCGACGTGACCTTGGCGCCTTGCGGGATGGCGAGCTCGGTCTGAGCCTCCGGCGGCACCGCGGCGGCACGCGCCGGCGCCTGTGACTCCTTATCCGGGAGCTGCGAGGCCTGGTACACGATCGCCGCCATCACCAAGCCGAAGCCGACGACGAGCAGGATGCCCATGACGATCACGGCGATCTTCAGCACCCGCACCTGGCGCGGGGTGAACACCGTGCCCGGCAAAGGCGTATTGTCTGGCTCGTTTGCCGCCGCCATCGTCTAAAAGACCTTCAATGCCAAGATCACACCAGCCGCCTGCCGAACTGCTCACCGCCGAGGTGGACGAGAGCCATGCCGGGATGAGGCTCGACCGCTTCTTGAGCACGGCCTTGCCGCAGCTGAGCCGCACCCGCGTGCAGGCCCTCATCAAGTGCGGTCAGGTCGCCTCACGCGGCGCGACCATAGAGGACGCCAAATATAGGGTCAAACCGGGCGACCGCTTCGAGCTCGCCGTGCCGCAGGTGGCCGAGATGACGCTTGCCGCGGAGGCCATTCCCCTCGACGTGGTCTACGAGGACGATGCGCTGATCGTCATCGACAAGCCCGCGGGCCTCGTCGTCCATCCCGGCGCCGGCCAGCCCGCCGGCACCCTCGTCAACGCGCTCATCGCCCATTGCGGCAAGAGCCTGTCCGGCATCGGCGGCGTGGCGCGGCCCGGCATCGTCCACCGCCTCGACAAGGATACGAGCGGGCTCATGGTCGTCGCCAAGACCGACCGGGCGCACCGCGCGCTGGCCAAGCAGTTCGCCGACCATGGGCGCACCGGCGAGATGGAACGTGGTTACCTGGCGCTCGTGTGGGGCGCGCCATCGAAGCCGCACGGGCGCATCGACGCGCCCCTCGGGCGCCATCCCGCGAGCCGCACCAAGATGGCGGTGTTGCCGCCGGAGAAGGGACGGCATGCGGCGACCTATTGGCGCGTGGTGGAGACCTACGGGCACGACAAGGACGGCCCCATCGCATCGCTGCTGGAATGCCGGCTGGAGACCGGGCGCACCCACCAGGTGCGCGTGCACCTGGCTCACATCGGGCACCCGCTGATCGGAGATCCCCTCTACGGACTCGGCTTCAAGTCGAAGTTGAAAAAGCTTCCACAGGCCGCGCAAGCCAAGATCGCCGCGCTCAACCGCCAAGCCCTTCATGCGGCACGGCTTGTATTCGTGCATCCGGTGACCGACACCTTACTGGAATTTAATAGTCCCCTACCTGCCGATCTCGCCGAGATTGCGGATACACTCAAGCAACTGTGATGACTGCTGCCTTTTGCACTTTCGTCAAAGGTTCTATAGAGGAGAGATACCGGGGGGCGGTTTAAACGGGAAGAGTGCGACCGCTCGAGGTCGCTGGAGACGGGTTCCATGGCCGCCAGAAGTTTACCGAGCGTGAGTGCCCACGGCGGGCTGACACGCTACCTCGAAGAAATCAGACAGTTCCCGATGCTGGAGCCGCAGCAGGAGTACATGCTCGCCAAGAGTTGGCGCGAGCATGGCGACCGCGACGCCGCGCATCAGCTCGTCACGTCGCACTTGCGGCTCGTGGCGCGCATCGCCATGGGCTATCGCGGCTACGGGCTGCCCGTGGGCGAAGTCATCTCCGAAGGCAATGTCGGGTTGATGCAGGCGGTGAAGCGCTTCGATCCCGAGAAAGGCTTCCGGCTCGCCACCTATGCCATGTGGTGGATTCGCGCCGCCATCCAGGAATACATCCTGCGCTCGTGGAGCCTCGTGAAGATGGGCACCACCGCGTCGCAGAAGAAGCTCTTCTTCAATCTGCGCAAGATCAAGGGTCAGTTGAAGGCGCTCGATGAAGGCGACCTCCGTCCCGATCAGGTGAAGCAGATCGCCACGCGTCTCGGCGTGAGCGAGGACGATGTCGTGTCCATGAACCGGCGGCTCGGCGGCGACTCGTCGCTCAACGCACCGGTGCGCAATGACGCCGAGAGCGGCGAGTGGATGGACTGGCTGGTCGACGACGGCGCCGTCGATCAGGAGACCGCGCTCGCCGAATCCGAGGAGAAGGAGCAGCGGCATACTATGCTGCACGATGCGCTGGAAGGTCTGAACGAGCGCGAGCGCCGCGTGTTCGAGGCGCGCCGTCTCGCCGAGGACCCGCTGACGCTCGAGCAGCTTTCCGCCGAGTTCGGCGTCTCCCGCGAGCGCATTCGCCAGATCGAGGTGCGCGCCTTCGAGAAGGTGCAGAAGGCCGTGCAGAAGGCCGCCGCGGCGGCCGAGCCTCAGCCCGAACCGGCCGAGTAGCCTCTCAAAAAGTACCCGCACGTCCCTACGTACGTCCCGCCCGCCGCTAAGGCGGGTGGGACAGCGCGTGCGAAGCGGCTAGAGTGAGCGCCGCCGATTCAAGGCGCATGCGGGGGAGACTCTGGGAGACGTGAAGCACCTCACCGTCAGCGGCGTGGACATTGCCTATCTCGACGAGGGCAAAGGGCCTTGCGCCATGCTCGGCCATTGCTCATCCGCCTCGCACAAGGAATGGCTGCCGCTGATCGAGACCCTGAAGGCCGACTGGCGCGTGCTCGCCCCCGATTTCATCGGCTACGGACAGTCAGGTCCCTGGCCGATCGACAAACCCTTCTCCATCGAAGCCGACGTGAAGGTCCTATTGGGCCTTGCCAAGAAGACCAAGAGCCCGCTCCATCTCGTCGGCCATTCCTATGGTGCGGCGCTGGCGCTCGAGGCCGCGCGCAAGCTTGGGCCCCGCGTCAAGAGCCTCACTTTGGTCGAGCCGGTCTCGTTTCATCTGCTCCGCATCGAGAACCGCCCCGAATGGAAGGATGTCGAACGCTTGGGCCTCTCCGTGCTCGAGCCGGTGGCCAAGGGCGACGACCGCAAGGCCGCCGCGGCGTTCATGAGCTATTGGCTTGGCCGCTGGCGCTGGTGGCTTGCGCCGGAGCGCTTCAAGAACGCCATCGCCACCACCATTCCGAAGGTCGCGCTCGAATTCTCCATCGCCATCGACGCCCAGACCACGCTTCAAGACTATGCGGAGATCACGGCGCCGACCCTGCTGATCGTGGGCGCCAAGACAAGGGCGCCGACCCGCGCCGTCGTCGACCTGCTCGGCAAGGCGATGCCGAACGCAAAGGTGGAAACCTTGAAAGGCGCAGGGCATATGAGCCCATTCACCCACCCCATCGAGCTCAATCGGATGATCCTCGATCACCTCGCCGCTCAGCGGTAGCGGCACCCTCCCCCGGCAGCTCTTCGATATCCTGGGCGAACAGCCCCTCGAGCTCCTTCGCCTGCGTGAGCGCGTTGGCGCGGACCTTCTCCAGATCCGTGTAGTACTGATAGTCGTCATAGAGGCGTTTCTCGTCCAAGCGCTGAAATGTCTCCGTCAGGCGCCTGACTTCCGTCTCCTTCAAGCCCAAGCCGCGCAGCAAATCCTTGGTCAGCTCGAGCGCCGCGAGGAACGTTTCGCGCTCGATGATGGTGACGCCGAGATCCATGAGCTTGTGCACATGGGTGCGGTCGCGCGCCCGCGCGTAGATCGGCAAGTCCGGGAAGTGCTCGCGCACCATCTCGGCGACCCGCAACGAGTGATCCACATTGTCGATGGCGAGGACGAAGGCGCGCGCCTTGTGGGCGCCCGCCGCGCGCAAGATATCGAGCCGGCCGGCATCGCCGTAATAGATCTCCGCGCCGAAGCGCCTGACGAAGTCGACCTGTGCGACGTTCGAGTCGAGCGCGGTGAACGGGATATGGCGCGCGCGCAGCACGCGGGCAACGATCTGGCCGAACCGCCCGAAGCCGGCAACGATCACGTGTCCATCCTCCCCCTCCGGGGGCATCTCGTATTCGGGCGGCGCAGGCTGTAGCGCACGCGACACCCTGTCGTCGATGAGCAGGAGGAGCGGCGTCATCGCCATCGACAACGTCACCGCGAGCGTCAGCAGGCTCGCCAAGTCGCGGCCGATGACCCCTTCGAACACCCCGACCGAGA
Source organism: uncultured Alphaproteobacteria bacterium (assembly GCA_963826465.1). Lineage (GTDB taxonomy): Bacteria > Pseudomonadota > Alphaproteobacteria > Rhizobiales > Methyloligellaceae > Methyloceanibacter. The sequence goes on from CAWGXJ010000005.1 coordinate 18,315, forward strand.
ACAAGACGAAGGCGAACTCGCCGCCTTGGCTCAGCACCAACCCGAGCCGCCGCGCGGAGCTGTTGCCGATCCCCCACCAGCGGCCGAGTCCATAGAGGATCACCGCCTTGATGACCACGAGCCCGGCGACGATCGCCGCCAGCGCCGCCGGACGCGCCACAAGCACGGAAAGATCCATGGACATGCCGACGGCGATGAAGAACACCGCAAGCAAGAGCCCCTCGAACGGCGCGATATCCGCCTCGATCTGATGGCGATATTCGGAGTCGGCGAGCAGCGCGCCGGCGATGAACGACCCGAGCGCCGCCGACAGTCCCACCGCCTCCATGATCAGCGCCACGCCCACCACCGTGAGCAGCGCGCTCGCGGTCATCGCCTCGCGCACGCCCGTGGCGGCAACGAAGCGGTAGAGCCGGCTCAACAAGAAGCGGCCGACGACAATCACCCCGACGATGGTGAGGATGGCAATGCCGGCGCTCTTGAGATCCATGCTCGGCTCGTTGCCGCCGAGCGCGAACAGCGGCACCAACGCAATCAAGGGAATGGCGGCGAGGTCCTGGAACAGGAGCACCGAGAAGGCGAGGCGCCCGTGACGCGTGGTGAGCTCGCCCTTCTCCTCCAGCACCTGGAGCGCGAAGGCGGTCGACGACAGCGACAGCGCCAAACCGATGAACAGCGCCTGCCCGGTCGCAAGCCCGAGCACCACGCCAATCGTCGCGAGCACGAAGGAGGTGGCGACGAGCTGCGCCGTGCCGAGGCCGAAAATAGCCGAGCGCAAGGCCCATAATCGTACTGGACGGAGCTCGAGCCCGATCACGAACAGGAGCAGCACGACGCCGAACTCGCCGAACTGGAGAACCTTCTCGACATTGTCGAGGGCGTAGAGGGGGCCCAGCACGTAGGGTCCGATGACCACACCGGCGGCGAGATAACCCAGCACTGCGCCGATGCGGAGAAACCGGCCGAATGGGGCAGCAATAGCGGCGGCGGCCAAAAACACCGCCACCTGAATGAGCTGCGCCGTGGTCATGGTCGCTTATACCCCCAGCCCTTGGGTTATCACGCGATTCGTCAACCAGCCAGCGGGCCCAATCTCGCTAGGCCGGCAGGTCTTACATTCACTGAGCGCGGCCCAAAGAAAAAGCGCGGGCAAACGCCCGCGCTTCGAAATCAATTCGGCGATCCCCGAAAGCTAGTCGCGGGGCACCCACAAATTCACGAACGGCGCGCGGATATACGTGCCACGCGGGCCCTTGCGGACCGTGGTGAACGGCGCATCGACGTCCGTATAGGCATCGTTCGTGTGTACGGACGTGGTCGGGGCGTCGACGTCAGTGGTGTAGCCGTTGCTGCGCCACCAGCGGCCGCGCCGCCAGCCAGTCTTTTCGACCAGAGCCGTCTCGGCCGCAGGCTTCGTGATGCCGGCGGGGCCTGCCGAGGCCGGCGCGGGCAGGAACATGGCCGCCGCGAAAAACGCCGCGACGAAACCGGGAATGATCAAACGGGTCATCGTTCCTCCTTATGGGGGTTCGGGGGTTTGATGGTGATCGGCTGCTCTCAATGTATGGGGTCAATGTGGCGACATGGTGCGCCCCGCGCAACCCCAGAACTAGAGCCAACCTTTGTGTTTGAAATAAATATAAGGCAACACCGCGCAGATCACCATGAGACCAAGCGCGAACGGATAGCCGAACAGCCAATCAAGCTCCGGCATGGTGTGGAAATTCATGCCGTAAATCGAGGCAATCAAGGTCGGCGGCAGGAACACCACCGCCGCCACCGAGAAGATCTTGATGATGTCGTTCTGCTGAATCTGGATCATGCCGAGCGTCGCATCGAGCAGGAAAATAATCTTGCCGGACAAAAACGTGGCGTGATCGGTCAGCGAGTTCACGTCGCGCGCCGCCGCGCGCACGCGCGACTGGAGCGGCTTGCCCTCTTTGCGCTCGTTGACGACGAAGGCGAGAAAGGTCAGCAGGCGCCCCAGCGAGTGGCAACTCTCCCGCGCCTTCGAAGAGATTTCCCCCTCGCGCCCGATCGACTGCAGCAGCACGTCGAAGCGGCGTTGCCGCATGGCGACGCCACCCTTGTTTTCGAACACCGAATGGGACAGCGCCTCGACTTCGCCCTGGATGCGCTCGATGAAATCCGCAAGCCGGTCGACGACGATATCGAGCAGGCCGATCAGCACGGACGTGCTGTTACCGAGATTGGTCTCTTGCCGGTTGCAGCGCGCGGCGAAGATGGCGAAGGCGCGGGGCTCGGCGTAGCGCACGGTGACGAGCCGGGTCCCGGCCAGGATGAAGCTCACCGGCGTGGTCTTGGCCTCGGTGCCCTCACTGAGAAAGAGCAGCGTCGCCGTCATGAAATAGGCGCCGTCCTCTTGGTAGAGGCGGCTCGAGACCTCGATCTCCTGCTGTTCCTCGCGGGTCGGCACGTCGATCTTGAGCGCCTTCTCGATCTTCTCCTCCTCGTCCTGCGTCGGATTGAGGAGGTCGATCCATACCGCCTCCTCGGTGATCCTCGGCAGGCCGGTCTGGGCCTTCAACGCGCCCTCGCGGTATTCGTAGATGGTGAGCATTCTTCCTCTCGTGCCGGAGAACCCTTCTATACCGCGGCCTCGATGTCCAGGGTGAGACATTGTGGACCGTATGTCTGCTTTGACAGGGTTGGGGCGGACGGCTAACCCTGTTTCTCATGGGGTGGCTGCGCAAAGAGAGAGACCTGATCGGCCTCGTCGTGGTCTGGACAATTCTGCTCCAGTCCATCATCCTCCCGTTCACCTCCGGCCTTCACGCCGCGGCCCTCCTCTCCGGGACGGAAGGGACGGTCTTCTGCTCGTCCAGAGGCGCCGGCGCCGCCCGGGAGCTGCCGGGACCAAATCATAGAAAGCCGGACTGCCCGTGCTGCCACATGTCCTGCCGCAATGCCTGCGGCAGCGCCCACGGCGGCATTCTGCCGACCGAGGTCCGGGTGCCCTTGCCGTCCTCAGCGGTCATCACCGTCGCCGCGCCGCGCGTCGACGCGCCCGCGCTGAGATCGGCACGGCATCGTTCAGCCCAGCCCCGCGCCCCTCCCCTCGCTTAGCCCCGAATAGCGTATCCGGCCGTCTCGACGCGCCTTCGTCACCGAAGGGCGCCCGCGGCCCCTGCGCGACACGTTCAAGTCAAAACCAACGAAGGGGCGGGCCCTGCCGATCCGTGCGGGACGCCCAGGGGGGTATAGCAATGCAACTTTTCTTTCCGCGCGCCGGATTGCCGGCGGCGCTCACACTTTGCTTGGCCGCACTGACCGGCGCTCCAAGCATCTCGCACGCCGATTCCGGCACCGGCCCGCTTGCCGACAGCCACGCACCCGCCGGCGTCATGTTCGATCACATGCACAAGGCCGGCGGGTTCATGCTCGGCTTCCGCTACGCCTATACGAGCGCCGGGGGCGACACGCTTCACGGCACGGACAAAGCGAGCGATGCCGAGATCATGGCGAACGGTTGTGCGCCGCATACTTGCTCGATGAAGGCGGCCGACATGAGCATGAACATGTACATGCTCGACATCATGTACGCGCCGACCGATTGGATGACCCTGATGGTCATGCCCATGTACATGACCCACGACATGACCATGAACCCGCTCAAGTCCATGGGCGGCATGAGCCACATGGACCACATGGGTGGCATGGGCACGATGGGCGGCATGGGCATGGATATGGACGACCACAGCATGCACATGGGAAGTCACTCCCATGGCACCGAAGGCTGGGGCGACACGATCTTCGGCCCCGAGCTTAGGATCGCCGACGGTCCCGGCTATCACGTGCAGTTCTCGCCGATGTTCAGCGCGCCCACGGGCTCGGTGGACAACAAGATGAACGGCGTCTTCACCCACTACATGATGCAGCCGGGCTCCGGCACGTGGGACTTCTGGCCGAGCCTGACCTATACGGGCCGCGCCGACCGCCTCACTTGGGGGGCGCAGGCTCTCGGCATCGTGCGCATGGAAGACGAGAACGAGTCTGGCTATCGCCTCGGCAACGTGTTCCAGGCGACCGGTTGGGGCAGCTACCGCTTCGCCAACTGGATCTCCGCCTCGATTCGCGGCCTCTACACCGACGAAGGCAAGATCGAAGGTCACTATGACGGTCCGCACAACCATTCGAGCCCGCCCGATCTTCAGTTCAACTACGGCGGTCAGTTCTGGGATATCGGCTTCGGCATCAACACCGTGGTGCCGAGCGGCGCGCTGAAGGGCCTGAGGCTCAGCGCCGAATGGCTCCAGCCCGTCTACGACGACCCTAACGGCTATCAGCTCGAGCGCGACGGAACGCTCTGGGCAAACGTCAGCATGGCGTTCTAGGACGGCGATGCGGCCGCCTCTTGCGAAGAGGGGCGGCCGCCTAGTTCTTCTCGACGATGCACGCGCCGCCGTCCTTGCGAAGCGCGGCGCAGATCTTGTCGGCATCCGTGCGGCTGTCCGCGCCGATCTGCACCTGATAGAGCGCGCGCCGACCGCGGCTCAGATTCCGTACCGGCGTCACGAAGGGCTCGCGGTCGGCCAGGACGGAAACATGCTCGCGCCGGAGTCTCGCGAACATGGAGAGCGCCTTGGCCTTGGAGAACGCACTCGACACATGCGCCCCCCATGGCCGCCACGCCCCGCTCGCGGTGAGCGGCTCGGTCTCGTACACCGCGCGCACGACGAGCGGCGCGAGCCTCTTGCAAGAGTCCTGCACCGCATCGCCTTGCGTCTTGAGAGTCTCAGGCAGCTCGGTCTCCGGCAGCTTCCACTCCTCGGCGGCGCGGCCGGTGACGAAAATCACATAAGACCGCGTCTCTGACGGCAGCGTCCTGTCGCCCGCGAGCCATCCGCGCACCCGCTCCTCGCCGGCGTTATAGGCGGCGGCCGCCAGACCGAAATTGCCGAACTCTTTGTTGAGGTCGGCCAACAGGCTCGCCGAATGGACAATGGCCGATTTCGGCTCGAACGGATCGTCGAGCCCGCGATCCGCCGCGGTGCCGGGCATGAACTGGGCGATGCCTTGCGCCCCCTTGGGGCTGACGGCGTTGGGGTTGAAGCGGCTTTCCCGCCAGATCAGCCGCACGAACGGCATCGGCGGCAGACCCCGCGACTCGGCCTGCTGCTGCATGAGCGGACACACCGTGTCCACGAAGGGAAGCGGTCCCGCGGCGGCAACGCCGGCCGCCTTGATGCCTGCCGCCACCCCGAGGGTCTCGAAAGCGTCCGCGGCATGGCCGGCGGCAGCGGCGAAGAGGAGGCCTGCGGAGAGAACGATCGCGAGCCCCGTCCGTCCGACAGCAGCCCGGCGCATGGAGTTAGTTCTTCAGGACGATACAGGAGCCGCCCGCCGCCTGGAGCTTGTCGCAGAGCTTGTCCGCGGTGTCCTGATTATCGAGCGCGATCCGAGCGGAATAGCGCAGAGCCGGACCCATACTGAGATTGCACGCGACGAGGACGGTCGGACTGTAGTCGCCGAGAATGTCGGAATAATCCTTCTTTGCCTGGGAGAACGCGTCGAGGGCGTCCTGCTTCGAGAAGGCCGAAGCGATCTCGATGCCCCAAGGCGCATCGGTCTGATCTGCGTCTGCGGGCGGCGCCGCGCCGTTGAGGCAAGGCAAGAGCGGATCGGCGGCCTCTATCGGCTCCGCCAGCGCCGGCCATGGCGCGAGCAGCAGAGCGAAGGCGAAGGCAAGTGTCCTCATGGGCGATACTCCAAAGCCGGATCCGGCCGACAGCATAGCTCAATCGGGCCAGGCGCGGAGCGCCATGTCGGCGACCCGCTCGAGCTCCTTGCGGCTTGCGCCCTCCGCCGCCTGGATCGCCATGCCTTGCGTCACCGTGGAGAAATAGCGTGCAAGTGCGGCGGGATCGGCATCCTCGGGGAGCTCGCCTTCGTCCTTCGCCTGCTTGAGACGATCGCGCATTGCCTTCTGCGCCGCCGCGCGCCGGGCATTGAGCTCGTCGCGGATGCATTGGGCATGATCTCCCGACCCGGCGATGCCTTGGACGAGGAGGCAGCCGGACGGGTTGCACTTGTCGGTCAGGTGCCGGGCCGTGCCATGGAGGAGCGCAGCGATACCGTCCCGGGCCCTGGGCGCTGCGAGCGCCTCGCGGACGAAGGCGCCCTTCGTCTCCGCATACCGGTCGAGCGCCTGGCGGAACAAGGCCTCCTTGTTGCCGAAGGCGGCATAGAGGCTCGGTGGGTTGATGCCCATGGCCGCGGTCAGGTCGCAGATGCTCGTGCCCTCGTAGCCTTGGCGCCAGAACACGTCGAGCGCCCGGTCAAGTGCTTGACTCGTATCGAACGTTCGGGGGCGGCCAATTGCCACGGCGCGGTCTCCTGCCAGTTTTCCGATCCCTATCACCTCCCATCTTTGTAGTGGTCGTTATATAATGCTCTTGACGATCAGGGTCCAGCCACATATGTAACGATCACTAAATAATTCTTGAACGGGAGTATGGACCCATGTCGAACAAACTGAACGGAAAGGTGGCTCTGGTCACCGGCGGCTCGCGCGGCATCGGCGCAGCCATCGCACGTGCCCTCGCCGAGGACGGTGCGGACGTCGCCATCAGCTATTCCTCCTCTGAGGACAAGGCCAAGCAGGTGGTCAATGACCTCCTGGCCAAGGGCGTACGCGCCCACGCCTTCAAGGCGGACCAGGGAAACAGCGACGAGGTGAACAACCTGGTCAAATCAGTCGTACAGCAGTTCGGCCGCCTCGATATCCTCGTGAACAATGCCGGCGTGTTCGCTTTGGCCCAGGTGCACGACCGCGCCAACAACCTCGCCGAACTCGACCGGATGTTCGCGGTCAATGTCGGTGGCGTCGCCACCGCCGTGCGCGCCGCCGCACCGCTCATGGGCGATGGCGGCCGCATCATCTCCATCGGCTCGGTGGTCGGCGAGAGCACACCATTCGCCGGCGCCGCCGACTACAGCGCGACGAAGGGCCGCTCTGCTCGGTTACACCCGCGGCTGGGCTCGCGACCTCGGGCCCGAGCGGCATCACCGTCAACACGGTGCAGCCCGGCCCCATCGACACGGACATGAACCCGGCAACGAACGGAGACTTCTCCGACACACAAAAGGGCCTCACGGCGCTTGGCCGCTACGGCACCGCCGACGAGGTCGCCGCCGCGGTGGCGTTCCTCGCCGGTCCAAGCGCCGGCTACATCACTGGCACGACGCTGACCGTGGATGGCGGTTTCAGCGCCTAGACACTTGTACGGCATGAGTAGGAGGTTTCCCATGGTCGAGTTGAGACCTTTCGATACCCTTGGCGGCGCGGATCACGGTTGGCTCAAGGCGAAGCATCACTTCTCCTTCGCCCGCTATCACGATCCGAAGCGCATGGGCCACGGATCCTTGCGCGTGTGGAACGATGACGAGATCGCCCCCAACACCGGCTTCCCGCCGCATCCGCACGCCGAGATGGAGATCATCACCTATGTGCGGAAGGGAGCGGTGACACACGAGGACAGTCTCGGTAACAAGGGGCGCACAGAAGCCGGCGACGTCCAGGTGATGAGTGCCGGGTCCGGCATCCGTCATGCGGAGTACAATCGCGAGGACGAGACGACCACGCTCTTTCAGATCTGGATCGAGCCCGGCGCGAAAGGCGGCGAGCCGTCTTGGGGCACGAAGCCTTTCCCCAAGGCCGAGCGCTCAGGTCAGTTCGTCGCGCTTGCGAGCGGCTTTGCCGGCGATGACGACGCACTGCCGATCCGCGCCGACGCCCGCGTTCTCGGCGCCACGCTGAAAGCGGGCGAGACTGCGGAGTATCGGCTCGGCACCGCACGCCACGCTTACCTCGTCCCGGCCACGGGCCTCGTCGAGGTCAATGGCCTCAAGGTCGGCCCGCGTGACGGTCTCGCCATCGAGAATGAGACCGCGCTGACCGTCAGAGCGCTCGAGAACTCGGAGATCGTTCTGGTCGACGCGCCCTAGCCTATGTCCAAGGCGCCTTCCGGATGCCGAGCTCATCGAGCAGCTCGAACCACAGGCCCGCATAGAGAAGAACCGCATAGCCAGCCAGAAGGGCGGCGCCCACGAGGTGCCGCCCTTCTTTTGCCAGAACGAGGCCCGGCAGGCTCATTCGGCCCTGACCAGATCGCCGAACAGCGTGTAGTTCGCCTTCGGCCCCTGCATCACGAGCGTCCAGTGGGTGAAATCCTCCGCGCTGGTGCAGGAATTGCCGCCGCCCTGCAGGATCAGCGTCAGCCGCTGCCTCGGTCCGCCGCTGCCGCTGAACGCGCCGGACCCGGTGACCTCCCCCGTCAGCTTCCACTCCTTGTAGAGCGGAGGCCCCATGCCTTCGTCTTCGCCGTCCCGCGGATCGACTTCGAAGATCGAGATCTTTTGGGGAATGGTGAGCGACAGGGTTCCGGCCCCATCGCCGCTATTGCCCAGAGCAAAGATGATCCCTGTCTTCCCTGGACGGGCTTTGTCCCACGACACGGTCAGGTCGTAGCGTGCCGCGGGCTCTGCGATCCCCGCGATTCCCTCGGGATCGCCCTCACCGACGAAGAGCCGGGCCACGTTTGCAAATCGCAGGCTTTCGATTTGTTCGAGCCGTCCGGCGTCGAGCGTCTCCACCTCGACATAACGCTGACCCGTATTCGTGCAGCACGCGCACGCGAAGGCTCCGTCGGATGCGGCAAGGATCGCCAAGGCCGACAAGGTCGCCGCAAGCACCCGCAAAGCGCATCCTCCGGCGCATGGTTTCCTACAGGGATATTAGCACGACCCCGATCACGGCGGCGATCAACCCGATGACCCGGTGCCACGGCATCGCCTCGCCGAGCACCACCACGCCGAGCACGGCGCCGCCGACAATGAACATGCCGTAGACCGGGACGACGATATTGGCCGGCCCCAGCGCCAGCGCATGAAACAGGGAGCTGACCGCGACGGTGAGGGCGATGCCGCCGGCGATGGCCCACAGCAACGGCGGCGTCTCCAGTTCGAACATCAAGGCCTTCAGCTCGCCGCGCCACGCGACGACACCGATGGCAAAGATGGCGACGATCGTGGTGGAAACCGCGAGCACCATATAGGTGGAGACGTTGCCGCTGCGCTCGGCGAGTTTCACGAACAGCGTCATGAGCGAGTAGCCGGCCATGCCGAGCAACGCCCACAGAACATAGGATTGGATCACGGTTCCCCCTCCGTCCATCTGCCCTTGAGAGTCAGATGTCAGAGACCGTGATCGCCGCGCTCTGTCAACCTTTGGGAGGTTCAGTCTTCGACGGAGGTCTCCGGCCGGTCGGAGCCTGGATCGAGCTCCTCATGCCACACACCATCCGCCGTCTCGTATTCGATGCCGACGGTCTCGCCCGGAACTTTCTGCTCGCCGGCGGCGCGCTTCGCCGCCTCGACCGCAGCCTCATGGGTGGGAAACGTCTCCGAGAACGTGCCGCGCGCCATGTAGGCCCAGCCGTTCTCGTGGCGGACGATCTTGTACACGACCTTTGCCATCTTCTTCCTCCTCGCGCTCTATACTGTCGCACAACCGGCCCCCGACACCAATGGTTCCTGGGGGCGCGAGCGCAAGGACGCAAAGACGCATGCCCCTCAAAGTGATCGGCGCGGGCTTCGGGCGCACCGGCACGCTGTCGCTGAAATATGCGTTGGAGCAGCTCGGCTTCGGCCCGTGCTATCACATGATCGAGACGCGCGAGCATCCCGAGCACGACGCCCTGTGGCTTGCGCTCGCCCGCGGCAAATCGGACGACTGGCACACGATCCTCGACGGCTACGCTGCGACCGTCGACTGGCCCGCCATCATGATCTGGAAGGAGCTGGCCGCGGCCTACCCGCAAGCCAAGGTGATCCTCACGCTGCGCGATCCGGAACGCTGGTACGAAAGCGCGTCGAACACGATCTTCGCCCGGATGCGCGAATTCGAGGCCGCGCTTGCCAGCAGGCAACGCGGAAGCCATCGATCCTGCGCGCCGCGCCCATATGCGCATGGTGAACGCTGTCGTCGTGGAGAAGAGCTTTGGCGGCAATCTCGACCGCGAGCATGCGATCCAGGTGTTCAACGCTCATACTGACGAGGTTCGCCGCACGATCCCGGCCGAGAGACTCCTGATCTACGAGTCCGGGCAAGGGTTGGGAGCCGCTCTGCGGCTTTCTTGGCATTCCCGTGCCGGAGACGCCCTACCCCAAGGTCAACACCACGGACGACTTTGCCGCCCGCTTCCCGGCACGCGATTAAGCCCGCGCGCGCGCTTCCTTCGCGCGCAACGCCGCGGACTCGCGCACGCACTCGCCGAGAGACGCAATGACCGAGCGCTTGACCACCGCGTGTTGACGGAAGCCCTCGCGCTCCATCAGCGCTCGGTGAAGCTCCGGCAAGCGGTAGAACGGCACGCTCGGATACCAGTGATGCTCGAGGTGATAGCCGATATTGCGCGGCAGAATGAAGACCGACTCGAGGAAGGTCGGCACCGTCGTGCGCGTCATGGAATATTCTTCCTCGTCGCTCTCGACGGCGCTGTGCTCACAAATCAGCCGCGTGTACTGCGCGGCGATGTGCCAGGTGCAATAGGGCACGATCCAGTACAGCAGGAACGCATACCAAGCGCCGAAATAGGTGAGTGCCGCGACGACGGCTCCGTAGAATGCGAGCTGAGTGGCAAGCATCCAGCGCGGTGACGAGATCAGGAACATGCCGACGAGCCCGCGGACGATCCACAGCATGCCGGTCAGGAACGCGGCGCGCCGCAGGAGCACCAGCGCGAGGCCTGCCCGCGTCTTCGGAAACTGCCAGTCCGGCGCAAGCTCGCCCGCCGCGTCATGGGTGCGCCAGATATGGCGATTGCCGTCGTCAGGCAGATTTATGTATTGATGATGCGTGCCGTGAAACTTGCGGAAACCCTCGACCGAAGCAAAGGTCGGCCACATCAGGAAGAGATTGGCGAACAGATCGTTCTGCCAGCGCGTCGGCAATGTCCGGAAGTGCGACGCGTCGTGTCCGAGGACCAATAGCGCGTGCTGGCGCGCGCCGATGAAAATGACCGCGAGCACATAGAGCACCGGATTCCACAAGAACGAGCATAACGCGATCGCGCCCGCGATCATCGCCCACTCCCCGGCGATTGCGGCGACGGCCTTTGCGGGCTGAAGGCGAGACAGTTCCTTGATCTTCGCCGGCGGCAACCGCTCGGGGATTGTCCTCGCAGTGTTGTGGGGATGTCTTACAACCGGGTTTGCCGAGATGTCCTCGGTCGGATTTTCCGCCCGCAGATACGCGACCGCCCGACCCACTTTTTCAAACGCCACCATTGAACGGACTATGAGCAGGTCGTTGTGGCCATTCCTGGGCAGCGCGGTTCGGAATTCCGCTACCGCAGCAAACCGGCCTCTTCCATGCACATAACGTGTGCCGGCGGATAGGAGTGCTCGAGCTCGGTCACCGTGAAGGGCTCGTTATCCTCGACGATCTCCTGCATGCACACGCAGTACTTGCGCAGCTTGACCGGGTCGTTCTTCTCGATGGCGCGGTCGGCAATGCATTTATCGATCCACGCGAGATCGGCCGCGCTCGGCTCGCCCGCCGAGGCCGCGTCGGAAGCGATTACGGCCATCAATACGCTGGCGAGACCGAGAAGACACCGGCTCACGACTGCTTCCCCAAGAGGTTCGCATCGCGCGCAAGCACCCATCGCCCATCCGGTTCCTTTCGCAGAATCGAAAGCGTATAGCCCGTCCGCCGCAACATCGGCTCGCCGCCCTCGGTGAGAACCGTCACCGTGAGGCGGTTGCGCATATAGGCCCAATCGCCGAGGATCTTCATCTCTTCGATGTCGCTCGTCCCCTCGATGCGGAGGTCCTTCATGCCGCGCGACGCCGCAAGGAAAGCGGATTTGTCGAGAGGTTCCTGCCCGGGGGCCATAAACAAGGCGTCGTCCGCCATCAGGTCCGACAAGGTTTCGAGGTCACCCGTCTTGCTCGCCGCCATCCAGGTCGCGACCAGCGCGCGAATAGCCTCTTCGTCCGATGTCATGCTCGACCCTTGTTGACCCGTCGCGCGCCTGAACCGCCGCCTGCGGTCGCCTCTATCACCAGTTTAGGCTGACGGCGCCACGGCCCATAGCCTATAGAAGGGGCGGCGCCTTGTCGGTGTCACTTTGAAGTCACGTGCGAGCCGCGCTGTGCCAACCTCCGCCCCGGAAAATCGAGCCGCCAAGTCATTCGACGTCGTGATCATCGGCGGCGGCCATAACGGTCTCGTCTGTGCCGCCTATCTCGCCCGCGCAGGCCTGAAGGTGAAGGTGCTCGAACGGCGGGCCGTGGTCGGCGGTGCGGCCGTCACGGAAGAGTTCCACCCCGGCTTCCGCAACTCCGTCGCCTCCTACACGGTCAGCCTGCTCAACCCCAAGATCATCGCCGATCTGGACTTGCACCGGCACGGACTCCGCATCGTCGAGCGGCCGGCAATGAACTTCCTGCCGCTGCCGGACGGCGGCTACCTGCTGACCGGCGAAGGACGCACCAAGTCCGAGATCGCGAAGTTCTCCACCTGCCGATGCCGAGCGCTATGACCGGTATTGCGCCAAGTTGGAGACCGTCGCCGATATTTTGCGAGACCTCACCTTGAAAGCGCCGCCGAACGTGGTCGAAGGCTTCGGCTGGCGCGGGCTCCGCGAGCTTGCGCATGCAGCGGCGCTCGGCAACACCTTGCGCGGTCTCGATCTCGAGGAACAGCGCCTCCTCCTCGATCTCTTCACGCGATCGGCGGCAGACTTCCTGTCCGACTGGTTCGAGAGCGAGCCGATTAAAGCCCTGCTCGGCTTCGATTCGATCGTCGGGAACTACGCGAGCCCCTACGATCCCGGCACGGCCTATGTCCTGCTGCACCACGCTTTCGGCGAGGTGAACGGCAAGAAGGGCGCCTGGGGCCACGCCATTGGCGGCATGGGCGCCATTACCCAAGCCATGGCGAAGGCAGCGGCCGAATATGGCGCGGAGATCGAGACCGACGCCGAGGTCGCCGAGGTGCTCATCGAGAAGGACCGGGTGGCAGGCGTCGCCCTGACGGACGGCCAAGTCGTCAGAGCCAAAGCGCTCGCCGCCAATGTCAATCTGAAGCTGCTCTATACAAGGCTACTGCCGGAAGCCGCCTTGCCGTCCGATTTCCTCGAACGCATGCGAAGGTTCAAATGCGGCTCGGGCACGTTCCGCATGAACGTCGCGCTGTCGGAGCAGCCGAGCTTCACGGCCCTGCCCGGAAAAACCGCGGGCGCGCATCACGGCGCCGGCATCATCATCGGCCCGAGCCTCGCTTACATGGACCGGGCTTATCGCGATGCGTTGGCGCATGGCTGGAGCCGCGAACCGATCATCGAGATGCTTATCCCCTCGACGTTCGACGACAGCCTCGCCCCGCCGGGCGCACATGTGGCGAGCCTCTTCTGCCAGCATGTGGCGCCGGAGCTGCCCGGCGGCAGGTCGTGGGACGACGCCCGCGAAGAGGTCGCCGATCTCATGATCGCGACGGTGGACCGCTACGCCCCCGGCTTTGCCAAAAGCGTCGTGGGCCGCCAAGCCTTGAGCCCGCTCGATCTGGAGCGCGAGTTCGGCCTGGTCGGCGGCGACATCTTCCACGGGGCGCTCACGCTGAACCAGCTGTTCTCGGCCAGGCCGATGCTCGGCTATGCCGACTATCGCGGCCCGCTCCGCGGACTTTATCATTGCGGCTCGGGCGCCCATCCCGGCGGCGGCGTGACCGGCGCGCCGGGTCACAACGCGGCGCGCGCCATTCTCGCCGATCTCAAGCCTTTTTCTTCTTTTTGATGGACTTCTTCTTGAGGGGCTTGCCCCGCGCAGCGTGGAGCTTCGGCGCGCATTTGATGCACCGGCAACCGAGCGGCTTGATGAACGAATCGAAATAGTTCTTGCCGTAGTCGTAGCCGAGCTCCTCGCCCTCCTTGATGGCGCGCTTCGCCATCACGAACACGCGCTTCTTGCGGATCTCGATCTCGCAATTGGGCCGGCACGAGTGGTTGATATAGCGGGCCGTATTCTTCTTATTCCAGCCTTCGATCGTCTTCTTCTTCGTCACCTCGAAGAGATAGCGGCTGCGGCTGGTGGACTCCTCCTCTTCGGTGAGCGTCCGGCCGACATACTCGATGACGCAGGCGCCCTTCGGGATAGGCTCCATCGCAAACAGACCGCGCCCGGCGCTCGCACGCTTGACCGCAAGGCAAAAACCGCCCGGAGTGAACTTCGACTTCCTCATGATCTCGATGCTTGTTGGGATTAGAGCCGCGAAGAGGTTTTACTAACCTCCACCTCGCATCATCGCAAGGGCGAGCATGTGCTCGATCAACAACGAGGGATGCGTTTGCCCCGCGTCGCGTCTTGGGGAATAGTGGGCGCCGCCGCCAACACCCGAAGGAGACCCCATGCCGGTTATCGGTTCCGCGTCGCGCACCGTCTGCCGCTTCCTTGTCGCCGCGCTATGGGGTGCGACCCTCGCCACCGGCCTATGGGCCGTTCCGACGCACGCGGAGGACGCGACGAAGCTGCTCAAGGCGCCGGTCGTTCCGGTTCCGCCGCTCTTCGACCAAGCCGATATCGACAGGGCCACGGCCGCGCTCGACGGCATCGTTGAGAACGCCATGAAGCGAACCGGCGTGCCCGGCATTGCCGTGGGTATCGTCTACAAGGACAAGGTGATCTATGCCAAGGGCTTCGGGGTGCGAGAAGTGGGCAAGCCCGGCGACATCGATCCCGACACGCTGTTCCTGCTCGCCTCGGTGTCGAAGCCGATCGCCTCGACCATCGTCGCCAAGCTGGTCGGGGACGGCGTGGTCAAATGGGACGATCCGGCGAAGATGCACAATCCCGCCTTCGCGCTGAGCGATCCTTACGTCACCGAGCACGCCACGATCGCCGACCTCATGTCGCATCGCAGCGGCCTGCGGACCGGCTCCGGCGACCTCCTCGAAGACCTCGGCTTCGACCGGACCTATATCCTGTCCCATCTCGACCAGCAGCCCCTCGACCCGTTCCGCGTCACGTATCACTACAGCAATTTCGGCTATACGTCGGGCGGCATCGCCGCGGCGGTCGCGGCCGGCAAGAGCTGGGAAGACCTCGCCGACGAGGCGCTATTCAAGCCGGCCGGCATGACGACGGCGAGCTACCGTCACGCCGACTATCTCGCCGACAAGGACCGCGCCTACATCCATGTGCGCTTACCCGACGGCAGCTGGGCGGCGAAATACGACCGCGACCCGGACGCGGAGGCGCCAGCCGGCGGCGCCAGCGCCTCGCTCAACGACATGCTGCGCTTCATGCGCCTCCAGCTCGGCAACGGGACGCTTGACGGCAAGGAGATCGTCAAGGCGGACGCACTCGCGCCCGCGCACGAGCCGCAAGTGATCCCCGGCCCCCCGCGTTCGCCCGCCGCGCGCGCAGGCTTCTACGGCTTCGGCTGGAACGTCTCCTACGACGACGAGGGCCGCGCGCGCATCGGCCACTCGGGCGCCTTCGATCTCGGTACCGCGACCAACGTCACCTTCATGCCGGGCGAGGATCTCGGCATCGTCGTCTTGACCAACGGCCAGCCCATCGGCGTCGCCGAAGCCATCGGCGCGGCCTTCCTCGACGTGGCGCAGAACGGCAAGCAGACCGTCGACTGGGTCGGCTTCATGGGCGGCATCTTCGCGCAGATGGCGGCGGCCGAGGCGCCCGAGGTGGATTACGCGAAAGTGCCTGCCAACCCGAAGCCGGCGCGCAACCTCGGTGCCTATGCCGGCAGCTACGGTAATGGTTATTACGGCCCGCTTGTCGTCTCGGCGGAGGGCGACAACCTCTCCATGAGCATGGGCCCGCAAGGTGCGCCCACGACGTTCGCCCTCACCCATTTCGATGGCGACACGTTCTCATTCGAGACCATCGGCGAGAACGCGAACGGCCTCGCCGGCGCGATCTTCACCGTCGGCGAGGACGGCGAGGCGACGAAGGTCGTGCTCGACTATTACGACCGGACCGGCCTCGGCACGTTTGTGCGCGAGTAAGGCAGCAGCGTCAGCTCAGAGGATCGCGGCTGCGGTCCGTCATCAGGAAAGCCGCGCTCGCTGCAAGGGCGGCACCGAGCATGAGAAACCAGGCCGGCGCCAGCAAATTACCTGTCGCGCCGATCAGGCTGGTCGCCACGACCGGAGCCGTGCCCCCGGCAAGGCCGATGCCGATATTGAAGGACACCGAATAGCCGCTCATGCGGTATGCGCTTGGGAACAGCTCAACGAGCATCGCCGGCGCCGCGCCCATGATCATCGCAAGCAGCGCGCCGAAGGCGATCTGCGCCACGGCATAGCCGGCGATCCCGCCTGACCCCGCAAGCGTGAACAAGGTCCACGCCACAGCCGCTTCGGCAATGAACACGGCGATGAGCAAGCTTCGGCGCCGCACGAGGTGGTCGGTCAGCCAGCCGGCAAGCGGCACCAGCACCAGCGCGACGGCTTGGGCGGCCGTGTTGATCTGCAGCACGCGGGCTTCGGCGACGCCGCCGAACTCGCTCGCATAGACGGGCAGGAACACCATCGTCAGGTAGTTGACGATGCCGTAGCCGGAGGTGAACAGCACCGCGCAGATCATGGCGCCCGGTGCGAGCGTAATGGCCTGCTTCAGCGGCATCGGGTCGTTGGCACGCTTGGGCGGCGGACGATAGCCGGTCTCGCGCAAACGCCGCCGTAGGAAATAGCCGGCCGCTGCGATGACGCCGCCGAGCAGGAAGGGAACGCGCCACGCCCAGCTGTCGAGCTGCTCCGGATTCGCCAGGCTGACCGTGGCTGCGGAGACGGCGGCGGCGAGTAAGACGCCTGCGGTCGAGCCGAAATTGGCGAAGCTCCCGGCAAATCCGCGCCGATGCTGCGGCGCCGTCTCGACGAGATAGCTGACCGAGCCGGTGAACTCCCCGCCCACGGAAAAGCCCTGGAGAAGCCGCAAGAGCAGGAGGAGAACCGGCGCGCCCACGCCGATCGTTTCATAGCCCGGCAAGAAGGCAATCGCCCCTGTGGCGAGCCCCATCATCACGACGGAGTAGACGAGGACGAACCGCCGGCCGAGCCGATCCCCAAGATGGCCCAGCACAACACCGCCGATCGGGCGCATGGCAAAGCCCACGGCGAACAGGCCATAGGCGCCGATGAGCGACGCGATGCGATCCTCGGCGGGAAAGAACACGCCGGCGAGAACCGGCGCCAGCAACCCGTAGATGCCGAAATCGTACCATTCGAGGAGATTGCCGCCGACGCCGGCGCCCAACGCCCTCGCCGAGAGCTGGCCTTCCGCGTTGCGCGGCGAGGCGACCGGCTGGATGTCCGACAAACGGCGCCCCCTCAATCAGCGCAAGCCGCCAGGGGCTTCGCCATTTGCACGATCCAACTCACTGGGAAGACTTGATCTTGACCTTGGTGAGAGTCGCCGAGCCGGAGCCGAGGGCTGTCGGGACCACGATACGGTAGGGCAGATACAGATGCTCTTCCGGCACGGAGGCGAGCCACACTTCCACGTCGTCCGTCTTGGTCATGAACTTGACGCCGGCATTGTCGGGGCGATAGCCGCTGACCGGAACGTATTTGACGCGGCAAACCGCGACCGGCCCAGGAATATCCGACGGCGCATTCTTGAGGAGCTTGTCGGTCCGCTTCGGCGTCAGAACGATGTCGAACCGCTGCTGGCCATCGAACACTCGGACGGTCTTGCGACAGAGCGCGGGGTCACCCGGCGGCAGGTCGGAGCGGATGGAAAGGAAGGCCGCGCTCAAGGGATCGAGCACGTTCACCAGCTGTTTCTCGTTCAGGGGGATGTCATGCGGGTTCGGCTTCTTCGCCGGCACGATCGAGAAGTCGCTGACCGCGCCGTCGGCAAAGCGCATGGTGCGCGACTCTTTCTGGTCGCCGCCTTTGTAGCTGACCTCGAAGACGGACGGCTCCAGGCCTTTCTCCGTCATGACACCGGCGCTTCGCGTCGTTCCGCCCCCGCGAAAAAGCAAGCCCTTCAGGATCTCGAACTTGGCCTTGGCCTGGATGTCGTATTGCGGGCCGTCGAAACTCGCGGTGAGCTGGAAGTCGCCGAGATCGAAGGGACCCAGAGACATGTCGTAAGTCGCCTGGAGTTTGCTCGTCGCCGCGGCTTGGCTCGCCGCGTTCTCGGCCTGGGAGGCGCCGCAGGCAAGCACAAGAAGACCCGCCAGGGCGCCGATTCGCGCTATCCGCCCGATCCCCATGACGCACCACCCGCTTCTTTTAAGGCCGGAGGCCATAGTACGGCATTCAGGGGTCAAATTATGGAATATCTCGGTCAGGCGCGGCCGCGCTGCTTCACGACAGCCTTATAGGCCGCGTCGATAACGGCGACTTTCTTGGCCGCGATGGCCGCAAATTCCGGAGGGACGCCACGCGCGGTCATCTCGTCGTGCTGATAATCGGCGATGAGTTTGCGGTAGTGAATGTCCAGCGCGTCGTCTTCGATCTCCGGCGCGACTCCCAAGACTTCATGAGGATCGTGCTCGCCCGAGCTTGCGTGGCGCGCCTTGATGGCGCCGAACTCGGCATCGGTAAACCCGAACAGACTGGCCACGTGAGCCAGAAACTGCTCCTCGTTGGGATGGAGCTCGCCGTTGGCGAGCGCAACGTGGAAGAGTCCCTCGAGCACATCCTCGAGGAGCCTGCGGTTCTCGCCCAGGAGATCCGCGAGTTGCCCGGCATAGGTTTCGTAGCCGGCGACGTCGTGCTTGGCGGCATTGAAGATGCGCGACACGTTTCTCATCTCGCCAGGAGGCACATTGAACACCTGCTTGAATGCCTCCACCTCGTCGCGTGTGACCATGCCGTCGGCCTTGGCCATCTTGGCGCTGAGCGCAATCACGCCGACGGTGAAGGCAAGCTGATGCTGCGGCGTGAACAACGCAACGTAGTCCTCGCTGTCGAGGATGCCGTCATTGGAGCTTTGGCGGCCCAGGACGGTAAGACCTGAAAGCAGCGCGCCAATCGGGCCGCCGCCTTCCATGTGCGCATCCGGGCCGAGACCGGCCACGGCGCCTGCCAATCTTTCCCAGAACGACATGCCTCATCCACCTGCGCAAAGCCAAAGGAGGCTGGCTACGTTAAGGCGGCGCCGGGGCGGGTCAAGGACGCCATTGGCCACAACGCCGCGACCGCCCTCGTTTCGCCGTACCGCCGGAGACGAATACCTTATCGGGGAGGACTGAGTCGGTCCGGCTCGGCCGGCGTCTGTTCAGGCCCGCGAGACCTGAAACGAGGGAGAGACGAACCATGCGCATTCCGAAACCGCTTAGAAACGCGCTTCTTGCCGTGTTCGCCTTGGCTGGCGTTATCGGCATGGGTCTTCACACCGCCCACGCCGACGACGGCAGCATCACGCTCGTGGTCTACAAGGGCGGCTGGTTCATCGGCGGCTCCGGCGGCCACGGCACGCTGACCTTCCACGGGCGCACCTATCGCCTGGGGGTCGGCGGCCTGGACTACGGCCTGCTCTTCGGCGGATCGCGGACGGTGCTGCACGGACGCGTGCGCCACATCGCCCGCGCCTCCGACGTGGAAGGCGTCTACGCGGCGGCCGGCGCAGGGCTTGCCCTCGGCGCAGGCGTGCGCGCCATCGTGCTGACCAATACCAAAGGCGCGGTCCTCGAGCTCGAAGGGCGCCAGGTCGGCCTGATGGCGAACGCCGACTTGAGCGGATTGGTGATCACGCTGAGGTGATGCCTTCGCGAAGCGCGTCTCGACGCGTTCTGGGCTAAACTCGGGGCATGAGCCAGCTGTCACGCCGCGCGCCCGCCGTTGCCCTCGTGCTGATCGCACTCCTCGCCGGCCCGGCGGCGGCGCAAGACGAGGATGAAGCGCGGCAGCTCTGCACCGAGGACGCGATGATCGTCTTCGATGCGTCGGGGTCCATGGCCGGCAATACGGTCCAAGGCCTGTTCAGCGATAAGACGCGCATCGACGAGGTCCGCATCGCCTTGGCGCAAGTTTTGCCGGAGGCCGCGAAGTTCCGCAAAATCGGTCTCATCACCTACGGCCCCGGGCCCTACAACCAATGCAATGTCCAGCTGGACTTCGAGCCGATCTGGAACGCGACCGCGCCGATCATGAGCGTGGTCAACGGGCTCAACCCGGCCGGCAAGACCCCGCTTACGACGGCGGTGAAGCTGGCCGCGGCCGCCCTGGACTCCAAGTCGAAGCCGGGCGTCATCGTCTTGCTGACCGACGGCGAGGAGACCTGCGGCGGCGCGCCCTGCGAGCTTGGCGAACAGATCAAAGCGAGCGGCCGGCGGCTCACCGTTCATGTCATCGGCTATCAGCTCCGGGGTTACAGTTGGACCGGCCCGCAGAGCATCCTCGACGTGGAATGTCTCGCCGAGGAAACCGGCGGCCTCTACATCACGGCGCAGAACCGGGAAGACCTGATAAAGGCGTTCGAGAAGACGCTCGGCTGCCCCATGATGTCGTCTGCCGACCCCTCGCTCCGCTAAGCCCGCGCTAGACGGCCCACAGGCGCGCCCCAGGGGGAGTTGACCAGGACGCGCGTTCGGACCGAGGATGGCAAAAGCTGCGACTCGCGGCAGCCGAGCCGGGGGGCACGCTTGTCAAAATCGGTAAAGGCGGCCGGCTTCATCCCAACGCGCCGGCTCGAAGCATTGACCGATATCGTTTTCGCCTTCGCGATGACGTTGCTGGTCATCAATATCGAGCTGCCGGAAGGCTTCGACCCGAAGACCAATCGGGAGTTCCTTCAAGGGCTTGCGGGCCTCTCCGACACGTTCATCGCCTATCTCATCACCTTTTTTGTCCTCGTCAGCTTCTGGTTCGGACGCGCGAAGCAGACCACGGAACCTGAAATGGCGAGCGCGGCTTACGCATGGGCGACGCTGTTGCATCTCTTAGGCGTCACCTTTCTGCCGTTCTCGATGCTGGCGGTCAGCCGCTACGACGTCGCCGGGGCCGTGTGGATCTACGGCGCCAACATGATCCTGTTGGCCGTGACGGCGCTGGCCATCTCGCGGGTCGCCGAACGCGATAGCGGACGCGCCCGCTCAGCGACCGGATATGTCGAAGGCGGCATTTTGATTTTGTCTGCCGTGCTGTCCATGATCGCGAGCCTGTGGTCGCCGGATGACGCCATGCTGTTCTATCTGCTCAACATCGCCTCGCCGCTCGTGAAGCGCGCCGTCTATCAACGGTAGGTGGTTGCCAGGGGCCGCTGGCCGCCCGGGGCCCTCGTTGCGTGACGAGAACCGCAGGCGCCGCAGCCTGCCCCGTGTCAAGTCAGTGTGGGTATGGAACGACCTGGCTGCCCATCTCGCGGAACTTGGCGCACATCCCATCCATGCACCGGGGTCTGCCAGAGACTACGGATTCAGCTTGCGCCTGATGTCGATTGTCGAGAACCCAGAGTGCTTGCTTGCGTGTGCAGCCACTTACGGCCTCGGCCTGCGCGTCACCGGTCCCTTGCGGACGTCAGCAAGACATGCGGGCCGATCATGGCGCTCAGGGGCAGTGCCGCTTGCTGCGGCGCGCGGATGCGCTCGTCGGGACAATAGAAGACGTGCCGGCCGATGGGCCGTCCCTCGCCGCTGGCCCAGGACGGGAGCGAGCCGCCCCGCCGCTCGCGCACGATGACCGGATTGAGGAAGTGCGTCGCGCCGGCGGTCGGGTCGGGCACGCGTCCACCAAGAACCGCATCGGCAACGATCGCCGCGCTTTCGTAGCGGGGATCGTCGGGGGACAGGCTCTCGATAGCCTTTCGCCGGGTCATCCACGGCTCGAACTGGCCCGGCGACGTCACCACCGCTTCGATCGTGTCGCCCCATCGCCCGCGCTTCTGCCGATTGATGACCGCATAGGCCACCGCGACCTTGCCGATCTCCGTCTCGCCGGAGGCCTCGAACGCAATCGTCCTGATCAGATAGTCGCGCTCGTTGGCGATCTGGTGGAGGTGGTAGCTCCAAAACAGAGCCGCGACGATCACCGCGACGACGAAGCCGGTGCCCAGCTCGTCGGCGGCGGCCGGCAGGTCGCGTATCCGCAACTCCCGCATGACCTTGTGGTCCCGCGGGGCCGGCAAGCCTCGACTCCTTGAGTGCCGCATGACCCGTTCGTCCTTGTTAGGACGGGCGCGCGCGGCCGCTGATCTCCACCTCACGTTATGTGTCCCCGACGGACTTTGTTTTGCTTAGTTTGCCGGGAGGCGCGCCAAAGGGCAACCGGCCGATCGTCCGGCTCCACACCTAAAGTGCAGGCGCGAAATTGGGCTGCTATTTGCGCCGGATGTCGATTGTCGAGAACCCCAGATCGGCGGCTTGCGTGTGCAGCCACTTCACGGCCTCGGGCTCCTTGTTGAAGACCTTGGAGTCGCCTTCCTGCGAGAAGACCGCGCCGGGCGTGAGCGTGCGGAACGACGCGCGCCATCCGTAGTCGTAAGGCTCTATGAGGCCGATGAACTTGCCTCGGTTCTTTGCCTCGTCTTCCACCGGTAACGCCTACTCCTCCGCCACATAGACCTCGCTGCCCGGCGCGCGGAGCTTCTCGCTCCTCTCGACGCTGATCGCCCACTACGCGGCTTCCGAGCTCAGAAACGAGAGCTTGTCGGTGTGATGGCCGATCATCTTCCACGTGCCATTCTCCCGCCGGAACAAATTTGTGGCGCGGATCAAGACGGAGCGCGGTTTGCCGCCCGTGTTGATGTTCTCGCCTTTTTCGTAGTTGTGCGTGACCGCAAGATCCTGGCCTGCGAAGATGCGCATTCCTTCCGGCTCCACACGCCCGCCGAGCTTCATCGCCGCTTGCTTTCCCAATTCGCAAGAACGTCCTTCCAGCCGACCTGGAAGCCTCCGTCCGGTCCCATATAGGTGACGTCGTTTGCGTGCGACCAAACCTCCACCATTGGACCAAGCTCACCTTCGAACAGCGCATTCAGAGCCTCATAGAAGCGTGCGGCCGCATCGGCGATCTCGTCATGGTCCGTCATGTCTCATACCTCCCTGAAGACTGTGCGTTGTCGCGGGCGCGATGTCCGTTGGCGGTACGAAAGCGGCCCCGCCTACTCCTCCTCTACATAGACCTCGCTGCCCATCTCGCGGAACTTCTCGCTCATCTCCGCCATGCCCTGCTTTTTTGCCTGCTCTACCGCTTCGCTACTTGAGAGCGTTTGCTTCTCGTTGAGCTTCGCCGCGTAGTCGCGCACTTGCTGCGTGATCTCCATCGAGCAGAATTTCGGCCCGCACATGGAGCAGAAATGCGCGAGCTTGTGCGCTTCCTTCGGCAGCGTCTCGTCGTGATAGGACCGCGCCGTCTCCGGATCGAGCGACAGGTTGAACTGGTCCTCCCAGCGGAAGCCGAACCGCGCCTCTGACAGCGCGTTGTCGCGGGCCATCGCCGCCGGGTGCCCCTTGGCGAGGTCGGCGGCATGCGCCGCGATCTTGTAGGCGATCACGCCCTGCTTCACGTCGTCCCGATCGGGGAGGCCGAGATGCTCCTTCGGCGTCACGTAGCAAAGCATGGCCGTGCCGAACCAGCCGATCATCGCGGCGCCGATCGCGCGTCGTGATGTGGTCGTAGGCCGGCGCGATGTCGGTGACGAGCGGGCCGAGTGTATAAAAGGGAGCCTCGCCGCACTCTTTCAGCTGCTTCTCCACGTTGACCTTGATCTTGTGCATGGGCACGTGGCCCGGCCCCTCGATCATCACCTGGCAGCCGTGGTCCCAGGCGATCTTGGTCAGCTCGCCCAAGCGTCTCGAGCTCGGCGAATTGCGCGCGATCGTTGGCGTCGGCAATGGAGCCCGGCCGCAAGCCGTCGCCCAGCGAGAAGCTGACATCGTACTTCCGCATGATCTCGCAGATGTCGGCGAAGTGCTCGTAGAGGAAGCTCTCGCGGTGATGCGCGAGGCACCACTTGGCCATGATCGAGCCGCCGCGTGCACACGATGCCGGTGACGCGGTCGGCGGTGAGATGGATATAGCCGAGCCGCACGCCCGCATGGATGGTGAAGTAGTCGACGCCCTGCTCGCATTGCTCGATCAGCGTGTCCTTGTAGACCTCCCAGTCGAGCTTGACCGGATCGCCGTCCACCTTCTCGAGCGCCTGATAGATCGGCACCGTGCCGATGGGCACCGGCGCATTGCGGATGATCCATTCGCGCGTGGTGTGGATGTTGCGCCCCGTCGACAGGTCCATGACCGTGTCGGCGCCCCACCGGATCGCCCACGCCATCTTCTCCACCTCCTCCTCCACAGACGAGGTCACGGCGGAGTTGCCGATATTGGCGTTGATCTTGGTGAGGAAGTTGCGGCCGATGATCATCGGCTCGCTCTCGGGATGATTGATATTGGCCGGGATGATGGCGCGGCCGCGCGCCACCTCGTCGCGCACGAAGTCCGGCGTGACGAAGGCCGGCAGACATGCGCCGAAAGTCTCGCCGTCGTCGAGGCGGGCTTTGCGCTTCGGCGGCGGCAACTTGGCGGCCGATATTCTCGCGGTGGGCGATATAGACCATCTCGGCCGTGACGATGCCGGCGCGGGCGAGCTCGAGCTGGGTGACGGGCCTGCCGGGAAGCCCGCGTAAGGGCGCCCGCGTGACCTCGAAGGCTCGCGCGAGATGCGCATCGCCCACACCGCCGTTGTCCTCGGGGCGAACCGCGCGGCCGTCATAGGTCTCGACGCCGCCGCGGGCTTCGATCCAGGAACTGCGCAAGGGCTCAAGCCCGCGCTTCACGTCGATGGCTGGCGTCGGTGTCGGTGTACGGCCCCGAGGGGTCATAAACGCTGAAGAGCGCGCCATTCGTGAGCGCGATCTCCCGGAACGGCACGCGCAAGTCCTCGTGGCCTTCAGGCGATGAATAGACCTTGCGGCTTCCGGCGAGCGGCCCCGTCGTGACCTCCGGTGCGGTGATCTTCTTGTCGCTAAGCGACTTGTCGTGGAGATTCATGGCCTCAAACTCCTGGCGCGCGCGCCGTCGGTGGGCCCGGACAAAGGAGAAGGAGGCAAGTTCCCGTCCCTTCGCCGGCATGACCCGGATCAGGTTCGAAGGGTCTCCGCACCGGTCCTCTAACGGTAGGACAACGGACTCTCAGCCCCTGCCTGGGGCTCCCCTCGGAACACCTCTCAATGTAGACCCGCGCGCCCCGCTCTGAAAGGGCCGCGACACATTTAAGATCTCAGCGGCGTTTGCGCGTGGCCCGCTTCGTGGCCTTCCGCGCAGGCGCCGCGCGCTTCGCGGTCTTTCGCGCAGGCGCCGCGGCCTTCGGCGCCGCTGCCGTCTTGCGCGGCGCCCGCGCCCGGGCTGGCTTGGCCGCCGCTTGCGGCTCAGGCTCCTGTTGCCAGAGATCCTCGTAGGCCACCCAAGACAGGATGGCCCCGAGCACGAGCACGATGATCCCGCCGACGATCACCGCGTGCGGGTTTGAGATCAGGCCTGCACCGAGCCTCTGGACCTGCGCCGGAAACAGGAGCCGAATCACGCCGCCGATCACCGACAGCCAGCCGAGAATGGTGATGATGACGCGCCAGTCCGCGACCCAGCGGTTGTGCGCGTTGACGATGGCGAGGCCGGCGACCAGCGCCAGCATGCCCGCAAGATAGATCAGCGAGAGATTGCTCAGGAACTCCGCCGAAAGCGCGCGCACCGTGTCCGGCTCGGCCATCATGCCGAGGCCCATGACCAGGAACAGCGGACCGATCAGCCGCGCGATATATTTGGATGTGCTCATAGTGCCCCTCCTGCCCGTTCTTCGCCTGTTTCCGTGAATAAAGAACCGCTCGAAGCGGACGGTCTGAAAAGCGGAAGACCTGCCGGTCCCGATGCCGGCGGACGTGGAAGCGCCCTGGATTTCCCCCAATTTGAAGCCGATCAAGCAGGAACGCAAGTCGAGCCGGGTCGAGGCCAAGAATGAAACGCGGCGACCGAAGGATTGGGCTTGAGGCGACGGTCAAAACGCGGTTTCTTGCCGCCGGAAAACTGGCTTGCCCCCTGAAAGCCAAGGAATTCTTGCGGGTGTCGTCCAAGCGGTTTATGGCTCGTCATCATTCTGCCGCGCTTCACCTTGATTTGCCGGTCCTGAGACTTCTCCGATCCTCCATCCGACAGCCGCAACCGAGGTAGATATCGACGTGAATCAGGACGCTACGACTTCCACGCAAGCTCCCGCGAAGTCATCGAGCCGATACCGCTGGATTGCGCTGTTGGCCCTGTTGGTCGTGACGTTCGGCGGCGTGCTGGGCTATTGGCGCTACGCCGCGATCTACCCCTCCACCGACAACGCCTATACCGGCGCCGACATCGTGCGCGTGGCGCCGCTGGTCACGGGCCCCGTCACCTACGTCTACGCCGCCGACGACGACAAGGTGGCCGCGGACGATCCCCTCTTCGACATCGACTCGACACCCTACGAGGCGGCGCTGCGTAATGCCCGCGCCCAGTTCGACGCGGCCGCCTCCGCCGCCGGTACCGCCGGTGACGACCTCAAGAACGCCGCGACGACGCTCGAAGCCAAGCGCAGCGCTCTGGGAGATGCGATCGCGAAATACCGCGACGCCAAGGCCGCACAAGCCAAGGGCGATGCGCCTTCGCAAGAGCTCACCGACGCCTTGAAGGGGTGGCACGACGCGCTCGCCGCCTATACCGACGCCCACACGGCGTTCAGCGCGGCGCAAGACAAGAAGATCACGGTGACCACGCCGACCACCCAGCTTCGCGGTGCCGCGGCTCAGCTCGACAAGACCACCGAGGACTGGGTCAGGACCCATGTCGTTGCGCCGGGAACCGGCTGGCTCTCGAATGTGACCCTGCGGCCCGGCACCGTCGTTCAGGCGGGCCACCCCGTCTTCGCCCTCATCGAGGGCGATACATGGTGGGTCGATGCCAACTTCAAGGAGACCGACCTCGCCCGCATCAAGCCGGGCCAGCCGGCGACCATCACCCTCGACATGTATCCTGGCCTCAAGCTCGACGGCATGGTGGAGAGCATCAGCGCCGGCTCCGGCTCTATCTTCTCGGTGCTGCCGCCCGAGAACGCGACCGGGAACTGGGTCAAGGTCACCCAGCGCTTCCCCGTGCGCATCAAGATCACGACCCCGCCTAATCCGGACAAGCCCTTGCGCGTCGGCGCGAGCGCCGACGTGACCGTCGACACCACCGCAGAAAAGACCGAAGGGAAGCAATGAGCCGCCAACAGGGTGCTGGCGGTAAAGGTCGGGGCGGCAAGCCGCCTACCAAACGGAAGCAGCCGCCTCCCCCGCCGCCGCCGCGTCTTGAGTCCGAGCGCCCGCCGATCCCACTCGTTGTCGCGGTGGTGCTCACGGCGATCCTCGAAGTGCTGGACATCACGATCGTCAACGTGGCGATGCCCCACATGCTCGGGGCCTTCGGCGCCACGCCCGATCAGATCACCTGGGTCCTCACCTCCTATATCGTAGCGGCTGCCGTCGTCATGCCGCTCACCGGCTATCTGTCCAACTGGCTCGGGCGAAGGCGGCTGCTCACGCTCGCCATCACCGGCTTCGTCGTGTCGTCGATGCTGTGCGGCCTGTCCTGGAACCTCGAGAGCATCGTCTTCTTCCGCTTGGCCCAGGGCGTCTTTGGCGCGCCGCTCGTGCCGTTGAGCCAGGCGATCTTGCTCGATGCCTTCCCGCGCAACAAAGCAGGCCAAGCCCTTGCCATCTTCGGCCTCGGCATCATGGTGGCGCCGGTGATCGGCCCGGCACTCGGCGGCTATCTGACCGAGACCTATTCGTGGCGGATGGTGTTCTATATCAACATCCCGATCGGCGTCGTCGCCCTGCTGCTGTCGGTGGGCTACCTGCCGCAGCGCGCCATCAGGGACATCAAGACGGACTGGGTCGGCTTAGCGCTTCTCGTGCTCGCCGTCGGAGCGCTGCAGTTCGTTCTCGACCAGGGTCACACGCGTGACTGGTTCAACTCGAAGGTGATCGTCGTCGGCACGATCCTCGCGGTGTTCGGCACGGCCGCATTCTTCCTCAGGGGCTGGAACAAGCCCGACAACATCATCGACCTGTCTCTGCTGAAAGACCGCAACTTCGTTGCGGGCACCCTCGCCATCACCCTCTACGGCATCAGCCTGTTCGGGGTGATGGCGCTCATGCCGCTGTTCACCCAGAGTCTGCTGGGCTACCCGGCGTCGACCTCCGGCACGCTCTTCATTCCGCGGGCCCTTGTCAGCGCGCTGACGCTAGCGATCACCGGCGGCATCCTGATCCGCATCTTCGATGCGCGCTATCTGGTTGCCGGCGGCCTCGTGCTGACGGCGCTCGGCACGCTGCTGATGTCCCATTTCACGCTTTACGTGGACTTTTGGGGCATCGCCTCGCCGGGCATCGTCGCGGGCGTCGGCACCGGGCTCTTCTTCGTGCCCCTCACCGCCATTGCCTTCGCCGACATTCCCAACGCCAAATATGATGAGGCGTCCGGCGTCTATTCGCTGATGCGCGGCATTGGCGGCTCGGCTGCGATCGCCGTGGTGAGCTGGCTGTACGTGCGCCAGGTGCACATCCATTTCGCCGAGCTGACCGCCCACGTGACGCCCTATAACCAGAACCTCCTGCCCTATCTCGCCGAACGAGGGCTCACCCCGTACTCGCCCGAGGCAGCGCCGGCCGTCGCCTACGAGATCAGCCGTCAGGCCCAGATGCTCGCCTTCAATGACCTGTTCTGGTTCATCGGCGTCGCCACGCTCGCCATGCTCCCCTTGATCTTCCTCATGACGCGGCCACAGAAAGTCTCGCTCGTCGCCGCGCACTAACCGGCGCAAGGCAAGCCGGCTCAGCCCACAGCGCGCACAAAAATGCGCTCTGGAAGGCTTGCGCTTCCAGAGCTGCTCTTGAGAGAAAAGCGAAGCTTAGGCTACCAGCAAACCTTGGCACCCGAGGTGCACACGGACGGCGAGATCACGCCAGACCAGCAGATCGTGTAGGACTTCGAGGTCACGATGTCCGGCTTCTGGTAGAGGTTAGAGCTGACGCTGTCGCGCCAATAGGGCTGCGGCTTTAGGCGCATGGCGCTGATGCTGACCGTGCTCACGCGCTTTTGCGTCTTAAGATCGGTGATAGCCTCCGCAAGAGCCGCTTGGGCCCGGTCGACCGCCGTCTGGTGATCGAATCCATCGGCGGTGCCCGATAACCCGACACAGCCCGCCTGCGCGGTCGCGCCTTGAGCCAAGCAAAGCCCCGCCGCAACCAATGCCAGCGCAAAGCCACGAATAATCGACATCGAAACGCCTCCTTCAGACGAGCCAGAGTGCTAAGATTATCCCGGCGGCGTGAGCCGATTCCAGCATCTTACCGCTGCCGAGGATGGTTCCGCCGACCCCTGTTACCTTTGTGCCACAGTCGGGCGACAATTTGGCGCGCGCATGAAAATCCACAGCCGGCGCCGCAGCTGTGAGAAGGACGGGGGATGGCGTCCAAACTGGTCGTGATCACAGGCGCCTCGAGCGGCATCGGCGAAGCCACGGCCAAGCGGTATAGCGCGGCCGGCGCCCACGTCCTGCTGCTCGCCCGCAATGCCGAGCGCCTCTATGGCGTGGCCCATGCGATTCGCGAGGCCGGCGCCACGGCGACGGCCTTCCCGGTCGATCTCGTGGGCTCGGAGGCCCTCAAGGAGTTGGCCGCCCGGATCGAAGGCGAGATCGGCACGCCGGACCTCCTCATCAACAACGCCGGCGCCGGACGCTGGCTGCCGTTTTTGGAGACGACCCCCGACGAGGCCCGCGCCGCGATCGACGTGCCCTATCTTGCGGCCTTCAACGTCACCCGCACCTTTGCGCCTGCCATGATCGCGAAGGGAAGCGGCGGCATCGTATTCATCACCTCGCCGGCCTCCTATCTCGCCTGGCCGAATGCGTCGGCCTATATCGCCGCCCGCCGGGCCTTGGCCGGCTTCGCCGAGGCCCTGCAAATGGAGCTCAAGCCCGCCGGCCTCTTCGTCACCCTGGTCGTGCTCGGCAACGTCACGGGGACCGCCTACTGGGAGCACAATCCAGGGAGCCGGGAGCATCTGCTCCGCCCGTATCCCGCCCTCATCCCGGATATCACGGCGGAGCAGGCCGCAAACGCGATCTTCGACGGCGCCGAAGAGAGGAAGCGCTTCGTCGTCACGCCCTGGCCGTACCGCGTGCTGTTCTTGCTCAACGCGCTGTTCCCCAACACGACGGCGAGCCAAATCCGCCGCATCGCCAAGAAGGCAAGAGCAGACGCCCGCTGATCGGCGCGCGCGCGAAAGCCGTCAGCCAAAGAGCCCGGTCTTCTTCAGAAGCCAGAAGACGAAGGCCGAGGCCGCAGCCAGCAACAGCATGGCCCACACGAAGCCTGTGTGACTCGACACGAACGGCAAGCCGCCGACATTCATGCCGAAGATTCCCGTGATCAGCGTCGCCGGCAGGAACACGGTGGTCACGATGGCGAGCACCTGAAGATTGCGATTGGTCTGGTCCGCCATTCTCAGCGAGACCTCCTCTTGCAGGAGGTGCGCGCGGTCCCGCAAGCCGATCATCTCCTGGTCGAGCCAGTCGAGGCGTTGCGCCAGTTTGCTCGTCTCGACCTGGAGCGGCGCGTCGTCCGACTGGACTGAATCGCGCTCAAAGCGATGAATCAGCGACCGCTGGGTCGCCAGCAGACGGTGCAGGCGCACCGCGAGCCGCCGCGCCCGGGCGAGCGCCTGCTGCTGATTGCCGAGCCCTTCCACGAGAAGCCGCTCTTCGACGTTGTCGAGCTCCTCGGCGAGCGCGTCGGCATGATCCTCGACCGCCAAGGCGACACTCTCGACGATTGTTTCGAGCAAGGCGGCAGGACTCGGGATCTTGCCCCCCGTCTGGAGCAGCCGGCGTGTCGCCTCCACCGCATTGAGCCGCTCGCGCCGCCCGGTGACGAACAGCTTCTCGGTCATGGCGAAATGCAGGCAGCCGACCTCGTCGGTCACGCCGCCGAGCCCCGTCACGAGATCGGTGAAGATGCCGTAGATGCAGGAGCCTCTCCCGTGGAACTGCTGATGCGGATCCGGGGAGGTGAGCAGCTCCGCGGCCGCGGCGGGAAGCGCGAGGTCGGCCTTTAGGTATCGGCAAGCCCTGGCGTCGGCGAGGTTGAAGTGGAGCCACAGCCAGCCGCGGCCCTCCTCGATCGGCTCACCGGCGGCAAGCTCTTCCGCAGTCCCGTCCTCCTCGAAGCGAAACGCCCAAACGAGGCCCGGCAAGGCTTGCGCCTCGACGTCCGGAACCGTCGCGAGGGTAGGAGACAAGGACTGCACGGCAACCGCCTCTTCTCAACCAACGTCGAAGAAAGGACGGCTTTGTTACGGTCTTGTGACAGTCGGGGGCGCACCCCAGGACGGCTACGGAATGGCGAGAAGCGATTGGAGCGCGCTCCGCGGCCGCACCAGGTCCGCCAGCGTGTAGCCGTCGAGCACGTCGAGAAACGCATCACCCGCCCGCTTTAGGGCTTTCCGTAGCACGCAACACCGTTCGATCGCGCAATCGGCGTTGACGGGCGCGAAGCAGGGCACCAGAGCCATGTCGGGCTCGGTATGCCGGACGACCGCGCCGAGCGAGATCGCCTCGCGTGGCCGGGCGAGACGCAAACCCCCGCCCCGCCCCCGCACGGTCTCCACATAGCCCGCGACGCCGAGCTCGTGGGCCACCTTCATGAGGTGGGTCCTCGATATGCCATAGGCATCGGCGATCTCGGCGATGGTGGCGAGCCCGTCCGTCTTGACCGCGAGATACATCAAGAGGCGCAGCGCGTAGTCGCTGTAAACCGTGAGTCGCACGGGACTCTCCTTCCGCTAAAAGCTATATTTTATATATTGCTTTTTGGCAATCCGACATGGAAACATATACTCAGAATATATGTTTGTCCCGGAGGTCTCATGGACGCTCATCGCCAAAGCCTCGCCGATCCCAAGACGGCGCCGAACGCCTGTTGCGGCTGTTGCGCCCCGGAAAAGACAGCTCCAATCCGCGACGTCGCTCCGATCGGTCAGGTCTCCGAGCCGGCCATTCGCCTTCTCGTCGACCGCTTCTACGCCAAGGTGCGCAAGGATCCGGAGCTCGGGCCGATCTTCGAGGGCGCCATCGAGGACTGGGGTCCTCATCTCGCCACCATGCGGGATTTCTGGTCGTCGATCATGCTGACGTCCGGCCGCTATCACGGCAATCCGGTCGCGGCCCACCGCGGGCTCGAGGGCGTTACGCCGCACCTGTTCGAGCGCTGGCTCGCGCTGTTCGCCGAGACGTGCGGCGAGCTGTTCGACGAAGCCCTCGCCGCCACCTTCATGGACAAGGCCAGGCGCATTGCCACGAGTCTCCAGCTCGCCCTCTTCTACCGGCCGGAGCACGACCGCCCGAGGAGCGCGCCGTGACCTACGTCGTCACCGAGAATTGCATCAAGTGCAAATACATGGACTGCGTGGAGGTCTGCCCCGTGGACTGCTTCTACGAGGGCGAGAACATGCTCGTCATCCACCCGGACGAATGCATCGATTGCGGCGTGTGCGAGCCCGAATGCCCGGCGGAGGCGATCTTCGCCGACACGGAGCCCGGCCTCGACAAATGGCTCAAGCTGAACGCCGAGTATGCGCAGGTTTGGCCGAACATCGTGGCCAAGGGCACGCCTCCCGCCGATGCGGAAGCCTTCGACGGCCTGCCGGACAAGTTCGACAAATACTTCTTGTCCAATCCCGGCGAAGGCGACACGGCACGCACGCCGGACGAAGCCGCGGCGAAGCCCTAACGGTGCTCTTCCACGCTGGCGTCGATTAGCGCCTTGTTGAACAGGTGAAGCGCCCGGACCTGATTGGCCCAGCCCACGATCTTGCTCCGGTCTTGGGGGTCCACCACGGGGAGCCGCTCCGCGCCCAGCGCGTCGAACTTGCGGAGCGCGGTCTCCAGGATCTCGTCCGACCGGAGCGCCTTCTCGCGATCAGCCTCGGGCAGCGTGTCGCTCTCACCCTCGCCAAGCGGCCGCATGAAGTCGCTCACCCGGATCTCCTTCATCACCATGCGGTACGGCCCCTCGTGCAGGACGATGCCGCGGGATTCGAGCTGCATCTGGAAGAAGGAGCGGCCGAGGATGGCTTGCGAGATGCCGTTGGCGATGGCCACGGTGAGGAGCAGCGCCAAGCTCAGCGCGAAGCCGCCGGTCAGCTCGAACACCATCACCGTGGTCGAGATCGGCGCGCCGAGCACGGCGGCGGTGACCGCGCCCATGCCGAGGATGGCGTAAAGTCCCTCGCTCGATCCCATGCCTGGGAAGATATTGGTCGCGATTAGGCCGAAGGCACCGCCCAGCATGGCGCCGAGATAGAGCGCCGGAGAGAACACGCCGCCGCCGAAGCGGGACGCGAGCGTGATTGCGGTGGCCGCCGTCTTGGCGAAGAGCAGCGTCAGCATCAACATGATGGACATTTGCCCTTTCAGCGCGGCATCGGTCGAGTCGTACCCGACCCCCAGCACTTGCGGAAGCCAGATGGCCATGGCGCCGAGAATAAGCCCGCCGATCGCCGGCCGCGCCACGAGCGGCATCTTGATGTGGCGGGCGACCCAATCCGTGGCGAACACGGAGATCTGGAACAGCACCGCGACCGCCGCCGCAAAGATGCCGAGCAGGGCGAACGCGGGAACCTCGAGATAGGAGCTGATCTCGTAGGAGGGCACGACGAAGGCGGCAACATTGCCGAACCAGGCCTGGGAGATGATGGTCGCCACCACGGACGACAGGACCAGCGGCACGAAGTTGGTGATGGTGAAATGACCGAGGATCACCTCTTGGGCGAACAGCACGCCCGCAATCGGGGCGTTGAACGAGGCGGCGACCGCGCCGGCGGCGCCGGAGGCGAGGACGAGACGTCTGGCGGAGTCGGGCAGCTTGAAATACGTGCAGGCCGAAACGGCGATCGTCGCCCCGAGATGGACGATCGGGCCTTCACGGCCGGCGCTCGCCCCGGTTCCGAGCGACAAGGCGCTGGCGAGAGCGCTGAGCAGACCTTGCTTCAGGTTGAGGCTCCGGCCCGCATTGACGCGCGCCTCCATGACGTCCGGCACCGCGTCGGTGCGCTTGGTGGTCAGCAGGTATTGCAGCATCAAGCCGACCAGGAGCCCGCCCACGGCGGGCGCGATCAAGATCACCCACCAGGGCTGCGCGCGGGCGAGTTCGGCCACGTTCTCGGTCACGTAATGAAGCCACGGCCACTGGAAGGCGCCGATCGCGAGCCGGAACAGAATGGCCCCGACGCCGGTTGCAATACCGATGAATGGCGCCAGCAGCCACACCGTCGGCAGCCGGGATTCGCGGAAAAGCTGGAGATTGGGAACGATCCAGTGCCGGACCGTCTCCGAAATTCTGGGATATCTCGGCGGCATCGCCCGCCAATCTACCCTCTGGGGCCTAAGCCTTCTATTGCGCCGGCCGGCCCGTCCACAAGGACCGGCATGTTTCGCGCTAAACCTTGACCGCGCGGGGCTGAAGGTGCGAGGAGGAGCCCTATCGAGCCTCCCGGAGTATCATGACCGACTTGACTGAACCTGCCACGGCATCTGCCTCGGCGGCAGAAACCGCTCCCGCCGGACCGCTTGACGAATCCCGCAACGTCTCGCTTCCCGTCCTCGTCCTCCTCGCTTTCCTCATCGGCATCGTGGCGGCGCTTGGGGCTGTGGTGTTCCGCGGCATGATCTCCGGCGTGCACAACCTCTTCTTCTTGGGAAAGTTCGAGTTTTCCTACAACGCCAATCTGTACGACCCGAGCGCGCCGTGGGGCCCGTTCATCATCCTGGCGCCGGTCGTGGGCGGGCTGATCGTCGTGTGGCTCGTCCAGACCTTCGCGCCCGAGGCCAAGGGGCACGGCGTGCCGGAAGTGATGTACGCCGTCTACCACAACGAGGGGAACGTCCGGGGCGTCGTCGCCATCGTGAAATCGATCGCTTCGGCGATCTCCATCGGCTCCGGCGCTTCGGTCGGTCGCGAAGGTCCCATCATCCAGATCGGCGCGTCCTTCGGCTCCACCCTGGCGCGCGCGCTCTCGTTGGCGCGATGGCAGAAGATCACGCTTCTCTCGGCCGGTGCCGGCGCCGGCATTGCCGCGACCTTCAACACGCCCCTCGGCGGCGTGATGTTCGCGGTCGAGCTGCTCCTGCCCGAGGTGAGCAATCGGACCTTCCTTCCGCTGGTGGTGGCGACGACGACGGCGACCACGATCGCGCGGGTCGTGTTCGGCCTCGACCCGGCTTTCTTCGTGCCCGAGACGGCGCTGCCGGAAGGGAACACGGTGAGCCTGGTGCTGTTCGCCGGCTACGCTCTGCTCGGGACGGCAGCGGGCGTGGTCTCCTGGGCCTTCATCCGGTTCCTCGCGTTCTGCGAGGACTTCTTCCCGACCCTGCCGGGCAACGCCTACACGCAAAACATGATCGGCATGTTTATCGTCGGCGTCATTTTCTATGGCTTCGTGCTCACCACCGGCCACCCCGAGACCGCCGGCGTCGGCTACGCCACGATTCAATCGATACTCAATGGCGGCACGGTCACCATCCTCGTCCTCCTCGCCCTTTTCGTCGGCAAGCTGGTCGCCACCTCGATCAGCCTCGGCGCCGGAGCGTCGGGCGGCGTGTTCTCGCCGTCGCTGTTCATCGGCGCGACGCTTGGCGCGGCCTTCGGCGCGATCGGCAACGCGCTGTTTCCCGACGCCGGGTTTTCCGTCATCGCCTTCGCCGTGGTCGGCATGGGCGCGCTCGTGGGCGGCGCGACCGGCGCCTCGATTACGGCCATCGTCATGATTTTCGAGATGACCCGCGACTATCACGTGATCGTGCCCCTGGTGTTGGCGGTGGCGCTCGCGACCAGCATCAGGCGGGCGCTCATCGTCGAGAACATCTACACCGTCAAGCTGCGGCACCGCGGCCAGCCGATTCCGATCATCCGCCACACCAACATGTATCTGGTGCGCCAGGCGCGTGAGCTGATGAACAAGGACTTCATCGTGCTGCCCATCGACACCACGATCGCCGACGCCTTGAAGCAACTCGCCGACCGGCCGGGCGCGCACATCATCGTCTCCGAAGGGGCGCGCATCGCCGGCGTCGCCCGGCTCGCGGCCGGGTCCTATCTGCCCGATCGCCATGCCGGGCAGACGCTTCGTTCCGTGGTCGCCGACGACTTCGTGATCGCGCCCGACACCAGCATCCTCAACACCATCATCACACGCATGAACCGCCGGGGCCGCGGCCTCGCCATCGTCGTCGACCGCAAGGCAAGAGTGCCCCGGCCCGAGGACGTCCTGGGCGTGATCGCCGCGGCGGAGATCTCGGGCGCCGTCATCGCCAACCACTACGCGTAGACCGCACGCGGGTAGCCCACGCCTGGTAAGACCGGCTTAGGGATCAGACGCCTCATTTGTCGTCGTCGCGGCCGAGCTATGGCAACCTCGCCGGGTCAAGGGGCCGAGGCGGACTCGGCTGAGTGCCATGAGCAGCTCCGTCGTCCTGCGCGATGCGTGCGTCTGCCGCAAAGCCTTTATCTTTGTTCTTGCTGCCGTTGCGGCCCTCCAAATGGAGGCGAGGACGGCCTCGGCGGAGCCATCGGCCGCCGAACGGCGCACCATCGCAGGCTATGCAGGCCGTGCGGGACGATCCCTTGCGCCTGCGCGACTTCTTATTTCGCATGCCGAAAGGCGCCGATCTCCACAGCCATCTGCACAGTGCCGTGTTCGCCGAGACTCTGATCGCCGACGGCGCTGCGGACGGTCTTTGCGTCGATCCGGCCGCGAAAGCCTTCACCAAATCGCAGCCCATCATGGCCGGCGCCGAGCCGAAGCCGGTCTGCGAGCAGGGCGACGTGCCCGCCGCCGACGTCTACGAGGATCCAGCCCTCTACAATGGCTTGATCGATGCCTTCTCAATGCGCGGCTTCGTGCCCTCCGAAGGCAAGACTGGCTACGACCACTTTTTCGGAGCTTTCAAGAAATTCGGCGGCACCGATCCTTCGCACACCGGCGAGTGGCTCGACGAAGTCGCCGGCCGCGCCGCGCGGCAGAACGTGCAATATCTCGAGCTGATGGCGACGCCGACCTGGCATCGCCTCAACGACATTACCAAAGACGTGGCCTGGCGTGACGATCTCGCAAGCCTGCGCGACGCGCTGCTCGCCAAGGGTCTCACGGAAGACATCCCGGCTGCCCGCGAATTTTGGGATAAGGCCGAAACCGCCCGCAATGAGCGTGAGCGTTGCGGTGAGCCTGACGCGGCCCCCGCCTGCGCGGTCGAGCTTCGCTACATCTACGAAGTGTTCCGCTCGGCGCCGAAGGAGCTCGTGTTCGCCCAAGCCCTATTCGGTTTCGAGCTCGCGGCTGCCGATCCGCGCGTGGTGGCCATCAACTTCGTCGGCGAGGAGGACGACCACACCGCCATGACCGACTACGCGGAGCACATGCGCATGGTCGGTTACTTGCGCGACCTCTACCCGCAAGTCCATGTCAGCATGCATGCGGGCGAGCTCGCCCCGGGGCTGGTGCCACCGGAGGGTCTCTGCTGCCACATCAGCCTGGCCGTGCAACAGGCAAAGACCGACCGTATCGGCCACGGCGTCGACGTCATGTACGAGGACGCGCCTTACGACCTCATGAAGCGCATGGCTGACAAGGGCGTGCTGGTCGAAATCAACCTCACGAGCAACGACGACACCTTGGGCGTCAGCGGCAAGCGTCACCCCTTCCCGCTCTACCGCGAATTCAAAGTCCCCGTGGCGCTGTCGACCGACGACGCCGGCATCGAGCGTATCGACCTCACCAATGAATATGTGCGTGCCGTCGAGACCTACGGCCTCGGATACGCCGACCTCAAGGAGCTGGTTCGCAACAGCCTCGAATACGGCTTCCTGCCCGGCGCGAGCCTGTGGACCAACCGGGCCGGCTATTCGGAGGTCGTGCCGAATTGCGCTGGCGACACGCCCGGCCCGCCAGAGCCGTCGCCCGCCTGCTCGGCGTTTCTCGCCCAAAGCGAAAAGGCGGCGCAACAATGGGAGCTTGAGCGGCGCTTCCGGGCTTTCGAAGCGAGCCTATGAGGGTTCCGCGTCCTGTGGCCCTTCGCCACGGAGACAAGGACGATGACCTGGGCTTGAAAACAGCGTCATGACGCTGCTCCAGGCCATCATCCTAGGAATCGTCGAGGGGCTCACCGAGTTCCTGCCGGTTTCCTCGACGGGGCACTTGATCCTGGCGAGCAGGCTTCTCGGTCTCGCCCAAACGGACTTCCAGAAGAGCTTCGAGATCGCGATCCAGCTCGGCGCCATCGCCTCGGTGGTCGGTCTTTATTGGCGGCGATTCTTCGATCCCGCCGTCGTCGGCCGCGTGATTGCCGCCTTCATCCCCACCGGGCTGATCGGCTTCGCCCTCTACCACGTGATCAAGACTTACCTTTTCGGCAGCGACACCATCGTGCTCTGGGCCCTCGGCTTAGGCGGCGTGGCGCTCATCGTGTTCGAGCTCTTGCACAAGGAAGCCGACGATGCGGTCGCCGACGTCACCGCGATCCCCTATTCGAAGGCCGTGCTGATCGGGCTGTTTCAAAGCATTTCGATCATACCGGGCGTGTCGCGATCTGGAGCGACCATCGTCGGAGGCCTCATCCTCGGCCTTTCGCGCAGCACGATCGTGGAATTTTCCTTCCTGCTCGCCGTGCCGACCATGCTCGCCGCCACGTTTTATGACCTTTACAAGAATGCCTCATCCTTCGCAGCCGGGGACTTCGGCGTGCTGGCCGCGGGCTTCATCGCCTCCTTTATTGTCGCGCTTCTCAGCGTGAAATTCCTGCTCGCCTACGTCCGCCACAACACCTTCATCCCCTTCGGCATTTACCGCATCCTCCTGGCGCTTGCCTTCGCCTTTCTCTGAGATGCGCGGCGCCGGCGTCTAAGGCGGCTCTGTCTCGTCGGGGACTTGGAAACGCGGCCGTTCTGCGGGCGGGACGCCTGTGATTTTGCCGAGATAGTCCAAGATGGCCGTGACCTGCTCCGTCGAGAACTGGATCTGCGGCATATCGGGATGCTTCGAGCCCAGCCCCTCGGCGAACCCGTACTCCAACTGCTGGATGGGGTATCTGCGATAGACCTCGCGGAGAGGTGGAGCGCCCTCGAGCGGGCTCCCGCCCTTTGCTGTGATCGAATGACACCGCGCGCAGTTCTTCGCGAGAAGCGCCTTGCCGTCGATTTGGCTGTCCGCGGCTATTGCCCAACCGTTGCCGATCGCCAAGAGCGCAAGGCTCATGAGCACGCCGAGGACATGAAGGCGCCTGACCATGCCTCACCATACCCCAAGAGGCAGACGCAGGTGGTAGTCTTCCGAAACCTTGGCACGCGCTCTTGACGGCGCTCTGCCCAATGCGAGCGCGAGCCGCAAACCGAGGTCGAACGGAACCGCCCTCGCTAGGTCTTAGTTGAGCCAAAATAATATTCGGATTCTGAAGGGCTTGGTCATTCCCGCCAGCGGCGGAGCAGGGCCGGGCTCAACCGATGGAGGACCACATGATCCGCGCATCACTTCTTGCGGCACTGCTCCTGGCCGCCTCTGCCGTCCCGTCCTTCGCCGAAGGACCGGTCAAGAGCGCCGCGCAAGGCGTTGTTCAGGGCACGAAGGACGTCGGCCAGGGTGTCGTCCAGGGCGCCGGCCAGGCCGGAAAGGGCGTGGCCCAGGGCACTGTCGGCGTGGCCAAGGGCACCGCCACCGTGGCCAAGAAGACCGGCAAGGGTGTCTGGTGCATCGTCACCCTCGGCTACGGGTGCTAGGCCGCGAGGCTTCCTGCCCCTGGCCTGAGGGCCGCTGTTTCAGAAAATGAGCCGATAGGCTCGATCGCCAGGCCGCGCGCCATTGGCGCCGCGGAAAATGCTTGCGGCATGCCAAAATTTTGTGCACCGCACAATAACCGCCTTGACATTGGATTGTGCAGTGCAATATATGCCCTCCCATCAGACATTACGAACCCACCCCATTTTGATAAGGATTCCCGAGATGTTGGAGCCAATCCAGAAGGCGACTGAGGACTTCCAGAAGATGAGCAAGGACAGCTACGAGGCGACTCTTCGCTCCTATGGCGAGGTCAACAAGGGCCTCCAGGCCATCGGCGCCCGCGTGACCACCTATTCCAAGCAGGCCTTCGAGGACGCGACCCGCACCTTCGAGAAGCTGCTCGGCGCCAAGTCGCTTGAGCATGCCGTCGAGATCCAGTCGCAGTACGCCAAGAAGGCCTACGAGACGTGGATGGCAGAGGCCTCCAAGATCGGTGAGATGTACGCCGCCGTTGCGCGCGACGCCTACAAGCCGGTCGAGCAGGCGAAGAAGAAATTCGAAAACGCGGTGGCGGACGCGTCCTAGCTCGCACTGTCACTGCAACTCAGACCCGGGGGCCCTCCTCCTCCCGGGTCTCTTTTGCTTCTCACACCAACTCAGGACGCGAGCTTGAGCTTCGCGTCCTCTTCCTCTGCGCTCTCGCCCATGATGCGCATCTCCGGCTCCTCGCCGGCGCACGGGCCGAACTTCTTCAAGAGCCGCGCCATGTAGCGGCGGAAGCGCAAATGCTGGATCTCGAATTTGTGCCACGGCGTGTCCTGCCACTTGAGCCCGTGGCCGATATCGGGATTGGCGTGCGCCTTTAGCGCATGGAACCATGCCGCCCGTTTTGGGTCGCTCTCCTGCGCCGTGATGAACGCCGCGATCAGCCGCGCCTGATAATCGGCGATCTGCCACACGCCCCCTTCCGCCGGCTCGAACAGCCCGCAGACGAAGAAGTCGTCCCACTCGCGGTGGAAAGTGTGGATGAAGAGCTTCGACCGGCCCTGCGCGTCGAGCGCGTAAGATTCGTCCATGAAGGGGAAGTTGATGCGGAACCCGGTCGCCCAGATGAGAAGATCGACCTCCTCCGAGGTGTCGTCGACGAAATAGACGCGCTTCCCCTCGATCCGCTCGATGCCGGGCTTCGGCACGATGCGTCCATGCACGATGTGATCGAGATAGGTCGTGCAGGCGGTCGGATGCGCCTCGAACAGATCATGGTCCGGCTTTGGAATACCGTAGCGCTCATGCGAGCCGATCAGGATCCACATGCCGAGCTTGTAGAGCCCGTACATGAAGTGACGCGGCAGCGGTAATTTGCTCAAACGGTCGATGACGGCGTCGGTCGGCTTGCCGAACAGCATCTTCGGGAAGAAGTAGTATGAGCGGCGCATGGAGTGGATCGCCGCCTCCCCGTCGAGCGCCGCGTCGGACAGGATGTCCACCGCCGAGTTGCCCGCGCCGACCACGAGCACGCGCTTGCCCTTGAGCTGCGTCTTCGACTTCACGTCGTGGGAGTGCAGGATCTCGCCGTCGAAGTGACCGGGATAATCGGGCACGTAAGGGTGCCAGTGGTGGCCGTTGGCGACGACGACCCCGCCATAGAGCCGGGGCTCGCTCTCCCCCTCGAGCTTGACCCGCCAGCCGTCCGGCGCCCGCTCGATCGAGGCGACGCGGGTATTGAAGGTGATGTGATCGTAGACCCCGTATTCCGCGGCATAAGCGCGCAAATACTCTTCGGCCTGCGCCGCGCTGACATAGTACGGCATCTCGTCCGGGAACTTGAAATCCGGGTAGCGGGACAACCTCTTGGACGAGTTGAGATGAGTCGAGCCGTAGACGGCATGGGGGCTATCCGGGTTCCAGATACCCCCGACATCCCCCTCGGCCTCGAAGCAATCGAAGGGAATCCCGCGCTCAACGAAGGTTTTGGCCACGGCGAGGCCGCAAGCGCCCGCCCCGATGATACAGAAACGCTTCACGTCCCCTCTCAAACCTCTGGTGCGAAATCGACCGCCGCCAATAGCGGCGAATTGCGGCAGACCTAAGCACTCCCCTTAGTCCCCTTCAACCCATACGATCCGCCTTGCGCCTCCTTGATCTGGGTCAAATCCTTAAGAGCCCAGGATAATCTCAATGGGTCTAACGGCGCTCTATGCCTCAAGCCTGGATTCGCCGGCGCATTCCGTTATGGTCTTGCGCCGCGAGAGTTGGGGGAAGTTCATGGACATCCAGCAGGACGTCACCATCAAGAGCTGGGACGGCACCTGGACCTATCACCCGCGGGTGAAGGTTGCGCCGGAGAGCGTCGAGGACATCATCGAAATCGTGACCGACACGGTGCGGTTTCCCACGCCCGTGCGTCCCGCCGGGTCCATGCATTCCACGGCGCGCATGAACGGCGACGACCAAGGCGGCACCATGGTCGACATGAAGGCCATGAACCGCATCCTGCACTTCACCGACGACACGGTCACGGTCGAGGCGGGCGTGAGCCACGAGCAGCTCGCCTACGCGCTCAAGGACCGCGGCCTCCAGCCTTTCATCACCACCGAGATCGGCAACACCACCATGGCCGCCATGGCCTGCGCGGCCACCAAGGACTCATCCTTCCCCGGCGGCTTCGGCCAGGTGAGCTCCTATGTCACCGCCGTGCGGCTCGTCACGCCGCAAGGCCAGATCCGCGAGATCACCGAGGCCGAGAATCCGAAGGAGATGCAGATCATCCGCTCGAGCTACGGGCTGTTCGGCATCATCTTCGAGGTGACCATCAAGGTCCGGC
Source organism: uncultured Alphaproteobacteria bacterium (assembly GCA_963826465.1). Classification (GTDB taxonomy): domain Bacteria; phylum Pseudomonadota; class Alphaproteobacteria; order Rhizobiales; family Methyloligellaceae; genus Methyloceanibacter. The sequence continues at coordinate 60,966 of CAWGXJ010000005.1, forward strand.
CCACGACGGCGCTCGCGGTGCGCCACTACTCGCTGAGCCTGGAGAACTTCCGGAAGTTCTTCCCGGTCTACAAGGCGCGCGGCTACGCGGTGATGTACTACATCTTCCCCTACGCGAAGCGCGTTGTGGTCGAGCTGCGCAAGGACAATCCCGACGTCCAACCCAGGTCGCGGCTGACTTGGTCCTACCGCAATCGCTTCTGGCGCAAATACGCGCCGGCCGTGGTTTTGTGGATCCAAAAGAACATCAAGAGCCCGAAGCTGCGCGCCCAGGCCCAAGACTTATTCAACTACGCCCTGCGCCAGCTCCTGGTTTTGTGGGTGCGCTCGGATCGCACCTGGCCACACGCGCAGATCATCAACTACCCGCGCGATCCCGGCGAGACGAAGTACCTGTTCAGCATGTGGTCATTCCGCGAGGGCGGCTTCTTCGACGTCCTCGAGGAGTATTGCGACTTCTGCATCGCCTACGAGGCTCAGACCGGCTTCCGCTGCAACCTGCCGAGCGTCGGCTACGCCATCTGCCGCGACGTCGAGGCGCTGTTCTCCTACACCTGGGAGGGGCCCGGCATGAGCATCGACCCGGCCTCCACCGGCGGCCCCGAATGGGAGGAATTCCTCCATGCTTACAATGAGTTCTGTAGCGAGCGCCGCGGCGTGCCGCTGTTCAATCAGACCCCGTTCCTGACCCGGGAAATGGTCCGCCGGGCCTTTGGTACGCGCCTCCAGCAATTCGCCGCCCGCCGCAAGGAGATCGATCCCCAGGACCGCTTGCTCGACCACTATTTCCGAGAGTTTTTGTCTTAAAAGCGCGCGGTCAGTTTGTCCCACCCTCTATCTTCAGGTGGCACCCTTTCCCATCTGAAGCGTTGTTCGACGAATTCAAATCGTGAAAGGGGCCAATCATGGAACACCTGAAGATTGCAGGCCTTCCCTTTGACGCGTCGCGCATCGCGCTCGGCACCTGGGCCATTGGCGGCTGGATGTGGGGCGGCAGCGACGAGAAGGACGCCGTCGCCACCATCCATTACGCGCTCGACCTCGGCATCAATCTCATCGACACCGCCCCCGTCTATGGCTTCGGCCATTCCGAGGAGATCGTGGGCCGAGCGCTCGAAGGGCGCCGGCACAAGGCGTTGATCGCCACCAAGGTCGGTCTCGACTGGACGAGCGGCAAGATCTTGCGCAACTCGACGCCGGCGCGCTTGCGCAAAGAGCTCGAGGACTCGCTCAAGCGCCTGAAGACTGACGTCATCGATATTTATCAGGTGCATTGGCCTGACGACGCCACGCCCTTCGAGGAGACGGCCAAGGCGCTCGAGGACTTCCGGCGCGAGGGCAAGATCAGAGCCATCGGCGTCAGCAACTATTCGCCGGAGCAGATGGACCGCTTTCAGAAGGCGGCGAAGATCGCCACCGTTCAGCCGCCCTACAATCTGTTCGAGCGCGAGATCGAGGACGACGTTCTGCCTTATGCCAAGAAGCACGGCATCGTCGTGCTCGCCTATGGCGCGCTCTGCCGCGGACTCCTGTCGGGCAAGATCAAGGCCGACACCACGTTCGAGGGCGACGACCTCAGGAACAACGATCCCAAGTTCAAGGCGCCGCGCCGCGCGCAATATCTCGCGGCCGTGGAGGGTCTGAATAATTTGGCCATGGAGCGTTTCGGCAAATCGGTGCTGGCGCTCGCCGTACGCTGGATCCTCGATCGCGGCGACACCGTCGCATTGTGGGGTGCCCGCCATCCCGGCCAGCTCGACGCCGTGCGCGACGTCATGGACTGGCACATCGACGACGCCACCATGAAGGAGATCGACGCGATCCTCGCCGAGGCGATTCTGGACCCGGTCGGGCCAGAGTTCATGGCCCCGCCGCCGTCGGCAAAGAAAGGCGGCGTGAGCGGGCTTTACGCGCCCATCGACTTGACGAACCAGCGCACCAGCGGGAAGGACAGGCTGCGCGGCATGTTGCGCACCGTCTTGAGGAAGCCCTCGACTTGCGTGGGAAAAGCGATCTCGTAAGGCCGCTTCGGCAGCTTCTCGAGGATCTTCCGCGCGCAGCGCTCCTTCGACATGACGAAGAGCTTCTTCTTCGGGTCGTAGGATGCGTTGAGCGGGGTATCGACGAAACCCGGATTGATCACCGTCACGTCGACGCCGGTGCCTTCGAGCTCCAGTTTGAGGCTCTCGGCGAGATTGATCACCGCCGCCTTGCTGGCGCCGTAGCTGCCATTGCCCGGCCAGCCCGCATAGCCGAACAGCGAGCCCATGATGGCGAGGTGCCCCTGCCGCGCGCGCCAGCATCTGAGGCAGCACGGCGGCGACCCCGTCGATCACGCCGTCCACGTTGAGCGCCATGGTCTTGTGGAAGCCGTCGAGGTCGATATTGCGGACGTCGAAGGGCACATACATGCCGGCGCCGAGCAGCGCCATGTCGATCGGCCCGAGCGCGGCCTCGATCTTGGCGACACACGATTTCAGCTCATCGGGCTTCAGCACGTCGGCGGGATAGGCCGTGATCTTGTCGCTGGAAGCGGCGAGCGCATCGAGCCTATCGCTCGGCCGCGCCGTAGCCGCCATCTTGACGCCTTTGTCCGCGAGCCGCCGCGCAATCTCGCCGCAGATCGCGCCAGAGGCGCCGGTGATCCACACCACCTTCCAGGGATATTTCGTCTCGGCCATGGGACAGCCTCAATCCACGAAGGGATCGTGCACGAGGATGGTGTCCTCGCGCTTCGGGCTCGTGGAGAGGAGCGCCACCGGCACGCCGATCAGCTCCTCGAGCCGCCGGACATATTTGATGCACCGCGCCGGAAGCTCCGCCCAGGAGCGCGCGCCGCGGGTCGATTCGGTCCAGCCTTCCACGGTCTCGTAGATGGGCTCGACGCGGGCCTGCGCCCCTTGCGCGGCGGGAAGATAGTCGAGCTCCACGCCGTCGAGCCGATAGCCGACGCAGATCTTGAGCTCGCCTCCGGGCAGATCATCGAGCACGTCGAGCTTGGTGAGCGCGATGCCGTTGATGCCGCCCACTTTGCAGGTCTGGCGCACGAGGCAGGCGTCGAACCAGCCGCAGCGGCGCGCGCGCCCCGTCACCGTCCCGAACTCCGCGCCGCGCTCCCCGATCAGCTTGCCGATCTCGTCGGTGAGCTCCGTGGGGAACGGCCCCTCGCCCACCCGCGTGGTGTAGGCCTTGGTGATGCCGAGCACGTAGTTGAGGGCGCCGGGGCCGACGCCCGCGCCGGTCGCGGCCTGCGCCGCCACCGTGTTCGACGAGGTGACGAACGGATAGGTGCCGTGATCGATGTCGAGCAGCGCGCCTTGCGCTCCTTCGAACAGGATGCGTTTTCCCGCGCGGCGCTCCGCGTCGAGCAGCGACCATACCGTGTCCACGTAAGGCAGGACCTTCGGCGCGATCGCCGTGAGCTCGCCGCAGAGCTGATCGGCCGAGATCTCCGGCTCGCCGAGCCCGCGGCGCAAGGGATTGTGGTGGGCAAGGATGCGCTCGATCTTGGGCTTCAAGCTTTGCAGATCGGCGAGGTCCATGACGCGCACGGCGCGGCGGCCGACCTTGTCCTCGTAGGCCGGGCCGATGCCGCGCTTGGTCGTGCCGATCTTGCCGGCGCCCGCGGCCGCCTCGCGCAGTGCGTCGAGTTCGCGGTGGAGCGGCAAGATCAATGTCGCGTTCTCGGCGATGCGCAAGTTCTCGCGGGAGATCGCGACCCCGAGCGCCTCGATGCGCGCGATCTCGTCGGCGAGCGCCCAAGGATCGACCACGACGCCGTTGCCGATGACCGCGAGCTTTCCCTTGCGCACGACACCGGACGGCAGCAGCGAGAGCTTATAGGTCGTGCCGTCGACCACCAGCGTGTGGCCGGCGTTATGGCCGCCCTGGAAGCGCACCACCACGTCGGCGCGCTCGGACAGCCAATCGACGATCTTGCCCTTGCCTTCGTCGCCCCATTGGGAGCCGACGACCACGACATTGGCCACTGGAAAATCCTCTAAATCCTGGATTCAGACACAGAAACGGCCCCGCAAAAGGCAGGGCCGTGTCCCGTTATAGCGCGGGGCCCGGGGAGATGCGAGTGCGCTCGTCGCCGGTCGTCCTTTCGGCTAGGATTCCAAGGCAAGCCGGACCGGGGCAGGAGCCCGATGCGACACGTTGGCATGCGTCGGCACTCGCGCAGGAACCGGCGGACATGCCGAAAGGTTTGATCGTTATCGCGTGGTTACTTCCCCCGACTGCCACCAAGACAACCAACGAACAAGGAGTCAATCCGATGCTTAGAAGCGTAATCGTAGGCGCCGCCGCGGCAGCCACGCTGACCGCACCGTGGTCACGCGCCCTGGCTGTGATCCCCCAGTGCATGCGAGACGCCAAACCCGACACTGCCCATATGCGGGTGCACCCACCAGCAGACCCCGAGACCCCAGGCCGGTCCATAAGCCGATCCACCATGCACGTAACCAGCGTCTCAAGCAACCTACTCGCTCGTAGCGAGTAGTCGCACCTTCGCGTCACGCAACTCCTGCCCCTTTGCTTCTAGAAGGGATCAGGGGCGCGGGGGGAACCAACCCGCCGCGCCGTGAGGTCAAGCTGCCTTGGCTAACGCGGCCTTCTCACAGGCGAAGGCCCAATCGAGCCAGGGCATCAAGGCTTCCACGTCCGCCTTCTCGACCGTGGCGCCGGTCCAGATGCGCAGACCCGCCGGCGCATCGCGATAGGACGCGATGTCCTTGGCCACGCCCTCTTCGCTGAGCCGCGCCGCCATCCGCCGCGGGAAATCATCGCGCAGCTGCGGCGACAGCGCCGCGACCTCGGGGTCGACGATCTTCAGGCACACGGACGTGTTGGAGCGCGTCTCGGGTGCGCGCGCCAGGAACTCCACCCACGGCGTCCGCGCCACCCAGTCGGCGATGACGGCCGCATTGGCGTCGGAGCGCGCGATGGTGCCCTTCAGCCCGCCGACGCTTTCGACGAACGAAAGCGCATCCATATAGTCCTCGAGGCACAGCATGGACGGCGTGTTGATGGTCGAGCCTTCGAACAGATCCTCCATCACCTTGCCGTCCTTCGTCATGCGAAACAGCTTCGGCAACGGCCAAGGCGGCGTGTGGTCCGCGAGCCGCGCGATCGCCCGCGGGCTGAGGATCAGCATGCCGTGTTGCGCCTCGCCGCCCAGCACCTTCTGCCAGGAGAAGGTCGCCGCATCGAGCTTCCGCCAATCGATGTCTTGCGCGAACACCGCAGAGGTGGCGTCGCAGATGGTGAGGCCTTCGCGGTCGCTCGCGATCCAATCGCCGTTCGGCACGCGCACGCCCGACGTCGTGCCGTTCCAGGCGAACACCACGTCGCGGGTGAAGTCGACTTGGCCGAGATCGGGCAGCTCGCCATACGGGGCCGTGAGCGCACGGACATGGCCGAGCTTGAGCTGCTCGACGATGTCGGTCACCCAGTCGCGGCTGAACGCCTCCCAGGCGAGCACGTCGACGCCCCGCGGGCCGAGAAGCGACCACAGCGCCATCTCGACCGCGCCCGTGTCGGAAGCGGGCACGAGCGCCACGCGGTAGTCCGGCGGCAGCTGAAGCAGTTCGCGGGTCTTGACGAGCGCCGCCTCGATGCGCGCTTTCGTCTCCGGCTGGCGGTGGTTGCGGCCGAGCAGCGCGCCCTTCAGCCCTTCGAACGACCAGCCCTTGTGCTTGGTGCAGGGCCCGGAGGAGAAGCGCGGATTTTCGGGGCGTTTCGCCGGCTTTGGCGGCAGGGTCAATTCAGTCTCCTGAGGAACGGGCGGATAGCTGCCCATACGAACAGCGGATTTCGCCGTCAAGAGCACCCCTCATCCAAAAAAACCGCCCGTCGAAAGGACGGGCGGTAAGGCTAGCAGTCGGCTGTGGTGGATGGGTTTACTTGAAAGCGACCGGCATCGGCGTCTGGGGCTGATGTCCGAGCTTCCAGCGTACGCCGAGCATCACGTCGTTCGAGTGGATGTTGTCGATGTCGACACCGGAATAGGAGCTGCTGTTGTCGTAGGCCGTCACTCGGCCGCTCCGCGCGTCACCCAGGTTGAGATAACGGTAGGTGAGGTCGATCGTGAGCGACGGGTTCACGTCGTAGGCGAGACCGCCATAGAAGGCCCAGGCGAAATTGGTCTGGCTGTGATCGGCGCCGTAGAACACGCTGTTGTTCGGCACGTTCACGTCCTTCAGGCCGTTCACCGAAACCGAGGCCAAGCCGATACCACCGCCGATAAAGGGCGTGATGCACATAACGGTGGGAAGATCGACATAGGCGTTGGCGAGGCCGACCCAGCTCTGGATGTCGGCGGTGTATTCGTTGGTGCCGGGCAGGAAACTCCGGAACGCCGGCGTCACGGCGGCCGCGTTGCTGTTCACGTTGAACGTGCCGTTGCCGCCAGGATACCGGTCCTGGCCGAAGAACGTCGAATCGCCCCGGTACTCACCGGTGATGTCGAAGCGCAGCCAAGTGTTGAACTGGTAGCCCACGCCGACACCGAAGAGCGGCGAGCTCTTGATGTCCTCATGGAACACCTGGAAGTTGTTGCCGGCGAACAGCGGCGAGCTGATGTCGCCGACCACCGGATTGGCGGCGCCGACAAAGCCCTTGAAGTAGACCGGCCCCGTGCAGCCAGGGCAGGACACTGGCGGCAGCGGCGGCGGCGGCGGAAGTCCGAGATCGGCGGCGTAAGCGCCCGCCGTAGAGCCCAAGAGCAGGGCAAGTGCGGTTATGAGTGAGCGAGTTTGTCCCATCGTTATCCCCTTCTGACTGCAGCCTGGCGATCGAATGCCCTGAAGCTCAGGTCACGCTGGCTGTCTCATTTGGGGACTATCGGGCGGGAATGGTTAACGGACCCCTAAAGGGAGTTCCATCACGGGACGAGCGCGGCAAAGCGGCAACACCGGGCCGCAGGCGCGCTACAAGCCGCTGAAAAAGTTGGATTTTTTGAAAAAGTGCCTAAGCGGGCCTAGGCCGCCGCGGCATCCGACAAGGCATGGACGATGTCGGAGACCACGGTCTTAACCAGCCCCTCGTCGTCGCCCTCCGCCATCACCCGAATCACGGGCTCCGTTCCGGAGGGACGGATCACGAGCCGGCCGGCATTGCCGAGCCTCGATTTGCCGTCGTTGATGGCCCGCTGCACGCCGAGATTGTCGAGCGGCTGGCCGTTCTTGTAGCGGACGTTCTCGAGCACCTGCGGCAGGGGCTCGAAGCGGTTGCAGACCTCGCTGACCGGCTTGCCGCTCTGGGCCACCACGGCGAGGATTTGCAGCGCCGTGACCAGGCCGTCGCCGGTGGTGGAGAAGTCGGACAGCACGATATGGCCGGACTGCTCGCCGCCGACATTGTAGCCGTGCTGGCGCATGTACTCGACCACGTAGCGGTCGCCTACGGGCGTGCGCGCGAGGCCCAGCCCCAGATCTTCCAGATAGCGCTCCAAGCCGAGATTGGACATCACCGTGGCGACCACGCCGCCGCCGGCGAGCCGCCCGCGCCTGAGCCAGAACTCGGCGATCACCGCCATCAACTGATCGCCGTCGATGATGCGGCCCTTCTCGTCCACGATGACCACGCGGTCCGCATCGCCGTCGAGCGCGATGCCGATATCGGCGCGCACCTCACTGACCTTGCGGATCAGGTTCTGCGGCGCCGTCGAGCCGCAATCCTTGTTGATGTTGAGGCCGTTCGGATCGACGCCGATCTTGATGACCTCGGTGCCGAGCTCCCACAGCGCCTCGGGCGCCACCTTGTAGCCGGCGCCATTGGCGCAATCGATCACGGCCCGGATGCCGTCGAAGCGAAGGTTGCGCGGCAGCGTGCGCTTGGCGAACTCGATGTAGCGCTCGCGGGCGCTGTCGATGCGGGTCGCCCGGCCGATCCGCTCGGGCGGCGCGAGGAGCGTTGAGGTGTCGCCCTCCATCAGCGCCTCGATCTCGGCCTCCTGCTCGTCGGACAGCTTATAGCCGTCCGGCCCGAACAGCTTGATGCCGTTATCGACATACGGGTTGTGCGAGGCGGAGATCATCACGCCGAGATCGGCGCGGAGCGAGCGGGTCAGCATGGCGACGGCGGGCGTCGGCATCGGACCGAGCTGGAACACGTCCATGCCCACGGCGGTGAAGCCCGACACCAGCGCGGATTCGATCATGTAGCCGGACAGCCGCGTGTCCTTGCCGATCACCACCCGGTGGCGGTAGGAGCCGTTGGTGAACACCTTGCCGGCAGCCATGCCGACCTTGAGCGCCACCTCCGACGTCATCGGATACGAGTTGGCGCTGCCACGGATCCCGTCCGTGCCAAAAAACTTGCGAGCCATCCCGGTCTTTCCCCCGTCTACGCCGCCAGACGATATCCGCCCCGTTTGCAGCTCGGCCTGGCGCGAGACGGGATTATGCGCCTCCAATAGGCCTGATGCGTTCAAAAAATGTAAGCAAAAATTACACCCAAAAGCCCAGACCGGCGTGGAATTGCCCTTAATTTTCAGTACCAAACATGCTCGCGCGCCAGACCTCAAGGGCTTGGCGGCTGCCGGCCACGTTGTGCACCCTGAGGATCTGCACGCCTTGGGAGGCGGACGCGACCGCCGCCGCGTGGCTGCCCGGGTCGCGGGTCTTCGGGTCCTTGCCCTGCCCCACCCCGCCGATGAAGCGCTTGCGCGAGGCGCCGACGAGGATCGGCACGCCGAGCCCGTGGAACAGGCTGAGATTGGCGAGAAGGGCGAGATTGTGGGCGAGCGTCTTGCCGAAGCCGAGGCCCGGATCGGCGGCGATGCGCGCCCGGCCGATGCCCGCTGCCTCGCACGCCTCGATGCGCGCTTCCAGGTAGTCGAATACCTCGAGCACCACGTCGTCGTAGGTGGGATTGTCCTGCATGGTCTTGGGCTCGCCTTGCGCGTGCATGAGCACCACGTCGAGGCCCGTCTCCGCCGCCACGTCCAGGCAGGCCGGATCGTAGCTCAGCGCCGACACGTCGTTGAGGATCTTGGCGCCGGCTTTCGCGGCGGCCTTGGCCACAGACGCTTTGCGGGTGTCGATGGAGATGACGGCCTGAAACCCGTTGAGCCCTTCGAGCACCGGCACCACGCGGGAAAGCTCCTCGTCGTGCTCGACCGGGTCTGAGCCTGGTCGTGTCGACTCACCGCCGATATCGACAATCGCGGCGCCTTCAGAGGCAAGCTCCGCCGCATGGGTGATGGCACCTTCCGTCTCATCGTAGAGACCGCCGTCGGAGAACGAATCCGGCGTGACGTTGACGATGCCCATGAGCACCGGGCGCGCCAGGCTGAGCCCGGCGAAAGGCGGGCGCGGGCGCATTACCCGCGCAAGCACGGCATTGAGATCGGCGTCGCGCGCCTCTTTCAGGGCATGCGCGGTGAAGAGCCGCCGCTGCGAGCTGGTGGGGTCGCCTTCGATCAGCACTGCCGACGTGAACGCGATCGGCCCGCCCGCCAAAGGCAGCGCCAAGCCGTCCTCGACCGCGGCGTCCGCCGGCGGCCCGTAGAGAAATCCGATGGGCCTGAGATAGAGCTTCCCGTCAGCCATGGGCGAGCCTTAGCACAAAGCATCATGCCCGGCACGAGGGCCGGGCATGCGCACAGGTTGGAATGCTGGTCCGCCTTGGGTTTTAGGTCGGCTGAGGCTCCATGCCGCCGGCTTCGGGCTCCGGCGGCTTCTTGCCCCGGCCTGCGGTCGGCACCGCAGACGCAGGGCCGGGTCGCACCGGCTCTTCCGCCGCGAAGTCGCGCACCGGCGGCTTGCCGTTCAAGAGGTTCTTGATCTCGTCGCCGCTCAACGTCTCGTACTCGAGAAGCCCGCGGGCGATCGTGTGCAGATCGTCGATATTCTCGGAGATGATCTTCCGCGCGCCTTCGAAGCCCTCATCGACCAGGCGGTGGATCTCCTCGTCGACGACGGACTGGGTCTCGTCCGACAGGCTCTGCTGCCGCGCGATGGAATGGCCGAGGAACACTTCCTCCTCGTTGTCGCCATAGGCCAAAGGCCCGAGCTTATCGGACATGCCGAACTGGGTGACCATGGCGCGCGCGAGTTGCGTCGCCATCTTGATGTCGGAAGACGCGCCGGACGTCACCTTCTCGTAGCCGAACACGATTTCCTCGGCCACGCGGCCGCCCATGGCGACGGTGATGTCGGCCTTCAGCTTGGCGCGGGTATGGGACAGCTGGTCCCGCTCCGGCAGGCGCATGACCATGCCGAGCGCACGGCCGCGCGGAATGATGGTCGCCTTGTGCACGGGATCGGACGCCGGCTGGTGCAGGGCCACGAGCGCGTGCCCGCCCTCGTGATAGGCGGTGAGCGTCTTCTCCTCCTCGGTCATGACCATGGAGCGGCGCTCGGCGCCCATCATGACCTTGTCCTTGGCGTCCTCGAACTCGTGCTGGGTGACGAGCCGCTTGGACCGGCGCGCGGCGAGCAGCGCCGCCTCGTTCACGAGGTTGGCGAGGTCCGCGCCGGAGAAGCCCGGCGTACCGCGCGCGATGACGCGCAGGTCGACGTCGGGTGCAAGCGGCACTTTGCGCACATGCACCTTCAGGATCTTCTCGCGGCCGATGATGTCTGGACGCGGCACCACCACCTGGCGGTCGAACCGGCCGGGACGCAGCAGCGCGGGGTCGAGCACGTCGGGCCGGTTGGTCGCGGCGATGAGGATGATGCCCTCGTTCGCCTCGAAGCCGTCCATCTCGACGAGCAACTGGTTCAGCGTCTGCTCGCGCTCGTCATTGCCGCCGCCGAGGCCCGCGCCACGATGGCGGCCGACCGCGTCGATCTCGTCGATGAAGATGATGCAGGGCGCGTTCTTCTTCGCCTGATCGAACATGTCGCGCACGCGGGACGCGCCCACGCCGACGAACATCTCGACGAAGTCGGAGCCCGAGATGGTGAAGAACGGCACGTTCGCCTCGCCGGCGATGGCGCGCGCAAGCAGCGTCTTGCCGGTGCCGGGAGGTCCGACGAGAAGCGCGCCGCGCGGGATGCGCCCGCCGAGCTTCTGGAACTTCTGCGGGTCGCGCAGGAACTCGACGATCTCTTGCAGGTCTTCCTTGGCCTCGTTGACGCCGGCGACGTCATCGAAGGTCACGCGGCCATGGCGCTCGGTCAGCAGCTTCGCCTTCGACTTGCCGAAGCCCATGGCGCGGCCACCGCCCGACTGCATCTGGCGCATGAAGAAGATCCACACGGCGATGAGGAGCAGCATGGGGAACCAGGAGATCAACACGCCGAACAGCGACGGCACGTCATCCTCGGACGGCTTCGCGGTGATCTTCACGCCCTTCTTGTCGAGCCGGTCTACGAGGTTCGGGTCGTTCGGCGCGTAGGTCTGGAAATTGCGGCTGTCGGCGAAATGCCCGGTGATCTGGTTGCCGGCGATGGTCACATCCTGGACGTTGCCGTTCTCAACCTCGGAGAGCAGCTGCGAGAAGCTGATCTCGTTGCCGCGGACCTGGACGCCCGGGGTCTGGAACAGGTTGAAGAGTGCGACCAGGAGGAGGCCGATAAACACCCAGATGACGAAGTTACGGAAGTTCGAATTCATGAACTGACCTGACGGCTTGATCTACGGCACACGCCCTGGGGCATGGACCCCCCAATACTGGCGCAGGATGGCTTAGTAAGCCTCGTTAACATAGGAACCGGCACATCTTTTGCCAAGTAAAGCTAACGCAAAGAGGTGCACGCTTCCTCAACAGCTTAAGCTTGCTGCGGCGTCCCGCCTCGTCCCTCAAATCGCCCCCCGGAGGAAGACTGCCCGGCAGTCAAGGCCCTCTTCGTGGCGCAAGGATGGCGCGACGCCGGAGGACGGCGCCTGACCGAGGTCGGGAAGGCCGAGCAGCCGCGTGCCGCGCCAGCAGGCCGGCAGCGCCCGAACCGCGAGCCGCGGCAGGGCGAGCGGGAGCGCATCGCGCTCCTTCAGCGTCCGCAAACCCTCTTCTCCCAGCGCCTTGACCGTGATCGGCGAGGACTCGCCCCGGCCGAGCTCGATTCTGAACCGATTGTCCCACAGCGTGCGCTCGCCGGGACGAAGTCTCAGCACCGGCAGCCCGTCTTTTCGCATCTCCCGGAAGAGACCGAGCCCCCCGCGATGGGGCGCGATGCGGCAGCGGCCGAGCGTGTGCGCCTTGTCCGGGCTCTCCTTCAGCTGAGGCAACAGCGCCTCGAGTTTGGCGAGCCGCACTTTCTCCTCGCCGCCACCGACCGTGGCGATGAGCCGCGACAAGGCGCGAAGCGCGATCTCCTCCGGCGCGGCGGCGAGCGCCGCGCGATCGACCACGGCATAGCCGGCCGCGCTCGTTTCCGCGTGCGCATCGAGGAAGTCGTGCGCCACTTGGTCGAGCGCCTGCCGCACGCGCCGCAAGCGTCGCGCCGAAAGCGCGATCGCCTCCGGTGTGAGTCCGAGCCTCACGAGCGCATCGGTAGTGTTGCGCATGCGTCCCCGCTCGAACCGCGCATCCACATTGCTGGGATCGACGATGAACGGCACGCGCGCCTCTTCCAGCGTCGCCACGAGCCGCGCCTTCGGCAGATCGAGCAATGGCCTGAGCAGGGTCAGTCCCGCCCAACTGCCTTCCTCGGGAATCGCGGCGAGACCGTCGAGGCCGCTGCCGCGCTTCAGCCGCATCAGGAACGTCTCGGCCTGATCGTCGAGATGATGTGCGGTGGCGAGCGCCGGAATGTCATGGACATGGCAGTAAGCGGCCATCAGATCGTAGCGCGCGGCGCGCGCCTTCGCTTGCAGGCTCGCGCCGACATCGCCGTCATGCTTCCAGGTGAGGATCGCATGCGGCAACTGAAGCGCCTTCGCGGCGCGGCCGACCATCAACGCCTCGTCGCGCGAAGCGGCGCGCAAGCCGTGATCGACCGTGAGCACGGTGAGCGTAGGGCCTTCGCGTCGCGCAGCGCGCCAGCCCGCGGCAAGATGCATGAGCGCAAGACTGTCGGGCCCGCCGGACACGGCGAGCGCGATGCTGGGAAAGCGCATGAACGGCGCGAACAGCGCATCCGCCTCGTCATGGGAGACGGGCTGGGCGCGCATGGTCAGCAGCCCGCCTTTCCGGCCTCGCCCTTCGCCTGATCCTTGATGTTCTCGGGCGCGTCGGGGAACTTGTCTTTGAGCTCCTGGAAGGTGGAGCACGCGGCGTCCTTCTGGCCGAGCGCGGCGAGCGACATGCCGAGCCTGAGCAGGGTGTCGGGCGCCTTTTCACTGCCGGAATATTTGCGATAGCCGGTGAGGAAGCTGTCGGCGGCCTTCTTGTACTCCTTGCGGACGTAATAGCTCTCGCCCACCCAGTATTGCGCGCTGCCGGCGAGCGGATCGTTCGGATAGGCGCTCACGAGCTTGGCGAAGGATTTTTCCGCCGCCGGATAGTCGCGCTGAAGGAAGTCGCCATAGCCTTGGTCGTAGAGCGCCTGGGCGTTCTCGTTGGGAAGCGCCGCGAAACTCTGAGGTAAGTTTTGCTGCACCGAACCGGTCGCGCCGGGCGGCGAGATCGATTGCGGGCCTGCCGCCTGGCCGGGCTCCTCGCCACGCGGCCCGTACCAGCGAGGCTTCGTTGGGTCGAACTGTTCCGCGGGCGCCGGCTCGACGGTCTTGGGCATGACGGGCGCAGGCTCGGATGCGGCCGTCTCCGGCTTGGCGGGCTCAGGCATGATCGTCGGACGCGCCGCGGGAACCGGTGCCGGCTCTTCCTCGGGCGTCACATCCTGCGGTGCCTCCGCTTGCGGCGCCGGCGCCACCGGCTCCGCCTTCGATGCGGCATCGAGCTTCGTCTCGAGCGCGCTCATCTTCCGTTCGAGCGCCTCGACCTTATCGCTGAGGGCCTCGGTCGCTGCAGGCGCCGGCGCGGCGGCGACCTTCGCCTCGAGCGCGCTCATCTTCTGGCCGAGTTGCTCGATCTGGTTGGTGAGCGCCCCGATCTGGGTCTCGAGCGCGCTGACCCGCGGGCCGAGATCGTCCTGGCTCGGAGCCGCCTGGACCATGCTGGTCTCCGGCGTGGCAGTCGGGCGTGGCGATGTCCGGACCAGGGACTCAAGCGTCCCCACCATGACTTTTAGATTGGCGACCTCCGCCTCGAGCTTCTTGATGCGGGCAGCGTCGCTGTCCTGGGCGAGGGCGACGCCCGGGGCAGTAGCGAGGATGAGAAGACAGGCCGCCAGGGCGGTCCGCCATGGAAGAGCAAGTGGAGACACGATTTGCGACCTTGTCAGCACGGCCGGCGCAAACGTTTCCGCGCCGGTCGCCGCCAATCTGCCGTGGCGTTTGGGGCCAAACTTAGGTGTGTTTGGCCCACAAAACGCGCCGCGACAAGGCCTAGTAGCGGGCGACGGCCCCGCTGTTCAAAACTGTCTGAGCCCGCCGGTTCTGCTGCCAGCAGCGCGGCTCATCGCACACCGCGATCGGCCGCTCCTTGCCGTAGGAGATCGTGCGGATCCGCGCGCTGTTGACGCCCAGGCGCACGAGGAAGCCCTTGACCGCCATGGCGCGCCGGGCGCCCAGCGCGAGATTATATTCGCGCGTGCCCCGCTCGTCGGCGTGGCCTTCGATGACCACCGCGTATTGCGGGTACTGATTGAGCCACCGCGCTTGGCCGCGCAAGGTGCCCTGGGCTTGGCCGGTGAGGGCCGAGCTGTCCTCCTGGAAGTGCACCAGGTCCCCAACATTGGCGGTGAAATCCCTGGAAGTGCCAGGGGTTACCGGCCCTCCGCCGCCGAGCCCGTATTCCTGCGGCTGCTGCGCCGGACGCGAACAGGCGGCAATCGCAAAGGCAAAGAGAAGCACGCCCGCGATCCTGCAGGCGAGGCTGAACCCACCACGGCAACGCATTACTGATTACTCCCGCATACCCCCGATTTTAGGAAAATCGTAGGGGCCCAATCCTTAACGGGGTCTTAGCCGGGCAAGGCCATAGCAAGGCCAAAGCGGGGCGATTTGCGGGGATCGATAAAACCGGGCTGGGCCGGCGCTGGCCTGAGCGAACCTCAGCCCAAAAAAGGAAAAGGATGCCTGGAACGCCGCCGCATCCGCTGGCGGCGTTCCGGCATCCATGATCCCGTTGGTTGGAAACCCGAGGGTTTCCGGCAGGCGATCGCGCGCTTAGACGCGAAACGACTGCTTGACCTTGACGTTAGCCGAGCTTCAGCGGCTCGGTCACGACGGCCTTCTCGTGATGGCCAAAACAGCCACCGAGAGAAATGGCGGCGGCCACGAGCATGGCGGCAGCGATAACGCCCTTCAAACCCTGCATGGTCTTCTCTCCTTTGGTTAAAACGGCAATAGCCGTCTTTGCATGTATCGGTGCGGCGCAATCGGATCAAGGTCGGACTAACGTCCAGCGACCGTTTTGCTGGTCATTGATGCGAAAATGCCACGCCGAATCTCATCCTCCAGCCCGTTCAAGCTATCCCCGCGGGGGACGCCGATCAAGGTGTGGTTAACGACGTTGGGGCACTCGGATTAAGAATGGGTAACTAGGTGTTGCATTTAGGCCGCAACCACCCCGCGAAACCCACAACCAACCGAAAAAACGGCGGAAATTGCCTAATTTATCAGCGGAGACCAGGCCGGATCCGAGCCGAAAGCGGGCGTCGCCACCTGGCGCTCGTTGTAGCCCGTGAGGTCGATGGTGTAGAGCCGCGGCCCCCCCGTTGCCCCAGGCGATTCCCGGAAAAACATGAGAACCCGGCCGTTCGGCGCCCAGGTCGGACCCTCGTTGTGGAAGCCCTCCGTGAGGATGCGCTCGCCCGAGCCGTCAGGCTTCATCACCCCGATCAGGAAGCGCCCGTTGAGCAACTTGGTGAAGGCGATCAGGTCGCCGCGCGGCGACCAGACCGGGGTCGAATAGCTCCCCTGCCCCTGGCTGATCCGGTGCTGATTGCCGCCGTCGGCGTCCATGACGTAGATCTGCTTCGCCCCGTCCCGGTCGGTCTCGAAGGTGATTTGGCGGCCGTCGGGCGAATAGCAGGGCCCGGTGTCGATCGCGTCCGTGTTGGTGAGCTGCACGGTCTGCCGGGTCCGCAGATCCATGGCGAATAGGTTGGCGTTGCCGCCTTCCTCGAAGCTCATGACGATGCGCTGGCCGTCCGGCGAAAAGCGCGGGGCGAAGCTCATGCCCGGGAACGAGCCCACGACCTCCTTCTGCCCCGTCTCGACATTAAGCAGATAGACCCGCGGCACGGCCCCCTCATAGGACATGAAGGTGATCTCTTGGGTCGACGGGCTGAAGCGCGGCGTCAGCACGAGACTCTGGCCGGTCGTCAACAGCCTGACGTTGTGGCCGTCCTGGTCCATGATCGCGAGGCGCTTCATGCGCTTATCCTTCGGCCCGGACTCGTCGACAAAGACGATTCGCGTGTCGAAATAGCCCTTTTCGCCCGTGATGCGCTCATAGACGGCATCGGCGATGATGTGGCCGAGCCGGCGCGCCTCTTGCGGCCGCGCGAACACCTGCTCGCCGACGAGCTGCTTGCCGGACGGCACGTCCCACAGCCGGAACTCGGCGCGGAGCTTGCCGTCCGACGCGCCGATATGGCCGACCACGAGCGCTTGCGCATTGATCACCTGCCAGTCGTCGAAGCGCGGCACGCTGTTCATGTCGAGACCATGCTCGATGAACGCCGCTTGATCGATGGGAGCGAACAGCCCTGACGACTTGAGGTCGTTCGTCACGACACTCGAGATCTCGCGCGCGGCTTCGGGATCGATTCCCAATCCGGCGGCGAAATCGGGAATCGCGATCGGCAGCGGCTGGATGTTCCCTTGCGTGATGTCGACCTCGAGCACGGCATAAGCCGGCGCAGGCAGCGACAGCGCGCCGAGCAGCGTGGCGAGCGCAAGTTTCGTGGAGAGCCGCATCATTCCCATTCGCATCTAGCCGCTGCGGTACATCAGGCTTGGGTCAAAATTGAGGATCATGTCCCGCCACAGCGCATATTTCTCAGGCGGCAGCGTGTAGGGCTGGCACTGGTAGACGGCACGCACCGCGCTGTCGGCGGCGGCCTGGAAGAAGGGCGAGGCGCCCTGATTGGTGACGGCCGGATAGCCTTCGAGCGTGCCGTCCTTGTTGAGCTTCATCCGGATCTTCACGACGATCGCGTCGGCTCCGAGCCCGCCCGGCGGCGGCGTCCAGCAATCGGAGATGCGCGCGCGCAGCGCGTCGAGCTCGTTGACGGACATGGTCATGTCCGCGCCGTTCGTCTGCCCGTGGACGGGCTTCGTCTCCTCCGCAAGCTCCTGCGGCTTGGGCTCGTCCTTCGCGTCGGGGATCTTGTTGAGGAGCGCCGCGATATTGTCCGTGTTGAATTCCTGCTTCTTCGGAGCCGGTTTCGGCTTCGGCGCCTCGGCCTTCTCGACCGGCGGCTCCGGCTTCCTCGCAGGAACCGAGGGCTTGGGCTGAGGCTTGGGCGCCTCGGCTTTCTTTTCAGGTTTCGCCTCGGGTTTCGCCTCGGCCTTCTCAGGCTGGGGCTCGGGCTTCGGCGCAGGCTTGGGCGGCTCCGGCGGCGTCTTTTCGATCGACGCGGTCTTCTCCGGCGCCTTCTCGACCTTCTCCTTCACCGCTTGCGGCTTCGGCGCCTCGGCCTTGCCGGCGAGCGGCCCCTCGTCCTTGGCGTCGCGCGTGCCGGCCTTGACCTTGGTGAGGTCCGAGGGCGTCGACAGGTCGACGGGAATGGCGACGAGCGGCGCAGGCTGCATCCTGGATGACGGAAAGGAGACGATCACGAACAGCACGACCGCCACGTGCAGTGCCGCAGAGATGAAGGTACTCGGCCCCATGAAACGTGCAGGGCTCCTCGTCAGGGTTGATCCAACTTGATCGGTGACGAGGGTCACGGGCAGGCCGGCTTCCTTGATCCGGACCAGCACCTTCGCGACGTTGCCGTAGGCCGTGCCTTTGTCGCCGCGGACCCACACTTGCGTGCCGCCACCGGCATCGCGGATAGCAGCAAGTTTTGGCACAAGTTCGTCAAAGCTGATCTCGGTGTTCTGGAGGAAGACTTTCCCCGCCGCATCGACGGTGATGCTGAGCGGCGCCTTCTCCGGGTTCACGGGGCCCGCTTCCGTCTGCGGCAGTGCCACCTCGGGGAGCGTCGCATTGGCGTCGACATCGACGCCGACCGTGAGGAGCGGCGCCGTCACCATGAAGATGATGAGCAGCACGAGCATCACGTCCACCATCGGCGTGACGTTGATCTCGCTCATCGGCAGGCGGGAGCGCCGCCTTGCGCGGCGATTGGCGAGTGCGCCCCCTGGCTGAAGTCCTACGCCCATGTCTGCCTCACGTCGTCTTGTCGATCTGCCGCGACAGGATGGCTGAGAATTCGTCGGCGAAGCCTTCCAGACGCGCCGCGTGCCGCGCCACTTCGCTGTTGAATTTGTTATAGAAAATGACGGCCGGAATGGCCGCGAGCAGGCCGAGCGCGGTGGCGAACAAGGCCTCGGCAATGCCCGGCGCCACGACTGCGAGACTCGTGTTCTTGCTGCTCGCGATCGACTGGAAGCTCGTCATGATGCCCCACACCGTGCCGAACAGGCCGACGAAGGGCGCCGTCGAACCGACCGTGGCGAGGAAGGTGAGCCGCCGCTCGAGCCGCTCCACTTCGCGCGAGATGGTCACGTCCATGACCTTCTCGACCCTGAGCTGTAGGCCCGGCATCGGCCGCGCGCCCCGGTCGCTGCCCTCGCGCTCGGTCGAGCGCTTCCACTCGCGCATCGCCGCCACGAACAGCGCCGCCATGCCGGTGTTCCGCCGCTGCGCCAGCGCCGTATAGAGCTCGTCGAGCGATTGGCCCGACCAAAAGACTTGCTCGAACTTGTCGGTTTCTTTGCGCGTCTTGGCGAACAGGAAGAACTTCTCGAAGATGATCGCCCAACTCCAGATCGAGGCGGCGAGCAGCCCGATGATGACGATCTTGACGACGATATGGGCGTTCAGAAAAAGCTGCCAAATCGACAGATCGACGGCGACATCCGACGGATTCATTCAGGCCTCATGGCATGAGCTCAAGCGCTTGGGCCCCAGGCATCAGCCTTCGAGCCGGCCGCTTGGTCCCGCGGGTATTTCCGCGGAGATCAGTGATCGCCGGAGGAACCGCATTTCACCCGTGGACTCAAGCTTTCACGAGCCATTGTGACTAAACTTGGGCTTGTTCCGCTCGGCCTCGGCGCGGCTCCGGCCGGCGCAAGAAATTGGTTTATCCCTCTTAGCTACGTTCAACACCTTTGCTTAACGAATCGTTCAAGCGCGCCCCGGACCATTTGTCCGAGCCGCTGCGGCTTACCGGACGCGGACACCAGCACCACCACGACCCTGGCCCGCACGACCACGGTCTCCCCGCGCCGCACCTCCTGGAGGAGGGTGAGGCTCGCCCCGCCGATCTCCGCGCAGCTTGTGACGACTTCGAGCACGTCGTCGAGACGCGCGGGCCGCAGATAGTCGATCTCGATGCGGCGCACGACGAACACCGACGCCTCGCCCTCGTCCGGGTTAGCGAGGTCCTGGTGATAGATACCGAGCAGGCGAATGAAGTCGGAGCGCCCGCGCTCGCAGAACTTCAGATAGTTGGCGTGATAGACGAGGCCGGCGAAATCCGTGTCCTCGAAATAGACGCGCACCGGCAGGACATGGACGTCGCCCTCGATGCGTCCCGCAAGGTCCGGCCAGTTGCTCACAACTCATCGCTGCCGTTGAACAGCGGGAACTGCGCCGGCTGGGCCGGGGGCGTGATCCCGAGATGGCCGAAGGCGAGCCCGGTCAGCACGCGTCCGCGCGGCGTGCGCGCGATGAAGCCTTGCTGCAACAGATAAGGCTCGATGATCTCCTCGATGGCGTCGCGCGGCTCCGACAGCCCGGCGGCGATGGTCTCGATCCCCACCGGGCCGCCGCCATAGTTGACCGCGATCAATCTCAGATAACGATGGTCGAGTGCGTCGAGCCCGCGCCCGTCCACTTCGAGCTGCGACAGCGCGCTGTCGGCGAGCTTGGCGTCGACCGCGCCCGTTCCCTCGACGGAGGCGAAATCGCGCACGCGGCGTAAGAGCCGCGCCGCCACCCGCGGCGTGCCGCGGGCGCGCCGGGCGATCTCGTGCGCCCCCTCATTGGTCAGCGGCAGGCCGAGCAGCCGCGCCCCGCGCCGCACGATCTCCTCGAGCTCCTCCACCCCGTAGAACTCGAGCCGGATGGGAATGCCGAAGCGCTCGCGCAAGGGCGTGGTGAGAAGACCGGTGCGCGTCGTGGCGGCAACCAGGGTGAACTTGGCGAGGTCGATGCGCACCGAGCGCGCCGCCGGCCCCTCGCCGATGATGAGATCGAGCTGGAAGTCCTCCATGGCCGGATAGAGGATCTCCTCCACCGCCGGCGAGAGCCGATGGATCTCGTCGATGAAGAGAACGTCGCGCTCTTCGAGATTGGTGAGCAGCGCCGCGAGGTCGCCTGCCTTGGCGATGACGGGACCCGAGGTCGCGCGGAAATTGACGCCGAGCTCGCGCGCCACGATCTGCGCGAGCGTCGTCTTGCCGAGGCCCGGAGGGCCGGCGAACAGCACGTGGTCCAGCGCCTCGCGGCGGGCGCGGGCGGCGTCGATGAACACCTTGAGATTGGAGCAGACCTTGGCCTGGCCGATGAACTCGCCGAGCGTCTGCGGCCTGAGCGACGTCTCGGGCTGATCGTCGTCCCGCTTCGCTGCCGCCAGCACCCGCTCGCTCATTGCGCCAGCTCCTTAAGGCCGATGCGAATCAGCTCCTCGGCGCGTGCCTCCCGGCCCGCTTTGCCGATGGCCGCGCTGACCGCCGCGGCCGCCTCGCCATGGGCATAGCCGAGATTGGTGAGCGCCGAAACCGCATCGCGCGCCGCGAGCCCTTCGGGAAGCGTGGCGATGGGACTGGGGCCCCCGCCCGGCCTGAGAGCGGGCGCAAGCGCCGGCATCTTGTCTTTCAGCTCGGCGACGATGCGCGCGGCGACCTTCGGTCCGACGCCCGGCGCGCGCGCCACGTGGTTCTTGTCCTGGAGCGCCACCGCATTGGCGAGGTCCGCGGCGGAGAGCGTGCCCAGCACCGCGAGCGCCACCTTGGCGCCCACCCCTTGCACCGTCTGGAGCGCCCGGAACCAGGCGCGCTCATGCTCGGTGGCGAAGCCGTAAAGCCGGACGCCGTCCTCTTTCAGATGCGTGTCGATGGCAAGGGTGACCACCTCGCCCACCGGCGGCAGCGCGGAAAGCTGCCGCGCGCCGAGCGTCACCTCGTAGCCGACGCCGCCCACGTCGATGATCGCCGTCGAAAGCGAGACCGTGTCGACCGTGCCGGTGAGCTTGCCGATCATGACGCGGCCCTCTCCGCTCGCACGATGGCGGCCTCGAACTTGGTCCAGCTCCGCGCATGCGCGTGCGTGATGGCGATGGCGAGCGCATCCGCCGCGTCGGCGCTGTCGGGTGCGGCGAGCGGCAGCAAGCACTTCACCATGGCCCGGATCTGGGTCTTGTCGCCGTGACCGGCGCCCACCACGGTCTTCTTCACGGCGTTCGGCGCATATTCGGCGATCGTCAGACCCGCCAGCGCCGGCACCAGCATGGCGATGCCGCGCGCCTGGCCGAGCTTCAAGGTGGCGGCGGCATCGCGGTTGACGAAGGTCTGCTCGACGGCGGCTTCCACCGGCGCGAGCTGGGCAAGCACCTCCGACAGACCATCGAACAATTGCCGCAAGCGATGGCCGAGACTGCCGTCGGAATCGGAGGTCACCGAGCCGCAGGCGATATAGCTCAGCCGGACGCCATCGGTGTCGATGACGCCCCAGCCGGTCCGCCTCAAGCCCGGATCGATGCCGACGATGCGAATCGCGCCCCTCATAGGCGAATCGTAGCACAGGCGCGCGCCCGGACAGGATGCCGGAGGCGCAAATCGGAGGGCGCCGGGAACGGATTTTACTCACGCGGCGTTAGGGGTTTGGGCGTAGGCTACGTCAAGCTCCGACGGGAGGCCGGGGGACGCCCTAAGGGATCTCTAGGGGGAGCATCCTCGTGTCCGGTGCAAGTAACTTCCTCGACCCTGTCGAGGCAGCCCAGGACGAAATCAGCAGGTCGAAGCGCATGATCGCCTCGGCCCTCGAAGACCTGACTCAACATCACAGCTGGCTCGAAAGCTACCACCGTGACGAACGGCGCCGGGCCCAGCGCCTGAGACGCCAGGACGCGCTGCAGCGGCTCGAGCTCAGGCGTCAGCGCGCGGCCTGGATGACATGGCGCTTCGCGCTCGCCTCTTTCGCCGTCATGCGCGCGACCGCCGCTTTCCTGGCGCGGAACGGCGCCGCATTCCTGACCTGGGCAACCCCGAGAGCCCAGGCGCTGGCGCTCCTGCTTGCAAGAGAGCTTTCCGCCGCCTCTGCTTGGTCTTGGCGAACGGGCCGGTTCCTCGCCCGAAAGGGCTATGCGGGGGCTGTCACCGGGTTCGCCTGGACGGTGCGCACGTCGGATGCGCTCGGCGTCGCCTTCCGCAAGCGGGCCTCGGCCGGTGCCGCGCGGCTTTATGCCGAAGCCGCAACCCGCGCGCAGCCGATCCTTCAGCCCATCCTCAAGAGAGCCTCGGCGAGCTGGACGCGCACAAGGGTCCGGTCGACGCGCTTTGCGCACACGTTGCAAACACGAGCCTCGGACGGTTGGTCTCAGACGCGGTCAAGGGCGCCCATCCTCGCGCGAAATGCCGTCGTCGCGACGTCGCAAGGTTACGCCCGGTTCGCCGAGAATGCCGCCGTGATCAACGCGCGGGGACGCGACCAGCTTTCGACCACGTTCGCATGGACTCGCGCACGCGCGACGGAAGCCGCACATGCCGGCGTCAGGACCGCGTCGGAAACGTGGTGCTGGGTTGCTCTGCGAACGCGGCACATCGTGGAGCGCCGCGCCCCACCGCAAAAGGCTTTGATCGTGCGGCAATGCACCGCCCTGGTGTGCATCGAGCCGCGGCGCAGCCGCTTGCCTGTCGTTCGCGTTTAATCCCTCCTTCCATCCACCATAAACGGCTCGGTGATTTGCACCCCCCGCCTCCGCGTGGGATACAGCCCCTCACCCCGAAAAACCTTCTGACTTGGCCTGCCGTTAATCTTCCGCATTGTCGTGCCCAATGTCTCGCGCGATCCGGTAAGCCGTTGGAAGCGCGAGGGGTTCCTGCCCTCGACCGGGCGTGGAGGAGATTGCCTTCTATGCCGCTATGGCGGACCGTTCTCGTTGTCGTCGCGAGCCTTGGCTTCTTGCTGGGCGCCGCCGGGCCGGGTCACGCCCAGGAGGCCGCGGGCCCCCAGGCCCCGGCAGGCGTAGAAACGCCTGCGTCAGCCGCACCGGCACCGGAAACTGAGACCGCCGAGGACAAGACGGTCGCCGCGTTCGCCGCCGCGCTCGAGACCTGGACAAATCAGATCAAGACCCAAGAGCAGGCCATCGCCGACCCGACGACGATGGACGAGGAACTCAGGGCCATCCCGGACACGCTCGAGGCGCTGCGTGCGACCATCGTCGAGCAGAGAGCGCAGCTCAAGCCGAAGCTGCAAGACGCGCGGGAACGTCTCGCCAAGCTCGGCCCAGCGCCCAAAGACGGTGCGCCGCCGGAAAGCACCGAGATCACCCGGCAGCGCAAGAAACTCGACACCGAGGTCGCCGACCTCGACGGCAAGCTGAAGCAAGCCGATCTCCTCTTCGTGCGCGCGGGGCAGTTGATCGACGCGGCCAATGACGAGCGCCGCGAGCGGTTCACGGAATCGCTGTTCAGGCCGGTCCCCAATTTCTACAGCTACGTGCTGCCGGCCGCCTTCGAGCGCCTGCCGATGCAATTCGGGCAGCGGTTAGAAGCCATCGCCGACTGGCTAGCGCGCGCCTGGAACACGGGCGTCATCGTCTTCCTCCTGATCTTCATCGCCCCCATCGGCGCCTTCCTTGGTATGCACCGCTTCGTCAAGAACATGGCGGCGCGTGTCGACGCCAAGCAACGGCCGAACAGGCCAACTGAGCCCACGATGCAGGACCGTGGCATCTGGGCGTTGCGGAAGACGATTCGAAGCGCGCTTCCCTTCTGGGTCGGCCTCGCGGCGTTCTATCTCATCGCCACGGCTGCAGGCCTCGCCGACCCGTCCCTCGCCGGCTTCCTGCTCCGGACCGTGCTGGCGGCCGCGTGGGCCATCTCGCTCATCTTCCTCATCCGCCACTCCCTCGTGCCCGAGGACGACGCCTGGAAACTCATCCCGTCCGCGCCCGCGGCGATGGCTTGGCGCATTGCCGGACTCCTATGGGCCGCTGTGACGATCTGGCTCCTCGATCGTATCCTGGGCTTCGCCGACGTGGTCGTCTTCGCCCCCTATCAGGTGTCGGTGCTGCGCTCGACCTTCTTCGCTTCGCTCTACGGCATCCTCATCGCCGCAACCCTGTGGGTGATCCAGAGGGGCGCGACCACGCGCAAGGGCGCGTTCACCGGCTGGCAGGGGTGGCTCTTCTCATTTGTAGGTGTCCAGGCCGGCGTCATCCTGCTCGCCGCGCTGCTCGGCTACGAGTCGCTTGCCAGTTTCATCGGCACCCACGTCGTGTCCACCGCCGGCGTGCTGTGGATCATGTATCTGGTGCACCTCGGCGCCGAATCCATCTCGAGCGTCAGCGTCATTTCCGGACGCGCCATCGACGACGATGTCGACGAAGACGAGGACATGGGCGGGGCGTCCCTGTTCACCATCAGGATCATCGTCAGCCTGCTCCTCGACATCGCCATTCTCGCCGTCGGTGCCGTCATCCTCCTGCTCCTGTGGCGCTTCGACTGGATCGAGGTCAAAGGCTGGATTCAGGCGGCGTTCTTCGGATTCCAGTTCGGCAACTTGCGCATCTCGCTGCAATCGGTGCTCGTCGCGCTTGGCGTCTTCGCGCTCGGCCTCATGCTGACGCGCTTCGTGCAGCGCTGGCTCACGGCCCGCGTGTTCACCGGCCGGCATGTCGATACCGGTCTCCGCGAGTCGATGCGGATCGGCACCGGCTATCTCGGCTTCGTCCTCTCTGCGCTCGCCGGCATCTCCTATCTCGGCTTCGATTTCTCCAACATCGCTCTCGTGGCCGGCGCGCTCTCCGTCGGCATCGGCTTCGGACTCCAGAGCATCTTCAACAATTTCGTCTCGGGCCTCATCCTTCTCGTCGAGCGTCCCATCAAGGTCGGCGATTACATCCAGGTCGGCGGCAGCGAAGGCACGGTCAAGCGGATCAGCGTGCGCTCGACGGAGATCGAAACCATATACCGGCAATCGGTGATCATTCCGAACGCCACGCTCATCACCGACCCCGTGACCAACTGGATGCATCTCGACAAGAGTTGCCGCCTCGACATCCCGGTCGGCGTCGACTACGGCACCGACATGGAGCTGTTGCGATCGACGCTGCTTGCCGTCGCGCAGGCCCATCGCGGCGTGCTCAAGAGCCCGCCGCCGGTGGTGCACTTCGCCGGCTTCGGCGACTCGTCGCTCGATTTCGAGCTGCGCGTGTTCCTGCGCGACGTCCGCGAGCGCATCAAGTCGTCGAGCGACCTGCGCTTCGCGATCCTGGGCGCACTGCGCGAGGCGGGCGTCTCCATCCCGTTCCCGCAGCGCGACCTTCACATCAAGGACATGGATGCGCCCGCGCAACCCGCGCGGCGCGCAAGACGGAAGCCGTCCTCCTCATAGACGGAATATGGCGGGCAGGCTCAGGTCGAGCGCGGCCCGCGCATCTCCTTGATCGCGGCTTCGATGCGACGCCAGTCTTGGGCCTGGATCTTGTCGCCGCTCTTCTCGCATTCGGCCGCTCTCTGAGCGGCTTCCACCGCTGCCTTCTCGCCATGCGTGCCGACGAAGCGCCGCGCATAGTCATGGATTTCGTTCATGTCCATTGGAACGTCCTCCTGGTCGCCGTGCTCTACTGTCTCCCCCAACAGCCTACGCGCGCTCTGAGACAAATCAAATGCGCTCAAGGCCAATGCGTTCCGGATCGGCGCCATCACTCAAAATAAGGCAAGCCCGGGCTGCCCCATTCGGCTGCAGCGCGGCGGCCTACGCAGGGGGCGCCGCGGTAACTTCGGGCAATTCGACGATCTGCACCAAGCCGCCGCCCGGCCCGTTGGCGATGCTGATGCGGCCGCCGGCGCGCTGCACGATCTCGTTGGCGATGGTCAGGCCGAGGCCCGCGCCGGGAATGTCCTGACGGCGCGCCGGGTCGGCACGGAAGAACGGCTCGAACACCTGATGCATCATCTTCGGCGGGATCCCCGGTCCGTCGTCCTCGATGACGATCCGCGCCATGTCGCCGTGTCCGTTGGTGACGCTGACGCGCGCCCGGACCCCATGGGTCGCCGCATTGATGATCAGATTGCGCAAGGCCCGATTGAGCTTGAAGCGGCTCACCCGAACGGTGACCGGCACGATGGTCTTAGTGGTGACGTCGAGATTCTGCTCCTTGAGCTCGTCGGCGATCCCGGCGACCAGCTCGTCGAGCCGGACGAGCTCAGGCGCGGCGTTGCCGGTCTCCTCGCGCACCAGCATGATCGCGCTGTCGGCGATGCGCTCCAGCTCGTCGATGTCGTTGAGCCACTTCGCGCGCTCCTCCTCGTCGGCCACGAACTCGGCCCTGAGCCGCATGCGGGTGATCGGCGTGCGCATGTCATGACCGGCCGCCGCCACGAGCCGCATGCGGCTCTCCATGGCGCGCTTGAGACGCGTCGAGAGCGAGTTGAGCGCCTTGGCGGTCGCCCGCACTTCCGCCGGCCCGCGCTCCGGCAGCTCCGGCAACAGGCCGTCCGGACCGACGGAGGCGACGGCGTTCTCCAAGAACACGAGCGGCCGCACCATGCGGTTGGCGGCGAACACGGCGATCACCGTCGCGCCGAGCGCGATCACCGTCAGCCACCTGAACAGCGGCTTCCACGGCGGG
This sequence comes from uncultured Alphaproteobacteria bacterium, assembly GCA_963826465.1. GTDB lineage: Bacteria > Pseudomonadota > Alphaproteobacteria > Rhizobiales > Methyloligellaceae > Methyloceanibacter. The sequence goes on from CAWGXJ010000005.1 coordinate 87,904, forward strand.
CCTTCCGGGGGCAGGCCCGAGGTTGGCATCCACAGCCAGCCTTTGTCCCCGATGGGCACCGAGACAATGAGCGGCGCCTCGTGTCCGCCCCGGGTTATCGTGACAGGAAGATCAAGGCCGCGGCGCTTCAGAGCCTCGTGCAGCCCCGCCGTCGCGCTCTTGTACAAAAACCCGTGCGCCGGGCCCTTCGCCAGGACCACGCCATCGAGGCCGTCGCTTGTCAGCCGAAGGGCCATCTCCACCTGCAGCGCCAACCCGTCGAGCGCGCGCCCCGCTCGTTGCGGCGGCCCGAGCAGATAGAACAGCACGACCGTGAGCAGGCCCACGACCGAGACGATCGCAACCACGAGCAGCACGACGATCTTGACGCGGAGAGTGTTCACGCCTGCCCGTCCTCGACGTCGACCTTGACAGCGAGCTGATAGCCGCCGTTGCGAACCGTCTTGAGCAATTGCGTGGAGACGCCCTCACCAAGTTTCCGCCTGAGACGGCTGACCAGCACGTCGATGGAGCGGTCGAAGCCGTCGCCGTCGCGGCCGCGTGTCAGATCGAGCAGCTGATCGCGCGACAGCACGCGGCCCGGCCGGTCGAGGAAGGTCTTGAGCAGGTCGAACTCCGCGCCGGTCAGCTCGACGTCCTTGCCTTGAGGATCGGTCACCTGGCGCATCTGGGGATCGGCGATGAAGCCCTCGAAATGGTAGACCTTCACCTCGCTCGGCGCCGGCAGCGCCTCGGAGCGGCGCCGCAACACCGCCCGCACGCGCGCAATCAGCTCCCGCGGATTGAACGGCTTGCCGAGATAGTCGTCGGCGCCGATCTCGAGCCCGATGATGCGGTCGACATCCTCCTTCAGCGCCGTGAGCAGAATAATGGGCACGCTAGAGCGTTGCGCCCGCAAGTCCCGGCACGCATCGAGGCCGGAGCCGTCCGGCAGCATCACGTCGAGGACGATCAGATCGACATGATGCGTCGCCAGCTGCTCGCGCAGCTCCCGGCAGTTCGCGGCGAGCAGCACGCGGAACCCCTGGCTCTCGACGTAGCGCGCCAAGAGCTTGCGGATTTCCGGGTCGTCGTCGACGACAAGTATGCGTGGCGTGGTCGAGGTCATTGAAGTCGCCTCCTTCTAGCCTCGCCAGAAACGAGCCACGAGAGGTTTCTTGTAACGGAAGCCGTCATCTCCCGATTCAGCAACGTTTCGACACAAAACCCGCGCCGCCAGCAACGTTGCGACACGCCAAGACCAATACAGGCAAAGAAGGGTTCTTAGGACTAGGGGAACATCAACAATCAAGGATGCTGAAATGAAATTCCCCTCAAAGATTGCCCCGATGGTCGTCGTCGCGGCGCTCAGCCTTGCTGGCCTGGGCGCGGTGACGGCTGCATTCGGGGGCGACTGGGGCCATAGCGGCTGGGGCATGGGCCCGCACCAGGGCGGCAAGCACCACATGTGCGACCGCCATGGCCATGGCGACATGCGCGGCCCGCACGGCCCCGGCCATCTCGCCGAGAAATTGAGCGCGATGGAGACCGAGATCGGCATCCGCGCCAATCAGCTCGATGCCTGGCGCGATTTCACCGATGCGCTGCTCGCAACCATGGGGCCGCCGATGGGCCCGCCTTCGGCCATGATGGTGCAGGGTGACAAAACCGAGCCGTTCTCCCTTGCCGAGAGCCTTGCCGACCACGCCATCGACCGTGCCAAGAGCGCTGAGGACCTGAAGAAGGCGATCACCACGCTCCGCACCACGCTGACATCCGAGCAACTCGACAAGGTCAAGGCGATCGAGGCGGGCATCCGCGCTCGCTTCGCACAGCACGGTTTCGGCCCACACGGTCCCGGCCCGCACGACATGGGCCAGGGCATGGGTCCGCAGGACGGACCGCCTCCCCCTGCCGATACGCCCGACACGCAGGATGATGACGGCGGAGACGACTAACCTCCAGGCGCTAGCCGAGCTCTCCTTCGGCTAGGAACTGAAAAGGCGGGAGCCGCGCTCCCGCCTTTTTTCATGACTGGCTTCGGCCGAAGATCGGATCAAGAATCCGGATACCCGAGGCGCGCTTCCGCCCTCTCGAACGAGCGGTCCATCGCGTAGGAACGGATGAAGGCGAACGGGAGATGCCCGAAGAAGGGCGTCAGCTGGAGCTCGGCAAAGAATTCGGAGCCCTTGGCAATGGCTGCGACGTAGAACGCCGAGACGAGGCCCGAGCGGTCCGCCCCGTTGCGGCAATGCACGAGAATGGGCCGCTGCGCCGTTTGAAGGATATTGAGTATCGTTTCCACCTCGGGTGCGTCCACATCGCGCTGAGCCGACATCTGATGGTCGATCAGCGTGATGCCCAAGGACTCCGCCGTCGCCTTCTCCTCGCGATACCAGTCGGCGTAGGGATGCGGGCCTTGCAGGTTGATGATGGTCTTGATGCCGTACCGCTTGTGCCACTCGGCGATCTCCTGCGGCGACGGACGCGCCGACCGGTAGAGCTCGCCGGCGACGACCGTGTGGAAGTTGTCCGTGTGGATCAAGTAGGCGGCATAGAGGCCGATCACCGCCGCGACCGCCAGCAATGGACGGACAATCAGCTTACGCGTTCTGGGATTCATGCAGCCCCCCGACCTTTATCTCAACGGGCTCATAATAGGCGGGATTGAGGCACTTTGGCGACCCAAGAGACCACCCCTCGCGCGCCAGCCATCTGATCTAGATCATCTTTTTTGCGATGCGCCGAAACCCGTAGCATCAAGCAAAAAGCCACCGAAATGCGCGGGCGAGCTCGGCCCGTCCGTTCCTCTGATACCAGCGCCCATGCGACAGAATAATGCGCTCCGCCCCTGCCGAGTCAGGTGCCCATGGGTACGGCGTTGGCGAACAGCGCCTCGCCCCATTCATGGAGCGGCCGCCCGAAATCGGACTCCGTGTGGACCGCCTTCCCCTTCCGCGCCTCCCATTTCGCGCCGTAGGTCTCGTAGGGGAAATGGCGGATGTAGTAGTCGCACGTCTCCTCCCAATGGGCGACCGACAGCGACTTGCCGTAGTGCTGGCAATAGAGCTCCGTCTTGACCGATGTCATGCCGCGCGGCGTGCGGCCGTCGCCTTCCGCAAAGCCGATTCCCGCGCGGTTCCGCCACAGCATGAGAATGTCCCGCTGCTCCGGTCCGTAGAACTTGCGGAAATGGAGGAGCGGCTGGTCGGAGGTGTACGGCGCCTGGTCCTCTGGCGTGATATAGGCGTCGAATAGTTTGACGCGGACCGCGTCGCACTCCTCGCCTTGCCCGGCAACGAAGCCGCGCATGTCGCCCGTCACCCGCTCGTCCGGGTCGAAGCACAACATCCACTCATGCGGCAGCGCCTCGCGCGCCATGTCGAGCAGGAGCCCGCGATGGCGTCCCTCCGCGCGCTTTCGCGCATCGACATCCTGCTCCCACACCTGATTGGCGACGATCAGCGCAACCTTCGGATGCGCGCGCAGGATCTCGACCGTCTCGTCCGTGCTCGCATCGTCATAGGCGATGATCGCGTCCACGTGGCGTGCAGAGATAATCGAGCGTATCGGGCAGGATCAGCGCTTCGTTGCGCATGCGCGTCATCGCCACGAGCTGATGCTGGCCACCGAGCAAGGCTTCATTGCCTGTGACGATGCGCTCCGCGTCCCGGAGCGGCCAGCGTTCGGCCGGGCCTGTCACACCCAAAACCGCGCGACGACCGCGGCGATCCACACGAGCGCGGTGAGCGCGATGACGCAGAACACGCCCGCCGAGGCGAGGTCCTTGGTCACCTTGATGGCGACATGCTTCTCCGGATGCAGGTGATTGCACAAGCGCTCGATCGCCGTGTTGAGAAACTCGACGGCGAGCAGCAGGATCAAGCTGCCGATCAGCGCGACCCAGATCCAGACATTGGTGGCGACGAAGAACGACACGGGCAGCGCGATGACGAGGAGCGCCGCTTCCTGCTTGATGGCCGCCTCGGTCGAAAGCCCTTCGCGGAAGCCGCCGATCGTGTTCCAGAACGCCCGCCCGATGCGCGTAAGCCCGCCCTTCCCCGGCAGCGCCGACTGCTCGCGCAGATGCTTGTACTCGGCACTTTCCGTCGGTCGCGGTGCGTCCATGCGAAAGCCTTTCAGGCTTTAAGCAGCGGTCAACTTTTGCAGCACGTCCTCGGCCATGTCGAAATTGGCGTAGACCTGCTGCACGTCGTCCAGATCTTCGAGACCGTCGATCATGCGCAACAGCTTCTGGCCACTCTCCTCGTCGATCGGCACTTCCGTTTTGGGGCGCCACAGGATCTGAACGGCGCGCGGCTCGCCGAAGCGCTCCTCGAGCGCCTTGGCCACCTGATGCAGCTCATCCGGATTGCAATAGACGGTGTGCCCGTCCTCGCCAGACTCGACGTCGTCGCCGCCGGCCTCGATGGCGGCTTCCAGCATCGCGTCGTCCGTCGCCTTGTCGGCGTCGAACTCGATGGCCCCGAGCTTGTCGAAATTGAACGACACGGCGCCCGTCTCGCCCAGATTGCCGCCGAACTTGGAAAAGATGGAGCGCACTTCGCTCGCCGTGCGGTTGCGGTTGTCGGTCAAGGCCTCGACGATGACGCCGACGCCGCCCACGCCGAAGCCCTCGTAGCGGACCTCCTCGTAATTGTCGCCGCCCGCCTCCTCGCTCTTCTTGATGGCGCGCTCGATATTGTCCTTGGGCATGTTTTGGGCGCGCGCCGCCTGGATCGCGGTCCTGAGGCGCGGATTCATGGCCGGATCGGCCATCCCCATCTTCGCCGCCGCGGTGATCTCCCGGGCGAGCTTGGAGAAGAGCTTGGCGCGCTTTTTGTCCTGCGCGCCCTTGCGGAACTGGATGTTCTTGAATTTCGAATGGCCTGCCATGGCGTGTTCCCTAGTCGCTACGGCCCTTTGCGGTCAAGACCGCCCTTAGGCCAGCGAATGCCGCATCCGGCCGGGTGCGACTTAGGGAAGCCTTAACCCTAATGGCCTGACAACTAAAGGCTTGGGGTCCCGAAAACCGGGCACTCCAATGAGAAGTGGAAGGGGGGCACGATGACGCCGAAACGGAACGCCGCTGCGGGCACGCCGCATGCCGGAGCTGCGCCCAGTCTCCCGCAGCTCTGCTCCGAGGCCGCCGACCATGTGGCCCATGCCCGCCTTGCGCTCTTCGACGAGAGCTACGACACGGATCGGGCGCTGCGCCATCTCGACGAGGCGATCGACTGCCTCAAGCGTCTCCTGGCCCACGGCCGCGCCGCGCAATCGAGCGGCGCGAACGCCGCGCGCGCAGGCCTGCGCTCGGCCTAAGCCTCCGCCAGCCAGAACGCCGGCTCCGTCTGCGAGAGCCTGCCGCCGAGCCGCACCGGCGCGATGGCGCGCGCCAAGCCGGTCGCGTCGTCGATCTCGATGCCGACACCGCAGATCGTTGCCACCCCGAGCGAGGGCGCGAAGCGCCGCGTGGCGATCTTGGTGAGGAAGCGGTTGATCGGTTCCTCCTTGTCCATCCCGAGCACCGAATCGAAATCGCCGCACATGCCGGCATCGCTGATATAGGCGGTGCCGCCGTTCAGGATCTGCTCGTCGGCGGTCGGCACATGGGTGTGCGTGCCGATCACGGCGCTCGCCCGTCCGTCGACGAAATGCGCCATCGCCTCCTTCTCCGACGTCGCCTCGGCGTGGAAATCGATCAGGATGGCGTCGGCGCCCGACTTGAGCCCGCAGGCCGCAAGTTCCTGCTCCACCGCCGGGAACGGATCGTCGAGATCCTGCATGAACACGCGGCCCATCGCGTTGATCACGAGCACGTCCATCCCGTTCGCCGCCTTGAACAAGCCTGCGCCCTTGCCGGGCGTGCCTTGCGGAAAGTTGATGGGGCGCAACAGGCGGTCGTACCGCTCGATGAACACGAGCGCCTCGCGCTGATCCCAAACGTGATTGCCGGTGGTGACGACGTCGGCGCCGGCATCGAGCAGTTCGGTGAGGATCGCCTCGGAGATGCCGAAGCCGCCCGCCGAATTCTCGCCGTTCACGACGACGAAGTCGGCGCGGTAGCGCTCGCGCAATTTGGGCAAGGTCTCGAGCACGGCCACGCGGCCCGAGCGGCCGACCACGTCGCCTAGGAACAGAATGCGCATGGGCCGGAGTTCGGGTGCTGAGAATTCGTCATGCGGGGGTCAATACAGAATGGCGGTGCCGCTCGCCAGCTTCACGGCAAGAGGCGGTGAACAATCTGACACGCGCCGGCAAAAAAGATGGCCGGGCCACGATGGCCGTCGGAGCGTAGATCCCGGTCTTCCCTACATTAAGTAGGTGGGCGCCGAGTGACGGAGACCACGGTCCCCGCCAGGGTCAGCTCCCTTAGGATCGTATAGGGTCCTGGGATAAATGCTCCTAACGCACCTCGCAGCCCGCCAACCGCAGACTATAGCGAAAGAAATCGAACTGTACGACTAGCGGCGGTTGGCCGCATCGCCCGGCATCCCGCCGTGGAAGAACTGCGCATTGAGCAGCTCCAGACGATCGGCGGCGGCGCTTGCCCGCGCGGCGAGTTCGGCCTGTGCCGTCTTGGCGGTTTCAGCCGAGGCAGACTTATCGCGCTGGGCCACGGCCAGCGCGTTCTTCATCTCCTCCAGCTCGCGGCGCAGCTCCCACAACTCGTCGGTCACGACCAGCGACGCCATCAGAATCAGCCGGTCGTCGCCCACTTGGCCGAATTTCCGCCGCATCGTGTCGACATGAGAGCCGAGATATTCTGCGAGCTCGACGAGGTGGGCCTCCTCGCCCTCGCTGCATTCCAGCCGATAGGCGCGGCCGTTGAGACTTACGCTGACCTGACCCATGACAAACCCCCATTCACAGGCGCTAGCCTGGCATCGCCGGCATCATGTCCTTGATCGTTCCCATCACGGCCTCGAGCCGGCCGGAGACCTCGTCATTGGCAGCCTTGAGGCGCCTGACCCGGCCGCGCTCGGCGTCCAGATCGGCAAGAAGCTGGTCCCGCTCTTCGGTCAGAAAACGAACTTGCTCTTTCAGGGCTGCAAGCGAAACCTCGCCGTCGCCCTCGGCAAAAACCTGTTGCAGATGACTCTCAAGCTCATCAACCGCGGCATCGAGCCGTTGCAGAGCATCTGGTTGGTTCATTGCGCTCGCCCCTCCCCGCTCAGGCGCCGCCAATTCATCCCTTGGCTGTCTCGCCGTTTGAACCAGCAGCCTGGCAAGAATGTGGTGACGCTATGTTCGACCTTCAACGACCTCTCGACAAGCCTCTTCTCGCGCTTGTCGCGCTCCGTGGATTTGACAGTGCTGCGAGGCATGTGATTTGAGACGGACGCTGTTAACGACTGGTCAATGCGAAAACGCCGTGGGAACCCCTGATCATGGCTGACGCCAAACCAAGTTGCCGGCTCTATTTGCAAGTCCCGGCACCCCTGACCGCGAAGCTCGAAGCCCAACTCTCCCAAGCCCTGGCGAACACCTCGGCGGCGTGTGTGTTGCTGTGCAACAACGATCGGCAGATGGACGAAATGCTGGACCCGTTGCTCGATCTCGTTCAAGCAGCCGGCATCGCCTGCCTCATCGAGGACGACGTCGCGCGTGCCGAGCGGCTCGGCGCTGACGGCGTCCATATCCCCGCCGACGCCGAACTTTACCGGCACGCCCGCGCGTCTCTTGGCGAGAGCGCAAATATCGGCGTGGGGTGTGGCCTTGACCGGCATGCCGCCATGAGCCTTGCCGAGATGGGCGCCGACTACGTCGCCTTTGGGCCGGAGGCTGCCGGCGATATCGATGCCATCGATCAGTGTGCGGAGCTCATCGCCTGGTGGTCGGAGATTTTCGTCGTGCCGTCCGTCGCTTGGAACATCGATGACGCCGAGCGCGCGGCGCGGCTTGCGGGCCTCGGCGCCGATTTCCTCGCGCCGTCCCGGACCATTTGGCAGGACGACGATGCCGCGGCCCGCATTGCCGGCATCGATGATGCGATCCGCCGCGCCAGGTGGGCCGCGTGAGACGGCTCCTGGGCGCGCTGGCGATCGCTGGTGCCTGCCTGGCGGCCGGCGCGCCGGCCCACGCCAAGGAGAGCGAGTCCTACACGGCCTTTTCCGAAGGCAAGTATCTGACAGCGTTGAAGCTTGCCGAGACGGAGGCGGAACAGGGATCCAAGGAGGCCTACACCCTGATCGGCGAGATCTACTCCGAAGGCCTCGGAGTCGCCCAGGACTACGCCAAGGCGGCGGACGCCTACGCCAAGGCTGCCGATCTCGGCGATCCGAACGCCCAGCTTTCCCTGGGCCTTCTCGCCGCCGAAGGTCTCGGCGTGCGGAAGGATCTCCGCATCGCCGGCGATCTCTTCGAGCATGCCGCCGAGGCCGGGAATGCCGCAGCGCAATATAACCTCGCCCTCGTCTATCTGAACGGCAAGGGCCGGCCCATGGACGACGTCAAGGCGTCCGAATGGATGCAGAAGGCGGCAGAGCAAGGAAACCCGCAGGCGCAGTACGATCTCGGCGCCTTCTACCAGTTCGGCCGCGGCGTCCCCATCAATCAGGAGAAGGCCGCCGAATGGACCGGTAAGGCCGCGGATGCGGGGCTGCCCGAAGCCCAAGTCGAGTATGGCGTGATGCTGTTCAAGGGCCGGGGGGTGGCGAAGGACGAGAAGAAGGCGGCCAAGCTTTTCCGCATGGCGGCCGAGCAAGGGAACCCCGTGGCGCAGAACCGTCTTGCCCGCCTCTATGCCAACGGCGTGGTGGTGAAGGCCGACCCGGTCGAGGCGGCCAAATGGCACCTCCTCGCCCGCCAGGCCGGCGTCAGCGACTTTTCCCTCGATATCATGCTGTCCAAGCTCACCAAGGAGCAGCGCGTGGCCGCGGAGCGCGCGGTGGATGCCTGGGAGTCGGGGCGCCTGACCGAATAGCGGTTCGCTCGGCGGGCGACTTTGTCCGACCTCCCCTTGACAAGCGGCGGGGGCCCACGTCTTAAAGGCTGCAACCCCATCCGAACCCAGAATTTTACCCATAAGGGATTCTATGAAGATCAACGGCAACGAGATCCGGCCCGGCAATGTGATCCAGCACAAGAATGGCCTTTGGGTCGCGGTGAAGACGCAAGCCGTGAAGCCTGGCAAGGGACCGGCCTATGCGCAAGTGGAGCTGAAGAACCTCATCGACGGCACCAAGCTCAACGAGCGCTTCCGCGCCTCGGAGACCGTCGAGCGCGTGCGCCTCGAGCAGAAGGACTATCAATATCTCTACGCCGAAGGCGACATGCTCACCTTCATGGACAGCGACACGTACGACCAGATCCAGATTCCGAGCGACTTCTTGGAGGACCGCGCCGCCTTCCTGCAGGACGGCATGACGGTCACCGTGGAGAGCCACGAGGGCAAGCCCATCGGCATCACCCTGCCGGACCACGTCACCCTCAAGGTCGTCGAAGCCGATCCCGTGGTGAAAGGGCAGACCGCGGCGTCCTCCTACAAGCCCGCCATGCTCGAGAACGGCGTTCGTGTCCAAGTGCCGCCCTTCGTCGAAGCCGGCGAGCGCATCGTGGTCGACACCAACGAGCTCACTTACGTCAGGCGCGCCGAGTAAGGACGCGTCATGCCGGCGAAAGCCGGACCCATTTCTGTCATGCCCGCGAAGGCGGGCATCCAGTAACCTCGTACTTGGATAATCGCGACGTGCGGCGGTTATAGGATTGCCCGGTCAAGCCGGGCAATGACACTGACAGAGACCTAATTCGATGCCTGCATCAGCGCTGATGAACGTCATGCACGCCGCCGCCCGCAAAGCGGGCCGCAGCCTCGCGCGCGATTTCGGCGAGGTGGAGCAGCTTCAGGTGTCGCTGAAAGGCCCGGCGAATTTCGTCAGCGCCGCCGATCACCGCGCCGAGGAAATCCTCTTCACCGAGCTCTCCCGGGCGCGCCCCGGCTACGGCCTCCTCATGGAGGAGCGCGGCGAGGTCAAAGGCGCTGACGCCACCCATCGCTGGATCGTCGATCCGCTCGACGGCACCACCAACTTCCTGCACGGCATCCCCGTCTTCGCCATCTCCATCGCGCTCGAGCGCGACGGCGAGCTCGTCGCCGGGATCGTCTATAACCCCGCGAACCACGAGACCTTCACGGCGGAGAAGGGCAAAGGCGCTTATCTGAACGACAAGCGCCTCCGTGTCGCCGCCCGCGGCGAGCTTGCGGCCGCGGTGATCGGCACCGGCATCCCCCATGCGGGGCGCCCGAACCACGAGCTGTTCCTCAAAGAATTGCGCGCGGTCATGGCGGCCTCGGCCGGCGTGCGCCGCATGGGAGCGGCGGCACTCGATCTCGCCTGGACGGCGGCAGGCCGCTTCGACGGCTTCTGGGAGCATGGTCTTCGCGCCTGGGACATCGCCGCCGGCATCGTCATCTTGCGCGAGGCGGGGGCCTATGTGACCGACTGCGCCGGCAAGGACCGCATGCTGGAAGACGGCGGCATCGTCGCCGGCAACGAGACCATTCACGCCAAGCTCTTGAAACTTTTGAAGGCTGCGGGCGCAGAAAGCGCCGCATTAGCCCCCAAGACGAAGGCGGCGGCGACCGAATAGGCCGCGCGCACGGTTCGCCTCTCGGAAGCGTGAAACGGGCAATCGTGGAATTGTCCGCCCTGAGGTTGCCGTTTTGCCCGTCAAACTATTCAGTTAATCTCACGCGCGAGGGCGCATCACGCGGCAACGGCACGATATGGCACCAAAGCAGTACAAGACGAAGCTCAACAACCCGCAGGTCTTTCTCTGGAGGATGTCGCTCTTCCTGATCCTGGCCGCTCTGCTTGCCATCATCCTCGACGGCCAGACCGCGCAGCTGCGGCGAAGCTTCATGGCCAATCCCGGCCTGAACGGGCTCATCATCGGCGTGCTCCTGATCGGCATCGTCTATGCTTTCCGCCAGGTCTTGCGGCTCTACCCGGAGATTCAGTGGGTCAACAATTTCCGCATCTCCGATCCGGGCCTTACCGTCGAGAAGCAGCCGGTGCTGCTCGCGCCCATGGCCACCATGCTGCGCGACCGCACCGGGCATCTGTCGCTCGCGACCGGTTCCACGCGCACCCTGCTCAACTCCGTCGCTTCGCGCCTTGATGAGCAGCGCGAGACCACGCGCTATCTCGTCGGTCTCCTCGTGTTCCTCGGTCTGCTCGGCACGTTCTGGGGCTTGCTCACGACGGTCAGCTCCGTCGGCAGCACGATCAGTGCGCTGGACACCTCGGGCGGCGAGAACGTCATGATCTTCGATCAGCTGAAGGAAGGCCTGGCCGGGCCGCTGTCCGGCATGGGCATCGCCTTCTCGAGCTCGCTGTTCGGTCTCTCGGGCTCGCTGATCCTCGGCTTTCTCGACCTGCAAGCCGGCCACGCCCAGAGCCGCTTCTACAACGAGCTCGAAGATTGGCTCTCCAACATCACCGAGTTGCAATCGGCCGGCGAGGGCGCCAAGGACGTGTCGCCGCAAATGCGCTTTGCCCTCCTCGACATGCAGCGCTCGCTGTCCGACCTGAGCGAGAAGGTCGAGATGCGCATCCTGAACGACAACACGGGCGACGCGGTGAAGGACCTCGCCCAAGGCGTCGACAAGCTCATCCGCCAGATGCGCGCCGAGCAGAAAGTGGTGCGCGAATGGGCCGACGAGCAGTCCCAGCAGCAGCATGAGCTCGCCGCCGTGCTCCGCCAGATCACCGGCAAGCCAAAAGTGCCGGCCCGCGAAGGGAGTTAGCCATGGCTCTCGCCCGCGCCCGCCGCCGCCAATACGCCCCCAACTACTGGCCGGGCTTCGTGGACATGCTGTCCACGCTGCTGCTCGTGGTGATCTTCCTCATGTCTCTGTTCATGATCACCAACTACATCATCACCCAGGCGGCGAGCGGCAAGGACACCATGCTGTCGCGCCTCAACCGCCAGCTCTCCGAGCTGACCGAGCTCCTCGCGCTCGAGCGCTCCAAGGGCGAAAACGCCGCGGACGAACTCTCCGCGCTCCAGGCGACGCTCACGGACAAGGAGAAGGAGAACCAGCGGCTCACCGGCCTTCTCGGCACCGCGGGCGGCGCGACGGAAAGCGCGCAATCGCGCGCCGCGGCGCTCAACACCAAGCTCGACGAGCAGAGGAAGATCACCAACGACGCGCTCGCCAAGGTCGAGCTTCTGAACCAGCAGCTTGCCGCGGTCAGGCTTCAGCTCGCCGCGCTCAATGAGGCGCTCGAGGCCTCCGAGGCGAAGGACAAGGAGAGCCAGCAGAAGATCGCCGATCTCGGCCAGCGGCTGAACGTGGCGCTCGCCAAGAAGGTCCAGGAGCTTGCCCGCTACCGCTCTGATTTCTTTGGCAAGTTGAGGGAGGCCCTGGGCGGCCGGGAGGACTTCCAGATCGTCGGCGACCGCTTCGTGTTCCCCTCCGACGTGCTGTTCGATCCCGGCTCGGCGGAGCTGAAGCCGGCAGCCCTGCCCCAGCTCAATAAGCTCGCCACGGCGCTAAACGATATCGGCGACAAGATCCCGCCCGAGATCCCCTGGGTGATGCGGGTCGACGGCCACACCGACATCAGGCCGATCGCCACGCCTGAGTTCCCGTCGAACTGGGAGCTGTCGAGCGCACGCGCCATCTCCGTGGTGCGCTACCTCATGCAGCAGGGCATTGCGCCTCAGCATCTCGTGGCGGCGGGCTTTGGCGAGTTCCAGCCGATCGACACCGGCACCAGCGACGCGGCGCTCGCCAAGAACCGCCGCATCGAGCTCAAGCTGACCGAGCGCTAGCCTACTCCGCGGCGTCGGGGGCGAACTGTAGCTCGGCGAGACGCGCATAGATGCCGCCTTTGCGCGAGAGCGTCTGATGCGTGCCCTCCTCGACCAGCCGCCCGTGATCGAACACGAGGATGCGGTCGGCGCCAACCACGGTGGAGAGCCGGTGCGCGATGACGAGCGTCGTGCGCCCCTCCATCACCTTGTCGAGCGCCTTCTGCACCAGCGTCTCGCTCGTTGCGTCGAGCGCGCTCGTCGCCTCGTCGAGAAGGAGGATCGGCGCGTTGCGCAACACGGCGCGCGCGATGGCGATGCGCTGGCGCTGCCCGGCCGACAAGAGAACACCGCCCTCGCCGAGCATCGTGTCGTAGCCCTGCGGCAGATCGGCGATGAACTCATGCGCGAAGGCCGCCTTGGCCGCGTCCTCGATCTCGCGCCGGCTCGCCTTAGGCGCGCCGTAAGCGATATTGGCGGCGACGGTATCGGCGAACAGCGCCGTCTCTTGCGGCACCACCGCGAAGCGCGCGCGGAGCGCGTTGAGGTCCGCTTCGTTCACCGGAACGCCGTCAATCTCCACCCGCCCTGATGCGGCGTCGTAGAATCTCAGCAGGAGCGCGAATACCGTGGTCTTGCCCGCACCCGACGGGCCGACCAGCGCCACGCGCTCTCCCGGCTTCGCCTGGAAGCTCACATGGTCGAGCGCGCTCGTCTCGGGCCGCGAGGGATAGGTGAAGGAGACGTCGCGGAAGGCGATCTCGCCGCGTGGCGGCTCGGGCAACGCCTTGGGGTTTGCCGGCGACTTGATCTCCGACTGGACCTCGAGCAATTCGCCGAGCCGCTCCGCCGCGCCCGCGGCCTGCGCCACCTCGCCCCACACCTCGCTGAGGCTGCCGACCGACGCGGCGGCGAACACCGCATAGAGCACGAACTGGCCGAGCGTCCCGCCGGTCATGGCGCCGGACAGCACGTCCTGGGCGCCGTACCACAAGACGCCGACGACACTCGCGAAGACGAGGAAGATGGCGATCGCCGTCAGCCCGGCCCGCGCCTTCGACCGCGCATTGGCGGCCTCGAACGACCGGTCCACCGCCTCTCTGAACCGCGCCGCCGTCACGTCCTCATGGGTGAAGGCTTGCAGCACCCTCACCTGGCCGAGGCTCTCGCTCGCATAGGCCGAGGCTTGCGCCAGCGTGTCTTGCGCGCGGCGCGACAGCGTCCTGACCGAGCGGCCATAGGCCACGAGCGGCAGCACGATGATCGGGATGGCGATGAGCACGGCGAGCGACAGCTTGGGGCTCGTCACCACCATCATCACCACGGCGCCGACGAGCAGCAGCGTGTTGCGGATCGCTTGGCTGATCGCCGTGCTGGCGGCGGCCTTGACCTGCGTCGTGTCGGCGGTGAGCCGCGACATCACCTCGCCGGAATGGGACACCTCGTAGAAGGCGGGGCTCAAGCCCGTGAGATGCCGGAACACGTCGCTCCGGATGTCGGCGACCACGCGTTCGCCGAGCCAGTTCACGCAATAGAAGCGGACGGCGCTCGCCACCGCGAGCACCAGGCCGACCACGATGAGCGTGGCGAAATAGGTGTCGATGAGGTCGGGGTCGATCCCGGAGAAGCCGAGATCGATCATGCGCCGCATGGCGAGCGGCACGGCGAGCGTCGCCACCGCCGCGACGACCAACGCCACGAACGCGGTGATGACCATGCCCCGGTGGCGGAGAAGATAAGGCCTGAGCGCCATCAGCGGCCGAAGCGGGACCCGCTTGCGCTTCTCCGCCGAGGAATCCTCTAAGGCAGAGTCCTGCCGATCCTGGCTATCGGACTTTCGATTTGCCACTTGCTCAAAAAATGCCCAGCTAGAATTGTCACGGGCGACTTTAAGGGCCCGAAGCCGCCACGGAAAGGGGCTGGGCCCGCGCCTTTCCGGCGCAGGCTTGTGCGGCCCCGCAAGTTCCAGTATAGGCTCCGCTCAACGAAAACCTGCGGATTTGCAAGGCAAACGCCATGAAGAACGACATTCACCCGGATTACCACCAGATCAAGGTGGTGATGACCGACGGGACCGAGTTCGTCACCTATTCGACCTATGGGGCCGAGGGGGACACGCTGAAGCTCGATATCGACTCCAAGACCCACCCGGCTTGGACGGGCGGCGGGCAGCACCTGATCGACCGCGGCGGTCGTCTGACCCGCTTCAAGAAGAAGTACGAAGGCTTCCTGAAATAGCCGGGGCTATTCGCCCCCAGGCCCAAACGCTTCCCGTAACCGCGAAAGCTGCGAGCTCAGCGGGTGATCGGCTTCGCCCGCCGGCGCCGGCTGGTTGAAATCGAGCATCTGATCGAGGCGGACCACCCGCTCCTGGAGCTTGAGGCTCTGGGTGATGAGGTCGCGCAGGCGCTCCGGCAGCGCGCTGAGATCGCGGCTCGGCTGATCCCCCGCCACGGGAAGCTTGATCTTGCGCTGCTCCTCGACGGCCTGCTCAGGGGTTAACTCCCCTTCGCTCACGGCGCGGCGGATCAGGAGCCACGAGGCGAGCTGCATTAACCGCGTCGTCAGCCGCATGCTTTCCGTGGCGTAAGCCAGCGAATGGGGCGGCCGAAGCTTGCGGGCCTCTTTGCGCCCGTCGCCGTCGAGATAGGCCGCAGCCGCCTCGACCAGCGCCATGCCTTCCCGGAAAACGGTCTTGAACTGGTCCGATCGCGCGAATTTCGCGCCGAACGAGACGGTCACGCCGTCATAATCGTCGTTCTTCGACTTCCCCGCCATTGCCCCACTCCGTCACCCCTGAGCCGGCGGCATAGTATGCCATAGGAAGGCGCTTTGGTCGCCTTCTGGTAACCAAGGTTAAAGCCGAAGATTCAGGCAAAAAAAGAGCCGCCAAAAGGCGGCTCAGGAAGTTAACAGGGAGGCGTCAAACAGAGTGGAACAGGCCACTCAGATCCAGAGGACTGGATAACGATGACCGTACCGGCAAAGTCCTAACATCGAGTTAATACTAAGCGCCGATTTACCTAAAGGAACGGTGAGCGGAGGTTATCAGCGTTTAAACGCGGCCTCAGCGGCGCTTATCGAGGATTGCTTGGCGGCGAGCGCCTCTTCCACCCGCGCGATCTCCGCTTTCAGCGTGGCGATGAGCGCCTCGAGCTCGGCGACCGAATGTTTGCTCAGGTCCTGACCGAGCTCGTGGGTCTTGGGCTTCTTCGGTGTGAGATCGTCCAAATCCATGGGCCGCATCCTAGCATCGTGATTGGCGCTCTTCTCTAACGTCTGGTCGACCGTCATCCGACCCACTGCTGAACGAGGGACCGATGCTGCCACAGACCATGACTGTCATCGAAGCGCGCGAGGCCGGCGGACCCGAGGTGCTGGTGCCGGGCGAGCGGCCCGTGCCGCTGCCGGGGCCAGACGAGGTGCTGATCGTCGTCGAGGCTGCCGGCGTGAACCGGCCCGACGTGCTCCAGCGCCAGGGCCTCTACCCGCCGCCGAAAGGCGCCTCCGATCTCCTCGGCCTCGAAGTGGCGGGTCCCGTCATCGCCGTCGGCGACAACGTCACGCGATTCAAGGAAGGCGATTTCGTCTGCGCCCTCGTCAATGGCGGCGGCTACGCGGAGTTCGCCGTGGCGCCGGAGGCCGTCACGCTGTTCGCGCCGGACGGCTTGAGCGCGGTCGAGGCCGCCGGCTTGCCGGAGACGGTCTTCACCGTATGGCACAACGTGTTCGAGCGCGGCGGCCTTCAGCCCGGCGAGTGGCTGCTCGTGCATGGCGGCGCGAGCGGCATCGGCACCACCGCCATCCAGCTCGCCACCGCCTTCGGCGCCAAGGTCATCGTCACGGTCGGCAGCGGCGACAAGGCCAAGGCCTGCGAGGCGCTCGGCGCCGTCCGCGCCATCAACTACCGGGAGGAAGATTTCGTCGACGTCGTGCGCGAGGTGACGGGCGGCCATGGCGCCGATGTCATCCTCGACATGGTGGGCGGCGACTATATCGAGCGCAATCTGAAGGCCGCGGCGCTCGAGGGCTGCATCGTGCAGATCGCTTTCTTCAAGGCTCCAAGGTCGAGATCGACCTGATGCGGCTGATGATGCGGCGTCTCACGCTGACGGGCTCGACATTGCGGGCGCAGACGCCGGAAGCCAAGGCGCGCATGGCGGTCGCCATCGAGGAGAAGATCTGGCCGCTCATCACGCAAGGCAAATTCAAGCCGGTCATCGACTCCACCTATCCGCTCGCCCAGGCGGCGGAGGCGCATAAGCGCATCGACGACCCCGCCCATATCGGCAAGATCGTGCTGAAGGCGACGTAGGCCATGGGGCCGATGGGAAATTTCTGCCGCTCTGCCCCGATAGTGGCCCAACGCGAAGCCGCCGTTAGCGGACATTGACCCGGGTTCCGATGACGCACATCGGGTTGGATTGCCACCACGCGTTTGCTAGTTTGTTCCATCTCTAGACGAGATCGGAGAAAGCCGAACTTCCGGGATTTTCCTACAGGTCGGGGGATAATTTGCGAGACTTCTTACAAGGTGGTCGGCGCGGCAAGCTCATCGACTGGCTGAAGATCAATTCCTGGATCAATTCCGGCCTCTACGCCGCATGGATGCGCTTCCGCGATTGGTGGAGCGGATATTCCTCGTTTTTCGGCCGCTTCGAGGCCAAAGGCTTCCCCCGCGCCTGCAACGAGCTCGCCTGCGAGACCCTCACCCTGAGCGTGGCCGGCTTCCTCGTCGTCTTGTCGTTCGCGCTGCCCGCCTTCGAGATCGCCCAAGGCAAGATCAACCTCTCGGACGAATACAGCGTCACCTTCCTCGACCGCTACGGCAACGAGATCGGCAAACGTGGCCTGTTGCGCGACGACTCGGTGCCGCTCGAGGAAATTCCCGACCACATGATCAAGGCGACGCTGGCGACCGAGGACCGGCGCTTCTTCGACCATTTCGGCATCGACCTCATGGGCACGTTCCGCGCTCTCGCCGAGAACGCCCGCGCCGATTCCGTGGTGCAAGGCGGTAGCTCGCTGACGCAGCAGCTCGCCAAGAACATGTTCCTCTCGCCCGAGCGCGCCCTGTCGAGAAAAATCAAAGAGGCGTTCATCGCCATCTATCTCGAGAACCGCTACACCAAGCCCGAGATCCTCAAACTCTACTTCGATCGCGCCTATCTCGGCGGCGGCTCATATGGCGTTGAAGCGGCCGCCCATCATTATTTCGGCAAGTCGATTCGCGATGTGAACCTGGCCGAAGCGGCCATGCTCGCCGGCATGTTCAAGGCGCCCACCCGCTACGCACCGCACGTCAACCTCGCTGCTTCGCGCGCCCGTGCCAACGAGGTGCTGACCAACATGGTCGAGGCGAGCTACATGAGCGAAGGCCAAGTCTACGGTGCGCGACTCAATCCGGCGAAGATCGTTGAGCGTACCGACACCAACACGCCCAATTACTTCCTCGACTGGGCCTTCGAGGAGGTGCAGCGGCTGATGCAGGGTCAAGGGAACCATATCCTCGTCGTCCGCACGACCGTGGATCCCGGACTGCAGAAGATGGCCGAGGATGCGCTCGGGACCGTTATCGCAACGTCAAGCAAAGGGCGCCACTTCGGGCAGGGCGCCATGGTGGTGATGGAAGCCGACGGTCCGGTGCGGGCCATGGTTGGCGGCAAGGATTACGGAACGAGCCAATTCAACCGGGCTGCCCACGCTTATCGCCAGCCTGGCTCGTCCTTCAAACCCTACGTCTATCTCACCGCCTTGGAGAATGGCTACAAGCCGACCACCGTCATCAACGGCGCCGGCGCCGTGTGCGGCCGCTGGTCGCCGAAAAACTATTCCGGAGGCCGCGGTGGCCAGATGATGATGAAGGATGCCCTGGCGAAGTCGATCAACACCATCGCGGTCAAGGTATCTCTCCAGGTTGGCCGCGAGAAGGTGATGGCCACCATGCAGAGGCTCGGCATCACCCGGTTGAAAAAGACTTGCTCCTTGGCACTCGGCGATCAAGGCATGACGCCGCTCGAACAAACCGCCAACTATGCCGTCTTCGCGAGCGGCGGTCTTGAGACGCGGCCCTACGGCATCGAAGAGATCCACGCATTGCGAGGCCCGTTGCTCTATTCCCACGCGAATGACGAGCCGGCCCGCAAGCAGATCTTCGATCCAGAGGCGGTCGCAACCCTCAACAGCATGCTGCAGGGCGTGGTCACGCGCGGCACCGGAAGGCGGGCGCAACTCGACTACACGCACAGCGTGGGCAAGACCGGAACCAGCTCGAACTATCGCGACGCTTGGTTCATGGGTTTCACCGGCCAGTACGTTGCGGGCGTTTGGTTGGGCAATGACGATTTCTCGCCCATGGCGCGCGTTACCGGCGGCAGCTTCCCCGCCCAGGCCTGGCACGACTTCATGGTGGCGGCGCACCACACCGACAACATCCCGACCATTCCGGGACTAGAGCCGCACCCGCTCCAGGTGGCCGAGCAGCAGCGCCTGGCAAAGATTCAGCAGGCTGCAGCAGCTGATTCCGATGTGATCGCACCGGCCGCCCCGGAAAACGTCAAGGACATGTCGAGCGCGACGCGTCTGGTGCTGGAAAGGATCAGTGAGCTCCTGAAGAACGCGCGACCGCTCGACCCGAACGACAGTCCCGTCGCAGTTCGCGCTCCGGAGAGCGGCGCGCCGATACCGGACGTCGCGGACATCGAAGGCGAGCAGGCCGAGAGCGTCAACGATCACCCGGTGGATTAGGAACCAGTAGAAGACGCGATTAACGGGGACCATTCTGGGCCGGCTTTGGCCCTGAAAACGAATATCCAGCGTGAGACGGCCCCCGAGGCCAGAAAACGACCGGGCATCTCCCGGATTGCCTATGGAGGCATCAGCCCCTATATAGGGCGTAATCCCCTCAATTGGTTCGTTTGGCTCTTTCGCCTGAGGGGGCGAGGGAGACGGCGTTACCCCTTTACGTAAGAGACTGATCATGACCCGCACTCCGTTGATGCCGAAAGCGACCGCCGTCTGGCTGGTCGACAACACCTCCCTCACCTTCGAGCAGATCGCCGAATTTTGCGGGCTGCACGTGCTCGAGGTGAAAGGCATCGCCGATGGCGACGTGGCCCACGGCATCAAGGGCATGGACCCGATCTCGAGCGGCCAGCTGTCCCGCGAGGAGATCGCCGCGGCCGAGGAAGATTCCAAGCACCGGCTGAAGCTCCTGGAGCCCAAGGTCGAGGTGCCCGAGGTGAAGACCAAGCGCGGCCCCCGCTACACGCCCGTGTCGCGCCGCCAGGACCGGCCGAACGCGATCCTCTGGCTCTTGCGCAACCACCCGGAGCTCAAGGACAGCCAGATCATGCGGCTGGTCGGCACCACCAAGCCCACCATCATCGCCATCCGCGAGCGCAGCCATTGGAACTCGCCGAACCTGCAAGCGCAGGACCCGGTGACGCTCGGGCTGTGCTCGCAGATCGACCTCGACACCGCCGTGAAGCGGGCCGCGGCGCGGCTCGAGCGCGAGCGGAAGAAGGCCGGCGGCGATGCCGCCAAGGCCGGCACGCTGCTTCCCACCGAGGAGACGATCGGTGCGGGCGAGCCCGCGCCCGAGGTTGAGGCGCCTGTGGAGGCCGAAGCGCCCATGGCGGTATCGCTCGCCCGCGAAGCCCGCGATGCCATGGCCGCGCCCGAAGAGGTCGAGGAGGCGCCTGACGCCGAGTCCGTGTTCGCCAAGCTGAAAAGCCTGAAGCACGACGTTGCGGAAGACGCGGAAGAGACCTCTCACGAGGACACGCCCTCCGAGTAGCGCGGAGCTCAATCCCGTAAATTGGACAATGGCTTCGTGCGGCGTTGCCGCATGGGCCGCCCGTGCCCCGGCATCGCGCCTTGACCTCGATCAATGCCGCTTCCGGACGCCGCGGCAAGCTTCCCCCGCATTCGCTCAAGAACAAGGGGGAGTATTGTCATGAGCCAGATCGACATCGCCTATCTCGCAGTTGTGGTGATCGCCTTCGGTGGCTTCGCCGTCGCGCTCGCCTATTACGCCCACCGCTAAAGAGCTTTCGACCCTTGCGGGGGGCAAATCGACTGGTCCCGCGGAAGAAGAAATTTGCTTAAAGGCTCGCGCCTTGGCTAGGCTGCGTTTTGAGGAAACGCGCCCTAAGGGCCCAAGGCGGGGTTCATGGCCAACCCGTACGAGACTGGCCTCGACAAGAACGCGGCGAACTACCAGCCGCTGACGCCGCTCGTCTTTCTCGAGCGCGCGGCGAGCGTCCACCCCGACCACGTGGCGATCATCCACGGCAGCGCGCAAATCCCCTATCGCGAATTCTACGCGCGCACGCGCCGGCTCGCGTCGGCTCTTGCCAAGCGCGGCATCGGCAAGGGCGACACCGTTTCGGTGATGCTCGCCAACTCGCCGGCCATGCTCGAGGCCCATTACGGCGTCCCCATGACCGGCGCCGTGCTCCATTCCATCAACACGCGTCTCGACGCGCCGGCGATCGCCTTCATGCTCGACCACGCCGAGACCAAGCTCGTGATCTGTGACACCGAGTTCGCAGCCGTGCTCAAGCGCGCTCTCGCGGACACCGAGGTCGAGCCGATCCTCATCGACTATCGCGACACGCAACACGGCGTCGCAGGCGAGCGCCTCGGCGATCTCGACTACGAGGCGTTCATCGCCGAGGGCGATCCCGACTACGCCTGGGAGATGCCGTCCGACGAATGGAACGCGCTCTCGCTCAATTATACGAGCGGCACGACCGGCAATCCGAAAGGCGTGGTCTACCACCACCGCGGCGCGGCGCTCATGTGCTACGCCAACACGATCGCCACCGGCATGGGCCAGCATCCCGTCTATCTGTGGACGCTGCCGATGTTCCATTGCAACGGCTGGTGCTTTCCTTGGTCGCTGTCGCTCGTCTCAGGCACCCATGTGTGCCTGCGCGCGGTCCGCGCGAAGCCCATGTACGACGCCATCGCCGACCATCGCGTGACCCATCTTTCCGGCGCACCCTTCGTCATGGCGGCGCTCCTCGGCGCGGGCCCGGAGGAGCGGCGGGACTTCGATCACCGCGTCGCCTTCAACCACGCGGCGGCACCGCCACCCGGGGCCGTGCTCGCCAAGATGGACGAGGCGGGCTTCGAGCTGACCCATCTCTACGGGCTGACCGAGACCTACGGCCCGGCGACGCTCAACGAGTGGCACGCCGCCTGGGACGAGTTGCCGGCCGAAGAGCGCCTCGCCAAGCGCATCCGCCAGGGCGTGCGCTATCACGCGCTCGAGGATTTGACCGTGATGGACCCGGAGACGATGGAGAAGACACCCGCCGACGGCGAGACCATCGGCGAGGTCATGTTCCGCGGCAATATCGTGATGAAGGGCTATCTCAAGAACCAGACAGCCACCGACGACGCCTTCGCCGGCGGCTGGTTCCACTCCGGCGATCTCGGCGTCATGCACCCGGACGGCTACATCCAGCTCAAAGACCGCTCGAAGGACATCATCATCTCAGGCGGCGAGAACATCTCCTCCATCGAGGTAGAGGACGTGCTCTACAAGCACCCGGCCGTGGCGGGCGCCGCCGTCGTGGCGAAGCCCGATGCGAAATGGGGCGAGACGCCGTGCGCCTTCATCGAGCTCAGAAACGGCGCTGCCGTCACCGAGGCAGACCTCATCGCCTGGTGCCGCGACAAGCTCGCCCACTACAAATGCCCGCGCCACGTCGTGTTCGTCGAGCTGCCCAAGACCTCGACCGGCAAGATCCAGAAATTCAAGCTCCGCGAATTGGCGAAGGACGTCTAGCCCTTCTACCCTCTGTGGCCGCGGCCGCCGCCGCGATGCGCATGCCCGTGGCCATGGCCGTGAGCGCCGCCGCGATGCGCATGTGCATGGCCGTGCGGGCCGCCACGATGTGCGTGGCTGTAGTGGTAATGGGCATGCCCGTGCGGGTGATAGCGACCGTAGTGGCGGTGCCAGTCGTCATAGTCATAATGATGATGGTAGTGGCGATAGGTCGGTCCCCAGTAGAGAGAGATTCCCGGCCCGCCGTATCCGTATCCGTAACCGTACGGGACGCAACGGCCGTAATAGAGGAACCAGCCGGGGCCGCAATAATAGTCGGCCTTGGCGGCGGGCAGGGCGACCGCCATGACGCCGAGACCGGCGAGCAGCGGAAGCGCAAAGCGAAATGAACGTCGCACGATGAAATCCTTCTGTCGGTTGACGCGCTTTGCCCCCGATATGGGGATCGGCGCGGGCACTCTCCACCCGCCTGCCCGGACGAACTGAGAACCGACTATGCTAAGAAGCGTTCCGCCGTTCACGACTTTATGAGCGGACCAAGTCTCGGGAGGATGTCATGCCCCTGCTTCGCTTTGACCTGATCGAAGGCCGCACCGACGAGGAGATGAAGACGCTTCTCGACGCGTCGCATCGCGCCATGCTCGCCGCCTTCAAGGTGCCGGAGCGCGACCGCTACCAGATCGTGCACGAGCATCCCGCCTCGCGCATGATCGTCGAGGACACCGGCCTCGGCATCCCGCGCACGGACAAGGTCGTGGTCGTGAGCGTCACCTCCCGCCCGCGCAAGAAGAAGCAGAAGGAAGCCTTCTACCGCCTGCTCTGCGAGGAGCTCGAGCGGTCCTGCGGCATCGCGCCCTCCGACGTGATGGTGTCCATCGTCGAGAACACGGACGAGGATTGGTCCTTCGGGCTCGGCCGCGCCCAGTTCCTCACCGGCGAGCTCTAGCCGCCCGGCAATTCCAGCATGCCCCGAATCGGCTTACCTTGCGCCTCTGAGGCTGAAGGGGGACGGCGCCATTCCGCTCGAGGAACTCTTCAACGTAATCGCGAGCTATGTCGCGCTCGTCATCGAGGTGGGCGCCGTCGTCGTCGTGATCATCGGCGGCGCTCAGGCGCTTTGGGGCGTGCTCGCGGCCGTCTTCTCCGGGACCGCCACCGAGCTCCGCGGACGCGAGATCTGGCTGAAATTCGCCACCTGGATCCTGCTGGCGCTCGAATTCGCCCTCGCCGCGGACATCCTGCGCACGGCCGTCGCTCCCACCTGGGAAGACATCTGGAAGCTGGCCGTGATCGCCACCATCCGCACCATGCTCAACTACTTCCTGGCCAAGGACATTGCCGCCTTCGAGGCCCAGGCGCCACAGGCCGAGACCTGACGGCGGAGCCTTGAGTCTTTAGCTCCGGGAAAGGTTTTGCGGGCAGCATCGGCCCCGGGAATCGGGATCCAATAAGACATTTCGGCCAGGTTTCATCACATGGCCGCCACGATCTTGCGAAGAGTCGGTCTCGGGAGCCCGCGGTCGGAGATTTTGGATTGCGCGCGAAAGTCAGAACACTTCTCTTCGGCTTGGCCCTTGGCGCCGCATTGACCGGCCCGGCCACGGCCGACGAACAGTTGGTGATGCCCTTCGCCTGCCATGTCGCAGGCGGAAAGGTCTTGCTCGCGCAGAGTGCGCCGCAGGCCTACCAAATCTACGGCCGCCGGGAGGAGAACGGCTCACCACCTGCTCCCCCTTCAACCCGAGGCGCTGCCAAAACTGGTCCGTTCACCGCTTCGATCTCGATTGCGGTGGCGTGAGGACGAGCTGGCAATCCGTCGTGGCCGCCATGACGCCGGTACTTGCACAGGGCCTCGGCCCAACTGGAGATGCTCGTGTCGGCGAGACCCCGCCCGGAGCGAGGCCCTATCAGCCCCGTCCAGGCCGGGCGATTCACTTTCCGCCCGGCTTCGCGCCCAACCCCATGATGGTCGCCAGTTTCAAGCAGACACAAGCCGCACCTGCGCAGGTCGCGCTTCCGGCCAAGAAGCCGGATTTGCCAGCGCCGTCTCAGACCGCCGCGATTGAGCCAAACCTCAAACCGGCCGCGGCGGCGCCCTCATCGGGCGACAAAGCGGATGCCGCCGGCAAGATCGCGTCGGCTGAGCAAAAGGCGACGGAGCTTGCGAAGTACGAGCCCCTGCAAATTGAAGTCGACTCCGGGAACGGCGAGGTGACGGGTTCGCTCCCGAAGTCCGGCGCCTCGGGCACACTGTGGCGGGACGCGGCCATGATATTTGCCCTGACGCTTGCCGCCCTTCTCGCTCTCTCCGCCACACTTTTGTGGCGCCGCAGGATGCAGACCATGCCCCTCGCGATCGCGCAATTGCCGCATGGGCGAGCCGCGCTTCCCTCACGCGCCCGCACGTCCAATGCGGGGCTCGAGAGAGCCGCGCCTCACCAGCAAAGAGACATTCCCGGAACCCGCCTGCGGCTATGGGACGAGGACTGGCTGCCGGCGACGATGAGCGAAGCGCTCGATGTCCTCGGCGTCGATCCTAAAGCCGGCAGGGACACGATGAAGATCACCGTCACGCGGCTCCGCCGCGCCCTGCACCCTGACCACGCGATCGATGAGGAGGATCGCCGCTTGCGCGAACGCCGGCTCAAGCAGATCAACGTGGCCTGGGACATCGTTTCCGGCAAACGGCGCTCGCTCTGGCTCTCGCGGAAGCCGCGGTCGTCGTAGTCCGGCGGCGCCCGAGTTCACCGGCCCGGGCCAGCCCAGGACCCCTCGCATATTTGGCAGATGGCGGTTTTCTGGGCTATTTTTGGGCGCCCCTATTTGTTGGACCCCTGCCCTGTTCTGTGGTTCAGTGGGCCAATATCTTATGGCGCACCGCAAAAAAACGGTCAGCGGTAGGCCCTTCGGGCGCCAACAGGGGGTAAGGACGCGACCTCTGGACGCGTTCATTTCTGAGGCGGCAAGCCAGGTTTGGCGCAACTCCTGCGATGATGCGCGGGACTAAGCCTCCTCACGGGGTTGAGGGATGCTGAAGCGAACACGGACGACCGGGCCGCGATTCCAATTCATCCTGATTAAACCGTCTCACTACGACAGGGATGGCTACGTCGTGCAGTGGATCCGCTCGACCATGCCGTCGAACTCGCTCGCCGCCGTCTACAGCCTGGCGCAAGGCGCCGCCGACCGCCAGATCCTCGGCCCCGATCTCCCCATCGACGTCCTCGCCATCGACGAGACGAACGCGCGCGTGAAGACGAAAGAGCTCATCCGCCGCATCGAGGACAATGGCGGTCTGGGCCTGGTCGGGATCGTCGGCGTGCAGTCGAACGAATTCCCACGCGCGGTCGATATCGCGCGGACCCTACGCGCCGCGGGCATCCAGGTGATGATCGGCGGCTTCCACGTCTCCGGCTGCCTCTCGATGCTTCCCGAGATCCCCGTCGAGATCAAAGAAGCGCAAGCGCTCGGTATCTCCATCTTCGCCGGAGAAGCCGAGGAGCATATGGATACCGTGGTGCACGACGCGGCCCGTGGCGAGTTGCAGCCGCTCTATAACCACATGAAGCACTTGCCGTGCCTCGCCAATGTCCCCTCGCCGCCCTTCCTGCCGCATGATTTCGTCGAGCGCACCGTCGGCAACGTGACGAGCTTCGATGCCGGCCGCGGCTGTCCGTTCCAGTGCTCGTTCTGCACGATCATCAACGTGCAAGGCCGCAAGTCGCGCTATCGCACGCCCGACAGCGTCGAGTTCATCCTGCGCAAGAACTACGCGCAAGGCGTCAACCGCTTCTTCATCACCGACGACAATTTCGCGCGCAACAAGGATTGGGAAGCGATCTACGACCGCATCATCAAGCTGCGCGAAGAGGACGGCCTCGACGTCCGCTTCATGATCCAGGTCGATACGCTGTGCCACAAAATTCCGAACTTCATCGAGAAGTCGAAGCGCGCCGGCGTCACCCGCGTGTTCATCGGGCTTGAGAACATCAACCCGGCCAACCTGATCGCCGCCAAGAAGCGCCAGAACAAGATCACCGAGTATCGCAAGATGCTGATCGAGTGGAAGCGCGTCGGCATCATGACCTTCGCCGGCTACATTCTCGGCTTCCCCAACGACACGCCGGAGTCGATCCGCCACGACCTCGAGATCATCAAGCAGGAACTGCCGCTCGACATGCTCGAGTTCTTCATGCTTACGCCGCTGCCGGGCTCCGAGGATCACAAGGTGCTCGACGCGAAAGGGGTCTGGATGGACCCCGACATGAACAATTACGACCTCGAGCACGTCGTCACCGGCCACCCCAAGATGACGAACGAGGAGTGGCGCGAGGCGTATCTCACGGCTTGGAGCATCTTCTATACCGAGGAGCATCTGGAAACCGTGCTGCGCCGGGCCTATGCATCCGGCATCAACATCCGCTCACTG
The DNA here is from genome assembly GCA_963826465.1 of uncultured Alphaproteobacteria bacterium. Lineage (GTDB taxonomy): Bacteria > Pseudomonadota > Alphaproteobacteria > Rhizobiales > Methyloligellaceae > Methyloceanibacter. Next base: position 114,873 of record CAWGXJ010000005.1, read on the forward strand.
ATGCCGGTGCTGTTCTGGTTCTCCAGCGCAGTGCCGGTGGAAGACCTGCATCCCCTGCAATGGGGCATCTTCCGCATCAAGCACCGGCTCGACCGCCGCTCCGGCCTGCCCATCGAGAACCCGATTGTGTTTTACGCGCGCTACGCTGCCGAAGTCGCGCGCAAAGCCGCCAAGCTCGCCATGCGCTGGCGCGCGCTCAAGCGCATCGTCAAGAAGATCGAGGCCGATCCGAACGCCAAGGCCTACACCGACGAGGCTCTGACGGCGGTCGCCGACGACGATACCGAGCATATGGAGCTTTACACCCAGAACGAGGCGGCCCGCGTCGCCGTCGAGCGCGAGCTGCGCGTCGCCGGTGGGAAGCCGAAGGGCAATGGCCAGCCCGGCATGGCGGCCATGACCAACGGCAATGGCAAGGCCGCGCATGCGGGGAACGGCCATGGCGGCAATGGGCATGGCGGCAACGGCCATGACAAGCCGGCCGCGCACGCGGAGCAAGAAGAGCGCCTCCCGGAGAATGCCCCGCCGCTCGCGTGATGCCTGGGCGTCATGGCGGCGAGTGAAGGCTTCAAGGATTTCATCAAAGACCAGCTGGCCGGCTTCGGGCCGGTCACCGTCCGCAACATGTTCAGCGGCGCCGGCATCTATGCCGACGGGGTGATGTTCGCAATTCTGGCGAACGACGTGCTCTATCTGAAGGCCGACGCGACTTCGGCCCAAGCGTTCGCGGCGGAAGGGATGGGCCCATTCACCTATCGCCGGGCCGGAAAGGCCCCGGTCGCCATGTCCTATTGGGAGGTGCCGCCGCGGCTTCTGGAGGAGCCCGACGAGCTCGTCCAATGGGCGCGGGAGGCCCATCGCGTCGCCTGCGCGAGCAAGGTCAAGCCCCCGCGAAAATCACGCCGCTAGCGGGCGCCGCCAAATGCGCGCTGCATGATCGATCCCAGGCTGTCGTCGAGTGCGACACGCAGGGGCTGGCGCGCGTTCTCTTGGGTCTCGGCTGCTGGCGCCTGGGTCTCGGCTTCCGGCGCTGGCCCAAGCGCGTAGGGTTGGCGTTGCGACACGGGTAAGGGCTTCGCCGGCTCGGCCGCCGCGACTTTGGGCTCCGCGACGTGTGATGGCGTAACAGCCGCGGGCGCCGCCGCCACTTGCAACGTCGCGCGGCGCGGCCGGTAGCCGTCCGTATAGGGGGTGAGATCGGATTTCCGCATCCAGCCGAACTGGCCGCTGGCCAGATCCTGGATACGCGCGTAATCGCCCTCCAGCGCCACCACCCGGAACGGCTCGCCGACCGGATAGCCGCCCAACACGTGGCCGGGACGTCCCGGGAAGGCGTGAAGGACGGCGGTGTAGCGGCCCACCTGCACCCATTGGCCGAGCCGCAGGTGCTCAATGTCCGGCCGCGGCAGAGGCGGGAGCGCTGCCCGTGCGCCATTGGTGGGCGGTTGTTTCGCCTTCACGGTCTCATTGATGGGGATGACAACCGAGCCCGGGTCTGTCCGAGCCTGGTAGGACTGGACGACGAGAAGGGTCCCGGCGGTGTAGAGGACGGCGCCAAAGAGCCAGAGGGGCGGCAGAATCCTAGCCATACCGATGTCCTCATCGGTGGCCCTCCGTCCAATGGTTAACTTACACCCGCGGTGATTGGTTCCTCAAGGAGATACCGCGCTCTTGTCATCGCCGCACGGAGCGGGCTTAACTCTTGAAAAGCCCCGGCTGTCACCGATCCCAGCATGGCAATACCCCACACTGTCACCGAATCCGCCTTCGCCAGCCTCCCCAGCGGGCAAGCGCCTGACGTCGACCATGCACGTGTCTACGAGCAGCTCAGCGTGCCGGTGCACACCTACGAGATCGTCAGGACGTTGCCGCACGACACTGGCGACTACACCGAAGGCCTCTTCCGTCATAAGGGCTATCTCTACGAGGCGACCGGCGAGTTCGGGAGATCGAGGCTCAAGAAGTCGGACATCGCCACCGGCAAGGTGCTGTGCGAGAGCGACCTCGACATCCGCTATTTCGGCGAAGGCGCGACAGCCCTCGGCGACAAGGTCTACCGGCTCACCTACCTGTCGACCCTCGGCTTCATCTATCGCGACGACACGTTGGAGCTGACCGGCACGTTCCACTATCCCGGCCAGGGCTGGGGGCTCACCACCGATGGTAAGAGCCTGATCATGAGCAACGGCTCGGCCGCGATCCTGTTTCTCGATCCCAAGACCTTCGCGGTCGAGCGCTACATCGTCGTCACCAATTCCTTCAGCGAGGTCGGCTTCCTCAATGAGCTCGAATACGTCGACGGCGAGATCTACGCCAATGTGTGGAAGACGAACTACATCGTCCGCTTCTCGGCCGAGACAGGCAACGTCACCGGCTGGCTGGACCTCAACGGCCTCGACCCGGACCCTAAGAAGCTCGTCTACCCGTACGTGCTGAACGGCATCGCCCATAACAAGGACGAGGGCACGCTCGTCGTCACCGGCAAGAACTGGCCGAGCCTGTGGCACATCAAGCCCGTGCCCGTGCGTTAGCCGATGGCGCGGGATTCATTCCTTGCTCGGAATGCGGCGCTATTCTGTGCGCGCAAAACCCGCAATGGCGCGCGCAAAACTGCAATTGTGCGCGAGAAGATCGCGAGGAGAGCGCGAGATTATGACGAGCGATATCGGCAAGGGAATTCCTGTCCGCCGCGTGGCGACGGGGCAGTCTGCGGACGGCAAGTCGGTTGTGGTGAGCGATGTGGCGGTGGCGCCGGTTGAGAGTCCGCTCATGCCCGGCGCATTCTTCTATAGCGTCTGGGGTGCCGACAGCATGCCCACCCTTCCGAATGACGGCGCCGAGCCGCCGTTCAAGACCTGGTTCCCGCCGGACGGCGGCTATCGTTTCGAGCTGATCACCCTGCCGTCTGACGGCACCCCGGCTCCCGCCGATATCGACAAGGCGCAAGGCCTTGGCCGAGACGAAGAAATTGCTGCCCGGCCTCATGGACGTGATGGATCCCAAGCATCCGGGCTGGCATTCGACCGACACGATCGATCTTCTCTATGTGGTCAGCGGCGCATGCGTTCTGAAGCTCGACAGCGGCGAGACGACGCCTCTGAAGGCGGGAGATATGCTCATCCAGACCGGCTCGCGCCACGCCTGGACCAACCCGGGCAGCGCTCCGTGCGCGTTGCTCGTCGTGTCGATTGGGGTGAAACGGAAAGGTTGAGGCGCGGGAGCGCCGAATCAATAACCGCCGCCGCCGCCGAACGCCCGGTTCAGCATGTTGGAGAACTCATCGGCGTTGCGCTGGAGCCAGCCGCCGCGACGGCCGCGACGCGGCGCGTCGTCGTAATAGGCTTGATTCTGCCCGTACGGATCGCGGTTCATGGCAGACGGCGCCAACACACCCGCCTGCATCCAGCCCGTTGCGCCGCTCTTTGGATCGGTGACCTCGACCCATCCCTCATAACGCGACACGACTTTGAGATTGCGGCCATACGGAAAGGCGAACAGCATCGGCGCATCATCGGACGCCGTCGCCCGCATCGGCGCGCCGGAGACCATCACATCGACCCATTCTTCGCTGTTCTGGTCGGCATCTTGAGGTGAGTTTTGATCATTGCCCTGGTCGACCTGGGGCGGCCCGTAGGGATCGCCTTGATCGCCGTAAGCACCCTGATTGCCATAAGGCCGTTGCTCGCCATAAGAGCCTTGATCGCCATAGGGATCGGCCGTGGCCGTCGGCGGTCGCCGGAAGGGCCCGTGATGCGGGCGGCCATAGACATCGAATTGCGGCGGCCCATCCCGCTCGTCGCCCCATTGCTCCCCGCCGTCCGTACCGTACTGATCGGACGCTGCGCCCCCCTCGCCCGGCAGCGGCGGGACGCCGTCATAGGGTTGGGCCTGTCCGTCCGGGAGCGCCGCCATGTCTTGTGAAGACGGGCTGCCGTCCGCACCGTCTTGCGCATCCGCGCTCTCATCTGGCAGCGACGCCAAGTCCTGAGAACCCGGATTCTCCTCGTCGGGGGGAACGTCCTGGAGTGCGTTTTGGTCGGTGCCGCCATCCGCGGTTGCGGTGTCCGCCTGCGGCTCGCTCGTCACCGTCTCGAACGGCGGAATGTCCGCCTTCTTTGCGGCCTTGGCTTTTGCGGCCTCGTCCTGGCGCGCCTGAGCGATCGCCTGCTCATAGGCGAGCGCGCGCTTGGCCGGCTCGTCATCCGTCTGGTGCGCGACCGGCGCTGGACTGAGGACCATCCAGACGGCACCCAGGGCGACGGCGCAGATGACCGCGAGAAAAGAGATCAGCTTCTTAATCGCAACTCTCCCCGATTTCCCCGGTCATTAGGCGGGGAAAAGGCGGCAACAGCGTGTCTTACGCCCGTATTACGGCCTCGTTAAGCTTAATTTCCCGTGAACCGGACGCCCTGCGGCCAGCCGATCGCGAAAAACGAAAATCCCACAATGACTAAGTGCGACGGTCGCAAAGCCTGCGGCATGGCCGCACGCGAGCGCTAGGCAGGCCTTTGCGTCGAAGGCTAAGATGCGCACAACCACGCATCAAGCGAATCGCATCCGGCCTGCCAATCCTCCATGCTGTCCTACAAAGAACACGACAACGCGCAAGCCGTGGAAATAAGCCTGAGCGGCCGCGTCTCGACCGAAGAGTTCGACAAGGTCGCACGCAAGCTCGAGGCCTTCATCGAGCGTCACGGCCAGGTGCGCGTGCTCGAGGTGATAGAGGACTTCGAGGGCATGGACGCCGCAGCGCTGTGGCACGACGTCAAGTTCAGCTTCCGGCACCTCAAGGATTTCAGCCGCATCGCCGTGGTGGCCAATCCGGAGATCCATAATCTCTGGTCGAGCCTCGTCTCGCCCTTCATCGATTGCGAGGTGGAGCATTTCGCCCCTGACGAGATCGCCGAGGCCCGCGACTGGCTGATGTGGCCGGAAGGCGCCGCCGACGCTTGAGGGCAAACCCCTATTCGTCAGGCGTCTCTTCGGGCGCGGCCTCCGGCGTTTCTTCCGTTCCGCTCGGCTTTTCTTGGATCGACTGCAGATAGTCGATGATCGCGTCGACGTCGTGCGGACTGAAGACGAAGATCGGCATCTCCGGATGGCCCGACACGATGCCCTCGGCGAGCGACTCGGCGAGGTCCTCGACCGGATATTTGCTGGAGAGCGTGCGGAACGGCGGCGCTTCGGGATTGGGACTGACCCCCTCCGTCCCGGTGGCATGACAGCGCGAGCAGTTCTTCTGGACGAGCACCCTGCCCTTGTCGGTCAGGTCCTTCTCGACGGCCATGGCAGGGGACGAGAGCCCAACCGTCAACAGCACCATCGCCGATATCTTCACGCGTGCCCAACGATGCATGGCGCAGCACCCCCTCGTGCGATTCGAAAGAGCCATAAGATAATGGCCGCGGAGAGGCTTTAGACCTCTCATTCGCGGCCATAAACGACTTCCTTCGCGCCCGACGCTACCGGGCGCCCAAAACAATTTCCCTAAATACCCGGCCTACGAGGCCGCGGCCGGTCTAGTGATGCGGCTCGAGCTTAAGCCGCTCCATCTCATCCTTCAGACGCAGTTTTTGACGCTTCCATTCCGCGATTTTGAGCATGTCGGCCGTTGGCCTTCCCTGCTCTTCTTCGATCCTGCGATCGAGGGCGCGGTGCCTCTCAGACAATTCCACGAGGTGTGCGTCTAGCGCCATATCGGACCTCCAATGTCTATTGTCTCCGGTACTCATTTTGACAAACCGGCGACGACTTGTCTAATGCCTGCCGCTCGGCTGCGGCATCGCCGCGCATGTTTCCACCGGCCCCGGTCTTCTGTGTGGTTCAGAGGGCAAGCCCTTGCGCCGCCTTCGCTTCGCCACGATAATTCACTGTCCCGAGGGGCAAAGGAGCGGGAGCGCCCGATGGAAAGCGAGGAAATTCGCGAGCTTCGGGCGATGCTCGCGAGGCTCAAGCAGGAGCATCGCGATCTGGACAGCGCCATCAACGCCCTTGAGGAGTCGGGTCGTGCCGACGCGCTCCAGCTCAAGCGCCTCAAGAAGAAGAAGCTTTTCCTGAAGGACGAGATTTCCCGGATCGAGGATCAGCTTCTCCCCGACATCATCGCCTGAGTCTCCGATCCGCCGCCGCGAGCACGGCAAGGCCGAGCAGGCCGCCGAAGATCTCCAAGCAGAGATAGATGATGAGGAGCAGGCTCGGGCGGCCATCGACCACGAGGCTGATCAACCGGCCGGCCGCGAGCGAAAACGCAAAGAAGATCGCCCAGATCACCGCTATGCGCTGCCAGGCCGGATGGAACGCAGCGATGGCCCAGAACGCGGCGGCGCCGAGATAGAGGCACATCAAAGCCCGGAAGATATGGATCTGATCGGTGCCGGAGACGGTCATGTCCAGCGCCTGGGGCAGCGTCGCCGCAGGGGCGAGCCCGTAGACCAGCGCGATCGGCACGATCAAAAAGACGAACAGCAAGAGATAGAGCCGCATCAACATGTTGCTGGGCGGGGCGGCAGGCGGGTCCTGGGGCATCTCGTTCCCCTTCTCGAAAAATCGGGCTGACGGGGCCAAAGGCACCCGGATTCGGCCGCGTCCGCAAGCGGGATAAGCACCAGTCGCGCCTTGCCAAGCAAGGGCGCGTCCCTATAATCGCGCGCTTTCCGCGAGAGGGCCCCTCAGGCCCGGACCTTCCCATGAGCGAAAGCATGAGCGATGCGAAACCTGCCGTCGGCATCATCATGGGAAGCCGCTCGGATTGGCCGACCCTGAAAGCGGCGGCCGACGTGCTCGACGCGCTGAGAGTGCCGTACGAGACGAAGGTCGTCTCCGCCCACCGTACGCCGAAGCGCCTCTACGACTACGCCTCGACCGCCCGCGATCGCGGGCTGAAGGTCATCATCGCCGGCGCCGGCGGCGCGGCGCATCTTCCCGGCATGACCGCCTCCATGACGGAGCTTCCCGTGCTCGGCGTGCCGGTCGAAAGCCGCACCCTGAAAGGGCTCGACAGTCTCTTGTCCATCGCGCAGATGCCCGCCGGCGTGCCGGTCGGCACGCTCGCCATCGGTCCGGCCGGCGCCACCAATGCCGGCCTGCTCGCCGCCGCGATCCTGGCGCTCGCGGATGCAAGCCTCGCCGCGCGGCTCGCCGCTTGGCGCGCGACCCAGACCGCGTCCGTGTCCGAGGCCGTCGAAGATAATGCCTGAGCGGACGCTGCCCCCTGGCAGCACGATCGGTATTCTCGGCGGTGGCCAGCTCGGGCGCATGCTGAGCGTCGCGGCGAGCCGGCTTGGCTTGAAGACGCACATTTATAGCGACGAGGCAAACGCGCCTGCCTTCGATGTCGCCGCGGCACGCACGGTCGGCGCCTTTGAGGACAAGGCGGCGCTCGCCGAATTCGCCCGGAGCGTCGGCGTGGTCACATGCGAGTTCGAGAACGTGCCCGCGCGCGCGCTCGAAATCGCCGGAAACGAAACCGCCGTGTTTCCAGGTCCGAAATCCTTCGCCGTGGCCCAGGATCGGCTTGGCGAAAAGGACTTCGTCAGCGCGCTCGGCATCGCGGTCGCGCCATACGCCGCGGTCGACAGCATAGGCGATCTCAAGGAAGGGCTCGCGCGCATCAAGACCCCTGCCCTGCTCAAGACCCGCCGCTTCGGCTATGACGGCAAGGGCCAGGTGATGATCCATACCTTATGCGAGGCCGACACCGCCTGGGAGACGATCGGCGAGGTGCCGTGCGTGCTCGAAGGCGTGGTCCGGTTCGAGCGCGAGGTCTCGGTCGTTGTCGTACGTGGGCAGGACGGCGAGATGCGGTTCTACGACGCGATCGAGAACGTCCACCAGGGCGGCATCCTCGCCACGAGCCGCGTGCCGGCCCGCATCTCCCAGTCGATCGCGTTCGAGGCGCGCAAGATTGCCGGCGCCATTGCCGAGGCGCTTCAGCATGTCGGCGTGCTCTGCGTGGAGATGTTCGAGCGCGAGGGCGAGACGCCCCACCTGATCGTCAACGAGTTCGCGCCTCGGGTGCATAATTCCGGGCATTGGACCATCGACGCCTGCCTCATCAGTCAGTTCGAGAACCATGTGCGGGCAATTTGCGGTTGGCCGCTTGGCGACGTCGCCCGCCACAGCAACGCGGTGATGACCAATCTGATCGGTGCGGATGTGGATAACTGGCCTGGGCTCGCCGCGGAGCCCGGCACGGCGGTCCATCTCTATGGCAAGGCCGAAGCCCGGCCCGGCCGCAAGATGGGCCATGTGACCAGGCTCTTCCCCAAGACCGCGGACTAAGTTGTCACAGCCGGTCTGGACAATCGGCAGCGCTTTTGCTAGATCAGCCCCGGATGCGGGACCCAGGCCGGCTTGGCCGGGGTCGTTTTTGGCCCCCGCACCAATCCCAAAACTGACGGCCAATCGGAGATCTAAGGCGCGTGCAAGTCGTCGTTCGCGATAACAATGTCGATCAGGCCCTACGGGCGCTGAAGAAGAAAATGCAGCGCGAAGGCATCTTCCGCGAGATGAAGCTCCGTAACTACTACGAGAAGCCCTCCGAGAAGCGTGCCCGCGAGAAGGCCGAGGCCATCCGCCGCGCCCGCAAGCTCGCCCGCAAGAAGGCGCAGCGCGAATCCGGGTCTGCCCCCAAGCCGCGCACGCCGCGCCGCTAGGCGCTGATTTTCCTGATTTAGGTATTTCAGCCGGGAACCGCGTTCCCGGCTTTGTTGCGTTTGGCTACCGGTTGGCGGCCGCCGCAGCGACGAGCGCCACAGGGCGTCCGGCACGGGCAACGGTCTTCTCTTTCACCACAACCGGCTCCGGCTGGAGGCTCGCCAGGAAGTCGCGCACCCTGGTCCAAGCGCCCTGCTCGAAGAGATCGTTGTGGCCCGCCCGCGGCACGACGCTGAGGGTCTTCGGCTCGTTGGCCGCATGAAGCACCGCGCGCGCGTGATCGAGAGGGATCACATTGTCCCGGCCGCCATGGATGATGAAAAGCGGCACGGTAACCTCGCCGATGCGATCGATGGTCCGGTACTGGTCGGCCATGATGTATTGCAGCGGAAGGAGCGGCCACATCAGACGGCCGACATCCACCACCGTGGTGAACGGCGCCTCGAGCACGAGCGCCCTAGCCTCGCGCTGCAGGCAGAGCCGCGTGGCGACGGCGGTGCCGAGCGACTCGCCGTAGACGGCGATGTCATGGGGCGCGACGCCGAGCCCGCGCAAATAGTCGTAAGCGCTCACTGCATCCGCGGCGATGCGCTTCTCGGTCGGACGTCCGCCCGAGCCGCCGTAGCGCCGGTAGTTGAGCATGAACACGCCATAGCCGTCCGAGCCGATCGCCTTGATCTTGCCGGCGCGGTCGGCAGCGTTGCCGCAGTTCCCTTGGAAGTAGAGCAGCGTCGGCTTGCCGGGTTGTGCGGGCCGGTACCACGCGATCAGTCGCGTCCCGTCGCCTGCCTTGAACACGACCTCCTCGGTGACGAGAAGGCCGGCATCCTTCGGCGCGACGCGCGTCCGGTTGGGAATGTACAGGAAGTAGCGGTGAAGCAACCGCGCGACGATACAGAAAAGGAGGAAAATGCCGACGAGCGACAGGAACAGGTTCAGCATGGGTTAGGCAACGCCTCTCATAGTTTTTCGTTGTCAGCCTGAAATCACTCTACTTCACCGGGATGAACGGCACTTGAACGGACGCGAGTGCTACTGCAAGTCGGCGCCCGCCGTCCAAGCTGAATTCTCTGATCTTTCAGCAGAAGCCCACCCGATGAAGCCTAACCTCCGCTTAAATGCGGAGGTCATCGCGGGATTTCAATGCATCCGTCATGCCGACCAGCATGAGCAGGCTGCGGCTCTACGGGTCGATTTGAGCCGGAGTTGGGCGATTCTCAGCCCGATCTTGACAATTCTTCGTTATCTTTGAGATTGTTAACCAAGCCGCACATTTACTTGCGGCCTCTACAGCGATTTGGCGATCTCTTCGGTCATTTTCTTGGCGTCGCCGAGCACCATCATGGTGTTGTCCCGGTAGAAGACGGAATTATCGATGCCGGCATAGCCTGATGCCAGCGACCGCTTGTTGAACAAGACCGTGCCCGCCTTCCACACTTCGAGCACCGGCATGCCGTAGATCGGCGAGGACGGGTCGTCCTCGGCCGCCGGGTTCACCACGTCGTTGGCGCCGATCACGTAGACCACGTCGGTCTGCGGGAATTCGCTGTTGATGTCCTCGAGCTCGAACACCTCGTCGTAAGGCACGTTCGCCTCGGCGAGCAGCACGTTCATATGGCCAGGCATGCGGCCGGCCACCGGGTGGATGGCATATTTGACCTCGACGCCCGCCTCTTTCAGCCCGTCGGCCATTTCGCGTAAGGCATGCTGCGCCTGCGCCACCGCCATGCCGTACCCCGGGACGATGATGACCTTGACTCGGCGTTCTTCATGAGGAAGGCCGCGTCCTCGGCCGAGCCGAGCTTGACCGGCTTCTGCTCGGCGCCGCCGGCGGGTCCCGCCACCTCGCCGCCGAAGCCGCCGAGGATGACGCTGATGAACGACCGGTTCATGCCCTTGCACATGATGTAGGACAGGATCGCGCCCGATGAGCCGACCAATGCGCCGGTGACGATCAACGCCGTGTTGCCGAGCGTGAAGCCGATGCCGGCGGCCGCCCAGCCCGAGTACGAGTTCAGCATCGAGATGACGACCGGCATGTCGGCACCACCGATGGGAACGATGATGAGCACGCCGAGGAGGAGCGACAGCCCGGCGATTACCCAGAAATAGAATGCCGTCTGCTCCTGGCAGAACATGACGATGCAGACGACGAGCGCGACCGCGAGCGCGATATTGATGACATGACGCGCGGGCAACATGATCGGCTTGCCCGACATGCGGCCCGAGAGCTTCAAGAACGCGATGATCGAACCGGTGAAGGTGATGGCGCCGATGGCGACACCGAGTGACATCTCGACCAGGCTCTGGACGCGGATGTCGCCCGGCACGCCGATCCCGAACGCCTCCGGCGCGTAGAACGCCGCCGCTGCCACGAGCACGGCAGCGAGGCCCACCAGCGAGTGGAACGCAGCGACGAGTTCGGGCATCGCCGTCATGGCGATGCGCCGCGCGATGAATGCGCCGATGCTGCCGCCTATTGCAATGCCAACCACGATCAACACCCAGGAGAGCGGCATTTCCGGGCGCGCCACGGCAAGCGTCGTGGCGACCGCGATAGCCATGCCGACCATGCCCATGTAGTTGCCGCGGCGCGAGGTCTCGGGCGAGGACAGCCCGCGCAGCGCCAGGATGAACAGGACGCCAGCGGCGAGGTAGAGCAGCGAGCCGAGACCAGCCGACATCTCAGCGATCCTTACGCCGGTACATGGCGAGCATGCGTTGGGTGACGAGGAAGCCGCCGAAGATGTTGACGCTCGCCAGGATCAAGGCGGCGAGGCCAAGCAGCTTGGCGACGATGTGACCGGACGAAACGGCAGCGTCGGCCGCTTCGACGGAAACCGCGAGCAGCGCGCCGACGACGATCACCGAGGAGATGGCGTTGGTCACCGACATCAGCGGCGTGTGTAGCGCCGGCGTCACGCTCCAAACCACGAAATAGCCGACGAACACCGCAAGCACGAAGATCGAGAATTGCGAGATGAAGTCGTGCCCGCCTTCGGGCGCGGCCGCCTCGGCAGCATAGGCGCCTCCCGCCCACACCGCGTCGGCCAGCATGGCCAGCGCGAGGAGGAGGAGCCCAGCACGCAAAGTCCGTCTCGTCATGTGGTCTTGCCTCCCTTGGACGTGGCGCCGTTCTTCGCCGGAGCTTTCCTGCCGTTGGCCTGCTTTGCCGGCCCGGTCTTGGTGGGCGCCCGCGCGGCCCGCGCCGGCTTGGAATCTGCCTTCGCGGCACCGGCCCCCTTGCCGCCGAGACGTTCGGCGACCATCGCGTTGACGATCACGCCATCGCGGGCGATTCCCGTGCCCTTGGCGAGCTCATCGTCCCAATTGATGGCGAGCGCCTTCGTTTCCTTGTCGATGAAGGGCTCGATGAAGGCCTGCAGGTTGCGCGCATAAAGGCTCGACGCATTGACCGGCACCTGGCCCGGCAGATTGAGCAGCCCAAAAATGCGCACGCCCTTGTGTTGGGCAATCTCGCCGGGCTTCGTAAGTTCGGTATTGCCGCCACGCTCGGCGGCGAGATCGACGATGATGGAGCCGGGGCGCATGCTCTCGATCATCTCCTTGGAGATGAGCTTCGGTGCGGGGCGCCCGGGGATCAGCGCCGTGGTGATGACGATGTCCTGGTTTTTGACGTGGTCGGCGACCAGCGCCGCCTGCTTCTTCTTATATTCCTCGGACATTTCTTTGGCGTAGCCGCCGGCGGTCTCCGCCTGCTTGAACTCCTCGTCCTCGACCGCGATGAACTTGGCGCCGAGCGAGGCCACCTGTTCCTTGACCGCGGGGCGGACGTCGGTCGCCGTCACGATGGCGCCGAGCCGGCGTGCCGTAGCAATCGCTTGAAGCCCGGCGACGCCCACACCCATGATGAAGATGCGCGCGGCAGGCACCGTGCCGGCCGCCGTCATCATCATCGGCAGTGCCCGCTCGAACGCAGCGGCGGCATCGACCACGGCCTTGTAGCCGGCGAGGTTCGACTGCGACGACAGAACATCCATGCTCTGCGCGCGGGTGATGCGCGGCATGAGCTCCATGGCGAACAGCGAAACGCCGGTCTTGGCGAGCGCATCGAGGCCTTCCGCGTCCGAGAAAGGATCGAGCATGCCGATCAGCGCCGCGCCCTTCTTCATCGCCTTGGCGAGGCTGAGCTCCGGGCGGCGCACGGTGAACACGACATCGGCGTCGGCGACGGCGTCCGCGTCGCTCTTGGCAATCACAGCACCGGCGTCCGTGTATTCCTGATCGGAGAAATGGGACCGCAAGCCGGCGCCCGAGCGCACGGTGACCTTGGCCCCGGCCTTGACGAGCTTCTTCACCGTTTCGGGAGTGATCCCGACCCGCGGCTCGTCCTTGCCTTCGGCGGGCACGCCAATCGCAATCATCGTGACTCCGTCAGCTGACGCGTTGGCCGCGACGCGGCCAATTGCCTGCGTGGGTTGTTGCTTCGCGTGAGCGAGCTAAGGAGAAGTCTACCGAGAGCGCAAGCTTACGTCAGGAAGTAGCCCATGGCCGCCACGATCGCGGCCACGATGAGCACCGTCCACAAGGTCATCTTACAGAACAAACTGTAAGTGGACAGGTGCTCACGGTAATCCATGTCTGGATGGCCTTCTTTGGGATTAATATGCATTCAACTGCCCCCCGGTCATTCCTTCGTTGATAGCGACTTCGCGCGACCCCGCGAGATAGCAAAATCCGGGGCATCCCGCAATAATTGCCGCCCGGGGCCGAATAAGGCGCCGTTTGGCCCTATTGCCCCATGAGCACGATCATATGCCCGTCGGGATCGCGGACGGCGGCAGCTTTCCCGCCATCCTTGAGCGTCACGATGCCCGGCGAGACGAACGGCGCGTCCGCCGCCTCGAGGCGCCTCACCAGCGCGATGAGATCGTCCACGGCGTGGACCTGGCGCGCCGCGGCGACGTCATTGGCCTGCACCGGCTTGGCTGCCGTCCGGCCCGGCGGCGTCCGGTAATGCAGAAGCTCCACATGGGGCGTCGGCGCCTCGGCGGGCTGAAGGGCCACCACGTCCACTTCGCAAGCGGAGAGCCCGTCGAGACGATCCTGCTCGGGACCCTGGTTCAGCGACCGCCCGCCGATGTGGAAGCCGAGCAGCCCGGTATAGAAGGCGACGCTCCGGTCGAGATCCGTCACGGAGATGGCCGTGTGGTCGTAGCCGCGGATGCCGGGGCTCGTTCCCTGATGCCAGAGGGGATCGCCGACGCCTTCAGGGAAGAAGATGAGCTCGAGCGGGTGCCCTTCGGGATCGCGGAACTTGAAGGCGGTGACGCTCCCCGTATTGGGCGGCAGGAGCACCGGCGCGCCTGTGGTGATGACCTCCGGCGAGGAGCGCATCAGCCTCTCCCACACCGCCGTGATGTCGCCGGTGACGAGCGCCACGTGCTCGAACCATTGGTCGTTCGAGGCGCGTTCGGCCGGGTAAGGCGCACCTTTCGGATCGAACGCCACCAGTCTGACGACTTTCGTCCCCACCACGACATCCATGGCGCGCGCCGCCGTGCCCTCATCGAGCCCGAGGAGACGGTTCCAGGCGGGATCCCCGAGTTTCTTTTCAGACCCGACATCGAGCCCGAGCCCGTCGCGATAGAAGGCGGCTGTCCCCGCCAGGTCCGCGACCGTGATGCTGACCCTCAAGAGCTGCGTGACGGCCATTCACTTCCTCCAGTCCGCGTCGGTAGGCAAAATCTGAAGCGAAATCTCAAAGAACTTTCAACCCTTGTCCGCTAACAGCAAGTGCGCTGGACAGAGACAATGCTCTCCAAGATCGACCTTACGGACGCGTTTGCCACCGAGGTTGCCGTGATAAGGCCCTCGGGCACAATCGAGTATACCAATAAGAAGTGGAACGAGACGGCCGAGCACGGCGGTCTCGATTTAACCGCGCGGTGGAACTATTTGGACGAATGCCAGGCAGCAGCCGACCGTGGATGCGCTGAGGCCTCCGAGGTCGCCGATGGCTTGAGGAAGGTCCTCGATGGAACCACGGACCTGTTCGTAACCACCTACTCCTGTCCCTTTAGCGGCCGCTATCACTGGTACCAAGTCCTGATCTCACCGATCTATCGGGGAGAGACACGCCACGCGATGGCGATGCATGTGGACGTGAGCGCTCTGCAACGCGACCCGCTCACCAGACTGCCAAACAGGGCACTCTTCGACGCACAGCTTGATTTCGCCGTGAGCTCGTCCGACGAGCGGCACAGCCCAGTTAGCCTCCTTCTGATCGACATGAACAACCTGAAGCTGATCAACGATCGGTTCGGCCACGCCGTTGGCGACTGCGCGATAAGGGCAATCGCAAAGTGCTTGACCGAAGTCTTCGACAAAGAAGGCATGGTGGCACGCGTCGGCGGAGATGAGTTTGGCGTCGTGCTCGCAAACTCGGCGGACGACGTCTCAGTCCGGCGATTGCAGAATGAGTTCGAGGGGTGCCTCGTTCAGCAAAGCTGCGCCGAGAACGATCGAACCCCGAGCATTAGCGCGAGCTTCGGTTTTGCCCGGTGGCCTGAGGACGGTCTGTCGCCCGGGGCCCTCTATAAGATGGCCGACCAGCGGATGTACGCAAACAAGCACAAGCGGCGAATCGCCTAGGGCCTCTGGGTGCCTCTACTTGAAGGCGCCCGGCCGCGCGCCGGCCCATTTACTGGGATCGAGCTGAACGATCATCAGCGAGCACGGCTCATCGCCGACCGTGCCCGAACGATGCCCGGCCCGGCCACCCGCGTCTGGCTTCGCGTTCTGATCGCCGCCGAAGGCAAGATCGCCGGTTCCCATCTCCACCTTTGTGCCGTCCGTCGACTCCACAAACCAGCGCCCCGACAATACCGAGATCCATTGCGGCTTCGGATTCTCGTGCCAGTCTCCGATCCATCCGACCGGCAGGATGGCGAACAGGAGACTGTTCTCGCCGGAGAGCAGATGGTCGTTCCATTGCGCCCCCGCCTTGCCCCCCATGCTCTGCCACTCGAACGACGTGAGGTCGCACCGCGTCTGGTGCGTGATCCCTTCGTCGTCCGTCCATAGATGCCAATAAGGGATCTTCGGATGTTCGGGGTTTACGCTCATTGGCTGCCCATCATTGCGATAACCGGCTGCGTCAGTGCGGCGGCCTTCTCGATGTCGCTGCCGACCGCCTGGATGAAGCCGCTCGCATACATGACGAAGATCAACCCGCCGACGAGCCCGAAGTTCTTGAAGAAGTCCCAGATATGCGGGTAGCCCTCGCTCTGGGGCGACCAGAAGCGCGGGTAGGTCCAGAAATTGTGGTAGAGGATTGCCGTGACGGCGCAGTAGCCGGCGAGGATGAAGGCGGCGATCCCGTCATAGAAGCCGAACACGATCATCGGCGGCGTGAACACCTCGACCGCCATGGCCGGGAACAGGAGCGCGGCCCCGCCCGGGAGCCAGCTCGACGAGGCCTGCTTTACCGCGTTGTCCCAATTGATGATCTTGTCGAGCGTGCTGAGCGGGAAGATCCAGACGAGGAAGATCCGCGCCAGCACCGGCAATGCGTCGTTGATCAGCCAATCCATCGT
This sequence comes from uncultured Alphaproteobacteria bacterium, assembly GCA_963826465.1. Classification (GTDB taxonomy): domain Bacteria; phylum Pseudomonadota; class Alphaproteobacteria; order Rhizobiales; family Methyloligellaceae; genus Methyloceanibacter. The sequence continues at coordinate 131,087 of CAWGXJ010000005.1, forward strand.
CAGCCCCTCCTCTCGAGAGATTCGCGAGATTTTCGAATCCTCGGCGAAGTGAGCCGCGATCACAACCCTTGTTAGGCCGATCCTTCCGGTAACGGTACGCCGGCTTTAACAAAGGCGTCGTGCTGGCGTCGTGTCACATCCGCCAAATCGGCGCCGGCGATCGCCTCGTTGAACAGGCGGTGATAGTTGAGCTCGGCGTTGAGATGCAGGAACACGCCGCCGAGGCCGATGGCCGCGCGGTCCATGAACACGAATTCGCGCGGCACCGTCACCGGCCCCTTGTCGCGCAGGCCCTCATGCACTTTGAACGCCTCCTGGCGTCCATAGGCCCCGGGCCGCGTATGTTCGGCAATGGTGCGCACGCGGTCTTCGAGCATGGGCCCATAGATGAAGTTCGCCCAGATATTGAGGATGTCGATCAGCTCATTGGAGAGCCCGGCGAAGCCCCAGGTCTCATAGGCATGCACGATGAGTGCCCGATCGTTGTTCAGAAGACCGTGATAGAGATCGATCACGCCCTGGATGAATTTCGGCGCGAAGGTCCGCATGCAGCCATAGTCGAGCAGGTTGATGCCGGCCGCCTTGCCGTCCGCGTCCTCGAACACGGTGTAATTGCCGAGATGGGGATCGCCGTGGATCACCCCGTACTGGCTGAACGGGTACCACCAGGCGCGGAACATGGCGCGGGCTATTCTGTTGCGCTCCTCGAGCGGACGGTCCGTGTAGTCGAGCAGCCGCCGCCCTTCGAGCCAGGTCATGGTGAGCAGGCGCCGCGTCGAGAGCTCCGGCAGAACCTCCGGCACGCGGATCATGGGATCGGTCTCGAAGATCATGCCGTAGAGGCGCATGTGCGCGGCCTCGAGCACATAGTCGAGCTCCTCGCGCAAGCGCGCCGAAATCTCTTTCAGCATTTCCGAGGTCTCGACCGCGGGACGCATGCGGCGATGGATGGAGAACAGCATGCCGAGCTGGACAAGGTCGGCTTCGACCGCCGACTGCATGTCCGGATATTGCAGCTTGACCGCCAGGCTGCGCCCGTCACGGGACGTCGCGCGATGCACCTGGCCGAGCGAAGCGGACGCCGCCGCCTCGTGATCGAACGTCGCGAATTTCGCTTCCCAATCGGGGCCGAGCTCCGCCGCCATGCGCCGGCGTACGAACGACCGGCCCATGGGCGGGGCCTGGCTTTGCAGCTGACCGAGCTCGGCGGCGTATTCGGCCGGCAGCGCCTCGGGGATGGTGGCGAGAAGCTGCGCCACCTTCATGATCGGGCCTTTCAGCCCGCCGAGGGCGGCGGCAAGGGCTGCGGCATCTTTGTCGCGCTCGGGATCGAGGCCGAACAGGCGCCGTCCGGCCATGCGCGCGGCGACGCCGCCCACATTGGCGCCGACCCGGCCATAGCGCATGGCGCGGGCGCTGAACCTGTTCTTCTCGCTGTCTGAAGCGCCGTCGTTCATGAGTTGGGCAGGGCTTTCACGCGTGGGTAAGTCTTCACCCATATAGGGACGCTTCGTGGCGCGCGCCCATCCTTTGCCGCATTTGCAGTCAAAGACCCGCCAATTCGATGTCCAAAACCCTGAGAGTCATTGTCGCAGCGGGTCTGATCTTCGGCGCCGCGCTCGCCGCGCTCGGCGTGCTCGCCAATTGGTATCCCCCGTTCGACATCGTCAATGACGGCGTCCCCTTCCTCGCCGCCGGCGCGCTGGCGCTCATGGCGCTTGCCTTCGCCACCCGCGTCCCGAGCCTCATCATCCCCGCGGCCATCCTCCTCGCCGTCGTCTCGGCTCTGTTCGTCACCGGGGTGACCGGGCGCGCGCCCGCGGCTCCGGACGGCACCGCGCGGTTCCTGCGCGTCGCCACCTTCAATCTCTGGGGCGGGAACGAGCACACGCAAGCCATCACCAAATTCTTGTTCGAGACCGACGCCGACGCCGTCGTGCTCCAAGAGGTGCGCGACATTCACGAAGGCCTCCTCGCGACGCTCGGCAAGCATTACCCGTATCGCGTCGGCGAGAACGGCCTCGTCATCCTCTCCAAATACCCAATTCTCGCCGACGGCCGCATCGACCGCGCCGGCCAGCCGCCGTGGATGTCGCTGATCATCCGCTGGGTCAAACTCGACGTGAAGGGCAAGGACGTCGAGCTCGCCGGCGTGCATCTCGCACGGCCGTTCTACCCGGACCTCCAGCAGGGCGACATCCGCGCGCTCACCCAGTTCGTGCGCGAACGGAAGGGGCCGCTCGTCCTGGCCGGCGATTTCAACATGACGCCGTGGACGGTCAAGCTGAAGACATTCTCGGCGGCGACGGCGCTCCACCGCTTCAATACGGTCTATCCCACCTGGCCTATGCGTTGGCGAGACATGCGGCTATGGCCTTTCGTGCCGATCGACAACGTGTTCGCCTCGCGCCACTTCGCCTCGCTTGGCCTGACGCTCGGCCCCTATCTTGGCTCCGATCACCGCCCGGTGGTCGCCGACATCGCCAGGATTCAATAGGCGCGAAGCTCACTCCTTGACGAATTTGTCGAGCGCGTCCTGATAGGAGCGCATGGCGCGGCGCGCGACCTCGAGCTCGGCTTCGAGCGCCAGCGTATCGGGCGATTTGGGCCTCGGCCGCCGCGCCGCCACGAGGAGCAGCGCCAGCACCGCCATGGGCGTGAGGAAGTCGGTGATCAGGATCGGGCCGGCATTGCCCGCCGTCAGATTGCCGTAGGCCACGATATCGTGCACATGCCCGATGCCGGCGCCCACGAGAAAGCACGACGCGGCGATGGCCACGGCGACACGCGCATAGAAGGTCGTGAAAGCCGCATAGAGACTGGCAAGCCCGAGCCCGAGACTGGCGTAGCCCACCTCGAACTGGAACGGGCTCGGTTCCCACCCGATCGCCTCCGCCGCCTGCTCGGCAAAGAACACGTGGCTGGCAAAGGCCCACAGGCCCTGGATCCCCAGCGGGAAGATGAACAGGTAGCGCAGCAGCCGGTCGATGACATAGGCCTGCATGATCGGCCGCGGCGCCCGCCACATCGAGAGGCCCCAACACGCAAGCGCCGCGACCCAGACGAGAATCGGGACCAGCGACACTTGCTCCATGGCTTAGACCTTGGCTGCTTTGCTCTCGTCCATGGCCTCGAGCTCGTCGATCAAACCTTCGATCACCTTGAGACCCATGGACCAGAAATGCGGCTCTGACGCATCGAGCCCGAACGGCTCAAGGAGCTCCTTATGGTGCTTGGTGCCGCCGGCCGCGAGCATATCGAGATAGCGCTCGGCGAAGCCATGCTCCGCCTTCTCGTAGACGGCATAGAGCGAGTTCACCAGGCAATCGCCGAACGCGTACGCGTAGACGTAGAACGGCGCGTGGATGAAGTGCGGGATGTAGGACCAGAAGGTCTCGTATTCGGGTCGCAATTCGATCGCCGGGCCCAGGCTCTCGCGCTGCACGTCGAGCCAGATCTCGCCGAGCCGATCGCTCGTCAGCTCGCCCTGGCGCCGCTCGACATGCACGTTGCGCTCGAACGTGTAGAACGCGATCTGGCGCACCACGGTGTTGAGCATGTCTTCCACCTTGGCGGCGAGCAGAGCTTTCCGCTCGCGCTTGGACGGCGCCTGGTCGAGCAGCTTGCGGAAGGTCAGCATCTCGCCGAACACGCTCGCCGTCTCGGCGAGCGTCAGCGGCGTCGGCGCCATGAGCGGGCCCTGCTTGTTGGCCAGCACCTGATGCACGCCGTGCCCGAGCTCGTGCGCCAGCGTCATCACGTCCCGCGGCTTGCCCTGATAGTTGAGCAGGATATAGGGATGCGCGCTCGGCACCGTGGGATGGGAGAAGGCGCCTTGGCTCTTCCCTTCCCGAACCGGCGCGTCGATCCAGCCCTCGGCGAAGAAGCGCCCGGCGATGTCCGCCATGCGCGGCGAGAAATTGCCGTAGGCCGTCAGCACGGTGTCGCGCGCATCGTCCCAGCCGATGACCTGCTTCGGCTCTTCCGGCAGCGGCGCGTTGCGGTCCCAGTACATGAGCTTCTTCTTGCCGAGCCACTTCGCCTTCATGGCGTAGTAGCGGTGCGACAGCCGCGGATAGGCGTCGCGCACCGCCGCCACCAGCGCATCGACCACGTCCCGCTCGACGCGGTTGGCGAGATGGCGCGAGTCGGCGACATCCTCGAAGCCGCGCCAGCGGTCGGAGATCTCCTTGTCCTTGGCGAGCGTGTTGGTGATCAGCGTGAAGAGCCGCACGTTCTCCTTGAACACCTTGCCCAAGGCTTCCGCGGCCGCTTTGCGCTTCTTCTCGTCCGGATCGAGCAAGCGGTTCAGCGTCGGCTCGAGGCTGAGCTTCTCGTCCCCGATCTTGAAGCGGAGCGAGGTCATGGTCTCGTTGAACAGGCGGTCCCAGGCGCCCCGCGCCGTCACCGCCTTCTCGTGGAACAGCTGCTCCAGCCTGTCTTCGAGCTGATAGGGCTTCTCTTTGCGCAGGTCCTCGAGCCACGGCCGGTAGTGGCCGAGCTCCGTGTCCGCCATCGCCTTTTCGAGCGCGGCGTCATCGAGCCGGTTGAGCTCGAGCGGGAAGAACAGAAGCTTCGACGAGATGGCGGTGATCTTCTCCTGGATGTCGCCGTAGAACTTCTGGCGCCTCGGATCGGCCGTGTCGGCCGAATAGAGCAGGCTTGCATAAGAGACGATGCGGCCCAGCACGTCGTTCAGCGCCTCGAACTCACGGAGCGCCTGCGCCAGCGCAGGCCCGCCCTCCCCGCCCGCGAGCAGACCGGCGAGCTTGCCGGCATAGCGCTCGTGCATCGCCTCGGCAGCCCGCTCGGCAGTCTCCAGGTCCTTCTTCAGCGCCGGCGATTCGGGGGCGTCGTAGAGGTCTCCGAGGTTCCACTCCGGCAGCGCGCCGAGCGCGGGGCCGGCATGCTTGGCCTTGCTCTTGGCCGCGTGAGTCGCGGCGTTAAGGGGTTTCGGAAGCCAAAAATTTAAGGAGGGCAACATCAACTGAAAGATTCCTCGTTAGCGGTGACCGACGCCTAGTGTGGGAAGGCCGGCTTCTGCCTGCAAGGCCCAAACTGACGCTTCTCTGGTCATTTCGCAGAAGGCTTCGGTAACAACTTCACCAAAATCGAACTCCGATAAAGAAGATGTTTACCTTCCCACTGCACAGTTTTGGCACAACAGGGGTCCGCTGAGGCCCAAGTATTCGCCTCAAGCGGCGCCTCTGTTTCGTTAGTGTTTGCGTAACGAGTGAGTTTTGCGTCATGCCCAAGCGCGTACTAGTCGTCGACGACGACCCTGCACAACGTCGAATTCTCGAAGAGACCATCAAGCGGTTCGGCTACCACGTCGAAACCGCCGACAGTGGCGGAAGCGCCCTTGCCGCGCTGAAGGCTGATAGTGCAGGCGACATCTGTCTCATCCTGCTCGATCTCGTCATGCCCGGCACGGACGGCATGGCGGTGCTCTCCGCCATGCGATCCTTGCCGCGCAAGCCGCCCGTCATCGTTCAGACGTCTCATGGCAGCATCGACGCCGCCATCTCGGCCATGCGCGCCGGCGCCGTCGACTTCGTGGTGAAGCCGGTGAGCCCCGAGCGGCTCGAGGTCTCCATCAAGAACGCGCTGCGGATCGAGGCGCTTGCCGGCGAGATCACCCGCATGAAGGCCACGGCCTCCGGCGAGCTCGGCTTCGCCGACCTGATCGCCGGCAGCGAGGCCATGAAGCGGGTTATCGGGCTCGGGCGGCGGGCCGCCAATTCCGGCATCCCCGTTCTCATCGAAGGCGAATCGGGGGTCGGCAAAGAGCTGATCGCCCGCGCCATCCAGGGCGAAAGCGTCCGCAAATCAAAGCCTTTCGTCACGGTCAACTGCGGCGCAATCCCGGAGAACCTGGTCGAGAGCATCCTGTTCGGCCATGAGAAGGGCTCCTTCACCGGCGCCTCCGAAAGACGCACCGGCAAGTTCCTCGAAGCCGATGGCGGCACGCTGTTCCTCGACGAGATCGGCGAACTGCCGCTCGACGCCCAGGTGAAGCTGCTGCGCGCCCTGCAAGACGGCGAGATCGATGCGGTCGGCGGCAAGCAGCCTGTCAAGGTCGACTTCCGGCTGATCTCGGCGACCAACCAGAATTTGATCGCCCTGGTGCAGGACGGCCGCTTCCGCGAGGACCTCTATTACCGGCTGAACGTGTTCCCCATTTGGGTGCCGCCTCTGCGCGAGCGGCTCGAGGACGTGCCGGAGCTTATGCGCCACTTCACCGCCCGCTTCGCCGCCGAAGAGGGTAAGCGCATCGACGGCGTCGATGCCGACGCGGCCGCCATGCTCCAGCGCTATTCCTGGCCCGGCAATATCCGCCAGCTCGAGAACGCCGTGTTCCGCGCCGTGGTGCTGGCCGACAGGCCCATGCTGACGGTGGACGAGTTCCCGCAGATCGCCGCCCACGTCGAAGGCTATGCGGTCACGGTACCGCCGGCACCTGCGCCGAGAGACCTGACGCCGCGCATCGAGGGACCGGTCATGCTCGGCCAGTCCGCAGACGCCCCGGCCACGATCCACGTGCCGAACGGCAACGGCAAGGACTCCGTGGGCATCCCGGCACTCAGCGATTCCGGCGACATCCGTTCTCTGGAGGCTGTCGAAGCCGACATGATCCGGCTCGCCTTCGGCCGCTATCGTGGGCGGATGACGGAGATCGCCAAGCGGCTCGGCATCGGCCGGTCGACGCTCTACCGGAAGATGCGTGAAATCGGATTGGAAGCGAGACCCAACTAGCCGGGGTCATAAGGCAATAACCAAATGACGCGATTGGCACAAATGCCACAGTCAGGGGAAAAGCGGTTCGGGGACCTTTAATCGGCTGCGTAGTATGGCCAGGTAGCGGGGGCGCCGGCTAGGGACCGGGCGCTAGCTGAATCCGGGGATTCAGCCAGAGGGGAGCACATCATGAGGCCCATCTACTGTATTGCGTTGACCTTGTTTTTGGCCGCGCCGCTTGGCGCGCCGGCCTTTGCGGCCGAGCCCGATGCACCGAGCACGCTGATCAGCCGGACCGAGGCGGTCCGGCTTGCCGTCCAGACGCAGCTCTCTGGGAAATTCACCACCACCACCGAGCACAAGAAGGACGAGAAGGGCGCTCTCGTCGAGTACTACGCCGTCCCGGACCAGAAGCTTCTCTGGGTGGACGCGAACGGTCTGACCGACCGCGGCACGGCGGTGGTCGCCGAGATCAAGAAGGCAGACGACTACGGGCTCCGCGCGTCCGACTATAAGTTGCCGGACATGGCGAGCTTCGACGCGAGCGCGAGCGATGCCGTGGATCGGCTCGCCGCCGCCGAGATCGAGATCAGCCACGCCGTGCTCGACTATTCCTACGATGCCCGCGGCGGCCGGATCGACCCCCAGCGCATTTCCAAGAATCTCGACCCGACGCGCGCCCTGCCCGATCCTCTGGAAGTGATCGAGTTCGATCTCCTACCGCTCCGATCCCGCCGCCTATTTGCGCAGCTTCCAGCCCGACCAGCCGCAGTTCGAGCTGCTGCGGAAGAAGCTGATCGAGCTTCGCGGCGGCAACCAAGCGGCGAAAGAGGAGAAGCCTGAGATCCAGATGCCGGACGGTCCGCTGCTCAAGCCCGGCGTCGAGGACCCACAGGTCGCGCTTCTTCGGACGCGCCTCGACCTCCCCGAAGGTGAGAACCCCAATCTTTACGACGGGGACGTGCTCAAGGCCGTGACCAAGTTCCAGGCCGAGCACAACACCGCCACCGACGGCGTGGTCGGTCCCGGCACGCGGCGGCTCCTCAATCAGCCGAGCCTGAAGCACATGGGAAGCCCCGCGCAAATCAAGACCATCCTCCTCAACATGGAACGCTGGCGCTGGCTGCCGCACGACCTCGGCTCGTTCTACGTGATGGTCAACATCCCGGAGTTCATGCTGCGGGTCTACAAGGACGATGAGGTGGTCCACACCACGCGCGTGGTCGTCGGCAAGCCCGACAAGCAGACCCCGATCTTCGCCGACGAGATGCAGACGGTCGTGTTCGGTCCCTTCTGGAACGTGCCGAATTCCATCAAGGTCGAGGAAATCAGGCCGTGGGTACGTCCGTCCGGCGGTTGGTTCGGCGGCGGCGGCTGGAACACCGCGGTGTTCGAGCGCCATAACCTGAAGATCAATTACGGCGGCCGCGAAGTCGATCCCAACTCCATCGATTGGAGCCGGGTCGATATTCGCACCCTCCACCTCTATCAGCCCCCCGGCCCGTCCAACGTGCTCGGCCGCGTCAAGTTCGTGTTCCCGAACAAGCACGACGTCTACATGCACGACACGCCGCAGAAGTTCCTGTTTGCCAAGGATGTGCGCGCCGAAAGCCATGGCTGCATGCGCGTGCAGAACCCGGACCAGCTGGCCGCGGTCATCATGAACCACGACCAGAACTGGAGCGAGGCGCGCACCATGTCCGCCTTCGACAACGGCTACGACCAGCAGGTGGCGCTCCACCGGAAGATCCCGGTCTACATCTCCTACTTCACCCTGTGGGTGAACGAGGACGGCTCGATCAAGACCTTCCGGGATCTCTACGGCCACGATTCCCGCATGGCGGCGGCCCTGTTCGACGGCCGCACCTCCTTCGCCGACCCGTCCGATGACGAGATCCTCACCCAGTCGATCTCGGTGCGGCAGGGGGGCGTGTCCCAGCGTCGCCGGGACGACAGCCTCGCCGACATCCTGCAAGGCTTCGTGAACTAGAAACGGCGGCCCGATTCCTCCGCTAACCATTGGAATCGGGCCAGAGGCCCCGCGCCCGGCTCTTTGCGCCGCTCAGAGCCCGTTAACCATGGCCTGAATGGTTAAGCCGTTTGCCTTGTTTTTCCCGCAATTTACCTAATACTGTTGCTTAACGGCCGCACGGGAAGGCGGGCCGCCGGCGCTTTTTGGGCTACGCCCGGCGTCTCGGGGAAGCCGGTTCCAAATGCCGGCGAGGGAAGTCTACGGAAAGTCGGGGATGCGCATACGGGGGAGCAGTGCATGTCGCGCCGTGTTCGGCGCTGGACTCATGCTGGTCGCCCTCGGCGCGGGCATGACCTCCGGTGCCAGCGCTCTCGGCGAGACCCGGACCCTTTCCCTCTACGAAATCCACACAAAAGAGAGCATCACCGTCACCTATATGCGGGACGGGAAGTACGACGAAGAGGCTCTCAAGAAGCTCAACCATTTCATGCGGGATTGGCGGGCCGACAAAGAGACCCACATGGATCCCTCGGTCATCGACCTCGTCTGGACCCTGCATGAAGAACTCGGCTCCAAAGAGCCCGTCCATTTGATCTCCGGCTATCGCAGCCCCTCCACCAACGAGAAGCTCAGAAAGGCTGGCGGCGGCCAGGCCAAGTTCAGCCAGCATACGCTCGGCAAGGCCTGCGATATCCACTTCCCCGATGTCTCGGTGAAGACGCTGCGCGCCTCCGCCCTCATCCAAGAGGTGGGCGGCGTCGGCTATTACCCCACCTCGGGCGTTCCCTTCGTGCATGTGGATACGGGCCGCGTGCGCATGTGGCCGCGTATGCCGCGGCTCGAGCTGGCCGCGCTCTTTCCCAGCGGCCACACCGATTACATCCCCAGCGACGGCAAGCCCATCACGCCCTCAGATTACAAGCTGGCTCAGGCAAAGGGCCTCGTGAGCCAGACTCTGTTGGCCATGAACACGCCGCGAGCGCCGCTGCCCACGCCGAACCCGCATCACGAGGCACCTGCGCGGGAGGCGGCTCAGCCGATCCTCGCCTCCTACACGCCCAACTGGCCCGCGCCGATGGCTTTGGCGCCCGCCCAGGAGCCTGCCGAGGCTCCCCACTTCGCCTATGCCAGCGCCGGCGGCGGTCTCCCGTTCGCGCGGACCAATCTGACCCACGAGACCCATCGGCCCGCCGTCCCGTCCTATGAGAGCGCCGAAGTGGTCGGCGCGCCCGAGGCCGACGACGACCATCCCGACGAGCTGAGCTACGTGCCGTTCGAGATCGCAGACCTCATGACGGATGCATCGGTCGCCTTCAGCCGCACGGTAGCGCCCATGACCCATCCGGAGCAGGACAATATCGATTACCTGCTCGATGATATGGACCAGCCGACCAAGTTCGAGCTGCGTCAGGCCTCGGGCTATCGCGGCCTGGCGAGCGCCCAGCAGTTCTCCGGCGAAGCGGTGAGAAGCCTCTATGCCGAGATGGATGCGCCCGCGCCGACGCGGGTCGCCGAGAACGCCCGCTAGCTCTTAAGCCGCCTCGGACTCCGCCGCGTCCATGCCGAGCGCGTGGAGGTACGTCGTCAGGATCGCCTCTTCCTCCCGGCGCTTGTTCTCGTCCTGCTTGCGCAGGCCGACCACCTTGCGCAGTGCCTTGACGTCGAAGCCGGTCCCCTTGGCTTCGGCATACACCTCGCGCAAATCCGCGGCGAGCGCCGCCTTCTCCTCCTCCAGCCGCTCGATACGAGACACGAAGGCACGAAGCTGATCTTTGGCTGATGTCTGAAGCTGCACGATAGGACCCTCAGGTGTTTGTGATGATTCGATGAAAACGAGCTTGGTCCGGGTCGTGGGTCGCAAGCAAGGCGAGCGAGGCGCTTATCCCGCTTTTCCAAAGCCCGCTTGGCACGCGCCTCGCGGGCACGCCCGCAACGCGTGTATAGTGCTTTGATTTTACAGGCGTTTTACGAACACGCAGACGCGCGTCACGATCGGTCGGCTTGGTACTTCGCCTTCCATTCCTCGTACGGCATGCCGTAGACGATTTCCTTCGCCTCGTCCTTGCCGAGCGGAACGCCACGCTCGGCGGCGGCCTCGAGATACCACGTCGAGAGGCAGTTGCGGCAGAAGCCGGCGAGCTCCATCAGGTCGATGTTCTGCACGTCGGTGCGCTCGCGCAAATGCTCGATCAGCCGCCGGAAGGCTGCGGCCTCGAGCTCGGTTCTCGTCTTCTCATCCACGTGTGCATCCTTTCGCGGGGCCCTCGCAGGGGCCGGTCTTGGAGCCGAAATGCTCGATCTCGTGCAGCCCGGGCGCCGAGCGGAGGACCTCGGCGACGACATGGGCGAGATGGTGCGCCCATTCCCACTGCCCTTCGGCGGCGAAGATCAGATCTTGGCGCACCTCGACCAGCGCGTGCGCGAGCCCGCGCAAGGTCGCATGCCGGTAGAGCGTGTCGCCCTTGAGCTGCCCCGAGTACGGCACGTTGTCGCCCACCTCGATGTCGGGAATGGTCCGCAAGCCTTCGAGCAGCGGGAGCGGGAAGCGCGGGTCCTTGTCCCACAAGACCGCCGTAGCCCATGGCCGGGGCACGCCCTTCCAGGCCTGGGTGAAGCTGTGAATCGACAGGAGCACCGGCGGCTTGCCGGCGGCGATCCCCGCCTCGACGGCCCGGTCGATGGCCGCGTGATAGGGGCGGTGGAACCGCTCGATCCGGTCCTCGATCTGAGCCGGGCTCAGGCCCACATTGCCGGGCACCACGAGCCCGTCCGAGAGCTGCATGATGAGCGTCGGGTCGTCGAGGCCCCGGTTCGGGTCGATCAAAAGGCGGGAAAACCGGCTCAAGACGGCCGGCGCGCCGAGCGACTCGGCAAGTCCGGTGGCCACGCCTTCGGCCCCGAGGTCGTAGGCGATATGCCGGTGCAGATCCTCCGGCCTGAGCCCCAGCGACCCGTAGGCCTCCGGAATCCTGTTTTCGGCGTGGTCGCAAAGGATGAGGAGCCCGAGGCTCACATCCCCTTCGATGGTCCGGTATGGCTTTTCGCCCAGTTCTTCTTGTACAAGTCTATCCAGTCTCAACTCCCCGCGAGCGGTCCTCGCGCCCTTTACCTGCCCCGCGCCCTGTGCCGCGGCAACAAAGAAACGTCAAAAAAAGCCCAGGTTGCGACGCAATTACCCACGATCTTGAGCGCTGTTTTTGCTAGGCCCTGACGGGCTTTATAATCGACTCCGGTCGGTCAGAGAAATGCAACCAATTCGATGCTACCTTTCGGAGTTCTTTAACCCCGATTTTGGCTTGAGAGACTGATGCCTGTTTCGGACACAATCGGCAAAACGGCGGAAATCCGCCGCGCCCCCCATCACCGGTGGGGGCTTTGCGTGCTGCTCGCGACCGGCTTCTTGGGCCTGCTCGGGGTCAGCCCCTGCCCATGCCGATCTCAAGCTGTGCAACACCACGGCAAGCCGCGTGGGCGTTTCGATCGGTTACAAGGACACCGAAGGCTGGGCGAGCGAGGGGTGGTGGAACATCCCCTCCCATACCTGCGAGACCCTGCTCAAGGGCGTGCTCATCGGCCGTTACTACTATATCCACGCCATCGACTATGACCGCGGCGGCGAGTGGGCCGGCAACCTCTTCATGTGCACCGACGACAAGTCCTTCACCATCCGCGACACCACGGATTGTGAGAAGCGCGGTCACAAGCGCACGGGATTCTTCGAGGTCGACACCGGCGAGGAGCGCGACTGGACCGTCCGCCTTACCGATCCGGAAGGCGAAGCAAAGTCCCAATGAGGCGAAACCGCCGGGTCAAGATCGTCGCCACGCTCGGTCCTGCCTCCACCAACGAAGAGACGATGCGGCGCCTGTTCGAGGCGGGCGCCGACGTATTCCGCGTGAACATGAGCCACTCGACGCACGAGGGCTTGCGTGAAATTCACGGCATTGTCCGAAAGCTCGAATCCGAGTTCTCCCGGCCGATAGGAATCCTGGTCGACCTGCAAGGTCCGAAGCTGCGCGTCGGCAAGATCGATTCCGGCGCCATCCGGCTGACCGAAGGCGACATCTTGAGTTTTGTCCGCCGCGAGGCGATCGGCGGCCTCGGCCGGGTGCAGCTTCCACATCCGGAGATCTTCGAGGCCGTGGAGCAAGGCCACACGCTCCTCCTCGATGACGGCAAGCTCAAGCTTCGTGTTGTCGAGACGAGCGACGTCAGGATCGACGCCGAGGTGCTGACGAGCGGTCTGCTCGGCAGCCGCAAGGGCATCAGCCTGCCCGACACGGTGCTGCCCTTCGGCGCGATGACCGACAAGGACTGTTCCGACATCGAGTGCGCCATGTCCTTAGGCGTGTCCTGGATCGCGCTGTCCTTCGTGCAGCGGCCCGAGGACATCGCCGCGGCGCGCAAGCTCTCCCGCGGCCGCAGCGCCATCATGGCCAAGATCGAGAAGCCGTCGGCCGTCAAACATCTCAAGGAGATCATCGAGCTCGCCGACGGCATCATGGTCGCGCGTGGCGACCTCGGCGTCGAGATGCCGGTCGAGAAGGTGCCCGGCCTTCAGAAGCAGATCAGCCGCGCCGCGCGCAATGCCGGCAAGCCCGTGGTGGTCGCCACCCAGATGCTGGAATCGATGATCTATGCGCCGGTGCCGACCCGGGCCGAGGTCTCGGACGTCGCCACCGCCGTGTTCGAAGGCGCCGACGCCGTCATGCTGTCGGCGGAATCCGCGGTCGGCAAATATCCGGTGGAGGCCGTCGCCACCATGGACCGCGTCGCCATCGAGGTGGAGCGCGATCCCCTTTACGCGGCGATCATCCACGCCCAGCGCATCGACCCGCAAGCGACCGGCGCCGACGCCATCTCGGCCGCAGCCCGCACCGTGGCCGAGACCCTGAATCTCTCGGCCATCGTCTGCTACACGGCGTCAGGCGCCACGTCGTTACGCGCCGCGCGCGAGCGGCCTCAGCAGCCGATCCTGGCGCTGACGCCAATCCCCGCGACCGGCCGCAAGCTCGCCATCGTGTGGGGTCTTCACTGCGTGCTGACCGACGATCCGCGCAATATCGACGACATGGTGGCGAAGGCCTGCCGCATCGCCTACCAGGAAGGCTTCGCGCTCCCCGGCCAGCAGGTCATCATCTCGGCCGGCATCCCGCTCGGGAAGTCCGGCGCGACCAACATGCTGCGCATCGCGTCCGTCGATCCCACCGCGGACGACGAGTAGCATCGACTTGAGATGAAAGCCTGGCGCCGTCGCGCTAGATGTCCTGGCCTTCGACTTCGCGCTTGAGGGCGTCGACGCCTTGGCGCGCATCATCCAGGAACGGATTGACCTCGAGCGCCTTGCGATAGGCTTCCAGCGCCTCTTTCTTGGCGCCGATCTGCTCCAGCACGAGGCCGAGATCGCTGATCGCTTTATAGTGCTTGGGATCGATGGCGAGCGCCCGCCGGAGGTCGGCGATGGCGCGCTCGGGCTTGCCTTTGATGATGTTCACCTTCGCCCGCAAATACCATCCCTCGGCCTCCTGCGGCGCGATGTCCACGACCGCGTCGAGAATGGCGAGCGAAAGGTCGGCGTCCTCCCGATTGGCGAATTGCGTCGCACGGGTCATCAGCAGGTCGATGGTATCGCTGCCCGAGATGGTCCAGAGATCCTCGATCGCCTTCGTGATCGGCTCCGCCGCATTGGCGTCCGGCGCCTTGCCGAGCTTGTCGTAGAGATCGGCCAGCAACTTCGCCCGGTCGAGTGGCTCCGCGGGCGGCGCATCGCCGGACTGGAGATCGAGCTTATTCCCCTTGCCGTCTTCCGCCGATTGCGGCGGCGCGGAGGGATCGGCGCCGGGCTTCAGGTCCGGCTTGAGGAGCGGCTCGGCCCCGAGCATCTCGTCCTCGGAGCCCGGCTCCTGGGCCTTCGGAGCATCGAGGCTCGGCTCGTCCGGGCTGACCGCATCGCCGTCTTCGGGCTGGTCACCCGGATCGTTGAAAAAGGCCTGCGCCAGAACCAATGGCGGGGCCGCCAGCGCGGGCGCCGCAAAGAGGCCCGCGGACGCCAGCAGGCATACCGCGAGCGGAAGGCTCGCCCGGCTCGTTGTCTTCAACATGCTGGAAACGTAAGGGGCCCGCGCGGTTAGCGTCAAAGCAATTCGGCGGGAAGGTCCGGGGACAAGACTAGCCCTGGCGGGCCTTGAAGCGCCGGTTGGTCTTGTTGATGACGTAGAGGCGCCCACGGCGACGCACCACCCGGCAGTTCCGATGGCGCTTGCGCAGGGACCTCAGCGAATTCTTGATCTTCATGGCAAAGCATCCATCGCTAGGCAAAAAACGCATCAGGGCGGCGCAAGGCCGCCCCGAGAATTGGGCGGACCATAAGAAGGCCCGTCCTGTCTGTCAACTTGCGGACATGTGGGACCCAAACCCCGGTTTTCCTAGCCCCGCGGATCCTATTGACACCCCGGCGGGAGCCACCATATACTTAACCTAATGGTTAAGTATCAAGACACCACCCTCGACCGCACCTTTGCCGCCCTGGCCGACCCCACGCGGCGGGCCATGCTATCCCAGCTGGAGGAGCGCAAGGCGCTGACGGTGAGCGAGCTGGCGGAGCCGTTCCCCATCTCGCTTCCCGCGATCATGAAGCATCTCGACGTGCTGTCCGGCGCCGGGCTCATCACCCGCACCAAGACCGGCCGCAGCGTCACCTGCCGTTTGACCGCCGAACCCATGGAGCAAGCCATGGATTGGCTCAATCACTACCAGCGCTTTTGGACCGAACGCCTCGACCAACTCGCCGCCTTCGTGGAGGAGGACCCATGCCCGCCCAAGCAAGCCTCGCAACCAAGCCAAGCCTCACCCTCAAACGTCGTCTCAATGCAAGACCGGAGAAAGTCTACGCGGCCTGGACCGACCCCGAAAAAATCGTGAAATGGTTCGGCCCCGAATTCAGGGCCGGTGACGCGCGCCGAAACCGACGTACGGACCGGCGGCAGCTATGCCGTCACCTTCCACACCGAGGACGGCGAAGAGCACAATGTCGGCGGCATCTATCGCGACGTCGTGCCGAACGAGCGGCTCGTCTTCACCTGGGCGTGGCGCACCATGCCCGAGCGCGAATCGCTCGTGACCATCCTCATCAAGCCCGACGGCGACGGCTCGCTCCTCACCCTCATTCACGAGCAGTTCTTCGATGAGCCCGCGCGCGACCGCCACGCCGTCGGCTGGACCGGCTGCCTCGACAAGCTCGAACGTTATCTCGCGTAACCGTAGGAAAACCGCTCATGCCGATCGCCAAGCAAAAGATCACGCCCTGCCTGTGGTTCGACACGGAAGCCGAGGACGCGGCGAAATTCTATTGCTCCGTCTTCGACAACTCGCGGATCAACACCGTCAGCCGCTACGGCAACGAAGGCTACGAGATCCACGGCAAGCCGGCCGGCTCGGTGATGGGCGTGGAGTTCGAGCTCGACGGCCAGAAATTCTCGGCCCTGAACGGTGGCCCCCAGTTCAAGTTCGACGAGGCGATCTCCTTTCAGATCCCCTGCAAGGACCAGGGCGAGGTCGACTATTACTGGGAGAAGCTCACCGCCAACGGCGGCAAAGAAGGCCCGTGCGGCTGGCTCAAGGACAAATTCGGGCTCTCCTGGCAGGTCGTCCCGACCGCCCTCTTCGCGATGCTGACCGACAAGGACCACGCGGCATCCCAGCGCGTCACAAAGGCGTTTCTAAAAATGAAGAAGTTCGACATCGCGGCACTGCGGCGCGCCTTCGACGGAGAAGCAGCATGAGCAGCCCACAAGCGTTCATTATTTCTCGCACCTTCAATGCGCCGGTCGCGCGCGTGTGGAAGGCCTGGACCGAACCGGAGCAGATGGCGCAGTGGTGGGGTCCGAAGGGCTTCAAGGCCGCGATCAAGACGCTCGACCTCAGGCCAAGCGGCATGTTCCACTATCTGTTGAGCTCGCCTCAGGGCCAGGAAATGTGGGGACGCTTCGTCTATCGCGAGATCGTCCCGCAGGAACGGCTGGTCTTCATCAGCTCGTTCTCCGATGAGACGGCGGGCCTGACACGTCACCCCTTGCACGAGGGCTGGCCGCTTCAGCTCCTTTCCACCATCAGTTTCGCCGAGCGGGACGGCAAGACCACCGTCACCGTGCGCTGGGAGCCTTATGAGGCCACGGCCGCCGAGCAGGCGACCTTCGCTGCAGGCCATGAGTCCATGCAAGGCGGTTGGGCCGGAACGCTCGACCAGCTCGAAGCTTATCTCGCCAAAGCCTAGCGCCCGAACACCGCTGATACGAACAACCCACCGATAGGAGCATGGAATGAACGTCAATCCCTACCTGCACTTCAATGGCAATTGCCGCGAGGCTTTCGAGTTCTACGCCAAGGTCCTTGGCGGCAAGATCCTGGCGATGATGACGTTTGCCGAAATGCCAGGGGATCAGCCGACGCCGCCGGAGTATCGGGATTTGATTGTGCATGCCCGCATGGCGATCGGCGACAAGCTGCTGATGGCTTCGGACGCGCCCGCAGACCGGTTCGAGAAGCCCCAAGGCTTCTCCGTCACGCTCGGCATCGACGATCCCGCCGAGGCCGAGCGCATCTACAATGCGCTCGCCGAAGGCGGCACGGTGGGGATGCCGCTCAGCGAAACCTTCTGGGCGCTGAAGTTCGGCATGCTGAAGGACCGGTTCGGCACGCCGTGGATGATCAACTGCGAGAAGCCCCAGCAAGCACAGGCGAGTAGCGCGGCCTGATGGGAGGGCTCATGCCTTACGTCGATGGATTTGTCGTGCCGGTGCCCAAGAAAAGCGTCGATGCCTATCGCCGCATGGCGCGGAAAGCGGGCAAGATCTGGCGCGAGCACGGGGCGCTGGAGTTTCGCGAATGCATCGCCGACGATGTGAAGAAGGGCAAGATCACGTCGTTTCCGCAAGCCGTGAAACTCAAGCCGAACGAGACGGTGGCCTTCTCCTGGATCGTCTACAAATCCCGGGCCCATCGCGATCGCGTCAACGCCAAGGTGATGAAGGACCCGCGGCTCCACAAGATGATGGAGACCAAGGACGTGCCCTTCGACGCCAAGCGCATGATCTATGGCGGCTTCAAGGTCCTCGTCGATACTAAGGCTTGAAGGCTTAGCGGGGCTTCTGGCAGCCCTGCGGCAAGCCCAGATTCGCGTGGACGGCCCTATTCCGCGTTATATGATGCCCCGCTTGAGCAGCCGTGCGGGGACCCCCCAAGACTATAGTAGGTGGACGGATGCGTTATTCCATCGACGCGAAAAACATCTCGCATGAGCGATTGGAAGATGAGGTCATCATCATCACTTGGCGCGCGGGGCGTACTATTCAGGCTCGGGGCCTGCGGCGGACGTCTGGACTCTGATATCCCAAGGAGCATCCGTGGAAGAGGCCACGGCCCTGCTCAGTGCCGCCTACGCGCACGACGCGGAACTGGTGAGGACGGACGTCGAGCACT
The DNA here is from genome assembly GCA_963826465.1 of uncultured Alphaproteobacteria bacterium. Lineage (GTDB taxonomy): Bacteria > Pseudomonadota > Alphaproteobacteria > Rhizobiales > Methyloligellaceae > Methyloceanibacter. The sequence goes on from CAWGXJ010000005.1 coordinate 149,274, forward strand.
GCGTCGCGACCATGGTCGCGCGCGAAATCATCCAGAGCGACGAGGCGCCCAGCCGGCCGAACGCCGAGCTTGCGCTCCCCGAGGCCGCGCGGAACGGGTGGACGCAGCCCAATTTCGATGAGTGCATGGACATGTGGGACCTGATCCAGCTCGATCCCATTCATGACGAGGTCGACCCTTACCATCACTTCCTCGTCCACGGCAGGACGGAAGGCCGTCTGTGGTGCTAGGACGCCGTGGGCACCGTCCCGCTATTTGGACTTGGGAACAGGCGCAGTACTAACCTGCTCCGCCGAAAGCGCCTTCACATAGATGACCTTGCCGTCGCCTGGCCCGTAGAAGTCCGGCAGCCGCGCCTGCTCGGCAAAGCCCATGCGCTGATAGAAGCCGCGCGTCGGCGCGTAGCGGTCGGACGAGGACGTATCGGCGTAGATGCGCTTCGCGCCCGCCTTGCGCATGGCGGCTTCCGCGCGCGCATAGACATGGGTGCCGAGCCCCCGCCCCTGCTCCTCCGGCGCCACCGCGATCCAATAGAGATCGAACGAGTCTTGCGTGCCGTCGATGGGACCGTAGCAGGCATAGGCCACGAGCCCGGACCCGCGCTCGGCCAGAACGAAGTGATAGCCGGAGCGGATGCCCTTGGTGAGCCGCTCGGTGACGAGGTCGCCCGCGATGTCCACCTCTGCCGCGCTGAAGAACCCCGTCGAGGTCACGAGCGAGCGCACGCGGCCCACGTCGTCGGCCATCACCGCGCTCCGCCATTCGAGCGCCGGGCGTGCCGGCTTCGGCGTTCCGGCCGTCGCGACGGGCGCCGCTTCCCGCGCCGCCCCATGTCCCGCCGCGAGCCCGACGAAGAAATTCCGCGCGTTGATGCCGAGCGTTCGCACCCGATACCCGCCTTCCTGGATCACGACCGTGGGATATCCCTGATCGCCGATCATGCGGCCGAGCTGCTCGAAATCGCGGGCGCGGTTCGACCACGTGCCGGTGGGGTCGCCGCGGGCCGTGTCGAGCCCGAGCGACACGACGAGGTAGGCGGGCGCGAAACGCTTGATGCGGCGCAGGGCTTCGGCCACGGCGTTCCGGTGCTGCTCCGGCGTGATGTGCTCGGGCAGCGGAATGTTGAGATTGCATCCCGCGCCGGGCCCCATTCCCGTCTCGTCGCGAAACCCCGTGAAATACGGATAGGCGAAGCTCGGATGGCCGTGCACCGACACCGTCAGCACGTCGGAGCGGTGATAGAAGATCTCCTGCTGCCCGTTACCGTGGTGATAGTCGATGTCGAGAATGGCGATCTTGCCGTAGCGGGACAGCATCTGCGCCGCAATGGCGGCGTTGTTGAAATAGCAGAAGCCGCCAAACGTGCTCGTCTCGGCGTGGTGGCCAGGCGGCCGCACCAAGGCATAGGCGAGCCCCGTCCCTTCGAGCACCTTCTCCGCCGCGGTCAGCGCGCAGTCCACCGCCGAGCGCGCCGCGAGATAGGCGCTCTCGTTCAGCGGCGTGAACGTGTCGATGCAGTAATAGCCGGCGAGCACCGTCTCGTCCTTCGGCGGCCGCGCCGGGTTTCGCACCGGGAACACGTAAGGGTAGATCGATTTCTTGGCACCGGCGAGGAGACACGCCTTGCGGATATAGTCCACGAGGCGTCCGTCATGCACGGCGCGGATATGGCGGTCGGAAAAGCGCTTGGTCGGCATCCGCTCGAACAGGCCCGACGGCGCGAGCTCGGCCATGATCGAGCGGATGCGCACCGGCGCCTCCACATAGCCGCGATCCTGCACGTGGTGCAGCGTGTGGTCGTCGTTGAGCGTAAGCGCAATCCGCGGCTGGCCCGGCTCACGCACCTCTCCCTTTACCGCCCGCCGCGATTTGACGTAGCGCGGCTCGCGCAAGCGGACCGGATCGTCCTTGAACAACTCGACCACCGTCTGGACGTAGCTCGCGGGCAACTCGCCGTATTTCCGCTCGAGGATGGCGCGGACCACTCTCCGCGCCTTGTCGCGGCTCGGCAGATCGTTCGAGCCGAGCGGATCGAGCACGAGATAAGGCGGATCGGTGCCGCCGAGCGTCACCGGCGTCTCGTAGGCGGTGTTGACGATCGGCCGCGCCCCGTAGCGCTCGTAGAATTTGAGCCGCGCGATATTGTTTTCCCGGATCGCAGGGTCGGGAGATAGCGCCGGATCGTCGGGCAGGCACTCGAAGTAGAGTTGCGTGCCGAGCGCGCGCGCCTCCTCGCGCACCCGCTCGTAGAGCGCGGCGCCGATACCGCCCCCCATGCGGCCCTTCGCCGTGGAGATGATCTCCAGATACGAGAAGCCGATATCCGGGAAATATAGAAGGAGCGCCACGCCGAGCGTCTGGTCGCGGCCGTTCTCCGCCACGAACAGCCGGGACACGAAGCGATGCTTGAGCGGGTTCGACAGCTGGTCGGGAAGCTTGGCGATGTCGGCATCAGGCATGCCGGAGAACTGTTCGCGCATGATCTTCTGCGCGGCTTCGATGCCCGCGCGGTTGACCGCGGTCGTGGCGTCGGCGACTTTGCGGATGCGGAGCATCTTTAGATGCGAGCCGATTTAGGTGGTGACATATAGGGGGCCACGCGAGGCCTCCACGATCCTGCCGATCATGTCTTCATAGGCAAGCCCCCCCTCCCCGGCGGCGGCGGCGAAACCCGCATCGGGGCTGAGGCACGGATTGACGTTGACTTCGAGAATGTACGGCCGCCCTTCGGCGTCGACGCGGAAGTCGATGCGTGCATAGGAGCTTAGTCCGAACAATATCCAGGACGCCTGCGCGAGGAGCGTCAGCCTAGCGGCCAACGCCGGAGCGGTTTCCTCCAAGCCGAAGCGGCGTGGCGTGGCGGCATAGGCCGTGCTGTCCGCGACCCATTTGGCTTCGTAGTCGACGATCTGCGGGCGTCCCTCTTGCCAATCTTCGAAGGTGATCTCGGCGATGGGCAAGACCTCGACGCCGTCGGCGCTCCCCAGCATCGACACATTGAACTCGCGGCCTCCGACATAGGCCTCGGCGAAATGCTCCGTCTGCCAGCGCGCGTTGCGCTCGGCGATGGCTTGCGGCGCTTCTGCGCCAGACACCACCGACGCTGCATCCAAGCCCAACGAGCCGTGCTCCCATATGGGCTTGACGATCGCGGGCGCATCGGGATCGAGACCGGTGCCGTCCTCCGACCAGATCGGCGTCGGCAAGCCGGTATCCGCCAGCCTGACTTTGGTGTCGACCTTGGACAGCGTCTCGCGCCAGGCACTCGTACCGCATCCCGTATAGGGGATGCCGGACGCGTCGAGCCGCGCCGGCACCAGGGGCGCGAGCTTGCCGTCGCCGCTAACCGCGTCGACCAGATTGAACACGAGCAGCGGACGACGCGCGGGCAGCGCCTCGATTTCCGCAAGATCGGAAGAAAGCGCAACGATCTCGGTGCTGTAACCGAGCTCCTTGACCGCCGTAGCGACGGCCTCTGCCGCCACCAACGTATCGATCTCGTCGGGGCGGTCCCGCGTCGCCGCGTGCAAAACGGGGACGAACCCTTTTGTGCCGGTCGCCATCAGGCGGTGCGCCGCAAGCGCTCCCTGTCAGGCGGCGCGAGACCGTAGCGGGCGAGCCCCGCGTCGAGGATCATGCCGATCAGCGCCACGAATTCGATCCCGTTCTGGGCGGCGAGAATCGGCAGATCCGAATGCCACGGGTTGAGCCCCGCAAGCGGGTTGGCCTCGAGAAAATACGGCTCGCCGTCCTCGTCGGAACGGAAGTCGATGCGCGCCGCGTCCCGGCACTCGAGCGCGTGATAGGCATCGAGCGCGCGCACGCCGGCAAGGCGCGCTTCCGCGTCGTCGGCCGGGGCGTAGGTGACGAGATCCTCGCACAGCTCCTTGTTCTGCAGCGAGTAGACATTGGCCTCGGCGTGCGGCTTTGAGCAGGATCTCGCAGACGCCGAGCACGCGGGCTTGCGTGCCGTTGCCGACGATGCCGACCGTGAACTCGCGGCCACTCAAATAGCGCTCCACCAGCGCCGGCTGGCCGAAGCGATCGATGACGCGCGCCACGGCTGCTTCCAACTCTTGGACGTCGTGCACCAGCGAGCCCGCCTCGCAGCCTTTGCCCGTGCCCTCGGCGAGCGGCTTCACGAAAGCTGGAAACTGATCCCAGCCCATGACCTCTGCGGCGCTTCTCTCGGCCACGGCGAAGGCGGGCGTCGGCACGCCGGCGTCGCGCACGAGCCGCTTCGCCACCGCTTTGTCGAGGGAGACCGCCATGGTCAGCGGGTCCGAGAAGAGATACGGCTGGTCGAACAGCTCGCACAGCGCCGGCACCTGCGCCTCCCGCGACCGGCCCTTCACGCCTTCGGCGATCGAGAACACGAGGTCGTAGCGCTCGCCCTCGGCGAAGCGCGCGGCAAGCGCCTGCCCGCGGCCGACACGGACCGGCTCGCAACCGAGGGCCTTGAGCGCGCCCGCGAGCGCATCGATCGTCTCGACCGAGTCGAACTCCGCGACCGCCTCCTCGGAGAAGCCGAGGGCGCGATAATCGTCGCGCAGGTCGTAGACGAGGGCGACGCGCATCAGGACGCCTCCCCGCACGGCCGGTCGGCGCCCACCGTCCCCTCAGGATCGGTGTAGCGGTAGGTGTTGCCCTCGAAGTTCTTGAGGATCAGGTCGTCGCCTTCGCGGCCGACGACGTAGTCCGGCAGAAGCGGGATCTTGCCGCCGCCGCCGGGCGCGTCGATCACGTAGGTCGGCACCGCATAGCCGGTCGTATGGCCGCGCAGGCCCTGCATGATCTCGAGCCCCTTGTCGATGCTCGTGCGGAAGTGCGAGGAGCCGGTGATCGGGTCGCACTGATAGAGATAATAAGGCCGCACGCGCCGCATCAGGAGCCCGTGATAGAGCGACTTCAGCGTATCGACGCTGTCGTTGATCCCTTTGAGCAGAACCGTCTGACTGCCGAGCGGGATGCCCGCATCGGCGAGCCGCGTCACCGCCTCGGTCACCTCCGGCGACAGCTCGGTCGGATGGGTGAAGTGGATGCTCATCCACAGCGGATGATGCTTCCGCAGCACCTTGATCAGCGAACGGGTCACGCGCATGGGCAGCACCGCCGGCACCTTGGTGCCGAGCCGCACGAACTCCACATGCTTGATCCCACGCAAGCGCCCGAGCAGATAGTCGAGCCGCTCGTCGGAGAGCGTCAGCGGGTCGCCGCCCGAGATCAGCACGTCGCGGATCTGCGGGATTGTCGGCGATGTAGTTGAGCGCGTCCTCCCATTGCGGGCGGCTGAACGAGTACTCGCCGCCGGCTTCGCCCACCATGCGCGAGCGGGTGCAGTAGCGGCAATAGGTCGAGCAGAAGCCGGTGGCGAGGAACAACACCCGATCGGGGTAGCGGTGCACCAGGCCGGGCACGGCGCTATGGCCGTCCTCGCCGAGCGGATCGTCCGCCTCACCGGGGGTCTTGAGGTACTCGCTGCCGACCGGGATATGGGTCCGGCGGAGCGGCTCCATCGGATCGTCCCGCGCCATGAGGCTCGCATAGTACGGCGTGATGCCGAGCGGCAACGAACCCTGATGGCGGGCGACCGCGTCGGCCTCGTCGTCGGAGAGCGCGAAGATGCGGGACAGCTGCTCGAGCGAGCGGATACGCGACCGCGCCTGCCAGCGCCAGTCGTTCCACTGGGCCGGGTCGACGTCCGGGAAGTAGCGCTTGCGGAACGACCGGGTCTTCGGCCCCACGGGGAAGCGCTCCACGCGCGACGTGAGCATGCCGAGACCCGGCGCGACGCTTGGAGCCGCCGCCGGCGTGAGAATGTTGATGGGAAGCTGTGAGTTGGAAAGGAGTGAATGTGCCGCCTGCGGGCAACTCGGAGGCTCTTCGGCCTCGCCGATTGGCAGTTTCATGGGATGTGCGTCCCCTCCGGGGCTTTGACAGGTCGATGGTGACGCCAGCCGCCGCGCTGGACCCGTCAAAAAGCGCCAGTCATTTCATCGAGGTCTATGGCTTTTTCAAGTGGGAAAGGTGGCGCCGCGAATTTTTTCTTGTGGGCGGAAGCTTGCCGCTTCGCCGCTCGGGCCGAGGCCGACGGATCGAATTGCCCCTCAGATCGTTCTCAATAGGCGAAGCCCGATAATCGGATCGGGCCCAAGGATGGAGGCTGGCCAAATGGGAGACGCAACGCTCAAGAAGGTCGAGGCTGATACGTCGCCGGTCGGAGACATGGGCCAGCGCTATCTGGCGGCCGGCAAGCGGGTCTCGATGCGCCTTTGGGTCAAGGAGCCGGGCGGCGAGACCAAGAAGCCGAGCACCCGGGAGTACGAGACGGTGGGCTTCGCCATCGCCGGCAAGGCCGAGCTCGAGCTTGAAGGACAGCGCGTGAACCTCGAGGCCGGCAATTCTTGGCTCGTGCCCGCCGGCGCGTCGCACCGCTACACGATCATCGAGCCCTTCACCGCCGTGGAGGCAACCTCCCCGCCCGCCGAAGTCCATGCGCGTGACGAGCCGAGCTGAAAGGTAAGGAATGGTGGGCGGTACTGGGATCGAACCAGTGACCCCTACGATGTCAACGTAGTGCTCTACCGCTGAGCTAACCGCCCGCTGCCTCTGGGTCGCAGTGCGACCTTCCGCAAGGCGACTTTCTATATCGGGTGGCGCGGGCCGAAGGCAACCCGCCGTTTTGGCCTGGCTCCGGCGCCTTACGCCGCCAGCATCCGCTCCACCTCGTCCACCAGGTCGCGCAGGTGGAAGGGCTTCGACAGGATCTTGGCGTCTTTCGGCGCGTTGTTGTCCGGGTTGAGCGCCACCGCGGCGAAGCCGGTGATGAACATGATCTTGAGATCGGGATCGATTTCGGATGCTTTGCGCGCGAGCTCGATGCCGTCCATCTCCGGCATCACGATATCGGTGAGGAGAAGCATGAACGGCTCTTCTTTCAGCCGCTCATAGGCCTCGAGGCCGTTGCCGAACGAGACGACGTCGTAGCCGGCCTTCTCCAGCGCCTTGACCAAGAAGCGGCGCATATCGTCGTCGTCCTCGGCAAGCAGAATACGCTGAACGCTGCGCGACCGTGGATCGTTCGCCTCCATTCCCTCATCCCCCTCAACTCTCGCCCCGTAGAGGGCGTACACGAACTTGGTAAACGACCGCTTGCCCTAGACCTTAATGCCAGGAGGGGCCGCCCCCGTTACCGAACTCCAAATCATTGCGTCTATTTGGGCCGCACACAAGCCAGAACACGCCTAGACAGGTTCAACTCTCATTGGCAGAGTTTACAGAGGTGCGAGTCCAGGCTGGCGGCCCCTCGACAGGGCCGAAAATCAAGGATTGGCCATGAGCCGAAGCGAGGCTGAGGCGATCGAAACGGAGCTTTCGCCGCCCTTTACCGTGATCCGGCCAAGGGAGCTCAAAGTTCCCCTCGTGTTCAACTCACCCCATAGCGGCCGGGTCTACCCCAGCACCTTCCTCGCCGCATCGCGGCTCGACGCGCATACGCTCAGGCGCTCGGAGGATGCTTTTGTCGAGGAGCTGTTCGGCTTCGTCACCGATCTCGGTGCGCCGCTCCTCCACGCCCATTTCCCGCGCGCTTATCTCGACGTGAACCGGGAACCTTACGAGCTGGATCCCGTGCTGTTCCGCGACGGCCTGCCCCATTACGCCAACACGCAATCGGTGCGGGTCGTGGGCGGGCTCGGCACCATCGCCCGCATCGTGTCGGAATCCGATGAGATCTACCGCGAGCCGCTCTCCGTGGAAGCCGCGTTGGAGCGCATCAACCGGCTGTATACCCCCTATCACGAGACGCTCGCGAGCCTTCTTATTGAAGCGAAAAGAGAATTTGGCCTTGCCGTGCTGATCGACTGCCACTCGATGCCGTCGAACCCGATTGCCGACAAAGGCACAGGCCGCCCTGACTTCGTCCTCGGCGACCGCTTCGGCACCTCGTGCAGCGGCGAGCTGACCCGGCTCGCGGCGAGCAGCCTCGAAGCGCTCGGCTATGCCGTGGCGTTGAACAAGCCTTATGCCGGCGGCTACATCACCGAGCATTACGGGCGCCCGCACAAGGCGCAGCACGTGCTGCAGATCGAGATCAACCGCGCGCTCTATATGAATGAGACGAGCTTCGCGAAGTCGGCAGGCTTCGACCGGCTTCGCGCCAGCCTCGAGACCATGGTGCGCGCGCTCGTGCCGGGCATCCCCGGTCTCGCCATCCCCCGCGCGGCTGCCGAATAAGCGCGAAGAAGCGAAGTCAAAAAAAAGGGCCGTTCGATTGAACGAACGGCCCAAGTCTAGGGAGGAAACGCCCAAGGAGGGCAGCGGCACAGCCTGGAGAGCCATGCCGCGTTGCAACAATATGTCATTGCGGCGCACAAAAATCAAGATTGCGCTCGCGGGCTTGCGACATTCCCGAGACAGTGGTGCCGAACTGTCACGTATTCGTGGCGTTTCAGCCCAAGAACCCTTGACTCTCAAGGGCAAAGGCCGCCAAGCCTTATCCCGTGCCGAGACCCGAACACCCTGATTTCGAGGCCTATATAGGCCTGGCCCACGCTCTGGCCGATAGGGCCGGCGCGGTCATATTGCCGCATTTCCGGTCACCCATGACCGTTGACCATAAAGGAGGCAATTCCTTCGATCCGGTCACCGCCGCCGACCGCGAGGCCGAGTCCGCCATCCGGCAAGCACTCGCAGAGGCCTGCCCGTCCCACGGCATTATCGGCGAGGAGTTCGGCAACTCGCAGACCGACGCCGACTATTGCTGGATCATCGACCCGATCGACGGCACCCGCGCCTTCATCTCGGGCCAGCCCATGTGGGGCACGCTGATCGGGCTCACCGAGGGCGGCGTTCCGCTGCTCGGCCTGATGGACCAGCCGTACACCCGCGAGCGCTTCTGGAGCGGCGAGCGGCAATCCTTCTTCCGCCGGGACGGCGAGGAGACGGTCATCCACACCCGTGCTTGCGAGTTTTTAGGCGAGGCGATCATCGCCTCGAGCACCCCCGACATGTTCGAAGGACGCGACAGCGATCCCTACGAGCGGTTGCGCCGAGAGGTGCGTCTCCGCCGCTTCGGTGGCGACTGCTACAATTACTGCCTGCTGGCGCTCGGCCACATCGACCTTGTGGTCGAGACCGGCCTGATGCCGTTCGACATCCTGCCCCTGATCCCCATCATCGAGCGCGCCGGCGGCGTGGTGAGCACATGGGAAGGCGGCGATCCCAGGCAGGGCGGCCGCATCATCGCCGCGGGCGATCCGCGCCTGCATGCGGCGGCCGTCGAGCTCCTGTCGCGCTAGCTTGCCTTGCTCAACGCGACGCCTGTGATGAAGGCATCGAACGCCGCCCAGAACTGCTCGCGGATCGCATCCCGCTCTTGCAGAATCTCATGGCGCGCACCCCTGAGCACGAGCTGGGAGCCGGCGCGGAGCCGCGAGGCGAAATCCTCGATGGCCTTGCTCGACACGATCTGATCGTCGCCCGCCGCGACCATCAGGGAGGGTATGCGGACGCGCGGCGCGAATTTTTCGTCGCCGAGCTCCGCCATGGCGCTGAAGGCAGCATTGAGCCAGCCGATCGTGGGCGGCCCCACGGCAAGCCCGGGAGCGGCACGCAGCACGCCGACATTGCGGAGAAAGCGCTCCCGGTCCGAGGTGAGCGGGTTCCCCTCGAACACCTCGCTCGTCCAGTACTTTTGATCGTTCGACGCGGCCTGCTTGCCGAAGCCGCACAGCGTGAGCCCGCCGGCAAGGCGCCGGCAAAGCTCCTGAGGCATCGGCAGGCCCAGGAGCTCGATCATCGGCGCCGTCATGACCATGCGGCTGAACCACGAGCCCCGCTTGGTCGCCGCCCGGAACAACACCGTGCCCGCCATCGAATGGCCAAGGGCGAAATAAGGTGCGGGGCAATCCGGCAACACCACGCCCTTCATGAAGTGGGAGAGATCTTCCTCGTAGTCGTCGAAATCGCGGACATGGCCTTTCATCGGGCTCCGCGTCAGCCGGCTCGAGCCGCCCTGCCCGCGCCAATCCATCACCGCGACGGCAAACCCCCTGCGGCGCAGCTCACCGACCACCTCGAAATACTTCTCGATGAATTCGTTGCGGCCAGGAAACACGCAAACGGTGCCCCGCCGCTCGCGCAAGGCCGACTGCCAGCTCGCGTAGCGCACGCGGACGCCCTTGCGGATATCGAGATAGCCCGACGAGGCCCCAAGCGGGATCGGGTTCTTCGGCGTCGAGACGAGATCCATGTGCGTGAGCGGTCCCTAGCGCCGGCGGAAAGATGCACCGGCTTGCCGACTCCTTATACCAGCGCCGCGCGCCATGACCACTGCAATGCCGCGCGCGGAGGCGCTGTTCAGGCGGATGGCCGCCCGCCGCCAATCCGCTGATTCGCTGTGCATATTGGTCCGCCCACCCTCTTGAAGCCCCTGAACCCGGCACCCATATCGGGAAACGCGCGAGGCCTTAGGGCTTGCGTTTTGACTTGCCCGGCTCGTCGGAAAGAGCGGGCAGTGAGAAGACCATATCGCTTCTTCCGGAGGATGTGACATGAGACACTTCGATCTCTCCCCCCTTTACCGCTCCACCATCGGCTTCGATCGCATCGGCTCGCTGCTCGACACGCTGAGCGCGTTCGAGGGCGAAGCGCCGAGCTATCCGCCCTACAATATCGAGCGCGTCAGCGAGAACGCCTACCGTATCAGCATGGCCGTAGCCGGCTTCGGTGAGAGCGACCTCGATATCGAGGTGAAAGAGAACACGCTCTCGATTAAGGGCGAGAAGCGCGTCGAGCAGGAGAACTCCACCTTCCTGCACCGCGGCATCGCAGCGCGCAGCTTCGAGCGCCGCTTCCAGCTCGTCGACCACGTCGAGGTGAAGGGCGCAACGCTGGAAAACGGCTTGCTCCACGTCGACCTCGTGCGCGAGTTGCCCGAGGCGATGAAGCCCCGCACCATCGAGATCACTACCAAGACGGCCGGTGAGCCCAAGGTCATCGACAGCAAGGCTGCCTAGGCCCGCCGTCTGATCCAGATTTTCACGCTAAGCAAGAAGGGCGTCCTCCGCCGTGGGGGGCGCCCTTCTCGGTTTCGCAGGTGCTATGGGAGAGAACAACCTGCCAGGAGTGCCGCGTACGCAGAACTTAAAACGCGGCTAACCCAAAGCGTACGCCTCACAACTTACGCGCGCCTTAACGGGTTTCATCTATTGGGGAAAGGTTTCGTTAAGGATCCGCGCCCACGCCGATGAAGGCGCCGCATTCCATCAACCCCGCAAGATTGGCGGTGAGATCGAACGCCGGCGCGTCGCCAATGGCGCGCTCTGCCGCCTCTCCGATCGTCGCCCCGCGTTCCAGCGCCAGGATGAAGCGCGCGCCCCCTTCAGGCAGACGGCGCACCTCCACCTCGAGCCATGGCCGTATCACGAGCGCGTCCTCGCCGTCGGCCGGGAGCCGGGACGGCTCGTTCTCGCCGTCCCGCGACGCGAGCTGCCAGACGGTGATCACCGGATAGGGCGAGCGCACCACGTGAAGCGAGGGGTGAAGCGTGAGCCTCGCTTCTGCTGCGTCCTCCGCTGCCGCGCTCAATGCGTCAAGCGGCAGGGGTTCCGCATCGGCCGCGTGATAAGCCGCATGCCACGCCCATTCGAGGCGCATGACGTCGGCGAGATAGGGCACCGGCGCGGCAGGCGGAAAGTCCGCGACGAAATCGGCAAAGCCTTCGCCGTAGCGGAGCAGGACCGGCGACCGCGGCGGGTCCTTCTCGACATAGGCCCGCGCCATGGCGCGGAAGAATTCATCGCCCACCAGCCGCATCGCGATAGGAAAGCGGTTGGCCAGCGCGTCGATCAGGCTCGCATAGACATTGTTCCGGTAGACGGCGAAGCGCCGCGCCGGCGTCCCGCCCGCCTTGCGCGCGAGCCGCCCCGGCACGGCTTCGCCCGCGTCCAGGACGGCACGGGCAAAAGCGCTCTGAAGCTCCGCGCCGCGCATCGCCATCAGACCGCCACGCGGTGCTTGCGCCGGTCGGCGATGACAGCATCGGCCCGCCTCGCCTCGGCGAACAGCGTGGCCCAATCGGGCACGTCGTTATCCCACTCGATCAGGGTCGGCTTCGGCCCGGTGCGGGCGAGCGCGCGGCGGTAGAGCGCCCACACGGGGTCCGAGACCTCGCGCCCGTGATCGTCGATGAGGAGCGCCGAGCCGTCGTCGTCCTCATCTTCGTCATGGCCGCCGAGATGGATCTCGCCGACATGCTCGGCCGGAAAGCTGTCGATATAGGCGGCAGCTTCGAAACCGTGATTGGCGGCTTGGACGAACACGTTGTTGACGTCGAGCAGAAGCCCGCACCCGGTCCGCCGCACCACCTCACGCAAGAACGCCACCTCGCTCATGGAGGTCTCGGCGAAAGCCACGTAGGTCGAAGGGTTCTCGAGCAGCATCTGCCGATTGAGCGTGTCCTGCACCTCGTTGATATGCGTGCACACCCGAGCGAGCGTCTCCTCGGTGTATGGCAGCGGCAGGAGATCGTTGAGATAGACCGTGTCGTGGCTCGACCAGGCGAGGTGCTCGGAGAACAGCGCCGGCTCGTAGCGGTCGGCGAGCGACCGCAAGCGGCCGAGATGATCTTTGTCGAGAGGGCCGCTGCCGCCGATCGACAGCCCCACCCCGTGCAGGGAGAGCGGATAGCGTTCGCGCACCGCCGTGAGATAGGCATGCGGCGGGCCGCCCGCGCCCATGTAGTTTTCGGCATGAACCTCGAACCAGCCGATGTCGGGCGCACGATCGAGGATGTCGCGATAGTGCTGAGGCTTCAGCCCGACCCCGGCCCGTGGCGGGATCGGGCTGTGATGACCTGAGGCGAACGCCATCACGACGCCCTAGGCGGGTGGCAGATCGCGGTCGAGCGGCTCGAGGCTGCCCTTGCGGTCGTCCGGCAGCTCCATGGTCACGCACGTTCCCTTCGGCACGAGCTTCCAGGAATTGCCCTGGTAGTCGAGCTTCGACGTGCCGGCGCAGGTCGTGCCTTCGCCGGCTTTGCAATCGTTCTCGCCGGCCTTGGCCACGCCGTAGCACTTCTCCTGATCGTCCGCGGCAGACGCAACCTGGCTCGAGGCGGCGATTCCGAGGGCGGCGGCGAAGGCGGAAGCCACGGCCACGCCGGAGAATTTCTTCGTTTGATCGTTCATGTCAGCTCCTCAAAGTGGGTCGAACTTCCGCCGGCGCTTATGGCGCACCGGCGTGCTTAACTGCCCTCCCAGTAGGCCAGCGCTTGCGCTCACGTTCAAATCACGCCTCCGCCAGAACGAAGTGACCGGAATCAGGGTTTTCGGGGGGCAGGAAGCGCCGAATCCCGCTTGTGCACCCCTTGTAAATCTGTCATTTTGAGGCCAAATAGGACAGGCTTGCTGACCTTTGTTCTGGAGGCTGCGGCGCGGGGGCGAAGAAGCTTCTTCTCGAGAGGCAAAACCAGTCCTCGGACCCGCATCGCTGGCGCAGAGGGCGCTAGCCGCCTAAGGCCAGGTTCTTCGCGACAGCCAGACGCTTTATGCTGGTGGCGAGACCGGCCATTCGCCAAACTCTAACAGCGCCCGCTCTCGCTTGGGGCGGGCAGAGGTTCCACGACGACGATGGCACCCCGTGCGCTCTTTCCTGGACCTGTGGCTGCGGCACCCTACGGGCTGCCGCGCGCGCAAGGACTCTATGATCCGGCCAGAGAGCACGATGCTTGCGGCGTCGGCTTCGTCGCGGACCTGAAGGGCCGCAAGAGCCACCAGATCATCGAGTACGGCCTCCAGATCCTGGAGAACCTGACCCATCGCGGCGCCGCCGGCGCCGACCCGCGCGACGGCGACGGCGCCGGGCTGCTGGTGCAGATCCCCCACGCCTTTTTCCAGGAGGTCTGCCCGAAGCTGAACATCAAGCTGCCCGAGCCCGGTCGAGTACGCGGTCGGGCACATGTTCATGCCGGCCAATCAGGCACAGCGCATCTATTGCGAGTCCGCGGTGGAGCGCGTCATCGAAGCCGAGGGCCTGAAGCTTCTCGGCTGGCGCATGGTGCCGACCGACAATGCCTGCCTGTCGCCGAACGTCATCGAGACCGAGCCCACCCATCGCCAGGTCTTCATCGGCCACGGGCCCGATATCGAGGACGAGACGGAGTTCGAGCGCCGGCTCTATCTCCTGCGCAAAGTCATCTCCAACACCATCAACGGCGAGACTGGCGGCCGCGATATCGGCTTCTACACCGTGTCGCTCTCCTGCCGCACGCTGGTCTACAAGGGCATGTTCCTCGCCTACCAGCTTGGCGCCTATTACCAGGACCTGCATCACCCGGCCTTCGCCTCGGCGCTGGCGCTCGTGCATCAGCGCTTCTCGACCAACACCTTCCCGTCGTGGAAGCTCGCCCATCCCTACCGGATGGTCGCCCATAACGGCGAGATCAACACGCTGCGCGGCAACGTCAATTGGATGGCCGCGCGCCAGGCGAGCGTATCCTCACCCCTCTTCGGCGAGGACATCGGGAAGCTGTGGCCGATCTCCTACGAAGGTCAGTCGGACACCGCCTGCTTCGACAACGCGCTCGAGTTCCTGGTGCAAGGCGGCTACGGCCTCGCGCACGCGGCGATGATGCTGATCCCCGAGGCTTGGGCCGGCAATCCGCTGATGGATGCCAAGCGGCGCGCCTTCTACGAGTATCACGCCTGTCTCATGGAGCCGTGGGACGGCCCGGCCGCCATGGCCTTCACCGACGGCCGCCAGATCGGCGCCACGCTCGACCGCAATGGGCTTAGGCCTGCGCGCTATTTCGTCACCGACGACGGCCTGGTGGTCATGGCGTCGGAGACGGGCGTCCTGCCGTTTCCCGAGGAGAAGATCGTCGAGAAGTGGCGGCTTCAGCCCGGCAAGATGCTGCTCATCGACCTGGTGAATGGCTGCATCGTCTCCGACGAGGAGATCAAGGCGGAGCTCGCGGCCGCGCATCCCTATCAGCAATGGCTCGACCGCACGCAGATCCGCGTGCATGAGCTGCCGGGCGGCTCGGCGCCGGCTGCTCGCACCAATGTGAGCCTGCTCGATCGCCAGCAGGCGTTCGGCTACACGCAGGAAAGCATCAAGTTCCTGATGATGCCGATGGCTCAGACCGGCCAGGAGGCGATCGGCTCCATGGGCACCGACACGCCGATCTCGGCGCTCTCCGACCGTCCGAAGCTGCTGCACACCTATTTCAAGCAGAACTTCGCCCAAGTGACGAACCCGCCGATCGATCCGATCCGCGAGGAGCTCGTCATGTCGCTCGTGACCTTCATCGGTCCGCGACCGAACCTGCTCGATCTCGAAGGCACCTCCAAGCAGAAGCGGCTGGAGGCGGCGCATCCCATTCTCACCAACGAGAACCTGGAGCGCATCCGCGCCATCGGCGAGGTCGCCGACAACCAGTTCCGCACCGTGACGCTGGACATCACCTACCCCGTCGAGCAAGGCGAGAAGGGCATGGACCGCGCGCTGGAGAAGGTCTGCCAGCAGGGCAGAGGAAGCCGTGCGCGAGGGCGAGAACATCATCATCCTTTCGGATCGCGCCACCGGCCCCGACCGCATCGCGATCCCGTCGCTGCTCGCGACCAGCGCGGTGCATCATCACCTGATCCGCAACGGCTTGCGGACGTCCGTCGGACTCGTGGTCGAGACCGGCGAGGCGGGCGAGGTGCACCAGTTCTGCACGCTGGCGGGCTACGGCGCCGAGGCCATCAACCCCTATCTCGCCTTCGAGACCATCGAGGCCATCCTGCCGGAGCTCGACGAGGAGCTGACGGCCGCGGAGGCCATCAAGCGCTACATGAAGGCGGTGGACAAGGGCATCCTCAAGGTGATGTCCAAGATGGGCATCTCCACCTACCAGTCCTATTGCGGCGCGCAGATCTTCGACGCCGTGGGGCTGAGGTCCGACTTCGTCGCCAAGTACTTCACCGGCACCAACACCCAGGTCGAGGGCGTCGGGCTGGAGGAGATCGCGCGGGAAACCGTCGAGCGCCACCGGCTCGCCTTCGGCGATGTGCCGGTCCTGAAGAACGCGCTCGAAGTCGGCGGCGAGTATGCTTTCCGCGTGCGCGGCGAGACGCATACTTGGCGCCCTGAAGTGGTCGCCAATCTCCAGCACGCCGTGCGCGGCAAGCTGCCCGAGAAGTATCGCGCCTTCGCGCAAGCCATAAACGAGCAGGCCGAGCACCTTCTCACGATGCGCGGCATGTTCCGCATCAAGACGGCGGACGAGCTCGGCAATAAGCCGATTCCGCTCGACGAAGTCGAGCCGGCTTCCGAGATCGTCAAGCGCTTCGCCACCGGCGCCATGTCCTTCGGCTCGATTAGCCGCGAGGCGCATACCACGCTCGCCATCGCCATGAACCGCATCGGCGGAAGGTCGAACACCGGCGAAGGCGGCGAGGAAGTGGACCGCTTCAAGCCGCTGCCGAACGGCGATTCCATGCGCTCGGCCATCAAGCAGGTGGCGTCGGGCCGCTTCGGCGTGACGGCGGAATATCTCGTCAATTCCGACATGATGCAGATCAAGATGGCCCAAGGCGCCAAGCCCGGCGAAGGCGGCCAGCTGCCCGGCCACAAGGTCGATGCCACCATCGCCAAGGTGCGCCACTCCACGCCCGGCGTGGGGCTCATCTCGCCGCCGCCGCATCACGACATCTATTCGATCGAGGATCTGAAGCAGCTGATCTTCGACCTGAAGAACGTCAACCCGACGGGCGACGTGTCGGTGAAGCTCGTCTCCGAGGTCGGCGTCGGCACGGTCGCCGCGGGCGTCGCCAAGGCCATGGCCGACCACGTCACCATCTCCGGCTTCGAGGGCGGCACGGGCGCCTCGCCGCTCACCTCCATCAAGCATGCCGGTAGCCCATGGGAGATCGGCCTCGCCGAGACCCAGCAGACGCTGGTGCTGAACCGCTTGCGCGGCCGCATCGCCGTCCAGGTCGATGGCGGCGTGCGCACCGGACGCGACGTCGTGGTCGGCGCCCTGCTCGGTGCCGACGAGTTCGGCTTCTCCACCGCGCCGCTGATCGCCGCTGGCTGCATCATGATGCGCAAATGCCATCTCAACACCTGCCCGGTCGGCGTCGCCACGCAAGATCCTGTCTTGCGCGCGCGCTTCCAAGGTAAGCCCGAGCACGTCATCAACTACTTCTTCTATGTGGCCGAGGAGGTGCGCGAGTACATGGCCGCGCTCGGCTTCCGCACCTTTGCCGAGATGATCGGCCACACCGAGGTGCTCGATAAGGAGAAGGCGATCGACCATTGGAAGGCCAAGGGCCTCGACTTCACCAGGCTGTTCCACAAGGCCGAGGTGCCGCCCGAGGTCGCCATCCGCAATTCCGAGCGCCAGGATCACGGCCTCGACAAGGTGCTCGACAACAAGCTCATCGCGCTTTGCCGCGAGGCGATCGAGGACAAGAAGCCGGTCAAGCTCGACCTGCCGATCAAGAACGTCGACCGCTCCACCGGCGCCATGCTGTCCGGCGAGATCGCCAAACGCTATGGCCATACCGGCCTGCCTGAAGAGACCATCTGGGTGCGGTTCAAGGGCTCGGCCGGCCAGAGCTTCGGCGCCTGGCTCGCTCACGGCGTCACCTTGGATCTCGTGGGCGAAGGCAACGACTATGTCGGCAAGGGCCTCTCGGGCGGCCGCATCATCGTCCGTCCGCCCGCGGAGTCCTCCATCGTGCCGGAGAAGTCCATCATCGTCGGCAACACGGTGCTTTACGGCGCCATTGCCGGTGAGTGCTATTTCCGCGGCGTCGCCGGCGAGCGCTTCGGCGTGCGCAACTCGGGCGCCATCGCCGTGGTCGAGGGCACCGGCGATCACGGTTGCGAGTACATGACCGGCGGCGTCGTGGCGGTGATCGGGCCCACGGGGCGCAACTTCGCGGCCGGTATGTCCGGCGGCATCGCTTATGTGCTCGACGAGGACGGCGACTTCGAGCGCCGCTGCAACCTCGCCATGGTCGATCTCGAGCCGGTGCCGAGCGAAAACCAGGTTATGGAGCGCCGGGCGCATCAGGGCGGCGATCTCGAGAGCCACGGCCTCGTCGATCTGACCGACATGACTCGCTTCGACGAGGAGCGGCTCCATCAGCTGATCGAGAACCACCTCCACTACACGGGCTCGGGGCGGGCGCGGGAGATCCTCGACAACTGGGCGGCCTATCTCCCGAAATTCGTCAAGGTGATGCCGGTCGAGTACCGCCGCGCCTTGGAGGAGATGGCGCGCCAGCAGGTCGCCGATAAGACCGGCCTCGGCGAAATCGAGATCGGACTGCGCGGCAACGGCAAATAATCCGGCAGGAAAGCGGCCCTGTCCTGGCCTCCACGCCAGGCTGTGGTCCTGCCACGCGAAGGTGCGGTACGCTTGACGAGAGCTAATGGGGCGTGGCTATTCCTCGCCCGGCAATTTGAGATGGGTTAGGGCGAAGAACGTGGGCAAGATCACGGGCTTTCTGGAGATCGAGCGTCAGGAGCGGGCTTACGAGCCGGCCTCCGACCGCGTGCGCCATTTCAAGGAGTTCATCATCCCGCCGAGCGACGGCGAGCTCACGCGCCAAGCCGCGCGCTGCATGGATTGCGGCATCCCCTATTGTCACACCGGCTGCCCGGTGAACAACCAGATCCCCGACTGGAACGACCTCGTCTATCACGCGGACTGGGCCGACGCGCTGCAGAACCTGCACTCGACCAACAACTTCCCCGAGGTGACGGGGCGGATCTGCCCGGCGCCGTGCGAGGCCGCCTGCACGCTCAACATCATCGACGAGCCCGTCACCATCAAGTCGATCGAATGCGCCATCGCCGACAGAGGCTTCGAGGAAGGCTGGGTCAAGCCGCAGCCGCCGAGGAAGAAGACCGGCAAGCGGGTGGCGATCGTCGGCTCAGGCCCGGCGGGCCTCGCTGCCGCACAGCAACTCGCCCGCGCCGGCCATGACGTGCATGTCTACGAGAAGAACGCGCAACCGGGTGGTCTCCTGCGCTACGGCATCCCCGACTTCAAGATGGAGAAATACATCGTCGAGCGCCGGGTGGCGCAGATGGAAGCCGAGGGCGTGACCTTCCACTGCAACGTCGCTGTCGGTCGCGACGTGCGCATCCTGAAGCTCGAGCGCGACTACGATGCGGTGCTGCTTGCCGGCGGCTCTGAGCAGCCGCGCGATCTTGCCGTGCCGGGGCGCGAGCTCGCGGGCGTGCATTTCGCCATGAATTATCTGCCTCAGCAGAACCGCCGCGTGTCCGGCGAGCCGATCGGCGACGTCGAGCCGATCCTGGCCGAGGGCAAGCAGGTCGTCGTCATCGGTGGCGGCGACACCGGCTCCGACTGCATCGGCACCGCCTTCCGCCAAGGCGCGACCTCGGTGACCCAGCTCGAGATCATGCCGCAGCCGCCCGAGAAGGAAAACAAGGACCTCACCTGGCCCCATTGGCCGCTCAAGCTCCGCACCTCGTCGAGCCAGGCCGAGGGCGCCGCCCGCGACTTCAGCGTGGCGACGAGCCGGTTCCTCGGCAATGGCAAAGTCGAGGCCCTCGAATGCGTCCGCCTCGACAACCAGATGAAGCCGATCCCCGACAGCGAGTTCCAGATTCCAGTGGACCTGGTGTTCCTCGCCATGGGGTTCCTGCACCCGGTGCACGACGGCATGATCAAGGATCTCGGCGTCGATCTCGATGCGCGGGGCAACGTGAAGGCGAACGAGCTCGAATATCACACCTCGCGCTCCAAGGTGTTCGCCGCCGGCGACATGCGCCGTGGCCAATCGCTCGTGGTCTGGGCTATCCGCGAGGGACGGCAAGCCGCGCACGCCATCGACAAATTCCTGATGGGAAAGACCGACCTGCCGCGCTAGCGGCCTTCGGCGGCTCCGAAAAGGCGGCTAGCGCTCCGGATTAGCCGGGCGGCCAGGCGAAATCGTCCGCGCGGCCCGACTTGGGCTCGAGCTGCTCGCCCCGGATCAGAACCTTGTAATAGGGCCGTTGCGACAACGGCAGCCTCGGCCGCGACGAGGCGAGCGACAGATCGGCGACGGCCGAGATCGTGGCCACGGCGGTGAACCCGTCGGGCAAATCGCTCTTGATGACCTCAGGCTCGGTGGTCGACACATTGATGGGTTGCGACGCCAGGCCCGAAGGCGCCTGGACGGCCGCGGGGGCGAGCGCCGGCCTGACGACACTGAAGTCACCAACCTGGCTCTGGTGCAGTTCGCCGTCCTGGGTGCCGTCTCCTTCGGCGACCTCTTCGTCCGCCTTTGCCTCGTCCGCGTTGTTTGCGTCGTCCGCGTTGTTCGCTTCGTCGGTGTTGGCGCTCTCGGCAGGCTGTTGCGGTGCTGGTTTGACCGTTGCAAACCGGTTCGTGATCTTGGCCTGCTCGTCCTCGTTGCCGGCCAGCGGAATGTTCCGTTCGGACTTGGCCTGCGTCAAATCCTTGCGCAGCTCCTTCTCGACGAAATTGGCAAGCTTGACATTGCCACGCATGGTGAGATGGACGCCGTCGTCGTCGCGCAAGCGTTTCACCTGCCCGGACATGTCGGGGCCATAGGCGCTGTACCGCCCGGCCTCATCGGCGAAACCGTCCCACGTATCGACATACTTGGCGCCGTTGACGAAGGCCTTCTCGCGGAACACGTCGTTGAGTTGCTCCGCGTCGCTGCTTTGACCGGGACTGCGCATGATCGGCAGCCCGGTCCAGTAGACGGCGACATTGGCCTCCCGCAGCTTCCTGATGAATTTCTCCACCCGCTTGCCATAGGCCTGACGCCACTCTTCGGTGCCGACCTTGAACACGTTCTTGCCTTCGCGGATCGGCTGCATGTCATCGCCGCCGAACATCACCACGGCGATTTGATAGTTTTCGTCCTTCAGGATCTTGCCGAGCTCGGCATCCCAGTCGTACCGGTCGGGGCGCGCGAGGCCGGTCGACCCGTTGGCGCGCTGAATGAACTCCAAGGTCGGATCGTCCTCGAAGGCCCGGTAAAGACCGCCCCACAGCCCCTCGCCCATGGAATCGCCGAGCACCACGATGCGGTAGCGGTCGCCGTTCGGGAACGGATTGATATAGCTGCGATGAGCCGGCGCCGACGTTTGCGCCGCGACAGGCTGAGCAAGCCAAATCGCAAGAACCGGGACGAGAGCGGCAGCAAGAGCGAATGCCCTTGCGCGCAGCCCCGGCGTGCCATGGCCTGAACGGTCAGCCGACGCGAAACGAGACATCATCAATCGGACCCCTCCCCGGGGCCCTCCCTCGATTGGGCAGCGAAGAAAGCCCTATAGCATTAATCCGCTGCGGGCGCCCCCTTCGGCACGGCGGTCGTCTGGGGCGCCACCTGGATCGCCTCCTTCGCAGGCGGCAGGCTCTCGATCATGGCGCCCACGGGATCTGCGGCGGCCGGCGATCCGGCGCCCGGAGCGGCTGCTGGTGGTACCGCTGGCGCCGGCGGGGCGGGTGGCGCTGGTGGTGGCGCTTCTGCCTGAAGCCTCTTCAGGATCGTCAGCGACGGATAGCCGTCGACCGGCAGGCCCTTGGCGCGCTGGTAGGACCTGACGCCGTCGAGGGTCGCCGGGCCGATGACCCCGTCCGCCTCGCCGTCCAAATACCCCATGGTGATCAGGTGCTGCTGCAACTCGGTCCTCTGATCGAACGAGAGATGCAGCTCGTCGGTGGGCCAGGCCTGGATGAACGGCCCATAGCCCGCAAGCCGGTCCGCCAGATAGCCGACCGCGAGCGCGTAGGACTTCGCCTGGTTGTAGTGGAGGATCGCCCGAAAGTTGTTGAGCACCAGGAAGGAGGGCCCTTTCGCGCCCTCTGGCGCGAAGAGTTGCGCCTTGTCGCCTGGCCGCGGGAATTCCGCCCCGTTGGCCCGGACGATGCCGAGCTTCTGCCACTGGCCGAGCGTCTTATACGTCTTCTCGCTGATCCGGTCGGGATTGAGCCCCTTCGGCAACCTGACCTCGTAGCCCCAGGTCTGACCCGCCTGCCATCCCGACCTTTTAAGATAGCTCGCGGTCGAGCCGAGCGCGTCGGGGATCGTGCCCCAGATGTCGCGGCGTCCGTCGCCGTCCTGATCCACCGCATAGGCCGTGTAGGTCGTGGGAATGAATTGGGTATGGCCCATGGCGCCGGCCCAGGAGCCGTTCATGGCCTCATGGCTCACGTCGCCGTGCTGCAGGATCTTCAGCGCCGAAATGATCTGCGACCGCGCGAACGTGGCCTTGGTGCCGGAGCAGGCGAGCGTCGCCAGCGACTGGATGACGTTCTTGTCGCCGGGCTGCGTGCCGTAATTGGACTCCACGCCCCAAATGGCGATGATGATGTGCCGATCGACGCCGTATTTGGCCTCGAGCTGATCGAGCAGCGCCTTGTACTCGATGAGCTTCTGCTTGCCATTCTCGATCCGCTTGGCCGAGACGGCGCGGTCGACATACTCGCCGATGGCTTTCTTGTACTCAGGCTGGAAGTTGGCCGCCTCGATCACCTCCGGATCGAACTTGATGTCCGAGGTCGCCTTCTCGAAGGTCGCGCGGCTCACCCCGGCGGACTTGGCGGCCGGCCAGAACCGCGCCACGCAATCCTGGAACTTGTCCGCGCGCGCCGGCTCCGGCAGCCCGAGCGCCAGCACGAGCGCCGGGGCGGCGCTCAAGATCAGAGCTTTAGAGTGTCGGTCGATTCGCATGCACCAGAACCTAGCAACCGGGCCGGGCAAAACCTAGGCAGGGTCAACCCCGGGAACAGATTAATTCCGCTCAGTTCTGGGCCGATTTTAGCACGTGATCCACCAGGGCCTTGCTCGGATAACAGGTCAGCGGCAGGCCGAGCCGCTTTTCCTCCTTGCCGATGGTCTGCCGCGTCTTGAAGCCGACCAGACCGTCGACCTTGCCCACGTCGTGCCCTTGCGCCACCAGGATTCCTGGAAGCGCTGGATACGGTCGCGGGGAAAGGCCTCGACCGGCTCCCACGTGCCCACGAAATCGACCGGCGCGTTATAGGCGATCATGTCGGCGACGTGGCCCACGAAGATCGCGTAGACGTCGGAGTTGTTATAGAGCTTCAACACCGAGAAATTGTTGGTGGCGAGGAAGGCGGGCCCCTTCATGCCGGCCGGCAGCACGAGGAACGCGGAGTCGTTGAGCCGCGCGTCCGGGAACGGGCGTCCCCGCACCCGCGCCACGCCGAGCTTCACCCATTCGCTGATCGGCCGC
Source organism: uncultured Alphaproteobacteria bacterium (assembly GCA_963826465.1). GTDB lineage: Bacteria > Pseudomonadota > Alphaproteobacteria > Rhizobiales > Methyloligellaceae > Methyloceanibacter. Next base: position 172,518 of record CAWGXJ010000005.1, read on the forward strand.
GCCAAGTCCGGACCTTGCAGCGTGCAGTCGAAGCCCTTCGGCAGATCGACCTCATAGGCCCATGGCTGATTGCCGTCCCAGCCTTGGCTGTGCAGCGAGTTGCCGGCGGAGGCGAGCGCGTCCGGCACCGAGCTCCAGATGTCCCGCCTTCCGTCGCCGTCGAAATCGACGGCATAATTCTCGAAGTCGCCGGGCAGGAACTGCGTATGGCCCATGGCGCCGGCCCATGAGCTCTTCATCTCGGCGCGTGTGGCATGGCCGAGCTGGAGGATCTTGAGCGCGCCGATGAGCTGCGGGCGAAACTCCTCGGGCCTGCGTCCCATGAAGGCCTGCGTGGCGATGGCCGTCAGCGCGTCATAGGGGAGCGCGGCTTGGCCAAACCCGGTCTCGCGGCCCCAGATGGCCACGATGATGCTCGCCGGCACGCCATATTGCTTTTGGATCGCCGACCAAGGTCGGCCCGAGTTGCTGGTATTTGGCGCGGCCACCGTTCGCCAACGCGTTCAGGCTCTTGTCGCTGAAATACTTCTCCGGGATATCGAACTCAGCCTGATGGCGCGGCTTCGGCTTGAGCGACGCGGGCAATGGGGGCCCATCTGGACCTGCCGGGTCTGGCGGCACGAGTTGCGGCAACGACCAATCGAGCTTCATCCCTTTGAGCTGGGTGTCGAAGGTCTTGCGCGACACGCCGGCCGCTTCCGCATCGGGCCACAGCCCTTGGAGCCACGCCTCGAAGCGCGCCTCGACGGCCTTCTTGTAGTCCGCCACATCGTCGGCGTGCGCAGCCGGTGGCAGGAGCCACTGCACGGCAAGGCTCAAGGCGAGAGCCGCCTGCCACAGCCAAAATCTTCGCATCCGCTGCCCCTATCGCGTCCAGACGATTCGACGTTTGGAGGGCTGATTGTGACGAGCGGTTTTGACGCTGAAAAGGCGAAAACGGCGAAAAGCTTAGGACGCCGCGCGGTATTCCCGGAGGCGCTTTTCCCACGAAAGCGCGTCCTCGACGATGGTGTCGAGATTGTTGTGCCGCGGCACCCAGCCGAGCACCTCGCGGATGCGGTCGGCGCCCGCCACGAGCGCAGCCGGGTCGCCCGGCCGGCGGTCGGACATCTGCACCGCGAAATCGGTCTTCGCCGCCCGCTTCACCGCCGCGACCACGTCGAGCACGGAGAAGCCTTCGCCGTAGCCGCAATTCAAGACGATGCTCTCGCCGCCCGCGCGCAGATAGCGCAGCGCGTCGAGATGCGCGCGCACCAGATCGCTGACATGGATGTAGTCGCGGATGCAGGTGCCGTCCGGCGTCTCGTAGTCCGTGCCGAACACTTCGAGAGAGGGCCGCATGCCGAGCGCCGTCTCCGACGCCACCTTGATGAGATGGGTGGCCCGCGCGGTCGACTGCCCGCTCCGCCCCTTCGGATCGGCGCCGGCCACGTTGAAATAGCGCAACGCCACGAAGCGCAATGGGTGGGCCTTCGCCGTGTCGCGCAGCATGGTCTCGGTCATCAGCTTCGAGCTGCCGTAAGGCGAGATCGGCTCGAGCGTGGCGTCCTCGGTGACCGGGTTGATCTTGGGGATGCCGTAGACCGCCGCGGTCGACGAGAAGATGAAGTTGGGGATCTTGGTCTCCACCGCGCAGGCGATCAGCGACCGCGACTTGCAGGTGTTGTTGAGATAGTAGCCGAGCGGATCGGCGACCAATTCCGGCACCACGATCGATCCGGCGAAGTGGAGGATGGCGTCGATGGCGTTGCGCTGAAGCAGCCCGCGGACGAGATCTTGGTCGCCGACGTCGCCCTCGACGAACGTGGCGCCGTCCGGCACGGCCCAGCGGAATCCGGTCGACAGATTGTCGAGGACGAACACGTCCTCGCCGGCGTCGAGCAGCTCGAGCGCCATATGGCTGCCGATGAACCCAGCGCCTCCGGTGACCAGAACGCTCATGGAACCGCCCTCGAAGTTTCGACGTCTTGCATTTGCCTCCGTGGTATCGGAAACAAGTTAAGAGGGACTTCTGATACGCCTTTCTTCGCCAATCATTAAGCCTAACGAGGACTGAATGCCCGCTCGTGTCCGCAAGGCCGTGTTCCCCGTCGCAGGGCTCGGCACCCGCTTTCTGCCGGCCACCAAGGCCATGCCGAAAGAGATGCTGACGGTGGTCGACCGGCCCCTGATCCAGCATGTGGTCGACGAGGCGCGCGACGCCGGTATCGAGCATTTCATCTTCGTGACCGGCCGCAACAAGAGCATCATCGAGGACCATTTCGACCGGCAGCCCGAGCTCGAAGAGGCGCTCGCCGCCCGCGGCAAGACCGCCGAGCTCGAAATCCTCGACGCGGACCTGCCCGAGGCGGGACGCGCAAGCTTCGTGCGCCAGCAGGAACCCTTGGGCTTGGGCCATGCGGTGTGGTGCGCGCGCGACATCGTCGGCAACGAGCCCTTCGCCCTGATCCTCCCCGATGTGCTGGTGCAGACGCCAGGCAAGGGCTGCCTCGCCCAGATGCTCGACGTCTACGAGAAGCGCGGCGGCAACATCGTCGCCGTGGAGCCGGTGCCCGACGACCAGGTCAAGAACTACGGCGTGGTCGCGGTCGGCGAGGCCGAGGGCAACGTCTTTCCCGTCACCGGCATGGTGGAGAAGCCGGCGCCCGGCACCGAGCCATCCAACCTCACCATTCTCGGCCGCTACATCTTGCAGCCGGAAATCTTCGATTTCCTATCCGCGCAGGAGAAAGGCACCGGCGGCGAGATCCAGGTCACCGATTCGATGCTGGCGCTCCTCAAGAAGCAGCCCTTCTATGCCGTGGAATATGAGGGCCGCACCTTCGACTGCGGCTCGAAAGCAGGCTTCCTCGCCGCCAATATCGCTTACGCCCTCGAGCGGCCCGACCTGCGCGACGCCGTCATCGACGAGATCAAGAAGCTGATCTGACCCGTTCCGGCTCAGTGCCGGATGCGCATGCCGATCCGGAGCTCGTTGTCGAGGAAGTCGCTCGCCTTGTCCGTGGAGAAGAAATCGGTGTGCTCGTAACGGGCATAAACCGACGTGTACGGGTTGAAGTAGTATTCGGCGCTCGCGCCTTGCTTCAGCCGCTGATCGACTTGGTCGCTCCCCGCATAGTCGGCGATTTCGTAGGACAGAAAGCCCCCGACCACGAGATAGTTCCAGAAGGCATGCTGCAGCGAGAGCTGGTAGAAGCGGTCGATCGCGCCGAGCGAATCCGTGAGTGTCGAGGTGCTGACCTCCGAGCGGGAGATGAACTCCATCAGGGTGAGCGATGTCGGCCGCCAGAGGAGATCGGCATTGAGCAGGAAGCCTTCGATCGGCGCCACCTTGTCGTCTACCGATTGCTGCTGGCCCCAGCCGATCCCGATTTCGCCCGAGATCTTGTTGGCGAGGGAGAGGTCGAGCCCGGATTGGATGGTGTAGCCGGATGAGTCTCGGCGCAGACCATTGACGTCGATGGGTTGCTTGTACTTGTCCCGAATGAGCGTGCCTTCGGTAAAGACGCCGAGGGCTGAATTGAACGCGTAGGTCCCCCGCAATCTGAGCTCATCCTCGGCATAGTCCCGGATGTCCACCGTCGGCACGCCTGACTGCACCGTTGGATCGAAGGGGCCACCGAAGTCGCTGTAATCGTAACTGGAGGCCCTCCCTTCGGCCTCGATCGTCAGCCGGTTGAACGTATGGTCTGCGCCGGCCGTGATGTGCTCTTCTTGAACGTTGGTCTGCGTGCCGGCGATGTCGGTCAGGCTGATCGAGTTCCGGCCTTCCTGGGTTTGTGATTTCCCGAGTTCAAGATTGGCATGCGTGCGGTGGGTCACGTCGAGGCGCCCATTGAGGCGAGCATAATAGGTCTCGTCGTCCTCGACGGAGAAGTCCTTGTACCAGCTCCGGTCGGCGTCGAACTCCGCGCTGAAGAAGTGCCGGCTCCAGTTCGATTCCAGCCGGACGTTGGGGGCAAACTCGAAGGCTTGATCCGGATGGGGGTCGGTCTTCGTGCCGAGCACATTGTCGGTGAGGATCGTGCCGACCTCCGCCTCGCTGAAGAGCAAGAAGCTGCCAAGCTTCATGCCGATCGGAACGTAGGGATCGAGCTCATGGCCCTTGGGCGGCAGCGGTTGGTTGGTGCCCGCGAGCTCCTCCGTTCCCGGCGCCTCGGTCAAAGGCGCACCGTTCGGCTCGGTAATGCCGAAGCCCGGGACCTGGGTCGCCGCTTCTTCCGGTTGATCGCCGAGGCCGCCAAGCGGCGCCGGCGGTGCCGGCGGCTGCGGCAGGAGCGACTGGTCGGTGGCGAGATTGCCCGGGATGGCGGGAGCGCCGGTCTCCCCGCCCTCGATCTCCATGATGTCAGTGCTTGTTCGGCGCTTCTTGGCCTTGTCCTTGGGCGTGGCCTGAGGCTGGACTGCGGGCTCGTCCTGCTGCACGCCGATGCTGCCGCGCAACGACGGGCCAGCCGCTTCCTGGGCGGCGGCCGGCGCCAGAGCGGCGGCAAGGAGAGCGGCAGCGAGAGCGCCCGCTGCGCTGGACGTGTGGCGACGCGGCAAGGACGCACCTCGATCGACGCTGGGCAAAACGCCGAGGAATCCCGAAAATTCGGGTCCGGAGCCCAGCTCCGTTAATGTCCGAGCCTAGGAGCAAGAGGGTTAACGAGCCGTTTAGGCCTGTTTCGAAATGGCGCTGTCTTGGACCTTCCCCCGCCTTAATCCGTGCTAAAATCGAGCCGTCATCAGGGGGAGCACATGAATACGCCGGCAGGCCTGAAGCGGGACCTTTCCCTCTCAGAAGACCGCAGCGAAGCGGTGGCCTCCGCCACCCGTACGCTCGAGCTCGAGGCCGAAGGCCTGAGCGCGATGCAAGCTGCCCTCTCCAATCATCTGGGCGAAGGCTTCGCCGAAGCGCTCGAGACGCTCCGTGGCTGCCGCGGCCGCGTCATCGTCACCGGCATGGGCAAGAGCGGCCATGTCGGCTTGAAAGTCGCCGCCACCCTTTCCTCGACCGGAACGCCTGCCTATTTCGTGCATCCGAGCGAGGCGAGCCACGGCGATCTCGGCATGATCACCCGCGACGATGTGATCCTCGCCTTCTCGTGGTCGGGCGAGACCGTGGAGCTCGGCAACATCGTCTCCCACTCGCGGCGCTTCGCCGTGCCGCTGATCGCCGTCACCTCCAATCCGGAGTCCACGCTGGCGCAAGCCGCCGAAGTGGTGCTCGCTCTGCCGCATGCCAAAGAGGCCTGCCCGCATGGGCTCGCCCCCACGACGTCGACCGTCATGCAGCTCGCGCTCGGCGACTGCATCGCCATTGCGCTTCTGGAGAGCAAGGGCTTTACCGCCATCGACTTCAAGGCGCTGCACCCCGGCGGACAGCTCGGCGCGAAGCTGAAATTCGTCAGCGACCTGATGCACAAGGAGGACCGGTTACCGATCACCGCCATCGACACGCCGATGGCCGAAGCCTTGGTGGTCATGACCGAGAAGGCTTTCGGCTGCCTCGGCGTGGTCGACGGTGACGGTCGCCTGGTCGGCATCATCACCGACGGCGACCTGCGGCGCCACATGGGCAACGGTCTGTTGACCCGCCGCACCGGCGAAGTCATGACGGCGGGGCCGAAGACGGTCAGTCCGGACACCATGACCGCTGAGGCTCTGGCGATCATGAATCTGAGCGAGCACCCCTTCACTGCGCTGTTCGTCGTGGAGAGCGGCCGTCCGGTCGGCATCCTCCATATTCACGACCTGCTGCGCGCCGGCGTCGCTTAAGCGGCAGCCTGCACCGCTACCCGCCGCTTGATGCGCGAGAATGACCGTCCTGCATCGGGCATTGCGCCCGTCTTCGCATCGACCTGGCCCAGCGCCCGGGCAAGCTCCGAGTAGTGGTAATGCATGGCCACCTTGAGCGCATAGCTGAACAGAATGTGCGGCTCGCGCCATCGTGCACGAAAGATCCGCCAAAGCTGCCGTCTGTACCGCGATCGGAGCTCTCGGTCCGCGACATGCCCCAACAGCCGTCCTGATACCACAGTGTACTTGACGTAGTTGAGGAACGACCGCTTGATCCAGGCCCCGCGGTGGCTCGACCAATAAGGCAGCTCATGCATCGGGTGTTTGAAGCTACCATCCATATATTGAGAATCGAGCCGATGGAAATAAGCATCGGCGACGTAGCAGGCCTGCATCACCTCGATGAAACCGTCGCGCAGTTCCTCGCGTGACATTCCAACGGGCACGACATTCGTGCCGTAGAGATCGCTGTCCTCGTCGCTGTTGAGCCTGCCCGCTTTTTTCAGCCGGTCATAGAGAGGGGTCGTGGGAATTGCGTGCAGCATGCCGATGAGCGCGGCAGAAATCTTCGCGTCTTCAAGGAATTTCGGCATCACGCCGAAGATCGAAGGATCGTCATGGTCGAAGCCGACGATCATGCCGCACCACACGTCGATGCCGCTCTGCTGAATGCGGTGCACGCGGTCAAGCAGCGTGCCGGCGTTCGGGCGCACGTTCTGCAGCTTCTTGGTCTCGCGCAGCGACTCCTCGTTCGGTGTCTCAATGCCGATGAACACGCTCTGGAAGTTGGCGAGGCCCATGAGCTCCATGAGCTCGTCGTCCTCGGCCAGATCGAGCGACGCCTCGGTGAACAGCGTGAGCGGATAGGCTCGCTCCTGTTGCCAGCGGACGATCTCTCGCAGGATCGGCTTGATCGCCTTCTTGTTGCCGATCAAATTGTCATCCACGACAAACACGATCTTCAGCCCAGCTTCGCGGAACGATTCGAGCTCGCCCAGCACTTGCTTGCTCGTCTTGAGCCGGGGCTTTCGGCCGAACGTGACGATGATGTCGCAAAACTCGCAGGTGAAAGGGCATCCCCGCGAGATCTGAAGGCTGCCAAACATGTAACGATCGGTCTTCAGAAGATCGACGCGCGGCAGCGGCAACAGCTCGAGCTCCGTCTTGTCGAGCTGCTTGTAGCTGCTCTTGTGGCTGCCCCTCTCCCACTCGCGGAGGAACTCAGGCCAGGTCTCGTCCGCCTCGCCGATGAAAATGACATCGGCCAGCCCCTCCAAGGACTCCGGCTCGACCGTCGCCATCGGACCGCCGACCACGGTCATGACGCCCAATGCCTTGACGCTCTCGAGGATCTCGATCAGGCGCCGGCCCTGGATGCTCATGCCCGTGAGGCACACGAGATCGGCCCGCGCCAGACGGTCGAAGTCGATGTCCTCCACGTTCTCGTCCACCAGCGTCACATCGTGATGATCGGGGACCAGCGCCGCCAGCAGGCCAAGGCAGGCGACCGGCAAATTGGCGCGCTTGCCGAAGAGCGGCATGCAATGCTCCAAACCCCAAAACGAAATGTCGAAGCGCGGATTGATGATGACGATGTCTGCCATGGGTTCTTTCAGCGTTGGACGGGATTGACTAATAGTAGAGTAGAAAACGTGGCGACAACACGCCGCAATTGCCCAAAAGCCTTGCGCCGCCTTAACCCTCCTTGTGCCAAGCCCAACTTCGGGACCTAGATCGAAACGCCGTGACCGCCGAAATGTTCGATATTCTCGTCGTCGGCGGCGGCATTCACGGCGCCGCCGTCGCCCGCGATGCCGTGGGGCGCGGGCTCAAAGTGCTGCTCGCCGAGAAGGGCGACTATGCCTGCGCCACGTCGTCTGCCTCGTCCAAGCTGATCCACGGCGGCTTGCGCTATCTGGAGCGTCTCGAGCTCAGGCTCGTGCATGAATCCCTGTCCGAGCGCGCCGAGCTGCTGAAGACGGCGCCTCATCTCGTGACGCCCCTCAAGTTCCTGCTGCCGATGTATGGCTGGCAAAAGCGAAGTGCGTGGTTCCTCCAGGCCGGCCTCGCCCTTTACGACCTCCTCTCCATCGGCGACGGCTTGCCGGCAAGCGGACGGCTCTCGAACGCGGAAGCCGCGCAACTCCCGCGCCTGCGTCATGACGATCTCACCGCCATTCTGCACTATCATGACGCGCAGGCCGACGATGCGCGGCTCACCTTGAGCGTGGCGCTCGATGCCCGCGCCCGCGGCGCCGATATCCTCAACCGCCGCGCCGTCACCGCGATTACGCCGAACGACAACAGCTATAGAATCGAGCTCGACGAGCGCGGGACCAAGCGCGAGGTCGAGGCGCGGTTCATCGTCAACGCCGCCGGCGCCTTCGTGGCCGAGGTCGACGCCATGACGGACGCCGCCCCGGAGCTGGAACCCTTGCGCCTGGTGCGCGGCAGCCACATTGTCCTGCCGATGCCTGACCCGCCCGAGCCTTGCGCCTACACGCTGCAGGACCAAGGCGAGCGCATTGTCTTCGTCATGCCCTGGCTCGACGGGCGCTTCCTCATCGTCGGCACCACCGACGTCCCCCATGAGGGCGATCCCGGCAGCGTCCATTGCTCGGCCGACGAGAAGGCCTATCTGCTTCATGCCTACAACCGCTACTTCACGACCCCGCGCCTGCCGGTGACCGAGAAGGATATCGTCTTCACCTGGTCGGGGGTGCGCGCGCTCCACGGCAGTGCGCAGGAGAGGCCGAGCCGCATCAGCCGAGGGCCGTCTCTGGATATCTGCGCGCAAGGAACGGGCGGCTTCGTCACCATCAGCGGCGGCAAGCTCACCACCCACCGCGCCTTGGCCGAAGACGTGCTGACCATGCTCAACACCTTTGGGTTGGAGATGAGCGACCCGTGGACCAAGAACGTGCCCCTTTACGGCGGCGGCATGCCCCGGCCCGCGCTTCTCGCCCACGCCGAAAAAGGCCCGGCAAGCGTACCGCTCGAGACGCGCCGGCGCTGGGCCCTCACCTACGGCGACAGGATCGACGACGTGTTCGCGCGCCTTGAGGCAGACACGGCAACCGCGCAAGAGATCGCGCCGGGCGTCCTCCGCGCCGAGCTCGAATATGTGGTGGAGGTCGAGGACGCCATGACCGCGGAGGATTTTCTCCTCCGCCGCACCAAGCTACATCTCCTGCTCGACGAAGCAGGGCGTGACGCCGTCAGGCAATGGTTCGCCAAGGCCTAATTCTTGCGCTAAGTGTTGCCCCGAGAGGGACCATGCCGCGCTTCACCGTTCAACAAGGCAAACGCTACCGGGCGAGGATCACGCTCGGCTTCGTTCAGCGTTTTGCCACCAACGATATGGTGGCAGACAAGTTTCGCGATGTGGGCTTCACCGACGTCGTCGTCACCGGCTCCGGCGGCACGCGGCACGCCACTGGATCATGGCCGCACGAGACTGCCTCCGCCGAGATCCCGGACGAGATCGGCCACATCGAGCAAATTGAGGTTTGATCGGCGCGCCTCAAGCCGGTTCGACCTTCAGCACCGAACCATCCACGCCCACCACTTTGATGCGCGTGCCCTGCGGCAGCTCGGGTCCCTCCACCCGCCAGATCGTGTCGCCGGAATGGATGCTGCCGCGCCCGTTGACGATGGGGTCGACGAGATCGAAGGACTTGCCGATCAGCTGTGTCGCCCGCTCGTTCAAGAGCGGCCTCTCGCTCTCCAGAGGATGCTGGCGCAAATATCTATTGGCGAGCAGCACCGAGGCGAGCGACAGCCCGCAGAACCAGAGGAGCTGCCACTGCCAGCTAATGTCGTAGCGGAACACAATGAGGCCCGTCACGAGAGCGGCGACGCCGAACCACATGAAGAAGATGCCGGGCGCCGTCAGTTCGAGCACGAACAGGATCGCCGCGGCGATCATCCAGCTCCAGGCACCGAGCTCAGCGATCGTTTCCATGGCTTGCATCCTTCGGCGTCACACGGAGGGAACGGCCCCGCCGCCCCCGCGCTGTCCCCCTCGCTGCGTCGCGGGCGCCGCCTTGTCGCCGCCGCTGTTTCCGAAGGCCTCGCGCGCGATCTCGCCGACGCCGGCAATGGCACCGATCACCGAGGACGCTTCCAGCGGCAGGATGAGCACCTTCTGGTTCTTCGCCTCGGCGAGCGCTTTGAGCGCACCGACATAGTTGTTGGCGACGAAATAGTTGATCGCCTGCACGCTGCCTTTGCTGATCGCCTCGCTGACCACGGTGGTCGCCTTGGCCTCGGCTTCCGCCTCGCGCTCCCGGGCCTCGGCGTCGCGATAGGCCGCCTCGCGCCGCCCCTCCGCCGCCAGAATCTGCGCCTGCTTGGAACCCTCGGCGGACAGGATCGCCGCCTGCCGCTCGCCTTCGGCGACCAGGATGGCGGCGCGCTTGTCGCGCTCGGCCTTCATCTGCCGCGCCATGGAGTCCACCAGATCGCGCGGCGGCTCGATGTCCTTGATCTCGATGCGGGTGACCTTGAGGCCCCAGTTATGGGTCGCGTCGTCCACCACCTTGAGCAGGCGATGGTTGATTTCGTCGCGCTCGGACAGGAGCTTGTCCAAGTCCATGGAGCCCATCACCGTGCGGATATTGGTCATGGTGAGGTTGAGGATCGCGACCTCCAGGTTTGTAATCTCGTAGCTTGCCTGGGCGGCGTCGAGCACCTGGAAGAAGGCGACGCCGTCGACCCGAACCATGGCGTTGTCCTTGGTGATGACCTCCTGGCTCGGCACCTCGATCACCTGCTCCATCATGTTGAGCTTGCGCCCGATGCGGTCGATGAACGGGATGATCAGGGCAAGACCCGGACGGAGCGTGCGCGTGTAGCGGCCAAAGCGCTCCACGGTGTAGTTCCAACCCTGCGGCACGATCTTGACCCCGGCCATCAGGGTCAGGACGAACAGAACGAGCAGGACAAGGACGAAGATGTTGAAGCCAAGCATTTGGCACCCCTCCCCAGGTGTGCGGCGGCGCTGCCGGACTAGCGTATCGCGCCTGCCTTACTTGCGGCAGAGCATAAATGGTGGAGCTTGATCGGCGTTGTAAGGGGCAATCGGGCCCGCGGGGTCCGCTTTGTGACGTCCATCACATTAGTGCGGCAGGAGCTTCAGGATATCCTGCGCCGCGGCGTCGGCAGCCGCATCCGCCGCCGAGCCCCAATGCCGGTCGAGCGAGCCTTTGCGGATCTCATTGACCTGCGTGACGTTGCCGAGCCGCGTACCCTCGGGCCCGAAGATCGTCCAGTCGATGCGAACGCTCTCCTTGCCGCCCGCTTCCGGGGCGACCCGGACCATGCCTTGGATTTCATAAGCGTCGACGGCGGGGCTGCTGCTGATGGCGAAGCCCTCCTCCATCAGGCGGTTGGACAGGGCGCGCTCGAGCGCCTGCTCGCCGTCGCCGGGCGCTCCGGCGACATCGATGAACGCGGAGCGCTCGCCGGCAAGCGCAGGCGCCGCGACGAGCAGCGCGAGACCAAGACCAATGACTGAAACGCCCACGCGAACCATCGTCCCCTCCTCGCGCAAGACCATGTCAGGAAGAATAAGCGCTCGCAAACGGGCCACCAACCCCGCAGCCGCCCATCAGCCGATCCAGCCTTCGAGCTCCCGTTCGATGAGATGGACCAGGACGCGGATGCCGCCCTCGCTGTCGTTGAGGCACGGGATGAAGCTGAATTTCTCGCCGCCATGCTCGAGGAAGATCTCCTTGGCCTCGCCGGAGATCTCCTCCAGCGTCTCGACGCAATCGGCGGCGAAGCCGGGCGTGACGATGGCGATCCGTTTCACGCCGTCGCGCGCCAAGGCCTCCACCGTCTTGTCCGTATAGGGCTGCAGCCATTCGGCGCGGCCGAAGCGCGACTGGAAGGTGAGCTTGAGCTTGCTCCCAAGCGGCCCCAACGCTTCGCGCAGCGCATCCACCGTATCCATGCACTGGCACGCATACGGGTCGCCCTTCTCCACGTACTCCTTCGGCAATCCATGGAACGAGGCGATGATCACCTCGGGCTCGAAGTCGAGACCCGCCAGGTGCGAGCGGATCGATTGGGCTAGCGCCTCGACATAGACGGGGTCTTTCGGGTAGGGCGGCACGGTGCGGAGCGCCGGCTGCGCCCGCATCGTCTTCAGCTTGTCGAACACCTTGTCGTTGACCGTCGCCGTCGTCGCCGCCGCGTATTGCGGATAGAGCGGAAAGACCAGCAGCTTGTCGCAGCCTTGTCTGACCAGCGCGTCGATGCGCGAGGCGATGCTCGGATTGCCGTAGCGCATGGCCCAGTCGACCACGATCTCTTGGCGATGGCCGAGCGCGCCGGCGATCTTCTCGGCCTGCGCCCGCGTGATGGTGCGCAATGGCGACTCGTCGCGCTCTTCGTTCCAGATGGAACGATAGGCTTCGCCGCTTCTAGAGGGCCGCGTGGTGAGCACGATGCCGTTCAGGATCAGCCACCACAGCACGCGGTTGACCTCGATCACGCGGCGGTCGGACAGAAACTCCTTGAGGTAGCGCCGCATCGACCAGTAGTCGGTGCCGTCCGGCGTGCCGAGATTGACGAGGAGCACGCCGATCCGGCCAAAGCCCGCAAGCTCCCTGTCCGCCTCCTCGGCGAAAACCTCCGTTCGCGGCGTCTCATTCATTCCGGGCACTCCTCAAGCTCCCACCCCTAAATAGGGTATCGGGCGAGATGCGCCTAGCCTTGGGCCCAACGGACCAGCATTTTCTCGGCATCTTCAAGGATTTGTGCGTGATCGAAGGCGAGCTTATGGGCCCGCCAATCGCCGACCCACTCCGCCGCCGCGGCGTCATCGCCGGCGCTCGGGGGCGTCGAAACAGGCAACCGCGTCATGAAGGCCGCGCTCACCGTATGTCCCCGGGGATCGCGACCCGGGTCCGAGTAGACGCCGATAAGCGCAACGTCATGCACCTCCAAGCCGGTCTCCTCGCGCACCTCGCGGCGGCAGGCCGCCTCGACCGTCTCGCCGATATCGACGAACCCGCCGGGCAGCGCGAAAGCGCCCTTGAACGGCTCGTTCTTGCGGCGGATGAGGAGCACGCGCCCGTCCGGGTCATGGATCACGCAATCGACCGTGAGCGCTGGCGTCTTCGGCAGTCCCATGGCGACAACTCTATCTGCGCTGCAAGTGAGTCGCGAACCAATCTGGGCTCAATCGGACCGAAGGCTGTCAGCGATCAATCCCGGGATAAGCGCCGGGCCTCCCTGAGGGCCATGGCCAGAAGGTATGCGAGAAAATCGAAGCGCTTGGACCGCGCGACCTTCATGAGGGGCGCGATCTGCTCGGCGATCTGCTTTGCGCACTCGCGCGGGTCGTCCCCGCCTCCGGGTGAACCCGGACCGCTTGGATCAGACATTCTTTTTGCCCGGCTTTTCTGGTCGGCCCCGAAGGCACCGACTAGCGTTCCACTGCTTTGGCCACGAACCGGTATGATTTGTTGGCGCCCGCTTCTAACATGAAGCGGACGCGGGTATCCAATGAATTTGCCGTTATCCTCTGCCACATGACGGCGCAGGCTGAGCCAACCTGTGAGGGTCTCGGCGCAGGTGCTCAGTCTTTGGGCTGCGGCACGATGCGGATATAAGGCCGCGGCGCCTTCCACCCGTCCGGATAAAGCGTCTTGGCTTCCTCGTCGCTGATGGCGCCGGTCAGGATGACGTCGTCGCCCTGCTTCCAGTTCGCCGGCGTCGCCACGCGATGCTTTGCAGTCAACTGAAGCGAATCGAGCACGCGCAACACCTCGTCGAAGTTGCGGCCGGCGGTCATCGGGTAGACGAGGATCAGTTTGATCTTCTTGTCCGGGCCGACGATGAAGACGTTGCGGACCGTCTGGTTGTCGGCCGGCGTGCGCCCTTCCGATGTGCCGGACGTGCTCGCCGGCAGCATGCCGTAAAGCTTGGAAATCTTGAGATCGGTGTCGCCGATCATCGGATAGTTGGGCGCGAAGCCCACCACGTCCTTGATGTCCTGCGACCATTTCTTGTGATTGTCGACCGGGTCCACGGACAAGCCGATGATCTTGGCGTTGCGCTTGTCGAATTCGGGCTTCAGCCTGGCCATGGTGCCGAGCTCGGTCGTGCACACCGGCGTGAAGTCCTTCGGGTGCGAGAACAGCACGCCCCAGGAATCGCCGAGCCATTCGTGGAACTTGATGGGGCCTTCGGTGGTGTCGGCCTCGAAATCCGGGGCGGTGTCGCCGAGTTGGAGTGTCATCGTTATCTCTCCATGACTAGAGGGGGCGCTGGAGCCGCATTGGCCCCACGCTCGCTCCCATGGCCACAGATTTAGGATGCCTTGCTCACTCACCGCAATTGAGGTGCGACAAAAAGAAATATCTTTCTCGGCGGCGCGGCAAGGTGGGCATGGACGTGCGGCACTTCGCAACTTCGCGCGACGTTTCAGCAGGCGCCGATAGGGTCAGGCGACCTTACGCCGTTAGGGATCAGAAAGGCCTGGCCGGTCCCAGCGAGGCGACGAACAGCGTTGTGCCAAACAGCACGATGAGCGTCGCCCCGCCGATGGCACAAACCGTCCACACGCCCTCGGCCCATGCGCCGCTCCTGCCGCCGAGCCTCAGCGCAAGCTCGCGCGATCCGAGCGCGAGCGTCGCGAGGCCTGCAACGGTCAGCGCCGTGCCAAACGCCATGGCGAAGGTCGCCGCGACGCCCGCCCAGAACAGTCCTTGGGTGAGCGCGAAGATGAGCACGAGGATGGCGCCGGAGCAGGGTCTGATGCCCACCGAGAGCACCACGGCCGTGATCTTGCGCCACGACATCGGTCCGGAGACGTCTTTCGGGTCCACGATGTGGTGACAAGCCTCGCCTGGCCCGTGATGATGCCCGTGATGATCGTGTGCGTGGTCATGGGCATGGTCGTGGTCGCCGCGGGCAAAGGCATGGGCCTGACCGTGGTCATGCTTATGGTCGTGATCGTCGAAATCGACCTGAGCACCTCCGGCGGCCGCCGCAGCGAACGCAGGCGTCGGCTGCCAGCGGCGCCACAGGGCGCGCAGCTGACCGAACAGCAGCCATAGGCCAACCAGCGCGATCAGCGCATAGCTCGCACTTTCGAGCTGGAGCGACCACGCCTTGATGGTGAGGCCGCTCGCGTTGAGCGCAATCGCGAAGACGCCGATCACCGCCACCGCCGTCATCGCCTGGATCGCCGCGGCGATGAAGGAGATGATCACGCCACGGCGGACGGTCTCCTCGTTGGCGACGACGTAGGACGAGATGACGGTCTTGCCGTGCCCGGGACCGAGCGCATGAACTACGCCATAAAGAAAGCTCAGGCCCGCAAGGCTGACGGCTGCGACGAACGGGTTTCCGGTTTTGAGCCGTCTGACACCGCCGGCCAGCTCGCGCTGCATGGTTTGCTGCGTGTCCACGACCCAGCTGAAGAACGCCCCGACGAGACCCGGCGCATGCAACGCCACCGCTTGCGGCGCCCCGAACGCGGGCGACGCGCTCGTTACCGCAGCGGACGGACCTGGCTCACTCGGCGCCGCAGTCGGTGCGCCTCCGAAAGCAGAGGGCGGTGCCGACTGCGCGGCGGCGCAAGCGATACCGATCACCAAGGCAAAACACGCGAGTATTACGCTCCTGATAGAGATTGGCATGATCCCCTCATTTCTTGCTGCATGTGATGTTGACGGTCTGGGCGAACTGCGAGCCGAAATTCGAGTTCGGCCCGAGCTGGCTGAAGAAGGCCTCGCTCAAGGCTTTCGCGTCCGCCGCCGCGTCGGCGTCGGGTTTTTCGAGCTCGACCTTGCAGCCGGCCGGAAGCGCGCCCGAGACCTTCACCGGGTCCTTCGTGGCGAATCCGAAAGCGACAAAGAAAGTTGGATCGTAGACGTCAACCGCCACCGGCCTCGGCCTCGGGTCGAGCGGCGTCTTGAGCGGCAGCGTGAAGTGCAAGGTGCTCACCGGGTTCTCGTAGGTCACCCAGTAGTCCTTCGGCGCATCGAGCGGCAGCGGCTTATTGTCGTCGCCGAAATGGACGAAGGTGAAATAGCCGAACTCGTGCAGCGACTCGACATTGACCTTGGCGAGTGGTGCCAGCTCTTCCTTCGAGTAGACGCCGTCGCCGTTCGTATCGAGGCCCTGTATCGCCATGGCGGTATAGAATTCGTCGAAGGTCCAGGTCTGGCGAATTCCCGTGATTTTGTGATCAGGACCGAAGACGATTTCCGACCGCACCGTCGCCCAGACATGGGGGTGCGCGCTCGCCGGCGACCAGGCGAGGAACGCGACAGCCGCACAAAGACATCCCAATTGTCTGCGATGGGTCCCCAGCTGCGGAGCGGTAGCCTTCATACTCACCTCCCCTGAAGTGGAAATGCCTAGCGTGCCAAGAACGCCAGCTTCGCTCACATCGAGTGCGCGAAGTCCGCGACGTTTCTGATCACGCGAACGTTCAGTTCGAGACTAGGCAGGAAGGTGAGGTGGACCGCGGCTTTGCGGCGGAGGCACCGAGGCCTCCGCAAGGTGATCTTGCGACGTATCAGACAATGCCTCGCCGATTTCCCGCGGGATGACGACGAAGATGGCGCCACCAACCAGTGTGAGCTGGAACCCAGCAAAGTCCTTGCACATCGGACATTGCTCTGGCGGCTTGGCGGGTGAAGGCTTTTCGGCGTTGCTCTGGGCTGTGCGCGCTGTCTTGAGCTCGAACGCGGTTCGAGTCAGGCCTGCTATCGGAGGCGATGTGCCAGGGCAGGAGTACGGCGTAAAATGCCATCCCGGCAAGCGCAAGCGCGCCGGCCAATCTCCGTCGTCGAAGCAGTGCCCCCAAGGCCATAGGATCGAGTTTAGGCCCGCGGCACAACCCCATACAAGGCGCAAATGGATACGCCCCTTATGAGAGGACATCCGGTTATGGCACGAACCAAGCCGCCGAAGAGCAAGCCTGACATCCACTCAAGGCGTGAAGTCCGACCCTTCTGACAGCCAGATCTCTCCTTCTGCTCACATTTGAGCGTAATTAGCCGGTCTGGCCGTGCGGCATCCGCGGATCGCTCAAGAACCGGTCTACCGCTTTCCGTGCGGACGAAGCGTAAGGTCGCCACGGCGAGGCTACCCGTGACCTGAGTGAGTCAACGCAACTTGACTGAAACAATAAGTGCCTCTTGAAGAGCTGGATCAGGTGATGCGGACGACCACACACAAACCAGGTTGCGCGGTCCCGGCCGGGGTGGAGTTTAACCGGGACCGCGCGTTGCCGTCGCGGGGCGGTGCAAAAGCCCGCGCCGGGCAATCAATGGGTGGCGCGGCCCGATTGAGACAGGGAAACCGGAGCGCGCGCTGCTCCCGTCAAGCGGCCTGACGAGAAGCCTTGTCCTGTCGTCGGATCGCAATGCCGAGTATCGCCTCCGGTGAAGCCGACGTCCGCCGTGGGACGTCCATGCTCCCCGCCCGCGCTGCGCGCAGCAGCGTTTCCTCTTGTCGCTCCAAGCTCAAAATTTCGGCGCTGATCTTTTTCAACTTCGCCGCATAACCTTCCGCATCATCCGATCCTTGCTCATATTGTTCGTCACAGCGCTTGTCGATTTGGGAATGAACGCCCTTCGGATCGATCAGATAAAGTTGTCGCCACACCATCAGCTGCGGCCCGTGCCATTCGTTCAGCCTGCCCGAAACCAAAGCGCCGTCCGGTAACTGCGGCCAGCCCGTTGGTGACATTTGAGGCGTCGAAATCGGCGTGATGGGGCGGCGTCCATTTGGCATTGGGGGCATACTGATTAGGTCGGAAGGGTCGCGTCCGTAAGACACTACGACAGAAAACAACCACCATTTTCACAGCCAAATTAGATGGATAGGCCAATTTCTCCATTTTCATTTTTGCCCATGGAAATTGTGATCCTGGCCCAACCATGCACCAGTCGAACGGAGGCTGATGAAACGACCTGGGCGCACTCTAACGTCCGCTCTACCCCCTAAAGCGGACATCCTGAGCCTCGAAATCAATGTCCGCTATGTGCTACTTCCGGACGTTGGCGAGCGCTGGCGCCCCCCAAAGGCGCCTTTGCCTCGTCTTTTTACCTCAGATTAGCGCAGCTAAGGCTGAATGGTCAGAAGCGGTTATGTGCAACCCTTCCCGACCTTATGTCAGCGCCTCCAACAGAGCGGTCAATGTCCCCTTCTCGGATTCTTGTCATTGACGATAGCGGGACGATGCTGGCCATCTTGGATCACCTACTTCGAAGTCGCGGGCACGAAGTCATTACAGCCAGGGATGGCGTTGAGGGTGTTAAAGCAGCGGCCTCGAAGGTGCCAAACTTGATTCTGTGTGACATCGAGATGCCGGGATTAGACGGCTTTGAGGTTGTTCGGCAACTGGCGGCCAGCGCGGTGACCAGAGAAATACCGGTCGTTGCCCTAACTGGCCTTACAAGCGCCAAGGAGCTCAAGAGGATCGAGTCCGCTGGATTTGCGGGCTCCATCTCTAAGACATCCAATCCAACACAACTCTCTCCACTAATAGAAACTTTTCTCTCTTAGCGATTCGATGACGGTCCAGAAGTAAGCCGTCGCCGAAGTCGGTCTCGTGTGAAGCTGAATTCTAGCGGCATGTATATCGTTCTCAGTGGGCTCACGCAGCATGAGGAAGACGGTCACAAGATGAAGCCATTGCCACATCTGTACGAAGTCAGCCTTTCCGGTGGTCAAACAGGTTATGCAACGCTATTGGCCGCCGGAGTCCCCCGTTACGCTCAGCGCCGCCAAAGGAGTTTGACGGCCCTGGCGATGCATGGAGCCCTGAGCAGTTCCTGCTCGCCGCCGTGGAAACGTGCTTCATGTTCACATTCCGGGCGGTCGCGCGGGCTTCCAAATTCGACTACTCGTCGCTTGATCTGTCGGGCAGCGGGACGGTCGACCGCGAGGAAGGCACTACCCGCTTCACAGAAATCGTTCTCAGGCTGCGGCTCACACTTCCAAATGGCGCAGATCCGGAGCGCGCACAACGGATGCTTGAGAAGGGCAAAAATGCCTGCCTTGTAACCGCGTCGCTTTCGGTCCCAGTTCGCCTGGAAAGCGAAATCGTGGTTGAGTCCGTTTAGGGTCAAAAGCAGACCTTGCACGGCAGATCAGGGATGTCCACTTTACCCCCGATAGCGGACGTGAAGCGAGCCCGCTCCAAGAGTCCGCTAAGTGCCAGGAGCAGACGTGCCCCGCTAGTTGTCAAATGCTTCGAAGATCGGTATCAAACGCGCCGCGCTTAAACTAATTTCGTTGAACGCGCCGTGTGGCGTTTGTCTGGGCAAAACGTTTTGGTGCGGGGAGCACGGGGGGAGTAATGCCGGCCGAAACGATAAAGCTAAAGATTGGAGTCCCGCGCATCGAGATTGCCTTGGGGTCTATCTCCGACTCGCATCCAGGCCATGGCCCGTATGTCGCCGTGGCGATGCTGCATCTGCCCGAAGGCGAAGCGATGTATCAGCCCCTACGGCCAAAAACCGCTCGAGAAGGATTTCCGCATCTAGACACGGAAGCCTCGGCCGACTTCCTCGCCGAGATCTATGATTTCATCTGCGAGCGTTGGGGCTCTTAAAGTAGGTCACTAGGTGTTGGCGCGAAAGAAGTCTTTTTGAATGAGGGTCTTGATGATTTCGACGAGGCGATTTTCCACAATTTTTGCGGGAGCGTATAAGCCTTGCAACGTCGGCGTCGCTCAGCGAAACTGATTCGTAACAGCGCATTGATTCGCAACAGCATTACGCGTCCGGCAGGGGCAACCCCCCTGAGTGGTGTGCGTTAAGCCGCGCTATTTTCCTTCTATGCGGCTGCTATAGGAAGCTGCGCGATGAACTACAAAGACCCACAACCCGGTTTTTTCGATCCCGATATGATCCTCATATTGGAGAAGGCGTTCGATGCACACTCGCCGCCGGTAGAGGATCACGGACCTGCTGGCCCTGCCCTCGGCCCTGCGAAGCTGACACCGAGAGAGCGCCTCGTATTGGCTGAAATTTTGATGGGGCTTTCCAGTAAGGAAGTGGCTCGCTCGTTGGAGATTAGCCCGCGCACCGTCGAGTTCCACCGAGCCAATCTGCTCAAAAAATACGGCGCCAAGAACACTGCTGAGTTGGTTCGCAAAGTTCTTGGCTGATAGCGCCGTCCCCAGACTCGCGCTCGTTCGAAGCCCGTGCCCGCGGGAGACTGGCAGCGCTCACCTCCCTCTGTAGCGACTTCCACAACAGAACCCGAGGACAAAGGGGGCCGGGGCTCCAGGTATTTATACGAGGCATGCCCTCGTAGTTGTACGAGTAGACGCTGCGGTCGTTTGAGTGCCCGCTTGTCATTGTGCGATTCGGCACGGGGGACGAAAGATGCGGGGGAAGATATGCACCGGTTTGAGTCTTTGCGGCCGACCGAAGAAGCGGTCCGGCCTAGGGACAGAGGGATCTCGAAGGACAAAAACCGTTTGCGCTTGCGGTCGCGGCGGCCTCGGCCTCGCTCTGGGTGGCTTCGAGCAGCGAGGCCGAGGCGCAAACCATAGACCTCGGTACGGCAGCAGAGCTTTGCGGTTCTTGCCGGCTCCACAGTCACCAACACCGGCACCAGCGTCATCACGGGAAACGTCGGTGTCTCGCCCGGCACCTCGATCACGGGGTATCACCGCGGGGGACGGTCGAAGTCGATGGAACGATTGCATGCGGCCGATGCCGTCGCAATGCAGGCTCAGTCAGATCTTACCGCAGCCTATAATACCTTGATGGCACTGGGCGGCAGTACCGCGCTCGCGCCTGACCTAGCCGGACAAGTCCTCACAGGGGGTCTCTATAGTTTTACCAGCGACGCTACTCTATCACGGGGTGCTCACGCTTAACGGCCAAGGCAACTCTGCTTCGGAATGGGTCTTTCAAATCGCGAGTGACGCTGATTATTGGCACCGGCTCGTCCGTCATATTTATCAACGGCGGCAATCCCAACAACGTGTATTGGGCGGTCGGCAGTTCCGCGACAATCGGCACGGGCGTCAACATTCCAAGGCAACATCGTCGCGCTGACGAGCATCACCCTGAACACTGGCGCTACACATCAACTGCGGCAGAGCCTTGGCCCGCAACGGCGCGGTGACGATGGATATCAACACCATCACAGTCTGCGTGCCGACGCCACCGGGTCCGACGCCACCGGGTCCAGACTCCACCAGGTCCGACTCCACCAGGTCCGACGCCATCGCCCGCCAACGACATCTCGTTGAACCAGCTCTTCGGCGAAGGAGTGTCCGGGACACAGCAGACATCCTTCAACGCGTCGCGATTGTTTAGCTCGGCCATGCTGGCGCAGGCCGTGTTTTGGGGTGGAGGTACCGGGCCTTATTTTCCTGGCACGGGCTTCGGCCCCGGCGGCGCGCCACAAAACCGGGGGCCGGAAAAATACCAGCCCTTAAAACTCGGACCCTCGGACGACGGGTCGCAGCAGAGCGTCGACGGATTCTATCAGCCGCGCAGATGGCGTTTGTGGGGTGCCGGGCTCGGCGGCTCCGCCTCGCTCGATGGCGATAACGGCGCGGCAAATCTCAACTCTAACACCGGTGGCGCAGCCATAGGAACTCGATTATCAGATCAACCACACGGCGCTCGTCGGCATCGCCGGCGGCTACACCAAGTCTTGGCTTTCCGTGGATCAGCTGAATACCAACGGAACGGTCCAGGGCGCGCATGTGGGCCTCTATGGCATCAAGACTTTCGGCCCGCTCTATCTGGCTGGAACCGCTGAATATACCCGCTTCGACAACCAGACCCAGAGAACGATTGACTGGGTCGTGGACGAGCGGGCCAACGGTAGCTTCAACAAGCGATAATTTCGGGGGGCGGTTCGAGGCGGGCTGGAGGATGGAATTCGGCAGGAACTACGTAACGCCGTTTGCCGGCGTGGATGGCTTTAATCTCCGCAGCGGGAACTTCGCCGAGAAGAGCCACGGGGTAAACGGCGGTCCGGGCATTTTGGGCCTAGCCTTCAACTCCGATTCCGTGACCTCGCTCGAGAGCTCCGTGGGAATTCAGTTCAATACGCAGATCGGTCTTGCCAATGACAGGCTGCTGACGCCGTTTGTGCGCGCCGCCTGGGTGCACGAATTCAATCCTGACCGCATCGTCGGCGCGAGCCTGATCTTATCACCTGCCGCGGCACTCACTCTCAATGGAGCCTCGGCGGCTGAAGACGCGGCAAGGATAGATGCCGGGTTAAAGCTCGACCTCTCCGAGAGAATAGCGCTGTTCGGCTTGTTCGAGGGCGAGTTCTCCCGCCGAAGTCAGGGCTACGCGGGCATCGGCGGAGGCGATGGCGCGTTCTATGGATCCGGCCAAGGCCAGTACTATGCCGGCCATTTCGGCATGAGGGTCGCGTGGTAAGCGCCGGCGCCCGTCTTTGCGGTGCGCGGCACGTAATGGAAGTCGCGGTCCGCCCCGCAGCAGCTATGCCACCACGATTGGCGGACGCCGCCGGGGGAGCGGCATGGCGATGCCATCATTAGCTTTTGATCCCAAGGTTTTCCTAACCGTGGCCGCCGAAGGCGGAACCGTAGCGACGTATCGAGCTCGTCAGGTGATTTTCGCCCAAGGGGACCCGGCAGACGCCGTTTTTTATCTTATGGCGGGGAGGGTCAAAAGGACGGTCGTATCCGAAGAGGGGAAGGAGGCTGTGGTTGCCCTGCTCGGACCGGGCGAATTCTTCGGCGAGGGATGCCTGAGCGGAAAAACCCACCGCGCATCATCCGCTATTGCCATGGAGGAATGTAGGATTGCCCGACTGGAGAAGTCGGTCCTGGTCAGCGTACTCCACGAACAAGTAACGTTCGCCGAAATGTTTATCGCTTATCTGCTGACGCGCAACCAACGCATAGAGGCTGATCTCGTCGATCAGCTGTTCAGCTCCAGCGAGAAGCGTCTGGCGCGGCTCCTCCTAAACTTGGCAGATCTCGACGAGCAAAAAAAATCAGAGGCGATCCTCCCCAAGATCAGTCAGGAGACTCTGGCGGAGATGGTCGGCACGACCCGGTCGCGCATCAGCTTCTTCATGAACAAATTTAGGCGCTTGGGCTTCATCGACTACAATGCCCACCTGAAGGTCAACAGGTCCCTATTGAAGGTCATCCTGGGCGATTGACCCGTCGGCTGCGCGCCCGGGTCGATGTGTCGAAATAAAGTTGCCAATGTCCGCTTCGGGTCACAAGCCGACATCTGCCACCGGATTAGGGATGTCCGCTTTGCGCCCGAAAGCGAACGTCTCTTGCCGCATTGAGCATCGTCCGAAGGCGGACGAGTTTTGCAGGGAGGTGATCGAGCGCTTCGGCCCGCCGAACTACTAAGGCGTTTGGCACTCGTCAAAATATCCCTTGGGTTTCAATGAGCAGTTTAATTAAGTTCGAAACTGCCAAATCAATTGATTTAAAAAGTCCCAATGATAGGCTGTTTGAGCAGTCCGGCGGGACGCGCGGAGACTATTTTTCAGTGCCGCTGAGGTGGGTCAGGTAGCCGATGATCGCGGGGACGTCCTCCTTCGCCACGGGCGCCTTGAAGACGTTCATCATCTTGTCGACTTCCTTGGTCCACGTCTCCTTCGTCAACGGCGGCTGGTACAGGATCATCCTCGGCGAGTGGCAGAGCAGGCAGTTCTTCTTGACCGCCTCGACGCCGGGGCCGGGCGGGAAGTCTGCGTCGCCGAAGGGCAACTGGATGCTCTCCGATTTGAGCTCCATGGGCTCGGCGGCCTGACCGGGCGCTGCCAGCGCAAGGAGGCCGAGGAGCCAAGAGGACCGCCAGCAGTGCACGAGACATCGCCCGATCCTCCTAGCCCGCGACGA
Source organism: uncultured Alphaproteobacteria bacterium (assembly GCA_963826465.1). Classification (GTDB taxonomy): domain Bacteria; phylum Pseudomonadota; class Alphaproteobacteria; order Rhizobiales; family Methyloligellaceae; genus Methyloceanibacter. Next base: position 196,147 of record CAWGXJ010000005.1, read on the forward strand.
CGTCGACGGATTCGATGACGTTGCGCATATAGCCGCCCGGGTTCCAATTGGGCGTGTCCGGCTGCGCCAGACCGTTCTCGTTGGTGCAGCGGACCATCAGCTTGTAGTCGCCGGCCGCGGGGAGCGTGGGCTCGGCCTGCCACTGCCGGAAGCCGTATTTGCCTTCGTCCTTGCCGAGCTTGGCCGGCAGCCAGGTCTTGCCGCCGTCGATCGACACATCGACCTTCGACACGCCGCAGTCGCCGCCGAAGGCGATGCCGCGCATCGGAAGCGGCGCGCTTACGGCGACCTTGTCGCCCGCGCGCAGATTGGTGATGAAGGACCGGGGCACCATCTTGTTGATCGGCACCATGGGCACGTCGGTCTCGCCCGGCTTCATGTTGGCGCCCGGCGTGTCGGGGATCTTGTAGGCCTTCGCCATCCAGAAATTGTCGTCGGGCTTATCGAGGACCTCGATGTCGTTCAGCATCTTGATCCAATAGGTCGAGTACCAGCCGGGCACGACGACGCGTAAGGGAAAGCCGTTCAGCAGCGGCAACTGCTCGCCGTTCATGGCGTAGGCGATCATCACCTCGCCGTCGCGGGCATGGTCGACGTCGAGCGACTTGATGAAACGCGGGGCGTCGGCGAAGGCCTGGTCGAGGCCGCTGAGCCGCACCTGGACGGCGCCGGGCTTCACGCCGGCGCGGTCGAGAACGTCCTTCAGACGGACGCCGGCCCACAGCGCGTTGCCCATGGCGCCGTTGCCCCATTCGCCGCCCGGCACGCGCGGCTGGAACAAGCCCCGCGAGTTGCCCGAGCATTGGTTCACGGCGGCGAGCTCGACGCGGGGGAAATCCTTCACCAGCTCTTTCAGCGACAGCGTCAGGGGCTGGTTCACATGGCCATGGACCTTCAGCTCGAAGCTGTCCACGTCCACGCTGTTCGGGATGAAGGCCCAGTGCCAGCGCACGAAGAACTGATCGTTCGGGGTGAACACGCCCTTGTCGTAGACGTCGAAGGGCGTCTCGAGGAGCGGGCCGCGCGTCCGCTGCAGGACCATCGCCGCTTTCGTTGGATAGTCGGTGATGATCTCGCGCTCGGCGGGGCCGCCCGGAAGCCCGAGATCGACCATGGTGCGCGCGAGGCTCGGGCGTGACAGCAAAGCCAAGCCGCCAACGGCGCCTGCGCCGAGCAGATAGCGGCGCGTCATCAGGAGACCGGCCACAGTGCACTCCTCTGGAATGCCCCATCCTACGACACGTGCATGACAAAACCGCGTCTATCGGCTTGCCGCCGACGAGGCGTTGATCGTCCCAAAACGAAACACTAATTCGTTGAATTGATTATACATTTAGTCGAATTGGTCCTAAGCTTCGGTGCAGGTGATGGCGATCCCTGTCCCCCCGTTACCCCCTCGCCATCACTTTAGGCAGGGAATTTCGAGAAGCCCCGAAGGCACCCCCGTCTTCGGGGTTCTTCTTCTTCGAGGTCGAGGGACCAACAGTTCGCGTCTCACAGACCCTGGCGCTCCGAGAGATTTAGCTGCCTGCTAATGATTTCCGCCGCCGAAGGTGAGGGCGACCGCCGCGCCTGCCGCCATCACCGCGAACGACACGATGGTCATGACCCAGACCGGCGGGGTGGGCGCATGGATCGCCGATCCGCTCTTGGCCGCCATGTCCATCTTCTCCTTCTTGGCCGGCATATCCATTCCGGCCATGGCCGAGCCTGCCGGCCGCACGGTCAGCATGCCGTGCTTCAGGTGATGGGCGACGAGCCACCAGTTCATCGGGTAGGCGAAGAGGGCGCCCACCATCAGCGCGCATGACATGCGGAACCAGAACAGCGGCTCTGTCGGATCGTGCGACCCCGGCGTGTCGGCGAAGGCGATGGACGAGACCGGCAGCATGCCGCCCATGAGGCAGTTCATGGAGAGCAGCTCGGCCATGAACGTGCCTTTCAGCGCACGGGCGTACGTGCCGAACATCTCGCCCATGAAGAGGGCCTGGAAGATCGTCCAGCCGAAGGTAAAGCCGAGCACGTATTCCAGCGCGAAGTCGGCCGCCATCGGCAGGGCGACGAGAGCGCCAATGACGGCGCCGACCAGGATGCCGATGCCGTCGCCGGCCACGCAATGCATGGTCGAGCCCAGCGCCTGGCGCCAGCGCGCGGCGACATATTGCTCGTGCATGCCCGGGAGGGGCTCACGGCAGCCGAGCACATAGAGGAAGGCGCCGAACGGGCCGGAATAGGCGGTGAACAGGATGAAGGCCCATTTCATCACCGGATGTTCCGGCGTGGCCCGGATATCGATGGCGACGAACGCCACCGAGAGCGCCGTCAGCAGAAACCACAGCAGCATCACGCCTTCGATCAGCATCGCGCTCCCCTTTGGCTGGGCGTTTGGCCTGTCCGGCCGAATCGCAAGTGGTTCACGGGCAGTCTAAGGCGTCGGGGCGTCATTTCACGGATTTGGGGCCGTTTGCCCACGGCAAAGCCGCCCGGGCCGACGGCCCAAAACTGCTTGAAAATTGGGCAGCCTGCTAAAGAGCCTGCCAAATGTCTGGCGGCTGTTGCTGTCCTGCTCTATCGGCGCGGGATCGATAGGCGTAGGCTTATGTCAGTCTTGCGAATCACTTTTTTGCGGTGCAGCATTCTCGTTACGGCGGCTGGTCAAGGTGTTAAGGCCAGAGTCCAAGCCGCTGGGCTGGGAGAATGGGACCTCGGAATGAGGCGGAAAAGCACGGACTTAGGGGCACTCTGCCGCAGGGCTTTAACCTTGCATGAAAGTTGCATGTGCCATACTTGGTTCGTGGAACATTCGGGTTTATGCTGCGTCGCAGCATCGTCCGAAGGCCGTAAGAGCAAGTTCCAGCCGGTCTAGGGAGTTGGGAGGTACGATTTCGGTCCTTAGGGACCCCAGGGAGTGGCGTTAGTGCAACCTTTGAGAGGGGGCCATGATGCCGACAACTCTTACCCTAGCCGCGATGGCGAGCCTGCTCCTCCTTGTGCGCGCTGTGAAGCAGCTGCAAAAAGCGCCATCTCACACCGACAATTGTTTGCGGACGGCTGACCGGCTCTCCCCGGTCTCTGGCTCCGCGCCAGCGCGGGGGGCTTAGCCATGCCTGTTCCCATGCCAGCCGCGGTCGTCCTGATCGTCTGCAAGACCATGACCGCCGGACCCGCGGATCAGAATTCCGCCTTTACCGGCTATGAAAATCGGACCTGGGCCACGGAGCATTCCATGATGGTGTGCCGGCGCCAGGAGGTCCAACTCTTCGATCAAGCGGAGGCCCTGGGCGCCCAGTCCCAGCCGTTCAACCTGCAGCGGTGCCAGCGGTCGGGCATCATGCTCGGCAGCGAGTGGGATGCCAGCCACAGAGGCTCGGCCTACCGCTTCTGGCGGGTGGCGTGCCCGGTGCCCATCGTCAGGAAAAACCCGGACGGAACCGAGGATATTATCGCTTGGAAGATGCCAGAATGCGGCCACCAGGATATAGTAGTCTGCGAGGTTGATACAGCGATCTAGGACGGCAACGTCATAGATCGCTGCCGGGTCAGTGGAGGACTGGCCATGCCACTCTGGTCCCGAATTGCGGTGGGCGTTGCCCTTGCCGTCACGTTGCTCGGGTTTGCGGGCCTTCAGGCGTATTCCGAGAGGCGGGGCCCGCTCGTCCAGGCCTACGGCACGACCTATTATAATGGCGAAGGTCCGCCGGCGCCGGCGGTGCCTTGCAAGTCCGAGAGCGAGATCCGCTCGGCGATCGCTCGGGTGCACGCTGAATTCGATCATTTGGAAGGCGAGAGCCTCAAGGCGTTCGAGCAGCGGGCGGCCTTGCTGAAAGGTCTGCCGCCGCTAAACGTCGAACAGATCTACGTCATCACCGCGGATGATCAGCTCCGCAACGGCGAGACCGTGCTGTTCATTGGGTTCAAGGCAAATTGCGTGAGCACGGTGTTCACCTTCCCGGGGCGCCTCTATCGCGAGCTCGCCACTGCACCGGGGCCTGCGTAACGTCGCACTCATCTCCGGAGGGGCGGCAAAGGTCAGCAGCAGCGCGACGGTTAGACTTGCCGGCACGTGCCGCGTGTTCGATCCTCGGCCAGGCGCTTTCTTGGCGTCGTGCGAAGGCGATGAGATCTCACGTGATCCCGAAATTGCCAGAAGGCGAACTGCTCTATGCCGTGGGTGATATCCACGGCAGGACGGACCTGCTCGCCGCACTTCTTCGCCAGATCGAGGCCGATGCCGCGGACCGGACCGCTGCGAAGAAGACTCTCATCTTTCTCGGCGACTACGTGGATCGCGGGCCGGACAGCCGCGGCGTGATCGAGATGCTGCTCAACGGCCTTCCGATCGGTTTCGATGCGCACTTCCTCAAGGGCAATCACGAGGCGCTGCTGCTCGACTTTCTCGACGGCAAAGGGCGGCTCGATCATTGGCTTCTGAACGGTGGTGACACGACCATGGCCTCCTATGGCGTCGACATTGGCAGGCTCGATGAGGCCGGCGCAGGCCCCGAGACGTGGCGCGAGGCGTTCGCCGCGGTGCTGCCGGAGGCGCATCTTTCCTTCTTCCGGCAGTTACGCCTGCAAATTCCGGTCGGGGATTATCTCTTCGTGCATGCGGGTGTCAGGCCCGGCGTGCCGCTCGAGGCGCAACGGGAGGAGGACCTGATCTGGATCCGAGGAGAATTTCTCGACGCGGCCCGGCCGTTCGGCAAAGTGGTCGTGCATGGGCATACGCCGGTGCGCGAGCCCGTCGTGCTGCCGAACCGCATCGGCATCGACACAGGCGCGGTGTTCACCGGGCGCCTTACGGCGCTCCGCCTGCAAAACGGGGAATGGGGATTTCTCGGGACCTGAGCTTTAGGTCCGCGTCTCGGACGACTCGGCGACGAGGCCGCGCAAGCGGCTGGTGAGGCTGCCGCCGCCGGACTTGTCCGCCTGGCGCTTTGCCCGCCGGGCGGCGAAACGCTGCGCCAGCGTGGACTTTGGCGCTTCCGCCCCGTTCGGCGCCTCCTCCGGCGCCGCAGTCTCCTCGGCATAGTCTTCGGCGTATTCTTCCTCCGCCGGAACGGCTGCCGGCTCCTCGGCGTATTCGCCTTCCGCATATTCCATCTCGACGGTCTCGACGGCGGCGGCCTCCATCTCCATGTCGGCTTCTTCCATCTCGTCCGGTGCGGCGCCGTTGCCCTCGCGCGCCTCGTGCCAAGCGGCCTCTTGCTCCATGACCTCCGCGGTGATCTCGACCTCCGGGTAATGGGGGTGCATGTCGGCGGCAACGGGCTGCGACTGCATGGCTTGGCTCCGCGCCGCGGTCAGAATCTGCGAGGCGAGGCGGCTCAGTTCGCGGCGCAGGAAGGCGCTCTCCTGCGCGCTGGTCTTGGCGCGGTCGAGCTCCTCTTGCGTCCGCGACAGCTCGGCGGCGAGCCTTTGCGTCTCGGCAAGCGTCCGCGCGTCGGACTTGGAGGAGCCGCGTCCCGAGGCGGCGCTGCCGCTTTCCAGCGCCATGCGCAAGCGGTCGATATCGGCGCGCTGATTGTGAACGGTGCCGCGCGCGATCTTGAGCGCTTCGGACTGCGAGGCCACGGTGTTGCGCAGCTCGGCATTGACGGTCTCGAGTTCGGCCAGGGCCTTCTTGGCCGCCTTCAAGCGGCTGTCGAGATCCGGCAAGCGCCGCTTGATGGTCTGCTGGAGGACGCGGTTCGCGTTCTGCGCTTCCTGAAGCTGGCTTTTGATGCCGCCGAGATCATTGTTCAGTCCCTGGATCTCGACGCGGCGCTTATTGGCTTCGATCAGCTCGCGCGCGGCCTTTTCCTTGGACTTGTCGAGCGCGACCTCGACCTTGCGAAGCTCGATGGCGTACTCGGCACGGAGTTGATCTTTGTCGGCCTGGATGTCGGCGAGCGACATGGGCATCGTCGCCTCGAGCCTGCGCGTGGTGAGCTTCACGGCGCGGTTCCACAGAGGCGGGGCAAGCATGAGGGCGAGCAGGCATCCCAAGAAGAAGCCCAACGCCCCGAACATGAACCACTCGATCATCGAGACCACCCGAAATTGGCGCCCATGCGCGTCACCTTATCCGACGCTCCTCGGGCTAGCCCAGCAAATCCGGCACTTTCCGCGCCCACGCAAAGACACCTCGGCCAGGCTTCCTTAGCGCCAAACTAGAACGGATTCCAGGTGGGCTGGCGGGTATATTTCAAGTAGCCGATATTTGCGCCAAGTCTAAGGCCGACTCCCGAGCTGATCGGCGCCAGAGAAAGGTCGTTCCGGGACAAATATGTGATGCCGACGCCGCCAATGAAATAGGCCGATCCGTCCACACCGGCGAAAGTGTTGTAAATCTCGCCGGGGCTGTGGAGATTGTAGACCAGGACCATGACTTTCGAGCCGTCGGCGCCGAAATCATAGCCGACTGAAGGCCCCTGCCAATAGATCCGGTGCTCGCCGGCGTCTTTGGTGTAGAGCACGCCCTCGCCGTAGCGCAGCCCCGCAATGAACGCGCCGCCGGCTTCCTCGCCCAGAATATAGCCATTCGGCCGCCCGGATCTGTGAAAGGCGTATTCGACGACCTTGGCGAAGCCCACCGACACCTTGCCGAAGAAGTGGTGGCCCTTGTTCTTGATCTCGTCCATGGAGAAGGTGCCTTCACCGCTCTCCGGGAGCTTTTCGGAGGCAAAGCCCCGGCCGGCTCATAGGATTGACCCGGCGCCCCGGCATTGCCTTCCGGATAGGCGCCTTGGGGCGCGGCGCTTTGACCGGACGGGGCCGTGCCGCCATAGGGCGAATCGCCCTGGGGCTGCGGGGTGATGACCATCGGGCCATCTTGGGCCGATGCCGCGGGGAACAGAGAACAGGAGAAGAGGATCGCCGCGGCAATCGCGGTGGTGCTGGTACGCATGACTAATGCCCTCGGGCTCGCGGGCCGGCGTGCCCAGCCGGCCAGGCGGGGTAGGCGTCCCCGCGACCGTTATCATTTGCCTAAACGGTTACCAAACTGTGGCTGGGTTACCGGGGCGTTAAGACGGTGCGGCCCCAGGCGATAAAGGCCGGATTGCGCAAGCCGTCGGCGGTCTTGCCGTAGCGGAATCGGGCGCCGTGCGTATCGACGACGTGGCCTCCAGCGGCCTCGAGCACGGCTTGGCCCGCGGCCGTGTCCCATTCCATGGTCGGTCCGAAGCGGGGGTAGACGTCAGCTCGCCCACGGGCGATCTCGAGGAACTTGACCGAGGATCCGGCGCTCGTGCGCTCCGCAATGTGCAAGCCTTCCAAGAATTTCTCGGTCTCGGGGTCGAGATGGGAGAGGCTGACGAGCGCCGTAAGGCCGTGCGGGTCGCCCTTGCGTGCATGCAGCCGCCGTTGCTCGAGCACGCCGAGATCGGCGCCGGCCGCATCCGGGGGAAGCGTGGCCTCGACCGCAATACCATCGGCAGGCGTCACCGCGGGCAGCGCGCGTGCCGGCGCATAGACGAGCCCGAAGCACGGGTAGCCGTCCTCGATCAGGGCGACGTTCACGGTGAAGTCGGTGCGCTTCTTGATGAATTCCTTGGTGCCGTCGAGCGGATCGACCAGAAAGAAACGCGGTCCGAGCGCGGCGGAGCGGTCTGCGGCGGTCTCTTCGGAGACGACCGGAATGTCGGGCGCGAGCACCTTCAGCGCTTTGAGGATGACGGTCTCCGCATCGCGGTCGGCCTTGGTCACCGGGCTGGCATCGTCCTTGGTCTCGACCTCGGTCGGACCGGCGTAGTGCGCCATGATGGCGGCGCCGGCCTTGGCGGCGGCCTCGGTGAGGGCTTGGGCT
>CAWGXJ010000006.1:0-78875 GCA_963826465.1 uncultured Alphaproteobacteria bacterium
GGTTCGGACAATATTTGGCCAGGATGCATGACGGCACAACGAACTGTCGGAGCCGCAGGACGACACCTAGATGAAATCAGCGAGACCTCAGTAGGTGAACTGGTAGCCAGGTTACCAAGAGAATTGGTCTGTTTCGGACGCGTTTTTGTGAAGGCCAGTGCCCGCGGAAAACAAAATATGATTGTGGTCGTTGATGTCATAAAAGCCGCCGACGTTGAAGGCGGTGCTATCCTTACTGTGGACCGCATCCACGGCTGTCTGATAAAATATCTCTCCACCAAGTGTGAGCTTGTCGGTGACCTGCCGCTGTAGCAGCCATCCCACGAACCAAAAGTCTCGGTCGCCGTTGCCGTGATTGATCCAATAACCGCCGCCGCCATAAGTCGTCACTTACCGAAACTCTTCTGCACCCAGATCGGAAAGAAAGCGCTAGCATGGCCGGTTCCAAGGTCACGGCCTTCGTTACCTGTCGGTATCTCGAGCAGCGGAAACGTAGCAACTTGCGGCCTCCAGCCTTTCTCATCTTCATGGATGAAGCGGTACTTGAAACCGAGTTCGGTGTCGCTATAGCCAAATTGCGTCGAACCACCCGATAGACGATCGAAAGCCACCGGCGCCACAACATGGACCTGGCCATCAGGGATTAGGCCATCGGTCAATTCAAATGCTGGCAGGACGCCCGACGTTTCGTCGCTCACATGTGTGCCAGTCGAAAATGTGTAGAACTCATACTGCCCCAAGTCGACTGGCACGGGGTAGTCGGTGCAAAACTAGGGGCCAGCGGTAGCGGAGCCAGGTAGCAGCAATATTGCCGAGGACCACAACCCCACAGCGGCGGCGCGGCACACACATCCCCCTACGCAATTCATAATGAGGGCCCCCTCTCTCAGCCAAGATTGTGCCCCAGCAAGCCCTCATGCTGCCTTCTCATCTCTGCCCCTCCCACTGTCCGCTTTGGGTCACTCAGAAGTTCATCACTGACGTGTTTGAGAATGTCCGCTGCTTCAGCATTCCAGAACATTGCATTCGAAGAGGCGAGGGGCGATCCCTGTTGTACCTAGAGGCGCTGTTCGCGTCCAATTTTTTATTGTTCTACTCAGTAGGGAATTCCGCCCGCAATTTCTTGTAGATGCTAGCGTCCGGCGCGCACAATTAGCCGGGTTTCGACGAAATTCCCTGTATTTTCCCGTTTATCAGCGAATTTGAACGTAGTAGACAGGTTCGCCAAAGACTGCCAGCACAGCCACCTCGTCGCGGCCATTTCTGGTTCTCTCCAGGCCTCAGCTTGGCCACACCGCGCCTGACAGACGCCTCGGGGCGATCCGCTTCGTTCGAGTAAGCCTCTTCTAGAGAGAGAATGTGAGGCGGCGCCGAACGGCAGCATTGATCCCAAGTTCAACCGTTCGCTGATCAACGGTGTTCATCACTTGGATGAAACATCTTCAATATCGCTCGGCGGCGAGGATGGATAATGGTTGCGCGAATTGATTTTGCCCGAGACGGGGGAAGATGCCGTGAAAGCGTTCAAGGCGCTCGTGGTCGCACTGGGCGTCGCGCTATGGCTGCCGGTGGCTGGTCAAGCGGCGGAAGGATCCGCTCCATCCGCAAAGAATCAAATGCCGCCGGCTGCGCCCCCGACGACGTCGGGGGAGTGCCTCAGATCCGTGATGAAACTCTACGAGTTTTGCACCAATTCCCGAGCTGCCCCTGCTGCGGACACAACGACATCGGAGAAGTGGCTCAAAGCCGTAGTGAGTCTCTATAACTTCTGCACCAATCCCCACGATGTGGCGGTCGAGTTGCCACCACCACCCGCGTCCTTCCAGCCTCCGTGCAAGTCGCGAGACCCGTGGACGGTGCATGACCGCGGCTCCGGATGCGGCGAATAGAGGTTGGCCTTCTGCCGGCCAGGCCGTTTTTGCCCCGCCAATTCATGAGATTAGTGTTTGACACAGGCCGCCCGTGGGAGTTCGCTATACTGACAAATTCGATCAGAACGTCCGAGGAGCGTTGCGTTGACCGCCGCTGAGACCTTGGACCGCAGGGCGTTGAGTCCAGCCGCGCTAGTCGCTCGTCTCGAGGCCGCTGGAACTTCAAACCCGCAAGCGACCCAGGCCGTCAAGGCCAACGAAACGCCAAGTGAAGTGCATCATAAAGCGGCCCATCGATCCGTGCACCTCCGAGGCGTTCCCGTGAGAACCAATTCCTAGGGCGTATGCGCGCGTGATCGGGGGAGGAACGGGCTGATGTTGTACGACACGACCCTTCTACGAACCTTCATCGCCATCTGCGACACCGGCAGCTTCACCAAGGCGGCGCACCAGGTGAATCTCACCCAGTCCGCGGTAAGCCATCATGTCAGACGGCTGGAGGATCGGGTCGGCTTGCCCTTGATCGTGCGCAATACGCGCGGCATCAGGCTGACGGAGAAAGGCGAGGTCCTCTTGTGCTACGCGCGGCGCATCATCGCCCTCCACAAGGAAGCCGAGAAGCACCTGAATGGAGGCGAGCTCGTGCGAATCGGCGCGCCCGAAGTTTTCGATATGCGCACTGCTGTCGTCTTTGCTTGCGCGATTCGCCGCCCGCTATCCGGCGGTCCGCGTACAAGTCGAGCTCGGCGTCGCTCCCCATATCTTGACGCTGCTTGACGAAGGCGAACTCGATCTCGCGATCGTCTTTTACGAGCTCGGCGAAGGACAAGGCGCCTCGCTATCTCGCGAACGGCGCATTTGGGCAGGTGCGCGGTCGATGCAGCTCCAGCCGAACGAGCCGGCGCCGCTTGCACTCTATCCGCCTTGCTGCCCCTGGCGGCAAGTCGCCTTGAACGAGCTCGATCGGGCCGGCCGGGCCTGTACGATCATGATTCAGGGCACAGACACGTCCGCCATCCTCTCCGCGGTCGAGGCCGGCCTCGCGATCACAATCTTTGTCGAGTCCGCATTGCCGCCGACGCTCAAAGTGCTTGGCGCCGCCGAGGCGCTGCCACCGCTTCCCGATTTCGAGTTTGGGCTGAAGCGCAGCCGGACCGGCTCGCCTGCGGCGGACCGTCTCGCCGAGATGATCACCAACTTCTATCGGCTCTCGACTGCGCTGAAGCCGGAAGACAGCATAAACGGAGAGGAGCACGCGCAGCGTCCGCGTGTCGACTCCTAGTCAACTGAACGCCCCATTCATCCAGCGCGGCCCGCGACTTCATCCATGAACGGTGCGTATCGCTGGGATGAGACATCTTCAATATCGCTCGGCGGCGAGAACGGATAATGGTTCGGCAGATTGCTGTGCACGGCAACGGGGAAGATGCCGTTAAAGCGTTACGCGCTCGCTTTTGCTCGAGGACAAGACCCATGGCCAATCCCACGCTTCGCACGCTCACCGGCATGGACCCAAATCCTGCCCCGATATCCGAGAGTGCCCTCGTGCTCATCGACTGCCAGCAGACCTATCGCGAAGGCGTCATGCAGCTGGAGAATGTCGAGGCGGCATTGAAAGAAGCGGATGCATTGCTGGAGCGGTTCCGCAAGGCCGGGCGCCCCGTGATCCACATCATGCACGACGCAGGCCCGGGCACGCCTTACGACATCACCGCGCCGATTGGTCAGATCGCCGACGTCGTGGCGCCTACCGAAGGCGAACCCGTCATTGTCAAAAAGCTCCCGTCTGCCTTCGAGCAGACAGATCTCGACGCGGAACTGAAGAGGCGGGGCGTGGAGAGGGTCGTGTATGTCGGCTTCATGACTCATATATGCGTGAACTCGACCACGCGCGCCTCGTTCAACCGAGGCTATGGCAACACTGTGGTTGCGAGCGCGACGGCGACGCGTGCAATCCCCAACCCCGCGACAGGCTCGGACTTGCCGGCCCAGCAGCTGCAGGATGCAAGCCTATCGGCGCTCGGTGACATGTTTGCCGTCGTGGTTCCGAGGGCGGATAGCGTTCCGGATTAGGGACAGCTCTTCAGAGCCCCGGATGCCGGACATAAGGGTCCTCGAGACAACATTGTCCGGGGGGTGCTACCGCTCCCTTGGCCGATGCAGTTGGTCTCGATAGACCGTTCGCTGGCCGCGCGAGCTTTCCGAGCCCACACGACCTGCCGATAGACCCCGGGACGTTTTCTTTTCTTGAGACAGAGTCTTTCTTCGGCCTCGGCTATCAGTATTAGGTCCGGGTCTGGCACGTCAGGGACATCGGCTGGTCGATCGGGAATGTCTGTAGAATAAATGGATTGCAGCAATTGCACGCAGGCGCTCTAAGTCAATGCTGTGGGATTAAGCGGGGAGACGGAAACCAGGACTCGTTTGATGACTGAGAGCAGGCCGCCATTCCCCCCTTTCAATGAAGAATCAGCTCTTAAGAAGGTTCGCGGAGCCGAGGACGCTTGGAACACATGCGATCCGGAACGCGTCTCGCTGGCGTACTCGGTCGATAGCCATTGGCGGAACCGTGACGAATTCATCAATGGCCGTGCCGAGATCGTCGCGTTCCTGAAGAGGAAGTGGGCGCGTGAGCGCGACTACCGGCTATGCAAGGAGCTTTGGGCCTTCTGCGGCAACCGCATTGCCGTGCGGTTCGCCTACGAAAGTCATGACGCGGACGGGAACTGGTTCCGGTCGTACGGCAACGAGAACTGGGAATTCGACGACAACGGCCTGATGCGCCGACGTCTCGCCTCCATCAACGATCTTCCTATCCGCGAGGCCGATCGACTGTTCCATTGGGACCGCAGCGGACCGAGGCCGATGGATTATCCAGGCCTGACGGCGCTCGGGCTGTAGATGGACCACAGACGGTGGAATCGGACGGCGCAATGTCCGTTTTGGGTCATTAGCAGACGCGAGCGCATCTGCTAGGTCGCGCTTGCCGGCAAGGTTGGGCGCCGCTTGCCCCTTACCTGAGCCGGAGTCCGCTCGCCACGGCTTGTGGGCGCCGCCGTCACCGCTGACGCAGCCTCGGGCGCGTAGGTGAGATGCGGCAGTTCGCACAAACCTCCGCCGAGATAGAGGTGATGCCAAAGCTGTGTGACGATCACGCCGCCGAGGCCGAGGCTCCCGAACTCACCGAGCTTCTCGCCCTCGCCGCGCGCCAGCAGCCCGCAGTCCCGCGTCACGGCGTCCACATCGAAATAGCCCGTCCGCGCCAGACTCTCGGGGCTTAAGAGCTCGCGCACGAAGGCCGGCGGCTGGGTCAGGAAGGTCTCGGCGGTCGGCGCCCGGAACATGCCCTTGGGCCGCCAAGCGACATCATGAGGCAGCAATCGTTCCGCCGCGCGCCTGACCAAATATTTGTCCTTGAGGAGACGGTGGAGCTTGAACCGTGGATGCAGGCGTGCGGCGAGTGCGATCACGTCCTCGTCGAGGAACGGGTAGCGCGTCTCGACGCTGTTCGCCATGGCTACGCGATCGCCTTTCGCGCTCATCAGCAGGCCCGAGAGATGCACCTTGTAGCCGAGATAGAGCGAGCGGTTCAAAGGGTGCCACCGCGCCATGCGCTCGAGGTCGAGATCAAGATCCTCGTAGGCCACATGCGTCCCGAGCTCTTCCTTCAGCCCGGCGCTGAAATAGCGGCCGCGCGACCGCGCCACGAGATTGTAGAGGATGGACTGGGCGTGCGGCCCGCCGATCATGGCGTCGATGCGGGAGAACTCGGCGAAGCTAAGATCGCGCGCCGCCCATTTACGTGCCACCCGGCTCATCGTCGTGCTGGGTCGGAAGACATCGCCGATGTCGAGCCGGCGGGCGGTCTCCCGGATCTTGAACCAGACATAGCCGGCAAAGCCCTCGTCGGCGCCTTCACCCGTGAGCACCACCTTGTAGCCTTGCGCCCGCACCTCGCGAGACAGGGCCAAGAGCGCCGCGCAGGATGTATCGAGCACCGGACATTCCGCCGCGGCGGTCAGCGCCGCATAGCTCTTGGTGATGATATCCGCCCCGGCCTCGACGACGGTCGGACGACAGCCAATGGCGCGCGCAGCTTCAAGCGCGTTGTCCGTCTCATCGAGACGAGGGTCCGGCACGCGCAAGGTGAAGCTCGGCACCGGACGGCCTGCCACCTTGGCGGCGGTTGCCAGCACATACGCCGAATCCACGCCGCCGCTGAGATAGCCCACCACCGGGACGTCGGCGCGAAGCCTGATCTCGACGGCGCGGGCGAATGTCTCCTCGAAAGCCTCGATGGCCGTGTTGGTGTCCGGATCGTCCTCCTCACCCCAATCGGGAAAGTCGAAGTCCCAATATTTCGTCTCGACCGGGCTCGCGGCTCGGTCGTCGCCGCGCCAAGCGATCTTCAAATAATGTCCCGGCGCAATCGCTTGCACGCCCTCGAACGCGGTGCGCCGCCCGCCAAGGGCGAAAAAGGTGAAGAGATGGTCCAGGCCACGCGGGTCGGCCTTGGGCATGACCGCGCCCGAGGCGATCAGCGCCTTGATTTCGGAGCCGAAATACAGGAAGTCGCCTTGCCGCGACCAGAACAGGGGACAAATGCCGACCCGGTCGCGCGCCAGCAGCACGATGCGCCGCTTAAAGTCGACGAGCACAAAAGCGAATTGCCCCTTCAGGTGCTCAAGCAGCCCCTCGCCATGCTCCTCGTAGAGATGAACGATGATCTCGCAATCGGTATGCGTCCGGAACACATGGCCCTTGGCCTCCAGTTCCTGCCGCCGCTCCGGAAAATCGAACAGCTCGCCGTTGCATATGACAGCCACGCTCTGGTCTTCATTGAACAGAGGTTGCCGTCCATCGCTCAAGCCCACGATGCTGAGGCGGCGATGCGCGAGGCCTATGCCGGGTGCCGCGAGGAATCCATCATCGTCGGGCCCCCGATGCACCAGCGCGTTCGCCATGCGCTGCAGCATGGCGTCATCGGGCTTTCGCCGTCCTTTGAGATCGATCACACCGGCAACGCCACACATACAGCCTCCTTCGCCCCATGCTCAACGCGGATTGGATTGACCCACCGCTTTCCTGGCGATGTCCTGGCCCCTCGGACGCAGCCTGAGGGGCACCCCACTGACTCAATCTAAGCGCTAGCTGGACACATGCCAGGTTGTATTGAGCTTTATCAAGTTCAATGCGTCACCTTACCCTGAGCTTACGCCTCCCGAGGGCGTGCCGCATTCAAGAAAGGCGCAGCGCGGCCTCCAGCAGGGCAACTCGGCCCGGGATTATCCTAGAATCCGGCCCCCTCAGCCCCCTATTTGAGATAGTCGAACACGACCCTTCCCAGTCCAAGAGTGAGGTCGGCGATCAGGTGCGTCGCCGAGACGATTTCGCGCACCGGAAGTGCGCTGACCGGCGCCAGCGCATGAGGCCTCAAGTCGAGTGCCGCCGGCCCCGACCAGGCGCCCTTAACGACCACGTCCTCCAACCGGTAATCGACGAGCTCCAAAATGCGCGGGCTGCCGTCGACATGCGGAATAATCTTCAGGAGGTAGTTCGGCTTCGCCAGACTGGCCGCGACCGCATCGAGGTCGAGCGACTTGTGCTTGAACCCCATGGTCCCCGTCGCCACCCGCACGGGACCGTAGTCGAGCGTGCCGATCAACGTGTCCTTGTCCGGGCCGAGCGACGGCTGGGCGTATTTCTTGGGAAACCCCCACAGTTCGCGGCCGCCATAGATGGGCGGTCCATCGTTGAGGTACATCGCGTGGGTGTAGTTCCCCTCTTGGCCCTCGAACGTGACCGGGATGACCTGTCCCGATTCCGTGTAGTCGCCGAACCCCGTCGAGTCCGGCATGCGGATGAACTCATATTTGACGAGCGGCTCATCGAAGGTGAGCGGCGCCGGCAACACGGCTTCGATGGCGGCGGGGTCGGTGCGATAGGTGATGATGAGGTACTCGCGATCGAAAAAGCGATACGGACCCGGCGGAAAAGCCGGGCTCGTCAGCGGCATGGCGAAAGCCCTTCGGCGCACGTCATCGATGTTCATAGCGTCCGTTCCTTTGGCCCTTTGCTGAGCTGTCATGCATGACCTTGGTCTCCTCGTAGCTGTCGCGCAAACGCCGCCGCAACAGCTTGCCGTTCGGCCCCTTCGGCAGCGCCTCGACCCGCGTGTAGATGCGCGGGCATTTGTAGCGGGCGAGGCGCGCGGCGACGAAGCGTTCCAGCTCGGCACTCTCGAGAGGGCTCTTCGAGACATAGAACGCGGCGATGACCGTGGTGTCGGCTTTCACCGTCACTTCCGCGGCGGCGCTTTCGAGGATTGCGGGATGGGCGTTCAGCGCGGCCTCGACCTCGATCGGCGAGACCCGGACGCCGCCCGCGTTCATCATGTCGTCGGCCCGGCCGAGATAGGTGAGCGCGCCGTCCTCGGCCATGCTCACGGTATCGCCCGTGAGGAACCATTCGCCGCGAAAGCGCTGCGACGTCTCCGCCTCGGCGCCCCAATAGCCCAGCATCAGCCCCGGATCGCGGCGCGAGACGCCGAGAATGCCCGGCTCTCCGAAACTCGCCGGGCCGTCCGCGCTAAGAACGGCCACCCGGCGGCCGTCTTGCGGATAGCCCAGCGTGCCGGGAGGCGCGGGACGGCTGGGTGAGCCTGATATGAAGGTCGAGCATTCCGACATGCCGAAAGCCTCGTGAATCGGCGTGCCCGTGGCCTCCTCCCAGGCGGCGCGGGTCGCCTCGGGCAGCTTCTCGCCGGCCGAGAGCCCGTGGCGCAGCACGCCGAAGGACGGCAGCTTCGTTCTCAGGAGGCGGCGGTAAATTCCCGGCGCGGCGGCGAAGATCGTCGCCTCGTGCTCCTTCATTAATGGACCGAGCGCTTCCGGCGTCACGCCGCGCGCAGGGATCAGCGCGGTCGCGCCCCGCGTCCAGGGATCCAAGAGTCCCGTACCGAGCGTATAGGTCCAGTTGAACGCGCCGGCATGCAGCAGCCGGTCGGTCTCGGTCAGTCCATACCAACCGTCCCACATCATCCTGCGCGCCCAGATCGCGCGATGGGCATGGGTGACCGCGCGAGGCTGCCCCGACGTGCCCGACGTATAGATAATGTAGCCGGGGCGGCCGGGATCGCCCATTGCGTAGGTGGCGCGGGAAAGCTTGTACAGGTCCCGCATGTCCTTCCCCGGCAGAACCGGGCAGGGCGGCGCCCCGGGAAGCGCCAAACCCTCTTCGGCCACGATCAGCCGCGGCGAGAGATCCGCGGCGATCTGAGCCACTTCGGGCGCGGTGAGGAGCGGCGAGGTCGGCACCGGGATGATGTCGACGGCGAGCGCGGCGAGGTAGCAAACGGGGAACTCAACGCTGTTGCCGAGCCGCATGAGCAAGCGGTCGCCGGGCTCGAGGCCTTGCGCCAAAAATCCGCTCGCGGTTCCGAGCACGGCCGCTTCGAGCTCTTCATAGCTCCAGTGTTCCGCGCCTTGTGGGGAGAGCACGGCGAGCGCGATTTTGCTTGCCTGCTCTTGCGCCCGCGCAAGCACATAGGCTGCCAGATTGAAGGGGGCCGGGCAGGGCGCCGGCGGGCCTTGGTCGAAAATCGCGTGCATGCCGCGCCTGCTAAGCCCTCGCTCGCCGAGTTGCAAGCAGCGAGCGCTGGCTCAGAGAGGGCCTGCACCCGGCCAGAACTCGATATTTCGTGAATGCGAACAACGCGTAAGCCCCATGTAAGGCTGGCGTGGTCTCTCTCCCAGGGGGGCTGGAAAACGCACGGGGAAGCGAATGCGACGGGTTTTCCGGCAAGGCAGGACAGCGGCGTTCAGGCGGGTTTGCCTGACGCAGGCTTGGTGCGCCTAGGCGCCTCATCTCCTGTCACGACCAAGAATGCGCGCTCATCGCGGTCCCACACCTAAGACCTCTCCGAGGAGCAAGACATGCCAAATACGCTTTTAGGCCTACTCACTGGCGTGGCCGTCGCCTTGTTCGCGGGCGGCGCCGCGCTCGCCTCGAACAACAAGGCCATGGACGCCGACATTCACTCGATTGAGCTGCAGTGGGAGCATATCAAGTTTGCCGAGGACGGCTCGCCCAACCAGCTCACGCATATCGACACGCTCGCGAAATTCGCCGCCAGCGTCGCCAAGAAATATCCCGACCGCGTCGAGCCGCTGATCTGGGAGGGCATTGTAACGAGCGAAGAGGCTGGCATGGCGACCACCATAAATGCCATGGGCTATGCCAAGAGAGCCAAAGCCATTCTCGAGGAAGCCTATAAAAAGGATCCCACCGCGCTCGATGCCGGGGCGCCGACGAGCCTTGGCGTCTTGTATTACCGCGTGCCCGGATGGCCGATCGGCTTCGGCAGCAACAAGGAGGCGCAGGCGCTGCTCCAGCAGGCCGTGTCGCTCGCGCCGAACGGCATGGACGCGAACTATTTCTATGCCGACTTCCTCATGGGGCAGCATGAGTATGCGGCGGCCTACAAGCTTCTGAAGCATGCTCTCTCGCTCCCGCCGCAGACGGACCGGCCGCTCTGGGACAAGAATCGCCGCGTCGTGATCAAGGAGCTCATGGCCAAGGCGCAGCAGGCCGCCAATTAGTGGCGCGATTGCAAACATCGCTCGACGCGGTTTGGCACGGCATTGGCGCGCAACTGCGTAAGCCCTCTGGGCTTGGAGGCCGCATCGCCGGAAGCGTGATGGCCTTCGCCAATGCCAAGCCGAACGCGCTCGCCATCGCTGCGCTTAGTCTGCGCGATGGCGAAGATCTTCTAGAGCTGGGCTGCGGCCCCGGCCATGCGTTGCACGCTCTACTTCTCTCGGCGCGCCCGGCGCGTGCCGTTGGCCTCGATTGGTCCGAGGCGATGCTCGCTCGTGCGGAGCGCCGCAACCGGCCGGCGGTCGAAACCGGACGCCTCGCGCTGGTCCGAGGCGACTTCGCCGCGCTCCCGTTCATGGCCGCGAGCGCCGACGCGATCCTCGCCGTGAACGTGGTCTACTTCATGGGCAATGCCGCCGCCGCGCGTGAGGCGCACCGCGTGTTGCGCCCGGGCGGACGCATCGTCCTCTATGCCAGCGATCGCTCAGCCATGCGTGCGTGGCCCTTTGCCGGGCCGGAGACGCATCGTCTCTTCGATCAGGACGAGTTGGCCGCACTCCTCGTTGAGGCGGGGTTCGCCGCCGAGGACGTCCGCATCGACATTGTCGATGCCGGGTTCGGTGTCAAAGGTCTTCTGGCGGAAGCCAGAAAAAGGAGGACTAGCCCTCCATCCCGCAGAACCGCTTAATCCGTCGATGAGATGGACGACGACGGCAAATCGTGCTGCGCCTGCGCACAGCCGATCAGCGCCAAGACAGCCAGCACTACCAAATATCTCATACTCTTTCCCTCCGTCATGTTTCCTTCGCTTGTGATCACGCCGCTTGCGTGGCTTGGCGAACGCGCGCCTGGGCTCTCGCTGCGTCGTAACGTTGTCCGAGATAATCCCGCACGCGGACATCGGCCATCTGTGTAGCAACGGCCCGGTCGATGACTCTTGGCAGCAGTCGTTGCAGCAGGACGAACAGCCGCTCGGGGCCTTTGCCATAGGTGCTGTCCGCGTCCTTCGTCACCGCCCGCCAAATCTGCATCGCGACCCGGTCCGGATCGTCGAGACGCATCTGCATGGGCGCGACCAGCGGCGCCATGGCGTTGGCGGCGCTCGTCCTCGTTGCCCGGGGCGCCGCGTAGGTGACGCCGATCCCGTAGGCTTTGAGCTCGCGGCGCAAGGCGACGGACAGTCCGCGCAGCGCGCATTTCGATGCCGAGTACGCGGCGAACAGCGGGTAGGGGATGTCGCCGAGCATGGAGCCCACATTGACGATACGCGACGGCGTCGCCCGGCGCAGGAGAGGCAGCATCTCCCGTGTGAGCGCGAGGGGGGCAACGACATTGATCGCCATCACCTGCTCGAGCTCGGCATCGGTGACGCAAGCGAGCGGCCCGACAGGGACGATGCCCGCATTGTTGACGAGCACGTCGAGCCCACCCCACTGCCGCCACAGATGGTCGCGCATGCCCCGCCGCACGGCAGGCTTAGTGATGTCGCCGCGCAGCCGCATGTGGTGCCCTGACGGCGACATCATCGCCAGCGTCTCGGCAAGGGCGTCGCCCCGGCGTCCGCACAGCGCCACGATCATGCCGCGGCGCGACGCCTCGATGGCGAGCGCGCGGCCAATGCCTGAGCCGGCGCCCGTGATCAGCGCGCGTTTACCCTCAAGCTGCATGGCTCGTGATGGGGTGGCGCATCGCGAGCTCGTTATAGATGTCGCCGTAAAGCCGATAGAAGACCTTCGATGAATCGATCACGATCTGCTGGGTCTTGGGGCAGCCGAGGCTGTTCACCAGCGATTTGAAGAAGGCTACATGCTCGATGTCGAGCGCCCCATGGGAGCGCAGATACGAGAAGCCTTCCTTGCCGCCAGAGCCGAGCGAACGCTGAATCGCATCGGCGGCCTTGTCGGCCAGCAGCGTCGACATGCCTTCGAGCACATGCACGCTGCCGAGCATGGCATAGGGGCTGACCCATTCGATGGCGTAATAGGTGTAGCCGACCATCACCTGGCAGGCGATGCCGGGCGCGCCGTTCTTGACCGAGGCCGCATCCCCGCCCATGGCCGCGATGTCGTCGAGGATCCACTTCTCGTGGCCGCGCTCCTCTTCCATGTATTCGACCAGAGCATCCTGATAAGCCTCATGGGTGGTGCGCGCCGCGGCGAAGGCAAGCAGCGGGAAGGTGTGCTTCACGTGATGATAGGCCTGCGTCAGGAAGTCGATATAGAGCTCGCGCGAGACGCCTGAGCGCAGCGCTTCGCGGATCAGCGGAATGGACGTGAAGCCAATCCGCTCCCTCTCGGTTTCAGCAATCAGCCGATCGTAGAACGACACGATGTCCCTCCTTTTTGCGGTTTGGATGGCTCAGGCCGCGACCCTGCTACGGGCGAGCCTGAGCGCGGGATAGGCGCTAAGAGCCGCGTCGCGCACGATGCGGCCGTTGGCAGTGAGAAGGCCGAGCCGCTTGGCCTGATCTGCCGGACAAACGACGAAATCTTTGGGCACGGCATAGGACGGCGCATCGATGCACAGTTGTTCGAGCCACAACAGGACGTGGGCACTTGGCGCCTCCATCAGCCAGCGCTCCCCGGGCGGGGAGGGGATGAGAAGGACGCTCACATGGTTCATGCCGTGGCCGAGCGCGGCGCAGGCGAGAACGCGCGGGTCGCTCATCACGATGGCTTCGACCCATTCGGGCGAGATGTTGCGGCCCGACGCGGTGACGATGAGCGTGTCCTTGCGCCCCGTCACTGTCAGGAAGCCGTCTTGCGTTCGGGTGCCGAGGTCGCCGGTCCGCCACGCGCCCGTGACGGGCGCGCCGTGAAGGTAGCCCGCCATGACGGTGGGGCCGCGCACCACCACCTCGCCGTCCTCGATGGCGACATCGAGTCCGGGCAGCGGCTCGCCGGCCGTGCCGGCCTTGCGCCGTCCCGGCCGGTTGACGGCGACGACGGAGCAGCACTCGGTGAGGCCGTAGCCCTCATGGACCGGGATGCCGAGGTCCCAAGCCCACGCCGCTAGACTTTCGGGCACATGCGCGCCGCCCACGGCGATGAACCGCAAGCTATCCGGCGCCCGTTTGCCGCACGCCTCGAGTTCGGCGGTCCAGGCGGACAGGAGCTGGGGCACCAGCACGGACGTGGTCGGCCGCGAATCTTCGAAGGCCTTGAGCAAGCCTGCCGGGCGCCCGCAGCCCACGCTCTCCGCCACGGCGCTCGCAAAATGCGTGTGCGCGCCCACGAGCACCGGCACGCAGATCGCGGTGATGGTCTCGAGCAGCAGAGCGAGCGGCAGGACCGACAGGTAGGAGTCGTCTTGGGTTGCCCCGATCGCCGTGCCGAGCGCGCGCGCTTGCCAGTCAATCTGCTCAAGGCCAAGGCGGACGCCTTTCGGGCGCCCGGTGCTGCCGGACGTGTAGACGATCGCACCGCCGCCCTCTGACGGCGCAGGCAGACTCTCCGCGCGCCACTGCGATGCCGGCGTGAAGCCAACCTTGAGCGCCTTCGCGAGGCCCTCGGCCTCGCGGGTCGCCACGACGTGGCCGATGCCTGCGTCTCTCAGCACATGTTCGAGCTGGAGGCGGCTGAAGAACGCAGGCATCGGCACCACAGTCTTGCCGGCGGCCCAAGCAGCGAGCTGGGCAACCGCCCAGTCTGTGCCGTGGGCGCCGAGGAGACCGATGGTCTGCGGCCGGTCGCGCAAGATCGCCGCGAGCCCGGCAACTCTCGCCACGAGATCGGCGCCGGTCAGGACGCCGTTGTCGTCCGACATGGCGGTCGCGTCGGGCCGATAGCGCGAGCCGTCACGCAGCGCGTTCAGGAGCTCAGCCATGCGCCGGCACCTTCGTCTGCCAGCCCAGACAATCGGCGATGCCGTCGCGATGGACCGCGTAGACCCTGGGAGCGAAAGCGTAATAGCTGCCCCACATCCCCGGATTTGGGACCCGCGCAGCGTCGGCGTCGGCAAGCGGCGTGAGGTTGAGGCTCATGCGCTCAAGCAGCGCCTTGAGCGGCGCAGTTGCGGTGAAGAACGCCCAGTCGAACCCGGCCGCCTCGCCGCCGGCGATGATCTTGCGCAAGAAGCCGCCGATGAGGTTTGGCGCCCGGCTCGCAAGCGACGTCACCTCGAAGATCTTCTCGCGGTGAACCGGGGTGCGGCGCAGCGCCGAGAGCACGGCGTCCGCGGGCGCATCCAAATAGGCTTCCGAGAAGAAGCCTTCAGCCGCAAAGCGAAGCCCTGCGGCGCAGTGGACAACGCCATCGGTGCCGACCAGGGCGACGAGCGTGTCCGGGAAGGCCGCGATGCGAGCGGCGTAGTGCGTTGCGTAGACTTCGGTGATTAGGCGTTCTGCGGCTGGCCGCAAGACATCGTCGCGCGGCGTGAGTTTGACCCGCATCACAAATTCCCCCGTCTGTTCCTGCGGGAAACAAGGTCGGGGGAGGGGCTTACAGACGCCTTACAGCCGTCAAAAGATCACAATCCGTGAGGGGGTTGGCTTGCGCGCGCGGGACTTAGGGGCGGCGTATGAATGTCGGCGTCATGAGCCGTAAGCGGCTCGAAAGCCATGGTGAAAGCGGCGCCGCCCCCGTCCGGCGCGTCGTCCACGGAGATGGCGCCCCCATGGGCGATCACCGTCCGGGCGGCGATATCGAGCCCGAGGCCTGCGCCGCCTTTCTGGTCACGGCCGCCTTGCCAGAAGCGGCGGAAGATCGCCTCCCGCTGCTCCTGCCGCACGCCCGGCCCGTGGTCGATGACCTTGATGGAAGGTGGATCCGCCGAGACGACGATGGAGACCGTCGTTCCTTCCTTGGTGTGCCGTAAGGCATTCTCCACCAGGTTGCGCAGCGCCATGAACAGATAGTCTCGCGCGCCCCTGATTCGGACCGGCTCATCGGGTGCGAGCACCTCGATGGACCTTCCGGCATCGATGGCCGTGGGCCCGAGCAGGGAGGCGACCTCCGTCGCGACCAACGTCAAGTTGGCAACATCTTCGGCCTCGAGCTGCAAGACCTCGAGCCGCGCCATGTCGAGCAGCTGGTTGACGAGCCGCTCCAGGCTGCTGATCTCCTCGACGAGCTCCGCGCGCCCCTCGAACTTGGAGAGGATGCTCAGATGCGTCTTGAGAACCGCGACCGGCGTCCGCAGCTCATGAGCGGCGTCGGCGATAAATCGCCGCTGTGCGTCGAAAGCCGTTTCCAGCCGGTCCAACCCGTGATTGACGGCGCTCACCAGCTGATACACGTCCCGCGGCAGTCCGTTCTCGCTGAGCCGCATAGACACTGCGGCGGGGCCGATCGCTGCGGCTTGCTTCGCCGCAATGCGTAGTGGCTCGAGGCCGATCCGGGCCACGATGAGATTGACGGCAAGGAGGACGATGACGAAAGGAATCCAGATCCACGCAATATCCTGAACGAACTCCTCGAGCACGCTGTCATAGACGATATTGCCGGTATGAAAGGCGACCTGGACCCACACGGGCGTATCGCCAAAAAACGTCCGCATCGACAGCCCGTAATAGGGCTGGCTCTCGTCAGGCTGGAGGACGAAGTAGTCGCGGTTTTCCGAGGGGTTAATCGCCGAAAGTGGCGCAGTGACCTCAGGGGAGGCAGCAAGCAATGTGCCGTTGGGGCCGACCACGGCATAGCGCCCGTTATTGGTCTTGAACTGCTCGGCGACAAAGGAAGGCAGTTCCAGCGGACCCGGCGGGGCCTTCTTCACATATTCGGCGATGAGGTTCGCTTGATTGCGCAGCGTCTGCTCGCGGAATTCGCCGTTCTTGGCGTTGAATCGCACATAGAGAGCGCCGCTCGCGGCGGCGACGGCAAGCAGGCTCACGCTCACGAGCCCAACGATCAGCCTGAGCCAAAGCGAAGGTGAAGGTGTGCTTTTTTGCGGGTTACGGAGCACCATTGGCCTTGTCTGAGAGCACATACCCCACACCACGCAGCGTGTGGATGTGCATATCTGCCCCGGCCTCTTGCAGGCGCCGGCGAATTCTGTGGACCAGCACTTCGATGGCATTGGAGGCAAGGTCCTCTCCGAACGAATAGATCGCATCCTCGATGGCCGACTTTGGCACGACGCGTCCGAGCCGCCGCATCAGGAGTTCGAGCCCGTCCATCTCGCGGCGTCCGAACTCGACGGGCACACCATTGACGGCGATTTCCCGGCAGCTCGTATCGAACGTCATGTTGCCCGCCGTGAGCGTGACGCCGAGCGCTTCGCCGGGACGGCGCAGAAGCGCGCGCACGCGAGCGATGAGCTCGCCAAGCTCGAACGGCTTGCGCAGATAGTCGTCGGCGCCTTGGTTGAGTCCGGCCACCAGATCTTCCAAGCTGTCCCGTGCGGTGAGCACGAGCACCGGCCGCGTCATTTGGCGGCGGCGCTGCTCGGCCAGCCAGACGAGACCGTCCATGTCAGGGAGCCCGAGATCGAGCAGAAGTGTGTCGTAGTGGGTGGTGGCGATCGCCCCGTCGGCATCTCCGGTCGTGCCGACATGGTCGACCGCGAAACCGCCATTTTCCAAAGCGGTGGTCAGGTAGTCGGCAAGCCTTTGATTGTCCTCGATGAGCAAGAGGCGCATCGGCTCCTCCCTATGAGCTCACGGGCGACGGCGGTGCCGTCCCCTGCCTGAAAATTGGGCCCTCACCAAGGCATTGGATGGCGATCTACCTTACGCCATCGTTACAAGCCAGAACGTGGCGGATCTGGGGCAGGGAATGGTCGAACGGGCCCTCGAGGCCAACCCCGAGGGCTTGTTCGATTAGGCCGGGCGCTTGATCTTGCCGATATCGAGGAGCTTCAGCACCGTCTTTTCAAAGTAGGGCTCGGTCGTGCCGGCGCGAACCTTGCGGAGGAAGTACTTCTCGAAGGCCACCTTGGCGACATGGACCCAGCGTCCGCTTGCGGCCCAGTTGACGTTGCGCGGCGGGTTTTGCGGGAGGGCGACGAACGCCACGCCCGAATCGCCGAAATCGGCAAGACAGATCGCATTCCACGTCGCTTCGTGCGTGGACTCCTCCCCGCGCAGCAACTGGCCGATATTGAGTGCCGTTGCCGTCACCATGGATTCGATCATGTAGCCGGTCTTGGGCACGCCGACCGGCACGGGCGTCTGCTCGAGGGGAGGAATGGCGATGCACACCCCGACGCCGAAGACGTTGGGGAATTTCGGATTGCGCTGATGCTTGTCGACGACGACGAAGCCGCGCGGATTGACCAAGCCTTCGATACCGCGCAGCGCCGCAATCCCGCGGAAAGCCGGCAGCATCATCGAGAACTTGAACGGCAGCTCGTGCGCCTTCTTCGGCTTGCCGTCCTCGTCGACCTCGGTCACGTGCAACATGCCGGGCTCGACCTTGTCGACCTTGGCGTTGGTGATCCACTTGATGTGGCGCTGGCGCATCTCGGATTCGAGCAAGCCTTTGGTGTCGCCGACGCCGCCGACGCCGAGATGGCCGACATAAGGCTCGGCCGTGACGAACGTCATCGGTACCTTGTCCCTGACCTTCCGGCGGCGCAGGTCCGCATCCACGATCATCGCGAATTCATAGGCAGGGCCGTAGCAGGACGCACCCTGAACCGCCCCGATAACGATTGGGCCCGGATTGTCGCAGAACGCCTGCCATGTCTCGTTGGCGCGCGTGGCATGATCCACGTCGCAGATCGAATGTGTATTGCGGTCCGGGCCGAGGCCTTCGATCTCGTCGAAGGCGAGCTCAGGTCCGGTGGCGATGACCAGATAGTCGTAGTCGAGCGAGGAGCCGTCGCCGAGCTCGACGCGGTTCTCCTCCGGATGCACGCGCGCGGCACCGGCCGCGCTGAACTCGATGCCATGCCTAGGCAGGACCGTGGTCAGATCGACGGTGATGTCCTTCTTCGTGCGCCATTTCACCGCCACCCAGGGATTGGACGGCGTGAACTGGAAAAACGGCTTATCGGAAACGAGCGTGACGCGGTCCTCCTTGCGGACCGAGCGCTTCAACTCGTAAGCGCACGACACCCCACCAATGCCCCCACCAAGCACAACGATCTGAGCCATCTGTTTCCTCCTGATTGTTGTCTAGCCCTTGGTCGAAGGGCACTCGAACGCGGGGCCGGCCTTCACGCCGAGTTTGCGGAAGGCCATGGCGGCCGGACAGAAGCCGGTGAAGGCCGCCTGGATGAGGTTCAATCCGACAAAAGCGGTGAGCAGCAGCCAATAAGGGCTGAACAGCCAGGCGAGCGCGAGGCTAATGAGCACCATGCTGCCGGCGAACGTAAGCACTGCGCGATCGACGTTCACGGCGAATCTCCTGATCATGGGCGGGCCTTCCGAACTGGAGGTCTGGCCCTTGTGGTTCCTGCCGGCCGGCACGGTCTGCGTCACGGCGGCATTGACTATATATTCGTCTTTTCGTATATACGCAACTATGAAAATACACGGCAACGAAATGCAGACTGCGGCGGACGAGGCGAGCAATCTGTTGAAGGCGCTCTCCAACCGGCACCGCCTGCTCATCGTCTGTCAGTTGATCGAGAAGGAGCGCTCGGTGGGGGAGCTCGCCGCGCTTCTGAACGTCCGCGATTCGACCGTCTCGCAGCATCTTGCCCTTCTGCGCAAGGACGGGCTGGTGACGGCCAGGCGCGACGGCCAGACCATCTGGTATTCGATCGGCAGCGAGCCCGCCCGCGAGCTCGTGAGCACGCTCTACCGGGTTTATTGCGCGCCGGCCGAGGTGTGCGCGCCGAAAAAGCGCGCTGCGTCACGCCAGATGAATCGTCGGGCCGCCCGCTGAGCCGCACGAGAGAGGATTTGAGAATGCGCGTTGGCGTGGTCAGTCTGGCTCTGTTCGGTGTCTTCCTCAGCCACCAGGCGCTTGCCCAAGACACGTTCGTGGTGCGGCCGGAGAAGGTCGGCGACGAGAAGGCCGTCTTCGCCACGGTCGAAAGCGTGCGCACCGTGCCCGCGCGTACGCGCATCGGCGGTACGCTGGTGGAGCTCACCGTCAAGGAAGGCGATGCCGTCAAGGAGGGGCAGGTCGTCGCCAATGTGAGCGACGAGAAGCTCACATTGCAGATCAACTCTCTCGACGCGCAGATCTCCGCCCTTGAGGCTCAGCTTGCTCAGGCGCAGATCGATCTTAATCGCGCCCAGGAGCTGGTCGCCCGCGGCACGATCCCGAAAACCCGTCTCGACGAGACGCAAACCGCCTTCAATGTCGCATCCAACAACCTGAAGGCGCGCAAGGCCGAGCGCTCCGTCCTCCAGGAGCAGGTTGCCCAGGGCCAGGTTCTTGCGCCGACCGCCGGCCGTGTCCTGACCGTGCCCGTGACGGTCGGCACCGTCGTCTTGGCGGGCGAGCCCGTCGCCACGATCGCCGTGCAGAATTTCGTCCTGCGGCTGCGCGTGCCGGAACGCCATGCGCGCTTCCTCAAGGCTGGTGACACCGTGCGGATCGACGGCGAAGAGCTCGGCCAGAACGGCGCGAAGTTCGGCACCATTCGCTTGGTCTATCCGCAGATCGAGGACGGCCGCGTCATAGCCGACGCGGAAGTCGCGGGGCTGGGCGATTACTTTGTCGGCCAGCGCATTCGCGTGTGGGTCTCGGCCGGCGAGCGCGAGAGCATCATCGTGCCGGGCTCGTTCATCATCACCCGCTTCGGCGTCGACTATGCCCGCGTGCGGAAGGACGCCAAGACCGTCATCGACGTGCCGGTGCAGCGGGGGCGGGCGCTGCCGCGCCCCGACATGCCCGACGCGCTTGAAATCCTGTCCGGGCTCAAAGCCGGCGACGTGTTGGTGCGGCCGTGAAGCTTGGACTTTCGGGACGTCTCACCCAAAGCACGATCCGTTCGCCGCTGACGCCGCTCTTTCTGCTGGCGGCGCTGGCGGTCGGGCTCCTCGCGCTGCTCACCATTCCGCGCGAGGAGGAGCCGCAGATCAGCGTGCCGCTGGTCGACATTCGCGTCAACGCCGACGGCCTCAAGGCGCCCGACGCGGTCGAGCTCGTCACCAAGCCGCTGGAAGCCATCGTCAAGGGGATCGACGGTGTCGAGCACGTCTACAGCCAGACCGTGGACGACCGCGTGATGGTGACCGCGCGGTTCCTCGTCGGCACCGACGCCGACGATGCGATCCTGCGCGTGCATGAGAAGATCCGGGCCAATCTCGACCAGATTCCGGTCGGAATCCCCGAGCCCCTGATCGTCGGCCGCGGCGTCAACGACGTGGCCGTGGTGGTGCTCACGCTGTCGCCGAAGCCGGGCGCGGCCGCGCGCTGGACCAGCAAGGACCTTTATCAGCTCGCCGACGAGCTGCGCTCCGAGCTGGTGAAGACCGACAATGTCGGCCTGACCTACATCTCGGGCGGCGATCCGCAGCAGATCCGCGTCGAGCCGGACCCCGAGAAGCTCGCGCTGTTCGGCGTCACCCTCCAGCAGCTCGTCGAGAAAGTGCGTGGCGCCAATCGCTCGTTTCAAGCCGGATCGGTGCGCAACAACGACGTCATGCTCGACGTCGCCGCTGGGCAGACGCTGGCCGGGGTCCCCGATATCGGGCTGACGCTGCTCACCACCCGCGACAACCGCCCCGTCTACGTGCGTGACGTGGCCTCGGTCGTGATCGGACCGAGCCCGCAAGAGCACCGCGTGTGGATGGAGATACCGGGGAAGGGCGGTCATTGGCAGCGTGTGCCCGCCGTGAGCGTGGCCTTCGCCAAGCGGGCAGGCGCCAATGCCGTGGTGGTCGCCGATCAGTTGCTCGCGCATCTGAAGAGCGTCGAGGGACGCCTGATCCCGCCTGACATCAACGTGACGGTGACCCGCGACTACGGCGAGACCGCCAACGACAAGGCGAACGAACTTCTGTTCCACCTTGGGCTTGCGACCATCTCGATCGTCGTGCTGATCGCCTTCGCCATCGGCTGGCGCGAGGCCTTGGTGACGCTCGTGGTCATCCCCACGACCATTCTGCTCACGCTCTTCGCCTCGAAGGTGATGGGCTACACCATCAACCGCGTCAGCCTGTTCGCGCTCATCTTCGCCATCGGTATCCTGGTCGACGACGCCATCGTCATCGTGGAGAACATCGCCCGCCATTGGGCCATGAAGGACGGCCGCAGCCGCCAGCAGGCGGCGATCGAGGCGGTGGCCGAGGTCGGCAATCCGACCGTCGTTGCGACACTGACCGTGGTGGCGGCGCTCCTGCCCATGCTGTTCGTCTCCGGCCTGATGGGGCCGTATATGGCGCCGATCCCGGCCAACGCGTCGGCCGCCATGCTGTTCTCGTTCTTCGTCGCCGTGGTCATTGCGCCGTGGCTGATGCTCCGTCTCAGCCCGGCGGGGCGGCCGCTGCACGAGCATGAAGCCGCGCACGGGGAGGGCCTGCTCGGCCGGCTCTACCGCCGCTTCGCAGGCCCCATCGTGCGTTCGCGCCGGAGCGCCTGGATCTTCCTGATCGCGGTCGGCCTGGCGACTTTGGCCGCGTGCACGCTGTTCGTCACCAAGAGCGTGACCGTGAAGCTGTTGCCGTTCGACAACAAGTCGGAGCTGTCCGTCGTCGTCGATCTGCCCGAAGGGGCGCCGCTGGAAGACACCGAGCGGACTCTATTCTCCATTGCCGACGTGGCCCGGCAATTGCCGGAAGTCGAATCCATCGAGACCTATGCCGGGACGCCGGCGCCGTTCAATTTCAACGGGCTGGTCCGTCATTATTATATACGCGAGGCGCCCGAGCTGGGTGAGTTGCACCTCAATCTCGCCCCGCGCAGCGCGCGCGACCGCTCGAGCCATGAAATCGCGCTCGATCTCCGCGGCCGCCTGGACAAGGTGAAGCTGCCTAAAGGGACGGTCGCCCGCGTGGTCGAAGTGCCGCCGGGGCCGCCGGTTCTGGCCACGCTGCTCGCCGAGGTCTACGGGCCAGACTCCAAGACCCGCCGCGCCGTCGCCGCCGAGGTGAAGAAGATCTTCGCCTCGGTGCCCTATATCGTCGACATCGACGATTCCATCGGCGAGTCGCGGCCGCGCTTGCGCATCTCCATCGACCAGGACCGCCTCGAATTCTTCGGCGTCGAGCAGAGCGACGTCTACGATACGATCAAGGCGCTGCTCGGCGGCACCACGGTCGGCTACTCGCATCGCGGCGAAGACCGCAATCCCATCGAGATCACGGTCCGGCTGCCGAAACGTAACCTGTCCTGGAACGAGCTTCTCGCCTCGACGCCGGTGCCGGCCAACAGCGTCCCCGGCAACAAGACCGTGGTCGAGCTCGGCGACGTCGTCCGCGTGACCGAGGAGGCGGGATCGCCGGCGATCTTCCGCCGCGACGGACGCTTCACCGACATGGTGATGGCGGAGCTCGCCGGCGCCTACGAGGCCCCGATCTACGGCATGCTCGACGTCGACAAGAAAATCGAGGACCACGATTGGGGTGCGCTCGGGACGCCGACCGTCCGGTTCCACGGCCAGCCCGAGGATGAATCGAAGCCCGTCGTCCTGTGGGACGGCGAGTGGGAGATCACCTACGTGACCTTCCGCGACATGGGTGCCGCCTTCATGGTGGCGATCATCGGCATCTATATTTTGGTTGTCGCGCAGTTCGGCAGCTTCAAGCTACCGCTCGTGATCCTGACACCGATCCCGCTCACCCTGATCGGCATCGTGCTGGGCCATTGGCTGTTCAGCGCGCCCTTCACGGCCACCTCGATGATCGGGTTCATCGCGCTTGCCGGCATCATCGTGCGGAACTCGATCCTTTTGGTCGACTTCATCCGCCACGGCGCAGGTCACGGCAAGACCTTGCGCGAGGTCCTGCTGGAAGCGGGCGCCGTCCGTTTCAAGCCGATCCTGTTGACGGCGCTTGCCGCCATGATCGGTGCGGCGACGATCCTGGTCGATCCGATCTTTCAGGGTCTCGCGATCTCGCTGCTGTTCGGTCTCGCCTCCTCGACCTTGCTGACCGTCCTGGTCATCCCGGCGATCTACGTCGTCCTGCGGGATGCCGACCGCGTGCAGAGCTAGAGTGGCGCGGCACTAGCCGCGGTCGAGATCGAGCTTGAGGAAGTGCGTCGCGCACGAGATGCAGGGATCGTAGTTGCGCACGGTCTGCTCGCAGCGGTGGCGCAAATCGTCCTCGGGCAGATCGAGGAACCCACCGATGAAGCTCACGAGGTCCTCCTCGATGGTCGCTTGGTTCTGCGACGTGGGCGGCACGATCTGCGCTTCGGCGATGGTTCCGTCGTCCTCCAGACGATAGCGATGGTAGAGCAGGCCGCGTGGCGCTTCGGTGGCGGCAAAGCCGACGCTGGCGCGCGGGCAGACCGGCACGGCCGGTTGGTCCGGCTCCTCATAGCCTTCGATGAGCCTGAGCGCTTCGTCGCAGGCGTAAAGCACCTCGACCGCGCGGACGATGATGCTGCGATAGGGGTTGGTGCAGGTCGGGCCTAAGCCGGCCGCGGTCGCCTTCTCTTGCGCGAGCGGCGAGAGGCGCGAGAAGTTCAGATTATAGCGGGCGAGCGGCCCGCACAGATAGGCGCCGCCGCCGCGCAAGTGCGACCGTAATGCCGTGGTGCGCGGCAGATGGCTCTCCTCGAAATGCGCGTCATAGTCGCGTGGCGCAATATCGAGCCCGCGGTTCGAGGCGATGCGGCCCTCATTGAACGGGTATTCTCCCGCGCCTTGCAGCGCGACGAAGGTGTAATCGCGATTCCGGTCCGGGAAGTCGAAGCCTGCCAGCCAGTCGATGGTGTCGATCGCCGCCTCGCGGGCCCATTTGAGGCTTTCGGCGAGTTCCGTCAGCTCGCGCTTGCGCGGCACGCGGTAGAAGCCGCCGACCCGAACATTGATCGGATGGATTTCCCGGCCTCCCAAGACCGACATGATCTCGTTGCCGATCCGTTTAAGCTCGAGCCCCCGGCGCACCGCCTCGCCGTGATCCTGGGCCATGTCCATCCCGCTCGCATAGCCGAGGAAGTCGGGCGCATGCAGCATATAGATGTGCAGGCTGTGGCTGCCGATCCATTCGCCGCAATAGAGCAGGCGCCGGAGATCGCGCAACGGCCCATCGACGGTGACGCCGAAGGCATCCTCCATCGCATGCACCGCGCTCATCTGATAGGCGACGGGACAGATGCCGCAGATCCGCGCCGTGATATCAGGGACTTCCGTGAAGTCGCGCCCCCGCAGCAGGGCCTCGAAAAAGCGCGGCGGCTCGAAGATGTTGAGCTCGGCCGAGCGGACCTCGCCGTCGCGCACCACCACTTTCAGCGCCGCCTCGCCCTCGACCCGGGCGAGATAGTCGACCGTGATCGTCTTATCGCTCATGGCGCTCGCTTTCTTTGCGGAAGGCCGGCGCGTCGGCGTTGAACGTGCGGTAGATGCGCTCGAGCGCCAGGTCGTCCATGCCCAGATCCTTCAGCCAGGCGCTGAGCGACACCGTGTTCGGCGTCTCCATGGGGCCGTAGCACCCGTAGCACCCGCGATTATAAGCCGGGCAGATGGCGCCGCACCCGGCATGGGTGACCGGTCCGAGGCACGGCGTGCCGTGGGCGACCATCACGCAGAGATTGCCGGCGATCTTGCAATCCATGCAGACGCTGTGTGGCGGCACCCCCGGCCGGCGCCCGGCGAGAAAGGCCGAGATCACCTCGAGCAGCTGGCGCTTGTTGATGGGGCAGCCGCGCAGCTCGAAATCGACTTTGACGTGGTCGGCAATCGCCGTCGAGGTCGCCAGCGTCTTTACGTATTCGGGCTGCGCATAGACGATGGCGGCATATTCCTTCACGTCGGCGAAGTTGCGCAGCGCCTGGATGCCGCCTGCGGTCGCGCACGCGCCGATGGTGATAAGCCGGTCGGAGCGCTCGCGGATATCGTGAATGCGCTCGGCATCGTGCGGCGTGGTGACCGAGCCCTCGACCAGGGAGAGGTCATAGCGGCCACGGACTGAACCGCGCGTCGCTTCCGGGAAGTAGGCGATGTCGATGGCGCCGACGATTGCCAAAAGCTCGGTCTCGCAATCGAGCAGGCTGAGCTGGCATCCGTCGCAGGAGGCGAACTTCCAAACCCCAAGCCTTGGCTTTTGTCGTGACACCTCAGAGCTCCTTCACGGGAAGCAGGGCACGCACCCGGTCATACCGGAACACGGGGCCGTCCCGGCACACGAACACCGGGCCGAACTGACAATGGCCGCAAAAGCCGACGGCGCATTTCATGTTGCGCTCCATGGAGAGGTAGATGGCCTCGTCGGCGACGCCTGCATCCTTCAGCGCAGAGATGGCGAACCGCATCATGATCTCCGGCCCGCAGACCAGCGCGATGGCATTGCGCGGATCGAAGGTCGCATGCGGGATCAGCGTCGTGACAACGCCTACATGCCCGTGCCAGGGGGCAGTCGCATGATCCACGGTGACCTCGACTTCGAGATCGAGTCTGCTGCGCCAGCTCTCAAGCTCGTCGCGATACAGGATATCGTCGGGGCTGCGCGTGCCGTAGAGGATTGCGATGTCGCCGTAACGATCGCGTTCGTTGATCAGGTGATAGATCAGTGAGCGCAGCGGCGCGAGGCCAACCCCACCCGCCACGATAACTACGTCGCGACCATTCATCTCGGCCATCGGCCAGCCGACGCCGAAAGGACCCCGTAAGCCCAGCACGTCGCCGGGCTTGAGCCGCGTCAGTGCGGCGGAGACGGCGCCAACGGCTCGCACCGTATGCACGAGATCTGGCTTGCCCGGATCGCCGCTCATGCTGATCGGCACTTCGCCGATGCCGAACGCCATCATCATGTTGAACTGACCAGGCACGTAGCTCCCGGCGGAGAACGCCTCGTCTACCAGATCGAGCGTCCAGGTGTCGGGACCGTCGAGCCGGCTGTGGCGCACGCGGGCGACGCGCGGCACCATGATGTCGCCGGCGGCTCCCGTGCTTTGGGCTTCAGTCTTTGGTGCCATAGACATCGAGAAGCTGAAGGCGGGTCGCCCCGAGGCGTTGCAACAGAATCGGCATGAAGCGCATCATCATCTCGTAGCCAAAATCGTGATCCTCATCACACTTCTCGCGGAGGCAGGCGGCATTCACCGTGATGGTGCGCGTCAGCTCTACGGCCCTGGCGTCGCAGGTCAGCCGGTAGGGCGGCACGAGCCACGACACGCCGAGGATTTCGCCCGCGCGCACCGTCTGGAAGGTTATGGAGCCGCGCTCCGGCGCCTTGATCTCAAGCGCCACCTTGCCGTGGCGAAGAAGATAGAAGTGATTGGCCGGGTCGCCTTCGTGGAACACGTAGCTGCCGGCCTCGAACTGCTCGGTCGTGGCGCAGTCGGCGATGAGGTCGCAGAACGCCTCCGGCATCCCTTTGAAAAACGGATGCTCCTTCAGGATCCGCGCTAGCTCTTCTGTCGTCGTGTCGGTCATTGGGGCTCGCTCTCCCGGATCGCCTGCACCTCTTCGGTGATGTCGATCCCAACCGGACACCAGGTAATGCAGCGGCCGCAGCCGACGCAGCCGGAGCTGCCAAATTGATCGACCCATGTGGCAAGTTTATGGGTCATCCATTGGCGGTAGCGCGACTGGGTGCTGGTGCGCACGCTGCCACCGTGAATATAGGTGAAATCTATGGTGAAGCAGGAGTCCCAGCGCCGCCATGCCGCGCTCTCCGTGCCGGTGAGATCGCTGGTCTGATCGACCGTGGTGCAGAAGCAGGTCGGGCAGACCATCGTGCAATTGGCGCAAGTGAGGCACCGCTGCGCCACATCATCCCAGCGGGGGTGCTTGAGATTGCGCATGAGAAGCTCGGGCACGTCATCGGCCTGCATGGTGCGGCCCATATTGGCAGCCGTATTCTCAATGACGGCCTGAGCCGCATTGATATCGGCGTTCGTGGCCGGGCGATGCGGCAAAGCCGCCAGCACCTCGGCGCCCAAGTCCGTGCCGGCCTCGACCAGAAAGCGGTGCTCGCCGTCCATAAGCTCTGTCAGCGCAAGATCGAATCCGGCGTCGGCTTTCGGGCCGGTATGCATGGAAACGCAGAAGCACGTTCCGCCCGCCACGGAGCAGTTCAGCGCGACGATGAAAGTTCCCTCGCGCCGGGCCCGGTAGTGCGGGTCGACATAAGTCCCGCCCATGAGTACGCGATCTTGGATGGCGATGGCGTGAAGCTCGCAAGACCGCACGCCGATGAACGCATATCGCGTCTCCGGATCGGGCTCGGCGGTAACGCTGATGTCGTCGCCCTCGCGCTTGGCGCGCCAGAGCCGAATCGCCGGCTGATGCAGAAACTTCTTCCAGGACTGCGGGCCGACCGCATAGCCGAAGAGGGCGGCATCGCCGCGCTTTTCCAGGCGATAGCGGCCGCCGTCTTGGGCATCGGTCCATCCTTCCGGCAGGTCGCCGACCGCAGTCGATATCGTCATATATAATGGCCTGATCGCGCACCGTCGGACCGAGCACCCGATAGCCTCGCTCTTTCAGGTGATCGAGCAAGCTCTGCAGCGCATCGCGGCTGAGGACGGCCTGTTGGGCAGAAGTCATTGCCACCATGATTTTAGGCTTTGCGCGCCGCGTCAAGACGAGCGCGGGCAGGCTTACGCCTCAGCTACCCACGCACGGGCTTTGTCGGCTTCTGCCATAGGGAACACCCGCATGTCACCCGGCATGACGAAGCTGAAGATCTGCATCGTGTTCTTGATCCACTCGACATCCGTGACCACCGCCACGCGCTGCCAGCGCGTGAAATGCTCCATGCCGACCTTGAAATCCTCCCAGGCCGCGGCGGGATCGTAGCCGCCGAACTCCGGTCCGATCTCATAATAGAGCCGCACCTTCTCGTGCGCCTTCAGTGCGGCGTCGACGGCCGGCACCAACACCGTATCATAATCGCTCTTGGTGATGCGGCCCTTGCCGCTCACCGCAACGACGTTGTCGGGGAAGCCTTTCAATAGCTCGATCATCGCCGCCTCCTTGCTTTCCAGTGGTCCGGCTTAGCCTAGGCACACGTTGACTTTGTGACATTGATACCGGTCAGACATTTGGCCGTCCGCCGTTCGATGACGGCTTCCGCCCGTCCCCTGGCGCAGCGGCACTTACGGATCGCCGGACGATTTATCCGGCTGTACCGCTTGCAGGGCTGGGGTGCCCGTCTTATCGAGCTTGGCGATCTCGCCATCGATCCAAGCCAGATTGTCGGCGAGTGTCGCATTATCAGGGGATACGCCTTTCAGTGCCGAGAGGATCGCGCGTCCCTGGCTGAACTCCTTGCGCGCGTCGGCTTTCTTGCCCTGTAGCGCCAGTATCATGGCAACCTTGCCATGGTTCACGGCAAGATCAGCCTGCCACTGCATATTGCTGGGATCGAAACTGACCAGATAGTTCCTGATGTCGAGACAGCCGCGATAAAGGGCAAACGCGCCATCGACCTCTCCTACCGATGCCAACGCGTCGCCCATTCTCTCGTATGATATCGCGAGATCGCGCGCCGCTCGCATGTTGCTTTCGTCCATCGCGAGCAAGGCTTGGAAAACCTTGTTGGCCTCCTGATAAGAAGCATAGGCCTCGCTCGGCTTGCCCTGCGCCAGCAGCACTCTGCCAATATCGTCGTTGCTGACGGCGATGTCGCGCTGCCATTCCGCATTGCTTGGATCGGAATCGCCGAGATGCTTCGCGACGACGAGGCCGCTCCGATAAGCCTTGAGCGCGCCGTCGAGTTTGCCCTGCGTCTGAAATGCGGTGCCTAGCTTGGCGTAGGAAATCACCAGATCACTCGGCCACTGCGTGTTCGTCTTGTCTGTGGCCACCAAGATTTGAAAAATTTCGTTGGCGCTTTGATACACGGCGAGCGCTTCCACGGGCTTGCCCTGCCCGAGGAGTATGTCGCCAATTCCGTCAAAGCTGGCTGCCGTGTCACGGTGCCATTGGCTGTTCCCTTGGTCGGGGAAACGCTTGGCGATGGCGAGGCTCGCCCAAAGGGCCTGCAACGCGTCGTCGAGGTCGCCCCGCGCCTGCAACACATAACCGACCTTCTTGTACGCAACGGAGAGATCGCGCTGAAACGCTGTGTTGGCCGGATCGGAATCCGCGCGCTGCCGCGCGCTGGCAAGCGCATCCTGATATTGTTTGGATGCGGCAGGGAGGTCGCCCTGGGCAACAAGTGCGTCGCCGAGCTCCGTTTGCGCAACCATGAGGTCCCGCTGATAGGTCGGATTGTCCGGCGCTTCCTTCGCAAGCTCTGCGAGGAGGTGGTAGCCATCTTCTGCGCGCGCTTCCCACTTCGCGACGTTACCGAGAACGGCATAGTTGCGGGCAAATTGGACAAGCATCCAAGCCTTTCGGGAGCGCAGCTCCGGCGTTGCGCGCCCCATCAACGCCATGTTGTCGAACAGCGCTTCCGCCTTGGCGAGCAAAGCGCCCGTGGCCGCACGGGGAATACCGTAGCTTTCGGCTTGCGCGACCGCTGTGTCGACGATCTCGGTTGCGGTCTTCAGCGTCGCAGTGAGGAACGCTTCGTTGGTCCTAAGTTGCTGCCAGGCATAGGCGGCACTGGCGCTCGCAACAACCACAAGGACAGCAAGCATTGCGACAACGCCGTTGCGCAGTCTCGCCTTGCGCCGGCGCTCGCGCTCGGCCCGGCGGAATACCTCGTCCGAAGACACGCCGAGAAGGCCTGCCACGACCTTGGCCAGTGCCAGGTTCTTGCCATCGCCTTCCTCGCGGACGTCCGCGGCCAGCACCTCGATAGGCTCGTCAGTGATCCGCCCCTCTGCATCGAGCGTGAACCTCAGAGAGGGAGGAAAGCATTCAAGCTCAGGGTCGCCAGGCTTGCCGCCGATTATCAGCGGGATCTTAGGGCGCTCGGGGTGGCGCGACTCGAAGAGGCGTATTTCCTCGTTGACGTATCGGCTCTTGGCCGAAGCCGGCGAGCAGATGACGATCAGCGCGTCACTGGCATCAAGCGCCGCACAGGTCTGATCGGTCAGCGTGTGGCCGGCGGTGAAGTCATCGCGGTCACGGAAGACGGGGCGCAGCGTGTTGGGGATGGTGCCCGTGGCGGTCTCGCGGCCCACGAGGTCCTTGTCGATACGGAACCCTTCAAGCGCGCGATGCAGCCATTTCGCGGACGCCGTGTCGACGTGGCTGTAAGAGATGAAGGCGCGATATTTGAACGAGGCGGGTTCGGCCATGGAGCAACCCGACCAGAGAAGACGGACTGGATTATGGCCAGGGCGCATGCACGATTCAACTAAACGTTCGCTGGATTTGGCCCGGCCACCCCAGTCGTGTACGGGCTTTGGCCGCGCGCTCTAGCGTCCCTCGGGCTCGATGATGGCTTCCGCCCCCACCACCACATCGAGGAGTTCCGTGGTGATCGTCTCCTGGCGGATCGTGCGCTCCTTGCGGCGAAGCTCCTCCAGCTTATCGGTGATGTTCTGGCTGGCGGCGGCGAGCACCCCGAGCCGGATCTGGTTTTCCTCGGCCAACGCTTCAATGAGGGCGCGGCTGATTTCCACCAGCAGATACTCGCCGGCAAGCTCGGCCAGGAGCTCCCGGGGTCTCAATTGGTGCAGGGGCGGGGGAGCGGCTCGTGCCCCCAGCTCCGGAAGCTTCACCGGCAAGACCTGACGGGTCTCGGCCTGAGCCGTGGCCTTGCTCGGATCGTGTTTCACCGTGGCGAGGCGGACATGCGTCGACGCGCCCACGGTCTCCGCGATTTTTCGCGCCAGACGGGGAATGCCGGCGACGTGGGTCGTCATGGACAGCGCCGCGGCGATCGGAAGGTCACGTTCCTCGGCCGCCCCTTGCAGGCGGCGACCGACAACGATGAGCTGGCTGCCTTTCGGGATTTCGACCCCCGCCAACAGCTCGGCATTGAGATCTCCGACAAAGCCGTGCTCGCTGCCGATGAGACAGATCGTCTCCGCTTCGCCGTTCTCGCTCGGGGGGACGGGTTCGGCGGTCGCGTCCAGCATCGCGGCGACGTCGGAGATGCCGCTCTCGATGAGGAGCGCGTAGCGGCTGACTGCCGGCAAGGCCTTGCGACTTTCTTGCAGCGCCGCCGCGGCGAGCGCACGCATGGCGACGATGATGTCGCCGAGCTCCGTCAAGGTCGTGAGCCTGGCCTTAAGTCTGGCGAGTTGCTCCATCTTGGGTGTCTTTCTCCGCCCCAGGCGGGGCGAGCGTTGCCAGCGCCTGCTCGACATAGGCGAGGAGGGTGGCGCGGTCCTTGTCGTCCATGCTGCCGGTCCGGTTGATGCGATCGGTCACGCTAGGGAGATCCTTCGCGAGCGAGGCGGCGAGCGCCCCTTGCAGCGCCGGCACTGCCGAGAGCGGCAGAGGATCGAGCAGATTCCCCTCGACGGCGAGCAGCAAGGCGGCCTGCTCCGCGAGCGTGAGGGGCGCATTCTCCGGCTGCGACAGCACAGTCCTGATCCGCCGGCCATGCTCGATCGTCTGTCGCGTGCGCTCGTCGACGATCGCGCCGAAGCGCATGAACACTTCGAGCTCGAGGAACTGGGCGTAAGCCAGCCGGAGGTTGCGCGCGAGGTCCTTGAGTACGGGCGGCTGCGCTTTGGCACCGACGCGCGACACGCTCAAGCCCACGTTCACCGCCGGCTTGTGCCCTTCATAGAAGAGCTTCGGCTCGAGATAGATCTGGCCGTCGGTGATCGAGATCAGGTTGGTGGGGATATAGGCGCTGAGATTGCCGGCTTGCGTCTCGGCAATCGGCAATGCGGTGAGCGAACCACCGCCCTTTTCCGGCGAGAGCTTCGCCGCGCGTTCGAGCAGGCGCGAGTGTATATAGAAGACATCGCCGGGATAGGCCTCGCGCCCCGGGGGACGGCGCAACAACAAGGACAGCTCGCGGTAAACCGCCGCGTGCTTGGTGAGATCGTCGATGACGAGGAGCGCGTGGCGCCCGCGGTCGCGGAAATATTCCGCCATG
The DNA here is from genome assembly GCA_963826465.1 of uncultured Alphaproteobacteria bacterium. GTDB lineage: Bacteria > Pseudomonadota > Alphaproteobacteria > Rhizobiales > Methyloligellaceae > Methyloceanibacter. Next base: position 32,371 of record CAWGXJ010000006.1, read on the forward strand.
GTGCAGGCGGCGTAGGGCGCGAGCCATTGCAGTCCGGGCGGCGCAGCCGCCTCGCCGACGACGACGATAGAGCGCTCAGGCGCGCCGTGCTTGCGAATGGTCTCGATGACCCGCGCGACGGTGGAGTCCTTCTGTCCAACCGCGGCATAGATCGAGATCACGTCGCTGTCGCGCTGGTTCAAGATGGCATCGACCCCGATGGCCGTCTTGCCCGTCTTGCGGTCGCCGATGACGAGCTGCCGCTGGCCGCGCCCCAGCGGGATCATGGCGTCGACCACCGTGAGGCCGGTCGAGAGCGGCTCGCTGACGAAATCCCGCTCGATGATTGTCGGGGCCGGCCGCTCAGCGGGATCGAAGCGCTCGGCCTTGACCGGATCGCCGCCATCGAGCGGCCGTCCGAGCGGGTCGACGACGCGGCCGAGCAGCGCTTCGCCGACGGGAACGCGCGCCACCGCGCGCGTATCCACCGCCTTCATGCCCGCCGAGACCGCGGCGCCTGAGGTCAACAGCACGCAATGAGCGACGTCCTTGGCGAGCGAGAGCGCCAGCGCAAGTCCATGATCGCCGATCCGCACGAGGCCGCCGAGCCTGATCCCCGGGAGCCCCGAGATGGTCGCGATGTCGTCGCCGCAATGCTCGACCACGCCGACGCGCTCGAAGGCGCCTTCGACGTCGAGGCCGTCGAGCTCGGACCGCGCCGAGGCGAGCCATTGCGAATAATCAGTCAACCTTCACACCCTGGGTCTCGCTGCGCGCGAGAATGTCGGCGGCTTTCGTGAGCTGGTCGGACCAGGCGAAGCGGACCGTCGCGTGGGGAAAGCGCAGCTCGGCGCCCCCGAGCAGAGCCGGCTCGGTGGTGAAGCTCGGTGCGCTGCGAAGATGCAATTGCTCGCGGAGCGTTTTCGTCCAGGCGTCCCGCTCGCCCTTGTTCAGCTTCATCGATGTCGCCACTTCCACGCTGCCCTTGTCGCTCGCGATATCGGCGTCGATGCGCGCCCGATCCTCCTTGCTCAAGGCGCCGATCTCCTCGAGGACATGGGACAGAAACACGTCGTTGAGGTCGCTGTTGGCCGTCTTGCGGAGGATCGTCTCGGCAATCTTGACGGCGGTCTCCACGATATCCTGCTTGACGTTCGCGAGCGCCTCGTCGCGGGAAACGTCCGCCGCCTTGCGGGCCTCGGCCAAGATGCCTTCGGCCTGCTGTCTCGCCTGCGCGACGATCTTCTTGGCTTCGGCGTCGGCGGACTCTTGTGCCTTCTCGATCGAAGCCTCACGGCTCTTTTCGAGCGCGGCCGACTTCTCCTCGAAGGTGGACTTCGCTTCCGACGCCGCTTCCTCGCTGGCTTCGGCCTTGAGCAGGGCCTGTTCGGCGAGCGCCTGCCGCTTCTCGATCACCGCCCGCACCGGCTTATAGAGGAAGTGCTGGAGCAGCCAGACGAGAAGAAGAAAGTTCACCGTTTGGAGGAAGAGTGTCCACCAGTCGATCGTCATGTCATTGCGTGAACGGGTTGGCGTAGAGGAGAAGCAACGCGACCACCAGACAATAGATCGCCATGGTCTCGATCATGGCGAGGCCGACAAAGAGCGTGCGCGAGATGGTGCCGGACGCCTCGGGCTGGCGGGCGATGGCCTCCATGGCCGCGGCGATGGCGCGGCCTTCGGCGAAGGCGGGGCCGATCGCCCCGACCGAGACCGCGAGGGCCGCACCGATGATGCTGAGCATTTGTACGGTCATGATCGCTCCTATCCTGCCTCGCCGGCGCTCACCGCCCCGCCAACATACACCGCGGCGAGAACTGTAAAGATAAACGCCTGAATGAGGCCTATCAGAATGCCAAGCAGCATGAAGGGAACCGGCACGAACAGGCCGGCCAAGAACAGCACGATGGCGATGATGAACTCGTGGCTCATCATGTTGCCGAATAGGCGCACCATCATGGAAAACGAGCGCGTGATCTGCGACAGCAGGTTAAGCGGCAAGAGCAGCGGGTTCGGCTCGAGATAGCGCTTGATATAGCCTTTAAGCCCTTGCTCCTTGACACCGTAGAACTGGACCGAGAAGAACACGATGAGCGCGAGCGCCGCCGGCGTCTCGATATGGGCGGTCGGCGCCACGACGCCTGGCAGCACACCCGACAGATTGGCGACTGTGAGATAGATAAAGAGCGTGCCGAGAAGCGGCAGATAAGGCCAAGGGTCGGAACGGAGGATCGCCTTGATCTGATCGGCGATCGCCTCGACGCTGACCTCCAGCGTCGATTGCAGCCATCCGCCGCGCACCTGCGCCTGCCGCAGGCCGAGCCAAGAGACCAGCACGAGGACCGCCATGATGACCCACGTGGTCACCACTTCGGCCGTGATCGGCACGGGTCCGATATGGAACCAGACTTCGGTTTGGAGTGGATGGAGTTGAAGCTTCATGGCGTGGTCAGCGGTTTCAGCGTCGCGAGCGCCAGCGTGAAGCCGGCGAGCGCAGCCAGCAGCGCCGTGGCACCATATTGCGCGATCAGCCAGAACATCAATACGGCAGCCGCTAGCCGCAGGAGGTGCGTCATGATGGCGTAAGACGCGGCCGCGCCGCGCACGAACTGTCCGACTTCGGCGCGAAGCAGCGCGAAATAGCCGGCGCCGAGCACGACGCCGGCGACGAGGAATGCGAGGATATGGAGGGCCGTGTGCATCGCCGATCACTCCCGGTAACGAAGATACGCCTCGGTGGCGTAGCGCCGGACCATCCTCTGGCTGTTGAAGTACGAGCCAATCTTGCTGACCGCTTGCTTCATCATCCAAATCCACCGGGCCCTGTCATCGTAATAGAGCGGCAGCACCTGCTCTGACAGCTTGTGATAGAGGCCATCGGCCCCGTCGCCCTTTCCCTCCCGGTCACCGATGGCCCAGCCGGTGACGCCCTCGATCCAGGCTTCGGCCCACCACCCGTCAAGCACGCTGAGATTGAGGACGCCGTTCAGGGCGGCCTTCATGCCGCTGGTCCCCGAGGCCTCGAGCGGCGGCAGCGGCGTGTTCAGCCAGATATCCGAGCCGGCGACCAGGCTCGCCGCGACGGTCATATCGTAATTCGGCAGGAAGGCCATGGGCAGGCGATTGGAAAGATCGCGGATGTGCCGGTTGATCTTCTCGATCAACCGTTTGCCTTCGCCATCGTTCGGGTGCGCCTTGCCGGCAAACACGACCTGGAAGGGATGTCGCTCGGCGATCGCCGCCAAGCGCTCGACATCGGTGAACAGAAGGTCGAGGCGCTTATAGCCGGTCATGCGGCGGGCAAGGCCGATGATCGGCGCGTCGACCTTCATCTCGACACCCGAAGTGGTCTTGACCCGTTCGATCAAGCCCGCCTTCGCTTCCTGATGGGCCTGCCACATGGCGTTGTCCGGAAGCTGGTCGACCTCGGCCAGCACCTCGGGCTCGTACCCCCAATGGGGGAAATACGCATCGTAAAGTCGTGCGACGCTGGGATGCGTCCACGTCTCGGCGTGCACGCCGTTCGTGATCGCGCGAACTTGGTAGCCGGGAAACGCGCGCCGCGTGGTTTCGGCGTGACGCTTCGCAACGCCGTTGATGTAGCCGCTCAAATTCAAGCCGAGTTGCGTCATGTTGAGCCGGTCGCGCCCGCCCAGACGCCGTATCTCGTCGATCTCGATGAAATCGCCGAGGAGGCGCTCCACGAGCTCGTAGGAGAATTGATCGTGACCGGATGCGACAGGCGTGTGCGTCGTGAAGATGCAGCGCTCCCGCACGGCCGCATGATCAAAAGCCGGCTCGCCGGGCCGGAGCTCATCGGCGGTGCGGCGGGACTCGTGCAACAGCTGGAGCGTGAGAAGCGCCGCGTGGCCCTCGTTGAGGTGAAAGGTGGTGATATCGAAACCGAGCGCCTGCAAGATACGCTCACCGCCGATGCCGAGCAGAATTTCCTGCTTCAGCCGGTAGGCCGTGTCGCCCCCGTAAAGATAATGCGTGAGCTTGCGGTCCTCGGCCGTGTTCTGCTCGAGATCGGTGTCCAACAGCAGCACCGGAACGGTGGGCCCGATCGGGGACCTGAGGCGGTAGAGCCATGGGCGGATCCACACCTCCCGGCCCTCGATGGCGATCGCGATCATGGCCGGCAGCGGATAGGTAAATCGCGCCGGCTCCCAAGGATCGGGCAGGTCGACCTGCCGGCCCTTCGCGTCGATCTCCTGGCGCAGATAACCGGCGCGGCTCACCAAGCTCACGAACACGATCGGCAATTCGAGATCCGCGCATGATCGCGCCGTATCGCCGGCAAGCACGCCGAGCCCCCCGCTATAGGTGTGGATCTCGGGCCGCAGAGCGATCTCCATGGTGAAATAGGCGATGTGCGTCTTGCGCAAGAAGGGATCAAGCGGATTCATGACAGCCCATATGCATCACCTATCGCTCTGCATTCTTAGCCACGCGAGATAGAAGCCCAATGCCGCGCCGATAAAGATCAGACTCCCGGTCCAGAACACGCCCTGACCATAGCTGCGGTCCAGCCAACGGCCGATCAGGGCGCCGACGAGCGTGGGCGACACGATCAGCCAGCCCAGCGCGCCGATCATCGACAGATTCTGCCATAGCGGCCGCTCGCCCTCGCGTTGCCAGCGCGCGCGGCGTTCGGCGCGCTGTTCGACCGAGCGATAGAGGCCGTCCTGCTTGTCGTTATCGTCAGTCCCATTGCTCATCGACGGCTCCGGGCTCTCCAGTCTGTGCGGAGAATGCGCCTCCTTTGCCCGGCATGAAATAGCCGCGGCCGGTTTGCAGGTAGCGATCGAGTTGGCGGATCAGCCCCATATGCAGCCGTGTCGCCGCGACCCGCGTCTTGGCCTCGGCCTCCGCCTCGTCGCGCAGCTCATCGAGCACGGCCGCGCCGAGCGTCTCAAGCGTGGGGCCTGCGACCGCCTGGCGGGTGGCGATCTGCACCAGATCCCCACCTTCGACGCGGAGGATACCGCCACGCACGGCGATGTGCCCCTTCTCGCCCGAAGCGGTGGACCACTCCACCACCGTGATGGCAAGGACCGTGATGAAGTCCGCGTGATCCGGCAAAATCATGAACGACCCGGTCCTGTCGTCGGCCCGCACCATGACAATGTCGGTAAGGTCGGCCTCAACCGCCAAGGGCGTGACGATTTGCAATCTCATGCCGCCTTGCCCTTCGCCGCTTTCTCTTGCTTGCGGCGCGCGTCCTCGAGCGTGCCTACCATGTAGAGCGAGGCTTCGTCCCACGCGTCCGCATCGCCGCGCAAGATCGCCTCGCAACCCGTGAGCGTGTCCTCGATCGATACCGAAGCTCCGGCTTCGCCGGTGAACTGCGCGGTCACGGCAAAGGGCTGGGTGAGAAAGCGCACAAGTCGGCGCGCCCGCGTGACGGCCTGCCGGTCCTCGCTAGAGAGCTCGCCCATGCCGAGTAGCGAGATGATCTCCTGGAGTTCGCGGTAATGCTCGATCAGGCGGCGGCACTCTTCGGCGATGCGGTGATGGCGCTCGCCCACGACCTTGGCGTCCAGCATGACGGAGGTGGAGTCGAGCGGGTCGATGGCAGGATAAAGGCCCTGGCTTGCCATATCACGGCTCAGCACGATGGAGGCATCGAGATGGGTGAAGACATTGGCGACGGCGGGGTCGGTGAAATCGTCGGCCGGCACATATACCGCCTGGATCGAGGTCACCGCGGCGCCACGCACCGAGGTGATGCGCTCCTCGAGATCGGCGATCTCGGTCGCAAGCGTCGGCTGATAGCCCACTTGCGACGGCAGGCGGCCGAGGAGTCCCGAAACCTCGCCGCCGGCTTGCAGGAAGCGGAACACGTTGTCGATCAGGAACAGGACGTCCTTGTGCATCGTGTCGCGGAAATATTCGGCGATGGTGAGCGCGCTGAGGCCCACGCGCCAGCGCGTGCCGGGCGGCTCATTCATTTGTCCGAACACCAGCGCGGTGCGGTCGATGACACCGGTCCGCTTCAGCTCCTGCCACAGCTCGTGGCCTTCGCGAGAACGCTCGCCGATGCCGGCGAAGATCGACAGCCCGGCGTACTTCTCGCCCGTGGTGTGGATCAGCTCCATGATGAGCACGGTCTTGCCGACGCCGGCGCCGCCGAACATCGCGGCCTTGCCGCCGCGCGCAAGCGGCGCCAGGAGATCGATGACCTTGATCCCCGTGAGCAGGACCTCCGGCGCCCCGGTCTGTTCATCCAGCGGCGGCGGCTGGCGATGGATCGGCAGGCGAGGGATCTCGGCTGCGAACGCAGGCCCGCCGTCGATCGCATCCCCGGTGACGTTGACCATGCGGCCGAGCAGCGCCTCGCCCACGGGAACGGTGATTGGTCCACCCGTATCGCGCACGGCCATTCCGCAGGACAGGCCCGACGTGTCGCCCATGGCGACACAGCGCACCGTGCTCGGATTGAGATGGAGATGGACCTCGAGCACGACGGACCGCCCACCATCGGCGGTGACCTCCAGAGCCTCGTTGATGGCGGGGAGCGGCGGCTGGACGATTTCCACGTCGACGATGGAGCCGACGACGCCCGCAATCACGCCGGCAACAGGCGTTGCCTCAAGATCTTCGCGGCTAGCCTCCATCTGATCCTCCAAGACCCGCACTTTATACTGACCGTATTCCAGGTGCTTTAGCGCCGGCAAAGAGGTTGAAAGCCGCGCCTGGCGTGCGTGGAAATTGATCGGCGCCCCGGCAACTGCTAAGAAGGTATCCTAACTGACAAGAGAGTTGCTATGGAACAGCTCGGTACAGTGCTTGCGGTCTCCGAGACCCCTGCCGTGTGGGCCGACGCGCTGGACCTGCTTTCGAGTCAATATTACAGGGTCTTAGCCGTTCGCTCGGCGGCGGAGGCTCAGGCTGCGCTCGCCGACGCCCATGTGGATCTCGTGATCGCCGATGGCGAAGGAAGCGCCGAGGGGCTCGCTCTCCTCTCGGACCTTCGTATCTCCCACCCCGATGTCATCCGCATCCTCGTGCTCAATCCCGGATCGAGCCTTGCGCCCCAGGCCCTTTCGGCCGCGGCCATCTACCAGTTCCTACGCAAACCGCTTGATGCCGTTCAGGTCGGGCTCGTGGTCAAGCGCGCGCTCGAGACCCGCGAGCTGGCGCGCCGCCACCGGCTGTTGTCTCGAGAGTTCAAGTTCTCGGGCGAATCCTTAGGCCTCGAAGGCCGTCCTGGCCTCCCAATGCTCACCGAGAGCCAGCGCTTCGAAAAGCTCGTCTATGTTAGCGAGAAGATGGCCAAGCTTTGCGACCTCGCCCGCAAAGCGGCGAAGACGGAGCTCCCCATCCTCATTCAGGGAGAGACCGGTACCGGCAAGGAGCTGCTAGCCCGTGGCATCCACTACAACTCGGGCCGCCATACCAGTCCGCTCATGATCCAGAACTGCGGCGGCATGCCGGACGAGCTCTTGCAGTCGGAGCTTTTCGGCCACAAGCGCGGCGCCTTCACCGGCGCCATCTCCGATCGGCTCGGCCTGTTCCGTGCCGCCGACAAGGGCACCGTCTTTCTCGACGAGATCTCCGAGGTCTCGCCATCGTTCCAAGTGAGTTTGCTGCGCTTCCTGCAAGAAGGCGAGGTGAAGCCGATCGGCTCCGACAAGACCGAGACCTGCGACGTGCGGGTGATCGTGGCGTCGAACCGGCCGCTGAAGGCGCTCGCCGAAGCTGGCAAGTTCCGCAAGGATCTCTATTTCCGCCTGCGCGGCTTCGAGCTCGAAGTGCCGCCTCTGCGCGAGCGGCCCGACGATACTCCGGCGCTCGCCGAGTTCTTCGCCGCCAAGCACAGCAATGTCATCGGCCGGAAAGTGCTCGGCATCTCCGCCGGCGTCCTTGAGAAGCTCATTCATTTCGATTGGCCGGGCAATGTGCGCGAGCTCGAGAACGAGATCAGGCGCATGGTCGCGTTGGCCAAGGACGGTGAATATCTCACGACAGATGCGTTGTCGCCTGCCATACTCGCGGCAGCGCCGCGCGCACCGCGCGTCAAAGGCTTCATGCCGGAAGGTGTGACCTTAAAGGAGAAGGTCGAGAGTTTGGAGAAGCAGCTCGTCGGCGAAGTGCTGTCGCGGCATCGGTGGAACCAGAGCAGGGCGGCGAGTGAGCTTGGTCTCTCGCGCGTGGGTCTTGCCAACAAGATCAAGCGCTACGGGCTCGCCGAAACGAACTAAAGCCATGTCGGATCCCGACGACAACGACAACAAACCCGAAGCGGCGGTGCTTCGCTTCCCCCAGTCGCGGGTGCGTGCGCCCGGCAGCGAAGAGCCCCTCAACATCATCGGCACGAGCCCGCTCGCGGGCGTGCTCGGCGCGCCGTCCGAGCAGACCACGGGCCATTGGTGCAGCCATCGCCGCGGCATCTGGTACGGCTTCCTTCTCGAAGTGGCCTGTCCGGTCTGCGGCAACCGTCACGGCTAAGCCTGTCGCACCGAACGCAAATCTTGCCTAGATTGCGCCCGTCACCCGCGCTTAGCTGAGCCTCGCGGAAGCGCGGCGGGGACGGCTCTGTCCAATCGGAGATATGATAATAAATGCAACGCGTTACGATCACTCTCGACGATGACCTCATGGCTGAGCTCGACGCCATCACCGCGGCGCGCGGCTACCAGAACCGCTCCGAGGCGATCCGCGATTTGGCGCGCGCCGGCATTCGCGAAGCTGCGGAGCAGGTCCCCCCGCGTCGCGAGTGCGTCGCGGCGCTGGTCTATGTGTACGACCACGAGGCCCGGCAACTTTCCAAGCGGCTGACCAAGGCGTTCCACGACCATCACGAGTTGTCGCAAGCCTCGCTCCACGTTCATCTCGACCACGACACCTGCCTCGAAGTGACGGTGCTGCGCGGCAAGTCGAGCGAGGTCCAGCATTTCGGCGAGCGCGTCATCGCCGAGCGCGGCGTGCGTCACGGCAAGCTCGTGCCCATGCCGCTGGATGCGCCGGCGAAATCAGGCGCGCGCAAGCGCCCCGCGCATCATCACCACCATGACGGCCACGCGAAAACGTCGCGCGCCCGCGCGAGCGGACGCAACAAGTAAGCGCGCGAGCCTACAGGCAGTTCCTTTTTTTCAGGACGTTGCAGTGCGCACGCGTTTCAGTGCACGCGTTCGGTATGAGAAGTCGCAGCGATGTGCATACCAAGTTTGCACGTAACTTTTCTTGCATGCGAATGCCCGCCAAGAGTTGTGACGCATCGGCATCGCGTGGTATGACGACTAATCGAATTGTGCTTACCGCGAAAAACGACACACGACAGAAGAGGGAGGTTGTCCATGAAGCGGTCATTTCTTCATCTGACAGTCTTGGCGCTTTGCCTCGTTCCTACCGCCGCTCTCGCGCATCCAGCCATCGGTAACGCGAGCGGGTTCACGCACGGCTTCATGCACCCCTTGAGCGGTCTCGATCACCAGCTCGCCATGATCTTGGTGGGTATTTTCGCTTACCAGCTCGGTGGCCGCGCGCTGTGGCTCGTGCCGCTCTCGTTCATCGGCATGATGGCGGTCGGCGGTTTCCTCGGCGTCACCGCGACTCCGTTGCCGTTCGTGGAGATCGGCATTGCGTTGTCGGTCGTCGTGCTCGGCGCGATCGTGGCGTTCGGCGTGAAGACGCCGGTAGCCGTGGCCATGGGCGTCGTCGGCCTGTTCGCCATCTTCCACGGTCACGCCCATGGCACCGAGATGCCCATGGATGTTTCTGGCGCCACGTACGGTGCCGGCTTCATGCTCGCCACGGCGCTTCTCCACGCCGTCGGTATCGGCATCGGCATGCTGGTCGGCTCGATGAGCCGGACCTTCGGCAACACGGTCTATCGCGTGGCGGGAAGCGTCGCCTCCGTGGCCGGCCTGGCGCTCTTGATTGGCTACGTTTGAGCCGCGTCTGCGCACGACGCGGACCTTGGATCGGCGCCCTTTCGGCGCCGATTTTTTTATGCCTTCTCCTGCAAACCAACTTGTCAGGTGCAAAGCAACTTGCCTGTCATTGCCCGCAAGTTATTGCATTGCAATAAATTTTTCTCCCCACTCAGCGTCATAGAATGATTGAGCTTTTGTGATTCCGATCGCGCATGGCACGTCCCTTGCTCTCCGTTAACTAAGGCGGCACTCAGGCCGCCGTTTGCGGAGGAAGCAAATGGCCAATCTTTTGTGGCTCCAGGGCGGGGCCTGCTCCGGCAACACCATGTCGTTCCTCAATGCCGAGGAGCCGAGCGCCTGCGATCTCGTCACCGATTTCGGGATCAACGTCCTGTGGCATCCGTCTCTCGGGCTCGAGCTTGGCGAGAACCTGAAGCGCATGCTCGACGGCATCGTGTCGGGCGAGATCGCGCTGGATATCTTCGTCTTCGAAGGCACGGTGGTGAACGCGCCGAACGGGACCGGCGAGTGGAACCGTTTCTGCGGTCGCCCGATGAAGGATTGGGTCTCCGATCTCGCCAAGGTCGCGACCTTCACCGTCGCCGTCGGCGACTGCGCCACCTGGGGCGGCATCCCGGCCACGGCGCCGAACCCGTCCGAGAGCGAAGGCCTGCAATTCCTCAAGCGCGCGCACGGCGGCTTCCTCGGCAAGGACTACACGTCCAAGGCCGGACTGCCGGTCATCAACATCCCCGGCTGCCCCGCGCATCCCGACTGGATCACCCAAATCGTGGTTGCGGTCGCCACGGGCCGCGGCGGCGATCTCACCCTCGATGAGTTTCAGCGGCCGAAGACGTTCTTCACGAGCTTCACGCAGACCGGCTGCACCCGCAACATGCACTTCGCCTACAAGGTCTCGGCGACAGAGTTCGGCCAGCGCAAAGGTTGTCTGTTCTACGACCTCGGTTGCCGCGGGCCGATGACCCATTCGCCGTGCAACCGCATCCTGTGGAACCGCGTGTCGTCGAAGACGCGCGCAGGCATGCCGTGTCTCGGCTGCACCGAGCCTGAGTTCCCGTTCTTCGATCTGGAGCCCGGCACGCTATTCAAGACGCAGACGGTCATGGGCGTGCCGAAGGACATGCCGGCCGGCGTCGACAAGGCCGGCTACATCAAGCTCACCGCCGCTGCCAAGGCGGCCTCCCCGGCGTGGGCCGAGGAAGGTCTGTTCGTCGTCTGACCTGGCGCAAAGCCAAGCCATCTTTCAGGGAGGATAGAATCCCATGCCTGCTGCAGCAGTACAAACTCTCGACATCTCGCCGGTCGGCCGCGTTGAAGGCGACCTCGACGTCCGTGTCGACGTCGAGGATGGCGTCGTCACCAATGCTTGGACTCAAGCCGAGCTGTTCCGCGGCTTCGAGATCATCCTGCGAGACAAGGATCCGCAAGCCGGTCTCGTGGTGACGCCGCGCGCCTGCGGCATCTGCGGCGCCTCGCATCTCACCTGCGCCGCCTGGGCGCTCGACACCGCATGGGCGACAGACGTGCCCCGCAATGCCATCCTGGCCCGGAATCTCGGCCAGATCGTGGAGTTGATCCAGAGCCTGCCGCGCCACCACTACGGCCTGTTCATGATCGACTACACCCACAAGAACTACTCGAAGTCGCCATTCTATCAGGAGGCGGTGAAGCGCTGGGCACCGTTCACCGGCACCAATTACGAGCTTGGCGTGACGATCTCAGGCCGGCCGGTCGAGATCTACGCACTGCTTGGCGGCCAATGGCCTCATTCGAGCTACATGGTGCCGGGCGGCGTGATGTGCGCCCCGACGCTCACCGACGTCACCCGCGCCTGGTCGATCCTCGAGCATTTCCGCCGCAACTGGATGGAGCCCATGTGGTACGGCTGCTCGCTGGAGCGCTACGAGGAGATCAAGTCCTACGACGATTTTCTCGCCTGGCTCGACGAGCGTCCCGAGCATGCCAACTCCGATCTCGGCCTGTTCTGGCGCATGAGCCACGACATCGGCCTCGACAAATACGGCGCGGGCCTCGGCAAATACGTGAGCTGGGGCTACCTGCCGCACGAGGACAAGTACAACAAGCCGACGATCGAGGGCCGTAACGCCGCCGTCATCATGAAGAGCGGCGTCTATGACGGTAAGTCGGACACGCATAAGAGCATGGACCAGGTGTTCACCCGCGAGGATATCAAGCACGCCTGGTATGACGAGCCGGGCGGCTTGCACCCGTTCGACCGCACCACCAACCCGGTGCAGAAGAACGCCATCGATCCGGAAGGCAAGTATTCGTGGGCGACGGCCGTGCGCCATGCCGAGAACGGCCGGCTCGAGGCCGGACCGCTGTCCCGTCAGCTCATCGCCGGCGGCAGCCAAGGCGAGTCCTGGCAGTATACCGACCCGCTGATCCTCGACATGTACCACAAGATGGGCGGCCCGAGCGTGCTTCTCCGCCACTTCGCGCGCATGCACGAAGGCGCTAAGCTCTATCGCGAAGCCGAGCGGTGCCTGCGCGAGTTCAAGCTGAACGATTCCTGGTACATCAAGCCGACGGAGAAAGATGGCCGTGGCTGGGGCGCGACCGAGGCGATCCGGGGCGCGCTGTGCCACTGGATCGAGGTGGAGGGGGGTAAGATCAAGAACTACCAGATCATCGCGCCCACCACCTGGAATGTCGGCCCGCGCGCGGCGGACGAGGAGAGGGGGCCGATCGAGGAAGCGTTGATCGGCACGCCCATTGCGGATGCGCACGACCCGGTGGAGGTTGGCCATGTCTGTCGCTCGTACGATTCGTGCCTCGTCTGCACCGTTCACGCCCATGACGCGCGGACGGGAGAAGAACTTGCGCGATTCCGCACGGCCTGACCCCAAACCGGCGGTCGATTCGGAAGGACCTGATGAAGCCAAGACTCGTCGGGCTGAGGAGCCCGGCGAGCCTAAGGAAGCCAAAGGCGCGCCCATGGCGTCCGATCCGGGGGACTTGCTGAAGACCATCGCCGATATGCTGGCGGCGGGTCTCAAAACCGAAGTCGAGCCCTTTCCGGAGACGGACAAGGAGTTCGCCGATATCCTCATCAAGCTCCGGCAGCTCGACCCCAACGATCTCGAGGGCAAGCTCGTGATCGGCGGCTTCGTCGATCATCCATACGGGCCTGAGCAGCAGCGCTGCATGGAGTGCATGTATTTTCTCGTGCACCGAAATGGTGCGACCTGCCTGAACTCGCCGTGCCGGTCGAACCGGAATGGTGGTGCCGGCTCTGGCGGATCTGACGGCGCTCGGCAAACCGCCGCGCCGTGCGGAGGAGAGCAGCGTGGACGACGACGACAAGCTGCGGGAAGAGATCAAGACTCTGCTGTCGAATGGCCTCAAGACCGAGGTGTTTCCGCGGGCCGACACTCATGAAGAGGTGCAGGCCATCGTCGCGCGTCTGCAAGCCGCCAAAGGCGACCTCAAGGAAAGGCTGATCATCGGCGGCTTTACCTTGACCCCGATCGAGCATGGGCGGATCGAGCAGGCTTGCGAGACCTGCATGTACTACAAGGTCCACCGCCGCTATTGCGAGCTGCCCGAGTTCGAAGTGCCGGCGGAGCCTGAATGGCCTGCCGCCTCTGGCGCATTTGACGCGCGCGGGCCAAACTCGTCCCGTCCGTCATCGATCGGTTGCCGCCCATGATCGCCGTCATCGCTTGTGGAAATGCTAATCGCCGCGACGACGGCGCAGGGCCGGAGGTAATGCGCGCGCTGAGAGCGGGCGCCCTAGGCCGCAAAGGTCCTGACGTGCGCCTGCTCGATGCGGGTACCGATGGCATGGCGGTGATGTTCGCCGCCCGCGGCTGCCGGTCGCTGATCGTGGTCGACGCCTGCCGCTCCGGCTCCGAGCCCGGCGCCGTCTTCGAGGTGCCCGGCGAGGAGTTGCTGCAGCGTTATGAGCCCTCGCTCAATCTGCACGACTTCCGTTGGGATCATGCGTTGCATGCGGGCCGGTCCATCTATGGCGCGGATTTTCCGGAGGACGTGGTGGTCATGCTTATCGAGGCGGCCGATGTCGGTTTCGGTCTCGAGCTCTCGCCGCAAGTGGCGGGTGCGGCGGCGAAGGTCGCCGCCCGCATCGAAGAGCTGGTCGAGGAACGCTTGAGCGAGCTGACGGCCGGCGGATGAGCGATCCTCTGAGCGTGACGGTGAAGCGCGGCAGTCTCTATCTCGCGCGCGAGGTGTATGACCGCTACTTCCCGAAGCTCGACGCCGTCATTCTCCTGAGACGCGACGACGATCTTCTGATCTTGCCGGTCCGGCACACCGCCTCCGGCGGCTATCTTTTGAAGCTGCGCAGCGCCGCCGGCGACCGCGTCGTGAGCGCTCCCGACTTCTTCCGCGAGCAGGGAATTGAAGAGGACCGGGAGCTCTGCCTCACCGTGACCTGGAGACCGGAAAAGGCGGCTTTGTGCGCTGTCGACGCGTTTAGGCTGTAAACTTAGTTTACAGCTTGCGAAGCATATAGACAGTTTTTTCCAACTCCGGTATCATGACCTTAATCAGAAAAACGCGCCTCAAGGCGGAGCTGGGGGTACCTGGAGTGTTGGCTCACCGAGTTGCCGAAGAGGTACGCGCGGCGTTGGCCGTGGCCGACGACGAGACCGCTAGCCCGGTCGAGCGCGCCGAGATGTTGATGGAGATCGCGCTCGGTCTCCAGCAGCGGCCGAAGAACGCCGAACAGCTTCATGCCGCGGTCGAGCTCTACGATAAGGCGCTCGCCGTCTGCCCCAAGAGCCAAGAGCTGTTGCGCGCGCGGATCACGGCACGCAAAGGCACGGCGCTCCAGGCCGTCCCCGAGGAAGGCACGGAGTGCCTAGACCGCGCCCGGGCGGATTTCGACACGGCGATCCCCATCCTGATGCGGTTGGGCACGCCGGAGGAGGTCGCCGAGGCGGAGATGAATCACGGCGTCGTCGTGCAAGCGCTGGCGGGTGCCGGGCGCGCCCGCATCACCGATGCCATCTCGGCCTATCAGCGCGCGCTGCGCACCTTCAACGGCGCGAAGCATCCGAAAGAGTTCGCCATCCTCCAGAATAATCTCGCCACCGCTTTTCTCTCGATGCCGTTCACCGACGAGCGGTCTAAGATGCGCGAGGCGCTGGCCGTGCAGGCCTTCGAGGAAGGCTTGAAAGTGGTCGATATTATCGACCACCCGTCCGAATACGCGATGCTGCAGAACAATCTCGGCAACGCACTGCAATACGCCTCCTCCAGCCACGTCATCGAGAACAATCTCCGCGCCCTTGAGGCTTACGACGAGGCGCTGAAGGTGCGCACCCGCGAGACGACGCCGCTCGAATACGCCAACACCATCGCCAACAAGGCGAACTGCCTGTGGAACCTGCCCGACGATCCGGCCGCGCCCGAACACGGCAACCGCGCCAATCTCACGAAAGTCCGCGGCCTTTACACCGAGGCGCGCGAGATTTTCATGCGCCATGGCGACGTCGACAAGGCCCGCATCGTCGGTGAGGCCGTGACGCAGATCGAGCGTGAAATCCTGGCGCTGGCCGAGACGAGCGGCAAAGGCGCGAACAATGAGATCGTGAACTGACGGAAGAAAGCGAAAGGAGACTGAAGTTGGAAAGCGGGGATTTATCCATTGTCGTGGCAGCAGTCGCTCTCATCGCCGGAACCGCGGCGTCGCTCGTCGGTGGTGCGATCGGCGGCGTAGTGGTCGGCGGCAAGGCGCTCGGCAACGAGCTGGCCGCCATGATGGGCGGCTTCTACGGACCGCTCGCGGGTGTGCCCGGCCTCGTTGTCGGGCTCATCGTGCTCGCGATTCTGAGCTAGGGGAGGCGCATCATGTGGTCCATGGCCATGAGTTCCATGACGCTCTTCTTCCAGGGCAAGCTGTTCGCCGATCCGAACAAGGCCTATCGCCAGATCGCCATTGGCGCCGCGGTGACCGCGATTGTTCTGATCGTGTTGGGCTTGCTCGGCGTGCCGGTTTGGCTTGCCGCCATCGTCGCCGGCATCGCGGGCGGCGCGATCCAGCCTTACCTGTTCAAGGATCTCAAATACCGCTGAGGGCAGTATGAACGTCGTCGATACGACTCCCACCCGCCGCGACGACCTCGCTGAGTTCCTCAGCGATGTCGAACGCTTGGAGTTGATCTTCGCGACGTGGGACGAGACGCCGAAGAACGCCGTCAATGCTTACCGCACGGCCATCGAGGCGCTGCACGGCGAGGCGCTTCTACGCCTCGTTCGTGCGCTCAAAGAGGACCCGGCGGCGCTTGCCGCCATGAAGCGCGCCGTCGGCGACGAGATCGTCTATGCCGTGTTGAGGCGCCACGGCATCCTCAAACCGAGCCTCGCCGAGCGGGTCGAGGTCGCGCTCGCCGGTATCCGTCCCATGCTCGCCTCCCATGGCGGCGACGTGGAGTTGATCAAGCTGGCGCCGCCGGTCATCGAGGTGCGCTTCCTCGGCGCCTGCGACCGGTGTCCTGCCTCCCAGCTCACCTTTCATGCCGGCGTGAAGAAGGCGGTGGAGGATGCGTGTCCCGAGATCACCGAGGTGCGGCAAGTGAAAGGGTCAGGCGTCGTCAACGAGAACGCCGTCCATTTCGTGAGCCCCTTCGCCAATCAGGCCACCAGTGACTGGCTTGACGCCGGCACGCTCGACGACATTCCTGAAGGCGGCGTGCGTTCGCGCACCATCGGCGGCGAGAAGGTGCTTCTGTCGCGGCGCGGCACCATGGTCACGTGCTTCCAGAATGCCTGCGCCCATCTCGGTTTCCCCATCCATGACGGCGACGTCGAGGGCGGCATCATCACCTGTCCCCATCATGGATTCCAATACGACCTCGGAAGCGGCGAGTGCCTGACCGCGCCCGAGGTCGCGCTCCAGGCCCACGCCGTGCGCGTGACCGGGGACAAGGTTCAAGTGAGGCTCAACGTCTAGCCATGCGCGTCACCCTCGCTCCAGCTCATGTGAAGACGCGGCCCGCGGGCGAGGCTGGGGCGCGGCTTTTGCTCGCCGAAGCGGGGCCGCATGTCGTGCTGGGCGGCGAGATGGGACCGGCCGGGCTTGCGGAGCCCATTCGCCCTTCGCCTGCGACGTTGTTCGGACCGCGCGGCGGTTGCCTTGCCGGTCCGAACGGGCCGCTCTTCGTTTGCGACACGGGCCACCACCGGCTGCTCGTGTGGAACCAAGTGCCTGAGCACGACCAGGCGCCGGCCGATCTCGTCATCGGCCAGAAGGATTTCGCCCACGAAGGCCGCAATGCCAAGGGCGAGGCTGGACCTGCGACCCTCAACGTGCCGACCGGCATCGCCGCCGCCGGCGGGGTGCTCGCGATTGCCGATGCCTGGAACCATCGCGTGCTCATCTGGCACGGCTACCCGCAAGTCTCGAACCGGCCCGCCGACCTGGTGCTCGGCCAGGCGGATTTCGCCGGCACCGGCTCCAATCGGGGCAGCGATGCGCCCGCCGCAGATACGCTCTTCTGGTGCTACGGCGTCGCCATCGAGAACGGCCGTCTCTTGGTCGCCGACACCGGCAACCGCCGCGCGCTCCTCTGGAACGAGATCCCGACGGAGAACGGCGCGCCTGCGGACCTCGTGCTCGGCCAGAAAGATTTCGTCACCCGCGACGAGAATGCGGGCGGCGAGGCGGGCGCGCTCGGCATGCGCTGGCCGCACGGCATCGCCATGGTGGGCGGCAGCCTGTTCGTGTCGGATGCCGGCAATAACCGTGTCATGGCCTGGCACACCCTCCCCACGGCCAACGGACGGGATTGCGATTACGTTCTCGGCCAGGCGGACTTCGCCGGCCTCGATCACAACCGCGCGCACTATTTCCCGACCGCGGCGACGTTCAACATGCCCTATGGCATCGCTCGGCTCGGCGACCGGCTCGCCGTCGCCGACACGGCGAATTCCCGGCTGCTTGGCTTCGACTGCGGCAATCTCGCCATGGGCGCCGCCGCCAGCCGGCTCGCAGGTCAACGCGGCTTCACCGAGAAGGGCGACAACCGCTGGGGCGTCGCGACCCGCGACAGCCTGTGCTGGCCGTACAATGTCTCGGCCATGTCCGACACGCTGGTCGTCGCCGATTCCGGCAACAACCGCATGTTGTTGTGGAAGGCCGCCCCATGAACCTGCATCGGCCCATCGCGGAAGAGCAGGCGGGCGCCGTCGAGATCAGAGTGCGCGGCCGCGTGCAAGGCGTTGGCTTCCGCCCGACCGTGTGGCGCATCGCCCGCGAGCTCGGCCTCATGGGCGAGGTGCTGAACGACGCGGACGGCGTTTTGGTGCGCCTCGGCGGCAGCAGCGGCGCGATCGCCCGCTTTCTCGAGCGCATGGAGAGCGAGCGTCCGCCGCTCGGCCGCATCGATCAGGTCGAGACGCGGCCCTTCGGCGGCGATCTCCCGCGCGAGTTCCGCATCGCCGAGAGCGTCGGCGGCACGGCCCATACCCAAGTCACGCCCGACGCTGCGACTTGCAAGGAATGTGCAGCCGAAGTGCTCGACCCGTTCGCGCGCCGCTACCGCTATCCCTTCACCAATTGCACCCATTGCGGCCCGCGCTTCTCCATCGTCACCGGCATCCCCTACGACCGCGAAGAGACCACGATGGCGGTCTTCCCCATGTGTCCGGCGTGCGATGCGGAGTATGGCGACCCCGCCGATCGCAGGTTCCACGCCGAGCCGATCGCCTGCCATGTGTGCGGGCCCAAGGCGCGGCTCATCCGTTTCGACGGGCGCGCCGTGAGCTTCGATCAGCATTCCATGCTCGACGATGTCGACGCGGTATGCAGCCTCCTGCAGAAGGGCGAGATCGTCGCCATCAAGGGGCTCGGCGGCTATCAGCTCGCCTGCGACGCCACCAATGAAGAGGCGGTGGCCCGCTTGCGGAGCTTGAAGCAGCGCGACGCCAAGCCCTTCGCCTTGATGGCCCGCGATCTCGACATCATCGGCCGCTATTGCGCGCTCGACGACGCGGCGCGCCGCGTGCTGGCGAGCCCTGAGGCGCCCATCGTCATTCTGCCGGCCGGCGGACCTGAGCATCTCCCTGAAGCGATCGCACCGGGCTTGCGAACGCTCGGCTTCATGCTGCCGACGACCCCGCTTCATCTCCTGATCTTACGGCGCATGACCCGGCCGGTGGTGATGACGAGCGGCAATCTCTCCGACGAGCCACAGGTCATCACCGAGGAGGATGCGAAATCGCGGCTGTCGGCCATCGCGCCTTATGCGCTGGTCCATGACCGGGCGATCGCCAACCGCATCGACGACTCGGTGGTGCGGATCATGGCGGGGAGGGCGCGTCTCATCCGCCGCGCCCGCGGCTATGCGCCGGCGCCCATCAAGCTGCCGCCCGGTTTCGAGGCGGCGCCGTCCCTTCTTGCGCTCGGCGGCGAGTTGAAAGCGACCTTCTGCCTGGTGAAGGACGGCGAGGCCATTCTCTCCCAGCACCAGGGCGACCTCGAAGACGCCGCGACCTACGACGACTACCGCAAGAACCTCGCCCTTTACGCCACCCTGTTCGACCACTCACCGCAAGCGCTGGTCGCCGACAAGCACCCCGAATATCTCTCCACCAAGCTCGCCCGCGCCCGTGCGCAGGACGAGGGCCTCGCGCTGATCGAGGTGCAGCACCATCACGCCCATGTGGCGTCGTGCCTGGCCGAGAACTTCTATGCGTTCGACGCCCCGCCCGTGCTCGGCGTCGTGCTCGACGGGCTCGGCCTTGGCGACGACGGCACCATCTGGGGCGGAGAGTTCCTGCTTGCCGATTACCGCCACTATGAGCGGCTCGGCACGTTCAAGCCGGTCGCCATGCCGGGCGGCGCGTCCGCCGTGCGCGAGCCGTGGCGCAATCTCTATGCGCATCTCATGGCGGAGATGGGCTGGGCCCAGTTCGCCATGAACTTCTCAGAGCTTCCGCTTCATGCCGATTTGGCGGCGCGGCCGCGGGCGACGCTCGACGCCATGATCAAGAAGGGCGTCAACGCGCCGGTCGCCTCGTCTTGCGGGCGCCTGTTCGACGCGGTCTCGGCCGCGCTCGGTCTCGCCGAGGACGTTCAGGCTTATGAAGGCCAGGCTGCGGCCAAGCTCGAAGCAATCGTCGACGAGGGGACTTTGCTCCACGAGGACGACGCCCTCGCTTATCCGCTGACCATCCCGAATCTGCGTGGCTCTGGCCTGCCCTATATCGAGCCGCTCGCCATGTGGAACGCGATCCTCGGCGACCTCATCCTTGAGACGCCGGCGCCGGTGATGGCCGCGCGCTTCCATAAAGGCCTCGCCAAGGCCATCGTCGCCATGGCGCGGAAGCTCGCCCGGCGCGACAGCGCAGAAGGCCCGCGCTTCACGCACGTCGCCCTGTCGGGCGGCTGCTTCCAGAACCGCATTCTTTTTGAACAGGTCGTGCGCCGACTAGAAGCGGAAGACTTCACGGTGCTCAGCCACGCGCATGTTCCCGCCAATGACGGTGGGCTTGCGCTCGGCCAGGCGGCGATCGGCGCCGCAAGGCTCATCGACGAACAAATGAAATCAAGGGAAGGAAATGTGCCATGTGCCTCGGGATTCCAGGCCGCATCGTAAAGATCGACGACGCCACGAAGCGGCTCGCCACCGTCGATGTCAGCGGCGTCAAGCGCCAGGTGAACATCGCCTGCATCGTCGACGACGCGCACCCTGCCGAGGCCTGCATCGGCGACTGGGTGCTCGTCCATGTCGGCTTCGCCATGAGCCGCATCGACGAGCACGAGGCGGCGGAGACCCTGAAGATCTTGACCGAGCTCGGCGAGGCACAAGCCGAGATCGAGGCAATGCGTCTCTCCGCAATCGAAGTCGGGAGGGCTTAGACCATGAAATATATCGACGAGTTTCGCGACCGCGATAAAGCCGCCGTCCTCGTGAAGGAGATCGAGGCCCTGATCGCCGAAATCCCGCTCGCCAAGGAGCGGCCGATCCA
Organism: uncultured Alphaproteobacteria bacterium; assembly: GCA_963826465.1. Classification (GTDB taxonomy): domain Bacteria; phylum Pseudomonadota; class Alphaproteobacteria; order Rhizobiales; family Methyloligellaceae; genus Methyloceanibacter. Next base: position 53,211 of record CAWGXJ010000006.1, read on the forward strand.
CATCATGGAGGTGTGCGGCGGCCACACCCATTCGATCTTCCGCTACGGCATCGAAGGCATGCTGCCCAAGGAGGTCGAGCTCGTGCACGGGCCGGGCTGCCCCGTCTGCGTGCTGCCCATGGGCCGCGTCGACGATTGCGTCGCCATCGCCGAGCGACCGGAGGTGATCTTCACCACCTTCGGTGACGCCATGCGCGTGCCAGGCTCCAAGAAGAGCCTGATGCAGGCCAAGGCCGACGGCGCCGACATCCGCATGGTCTACTCGCCCATGGATGCACTCGAGATCGCCCGCAAGAATCCGGACCGGGAGGTGGTGTTCTTCGGCCTCGGCTTCGAGACGACCATGCCGTCCACGGCACTCACCGTCCTCCAGGCCGAGCGCGAGGGCATCACCAATTTCTCGGTGTTCTGCAATCACATCACCATCGTGCCGACGCTGAAAGCGATCCTCGAGAGCCCCGACCTCAATCTCGATGCGTTCATCGGCCCGGGCCATGTCTCCATGGTCATCGGCACGGCGCCGTACGAGTTCATCGCCGGCTTCTACAAGAAGCCCATGGTGGTGTCGGGCTTCGAGCCGCTCGACGTGCTCCAGTCCATCTGGATGGTGCTGAAGCAGATCAAGGAGGGCCGCGCCGACATCGAGAACCAATATGCGCGCGTGGTGCCAGACCACGGCAATGCGGCGGCGCTCGATGCGGTGGAGAAAGTCTACGAGCTCCGCGACTTCTTCGAATGGCGGGGGCTCGGCTCCATCGACCATTCCGGCGTGAAGCTCCGCGAGGCCTATGCCCATTTCGACGCCGAGCTGAAATTTGCCGTTCCCAATCTCCAGGTCGCCGATCCGGCCGCTTGCCAATGCGGCGCGGTGCTGAAAGGTGTGATCAAGCCCTGGCAGTGTCCGCTATTCGGCACGGCTTGCACACCCGAGACGCCGCTCGGCGCTTTGATGGTGTCGTCGGAGGGGTCGTGCTCGGCCTATTACCAATATGGCAGCCTCAAAGCCCACGCGGGGGCAGCATGAACATTATGCCATTTCCACGGCCCCGCCGCCTCGGCAAGGTCAATGTGCCGACTGTGACGCTTGCCCATGGCGGCGGCGGCAAGGCCATGAAGGACCTCATCGACGATGTGTTCGTCGATGCCTTCGACAACGCAGCGCTCGCGCCGCTCGAAGACCAGGCGCGCTTCGATCTTGCAGCGATAGCCGCTCATGGCGACCGGCTCGCCTTCACCACCGACAGTTTCGTGGTCGATCCGCTGATCTTCCCGGGCGGCGATATCGGCAAGCTCGCCGTGTGCGGCACGGTCAACGACCTCGCCGTGGGCGGCGCGCGCCCCCTCTATCTCTCCTGTGCCGTGATCATCGAGGAGGGCGTCACCCTCGAATTGCTGCGCCGGATCGCCCGCTCCATGGCGGAGGCCGCGAAGGATGCCGGCGTGCAGATCGTCACCGGCGACACCAAGGTCGTGCACAGAGGCGCTTGCGATAAGCTGTTCATCACCACGACGGGGATTGGCGCGATCCGCGAAGGCGTGACGCTCGGCGCGCATCTTGCGCGTCCCGGCGACGCGGTCCTGGTCAACGGGCTTCTCGGCGACCACGGCGCGGCGATTCTCGGCGCACGAGGCGACATGGCGCTCGAGACGCCGATCGAAAGCGATTGCGCGGCGCTTCACGGGCTGATCGGTGCGCTGCTCGGCGCGGCGCCCAACACGCGGGCCTTGCGCGACGCCACCCGCGGCGGGCTCGCTACCGTCTTGAACGAGATCGCCGCCGCCTCGGACACCGCCATCGAGATCGACGAGACAAGGACGCCGATCCGGGAGGAGGTGAAGGGCTTCTGCGAGATCCTCGGCCTCGATCCGCTCTACCTCGCCAACGAGGGCAAGATCGTCGCCGTGGTGCCGGCCGACGAGGCGGAAGCCGCTCTTGCCGCCATGCAGGCGCATCCGCTAGGGGCCGGTTCGAGCATCATCGGCACCGTCATCGAAGGCGAGGCGGGCCGCGTCACCATGAAGACGGTGTTCGGCGGCCGCCGCATCGTCGACATGCTGGTCGGCGAGCAGCTGCCCAGGATCTGCTAGAGGCGCGCCATGCACGAGCTCGGCATCACCCGCAACATCGTCGCCATCGTCAGCGACGCGGCGAAAGGACGCAAAGTGCGCCGGGTCACGCTAGAGGTCGGCGAGCTGTCTGGCGTCATGACCGACGCCATCGCCTTCTGTTTCGACGTTGTGGCGCAAGGCACCGTGCTTGAAGGGGCGGAACTCGACATTCGAGTGATCCGCGGGCGGGCGCGCTGCGGCGCGTGCGGGGCCGAGTTCGAAACCGCCACGCTTTACACGCCTTGCGCCTGCGGGTCGCGCCGGCTTGAGCAGCTGCAGGGCGAGGAACTGAACATCAAGACCATGGAGTTAGAGGAGGCAGCCTGATGTGCGGGCATTGCGGATGCGGTAGCGAGGCGAAGGCCACCGTGCTTGATATGAGACGCGACTCCGGTCACGATCACGGGCATGACCATGTTCACGCCAATGACGTCTCTCACAGCCACCCCCCCATGGACATGAGCATGCCCATGACGAGGCTCATCAGCATGAGCATGAGCATGTTCATGCCGACGGCACCCGCCACGCCCATCCCCATGTCCATGGCCTTGGGCATGCCGACGCCCATGATCACGGACATGATCATCACCCTGCGCATGGCGAGGCTCATGACCACGACCATGAGCATGTTCATGCCGATGGTGCCCGCCACACGCACGCTCACCCCATGCTCACGGACATGATCACCACCATGAGCATGGCGAGGCTCATCAACACGAGCATGAGCATGTTCATGCCGATGGTCACGGCCGCCCCCATGTGCAGGCCCATGAGCATGACCACGCCCATGACCATGTTCATGCCGATGGCACCGTTCACAGCCATGAACATGGTCATCACCATGATCATGCAGGCACCGACGCCGTGGTCGCTCTCGAGGCACGCATTCTCGCCAAGAATGACGCCGAGGCTGTAAAAAACCGGGCCTGGTTCTCAGGCCGCGAGATCCTGGCACTGAACCTTGTGAGCTCGCCGGGCGCCGGCAAGACCACGCTGCTGGAGCGTACGATTCGGGATCTCAAGGACGAGCTGCCGATCTACGTGCTGGAAGGCGACCAAGCGACCACGAATGACGGGGAGCGCATCCGCGCCGCCGGCGCGCCAGCCGTTCAGGTCAACACCGGCACGGGCTGCCATCTCGAAGCGGATATCGTGGCGCGCGGCCTCATGCAGCTCAGGCCCCCCGCGGGGTCGGTGGTGATGATCGAGAACGTGGGCAATCTCGTCTGCCCCGCCATGTTCGATCTCGGCGAGCGGGCCAAGGTGGTCATCCTCTCGGTCACCGAAGGCGAGGACAAGCCGCTGAAATACCCGCATATGTTCCGCGCGGCCGAGATCATGATCCTGAACAAGACCGATCTCCTGCCGCATGTGGATTTCGATGTGGACCGCGCGATCGAGAACGCCCGCGCGGTCAATCCGGATATCGTGGTGTTGCAGGTGTCGGCCCGGACCGGCGAGGGGCTCCAAGCCTGGTACGGCTGGCTGCGCGCGCAGCGTGCCGCCGCCCGCGCCGCCACGCTTATCTGAGTCTATGAGTCGGCCGGCTCGAGAATGAGCGTGCCGAGCGGCGGCAGCGTCAGGTTGAGCGAATAGGGGCGCCCGTGCCAGCCGATGTCGTTGGCCACGACCTCGCCGCCATTGCCCACGCCCGAACCGCCATAGTCATGGGAGTCGGTATTGATGCGCTCGACCCATTTGCCGCCGCGCGGCACGCCGATGCGGTAGTTTTGGCGCGGCACCGGCGTGAAATTGCAGACCACCAAGACCGGCGCGTCGCCCTCGTGGCCCCAACGCAGGAACGAGAGCACGCTCGCCTCGTTGTCGGATGCGTCGACCCATTCGAAGCCGCGGCCCTCGGCGTCGTAGACGTGGAGCGCCGGCGTGATGCGGTAGAGCCGGTTCAGGTCGCGCACCAGAGACTGCACGCCGCGATGCATGTGGTCGTCGAGGAGGTGCCAGTCGAGGCTCCGCTCATGACTCCACTCGGAATCCTGCGCGAACTCGCCGCCCATGAAGAGCAGCTTTTTCCCGGGATGGCCCCACATGAACCCGAAATATGCGCGTAAATTCGCGAACTTCTGCCAGCGATCCCCCGGCATCTTGCCGATCAGCGAGCCCTTGCCGTGCACCACTTCGTCGTGCGACAGCGGCAGCACGAAGTTCTCCGAGAAGGCATAGAGCAGGCCGAAGGTGAGTTGGTCGTGGTGATGACGCCGATGGATCGGGTCCTTCTGCATGTAGCTCAGCGTGTCGTGCATCCAGCCCATGTTCCACTTGAAGCCGAAGCCGAGGCCGCCGAGATAAGTCGGCCGTGACACGCCGGGCCATGCCGTCGATTCCTCGGCGACGGTCGTCGTGCCGGGCCGCTCGGCGAACACGAGCTCGTTGAGCCGCTTCAGGAAGGCGATAGCCTCGAGGTTCTCGTTGCCGCCGAACCGGTTGGGGAGCCAGTCGCCGGGCTCGCGGCTGTAATCGAGATAAAGCATCGACGCCACCGCATCGACGCGCAGGCCGTCAATGCCGAAGCGCTCGAGCCAGAACAGCGCGTTGGCAAGCAGGAAGTTGAGCACCTCGCGGCGTCCGTAATTGTAGATAACGTGTTCCAGTCGCGATGGAAGCCGAGCCGCGGGTCTTCGTGCTCGTAAAGCGCCGTGCCGTCGAAACGCGCAAGACCGTGCACGTCGGTGGGGAAATGCGCCGAAACCCAGTCGACGAGCACGCCGATCCCCGCCTCATGGCAGCGGGCGACGAAGCTCGCGAAGTCCTCCGGCGTGCCGAAGCGCGAAGTCGGCGCATAAAGGCCGATGGGCTGGTAGCCCCAAGAGCCGTCGAACGGAAACTCGCTCACCGGCATGAGCTCGATATGGGTGAAGCCCATGTCGCGCACATAGGGAATGAGCCGGTCGGCGAGCTCGGTGTAGCTCAAGAAACGATCGTTCTCCCCGCGCATCCACGAGCCTGCATGCAGCTCGTAGATGGTGATCGGGGCATCGACGGCATGGAGCCGCTCACGCTCGGATTGCCAGGAGCCGATCGGGGTGGGGCGCTGCGGCAGGCCGTGCACGACGGAGGCCGTGGCCGGCGGATGCTCCTGCTGGAAGGCGAACGGGTCGGCCTTCAACGGCAGCAGCTCCTTGTGCGGTCCGAGTAGCTCATATTTATAGATCTCTCCGAGCCGCGAGCCCTGGAATGAAGATCTCCCAAAGGCCGGCCTCCATGCGCTTGCGCATGACGTGGCGCCGGCCGTCCCAAGTGTTGAACGGCCCGACCACGCTGACCCGCGAGGCATTCGGCGCCCACACCGCGAAGCTGACGCCGTCCACGCCCTCGTGGCTGATGGCATGTGCGCCCATCTTCTCGTAGAGCCGCAAGTGGTTGCCCTCGGCGAAGAGGTAAAGGTCGAGCTCGCCGAGAATGGGGCCGAAGCGGTAGGGATCGTCGATCTCGACGGTCGTCCCGTCATAGGTGGCGCGCAAGCGATAGTCCCGCGGGAACGTGTCGGGCACCTCGCCGGCGAAGAACCCGGCGCGGTGCAGCGCATCCAGCGCGAAGCTGTCGCCGCTCTTTGGGTCGAGCGCCGCCACCGAGGTCGCCCCCGGCAGAAAGGCGCGCACCGACGCGCCATAGCGGCCGTGGTGCAGACCGAGGATCGAGAACGGGTCGCCGTGCTCGCCGCGCACGATGGCTTCAAGCCCCGCTCGGCTGGGGGCCCAATCGTTTCCGCGTTTCTCGGCAGGAAGCGTCATGACGTTCCTCTCATGCTTGGCTCAAGAGGCGGATCGCGCCGTTGATGGGAATGCCGACCCAGGCCGGCCGATTGCCCGCCTCATAGCTGATTTCATAAAGGACCTTCTCCATTAAGAACAGGTCGAGGCGGGCCAAGGTTTCCTCGACCGGGCTCGGCCAATGGCCGCAAGCGCCCAGCGTCTCGGCATAAGTCTCGAGAAACAGCGCTTGCGCCGCATCGCGCCAGCCGAACGCAATAGTTTCCACGGTCTCCCGCTGGCCCAGTCCGCGTTCGAGCGACCGTTGCAGGGCCGTACCGGCTGCATAGTCGAACGAGCGTAGCATGCCGGCGACGTCACGGGCCGGATCGGCCTTGGCGCGCCGCTCCTTCAGAGAGCGCAGCGGCTCACCCTCGAAATCGATCACGTAGACGTCGTTATGCGCCACGAGGACCTGGCCCAGATGATAGTCCCCGTGGTGCCGCATCTTGAAGCCGGTCGGCTTCATCTTCGCGAACCGCTCGATGCGGCGCGCAATATCACGCTGGCGCTTGAGCAGCGTGTCGATTCCGGCGACCGTCTCGTCGTCATCGGTGATGGTGCGCCGCGCCTGCTTCAACGCAGCAAAGGCGCGCTTGGACTGTCCGATGACATGGCGCGTCCAGCGCCGCATGTCGGCCTCCGTCACGGGCTCGGCCCGGAACGCCTTGTTGCGCGTCCTCGAGGCAAACGCGCAGTGCATTTCCGCCGTCCGCTGTCCGAGCGCGCGGACGAGGTCGAGAGAAAAGCTATAGCTCGGCTCCGGCGTTTCGCCCTCAGGGGCTGGCGGCGCGATCTCTTGCTCTTCCAACTGGCGGTCCAGCGCGCCGAGAAGAACATCCCAGCCATTGCCTTGGTTGGTGAGGAATTTGAACGCCACGGCAATGGATACTGCCTCATCCGTCTTCGGCCGATGCTCGATAGAGCCGAGGAAGGGCGGCGTGTTCTCGAAGCCCGCCTCGGTCAGGAAGCGGCTCACCTCGATCTCCGGCTGGATGCCGGATTGCAGGCGGCGATAGAGCTTGAGCACGACCTCGTTGCCGAGCACGACCGAGACATTGCTCTGTTCGGTGGTCGGCCTGCGGGACTCTTCGATCTGCCGGCAGTTCGAGCGCTTTCAGGCGGTCGGTGGGTTCGTAGTGGATGCTGTCGTCTGCGTCAGCGTCGGAGCTGGCGGCCTGGAGCCGGCGAAGCAGGGCATGGGCGAATTCGGGCTCGGCGGCCGCGTCGACCAAGGCGCCGAGCCGCGCCCCGCGCCGGATCTTGGCGAGCGTATTGGCAAGCTGCGGCGACCCCGGCTTGAGGTAGCTTTCTTCCCAGGCGAACGACAGCGGCAAAAAGTAAAGCTGGCTCTCGCCGCCGGCGAGCTTCATGTCGACCGCGGCGAGGAGGTAAGAGCCTCCCCCGGCGCCGGAAATTTCCGTCCACGGTTCCAGCGAAACATTCTCGATATGCCTGTCCTTGGCGGCGAACCAGCGCTGGTTGGCAAGATAGGCGGGGAGCACGTTGCGCTGGAACTTCCGCGCCGGGACGCCCTCGGTGACCGTGCGCCAGCCTTGCGTCAGCACCAGGGTCGTAAAGTCCGGAAGCGCCTCGGGCGCGGGCTGGTGCCAGGCCGGCGCCTCGGTCTCCTCGGCGAGCACGAACCAGAAGAAGCCGTAAGCGGGAAGCGTCAGCAGATAAGGCAGCTCGCCGATCGGCGGGAAGGCGGAGCGGCCGGTCATCTCGACGGGCACGCGGCCTTTGAACGCGCCGAGATCGAGCTCGACGGCTTGCGCGGCGCGAGACAGGTTGAACAGGCACAGGATCGTCTCGCCCTCGTCTTGGCGCAAATAGGCGAGGATCTTCCGGTTGCGCGGGTAGAGGAACGACATGGTGCCGCGCCCGAAGGCGACGGACGACTTGCGCACGGCAATCATGCGCCGCATCCAGTTCAGGATCGACGACGTGTCCTTTTGCTGGCGCTCGACGTTGATGGCCTCATAGCCGTAGATCGGGTCCATGATCGGCGGCAGATAGAGATATTGCGGATCGGCGCGCGAGAAGCCGCCATTGCGGTCGGCCGACCACTGCATCGGCGTGCGCACGCCGTCGCGGTCGCCGAGAAAGTAGTTGTCGCCCATGCCGAGCTCGTCGCCGTAATAGATGATCGGTGCACCCGGCATCGACAACAACAGTCCGTTCAACAGCTCGATCTTGCGGCGGTCATTCTCGAGCAGTGGCGCAAGCCGCCGGCGGATGCCGAGATTGATGCGCGCGCGGGGATCCATGGCGTAGGTGTTCCACAGATAGTCGCGCTCCGAGGCGGTGACCATCTCCAGCGTCAGCTCGTCGTGGTTGCGCAGAAAGATCGCCCATTGGCAGTTCTCCGGGATGTCCGGTGTCTGGGCGATGATGTCGGTGATGGGATGCCGGTCCTCCTGCGCCAACGCCATGTAGATGCGCGGCATCAGCGGGAAGTGGAACGCCATGTGGCATTCGTCGCCGTCGCCGAAATAAGGCAGCGCGTCCTCGGGCCACTGGTTGGCCTCGGCGAGCAACAGCCGGTCGGGATAGTGGGCGTCGACCTCGGCGCGAATCCTCTTCAGGACCTCATGGGTCTCGGGCAGGTTCTCGTTGTTGGTGCCTTCCCGCTCGACGAGATACGGCACCGCGTCGAGCCGCAAGCCGTCCACCCCGGTGTCGAGCCAGAAATGCATGACCTTGAGCACTTCCGCCAACACGCGGGGATTGTCGAAATTCAGGTCGGGCTGGTGGGAATAGAAGCGGTGCCAGAAGAACGCCTCGGCGGCCGGGTCCCAGGTCCAGTTGGACGTCTCCGTGTCCAGAAAGATGATGCGCGTGCCGGAATATTTCTGGTCGGTGTCGCTCCATACATAATAGTTGCGCCACGCCGACCCGGGCTTTGCGCTGCGCGCGCGCTGGAACCAGGGATGCTGGTCCGAAGTGTGGTTGATGACGAGCTCGGTGATGATGCGGATGTCGCGCTTATGCGCCTCGGCGACGAGGCGGCGGAACTCGCGCATCGTGCCGTAGGCCGGGTTGATGGCGCGGTAGTCGGCGATGTCGTAGCCGTCGTCGCGGAGCGGCGAGGGGTAGAACGGCAACAGCCAGATAGCGGTGACGCCGAGGTCGTGGATGTAATCCAGGCGATTGATGAGGCCTGTGAAGTCGCCGATGCCGTCATTGTTGGCGTCTTGGAACGCCTTGATGTGCAGCTGATAGATGATGGCGTCCTTGTACCAATGCGGATCGGACCGATCGATCATGGGTCTCCTTCAGCCAATTTCGCTTAAGCCGCGCCTGGAGGAACCAGGCGCCAAATTGCGTAAGGGCGGTGCGCGGGATCGAGCCAGACATGCTGCACCTTGCCGTTCCAGGTGAAGCGCTTGTCCTCGACGAGGTCCACGGCCTCGATCGAGGCGCTGTCGGGTAACCCGAACTCCCAGAGCGGCACTTCGAAATTGGCGCCTTGCGCGGTGTGCGGGTCGAGATTGACGGCGACGATCACCAGATTGTCGCGCGCCGCGCTCATCTTGTAATAGGCGATGATGTTGTCGTTCCAGGCGTTGAGGAACGTGAGATTGGTAAAGTGCCACAAGGCGGGATTGTTCCGCCTGATCTCGTTCACCAGGCGCACGTCGTCCTTGATGTTGCCGGGCCGGTCCCAATCCCACGCTTTGATCTCGTATTTCTCCGAGTTGAGGTACTCTTCCTTGCCGGGGATGGGCGTCGCCTCGCACAGCTCGAATCCGTTGTAGATGCCGTAAAGGGGACTCAACGTGCCCGCGAGAACCAGGCGCGCCCTGAAGCCCGCCGGTCCGCTCGTCTGAAGAAACACCGGGTTGATGTCCGGCGTGTTGACGAAGAAATTGGGGCGCATGTACTCGGCCGCCTCGGTCTTGGTGAGCTCCGTCAGATAGTCGGTGAGCTCCCATTTGGTGTTGCGCCAGGTGAAGTAGGAGTAGGACTGGGTGAAGCCGACCTTGGCGAGGCGCTTCATCATCTTCGGCCTTGTGAAGGCCTCTGCCAGGAACACGGTCTCGGGATGCTCCGCCTGGATGTCGGCGATCATCCACTCCCAGAACGGCACCGGCTTCGTATGCGGGTTGTCGACGCGGAAGATGGTGACGCCCTTCTCGATCCAGAACCGCACGACGTCGCGCAGCGCAATCCACAGCGACGGCAGGGCATCGCGATAGAAATGCACGTTGACGATGTCCTCGTACTTCTTCGGTGGGTTCTCGGCGAACTTGACGGTGCCGTCCGGCCGCCAGTCGAACCACTCAGGATGCTCCTTGATCCAAGGATGGTCGGGCGAGCATTGGATGGCGAAGTCGATGGCGACCTCGAGCCCATGTGTCCGCGCCGCCGCGATCAGCCGCGCGAAATCGTCGAAGTCGCCAAGCTCGGCGTGGATCGCATCGTGGCCGCCGTCCTTGGCACCGATGGCATAGGGGCTGCCGGGATCGTCTGCCCGTGCCGTCAAACTGTTGTTGCGCCCTTTACGGTTGGTCTGACCGATGGGATGGATCGGCGGGAAGTACAACACGTCGAAGCCGAGATCGCGGACGTAAGGGAGCCGCGCGATCGCGTCGTCGAACGTGCCGTGCCGGAGCGGATCGCCCGATTGCGACCGCGGCATCATCTCATACCAAGCCGCGCATGCCGCGATCGGCCGATCGGCGGTTACCTCGATCTTGTGGTCGTAGCGGGACAGATTGGTGCGTAAGCCTGCCCGCCGCATCAACGCGGCAGTCTCCGCGCTCTCCAGAACGCCGAGCAACACGCCTTCGTCCTCGACGGTCTCGAGCTTTCGAGCCAAAGCCTTCAGCGCATCGGCGACGTCGCCCTTCGCCGCCTTGGCGTAGCGCGCGACAAGCTCGCGTCCTTCGATGAGCTCGAGCGAGATGGGCTGGCCGGCGTCGTGCTTCTTGGCCACGTCCTGACGCCAGGTCGCGAAGAGATTGCGCCAGGCAAAGATGGTGTAGGTCCAGCGGCCGATCTCGGTGAGGAGAAAACTCCCGGCCCAGCGGTCGTTGTCGACGGGCGTCATCGGCGCTTCGGACCAGTCCTCGGCGCTCGGTGCGCGATAGGCGACGACCGCATCGATCACGTCATGGCCGTCGCAGAAGATATCGGCCTCGACCTGCAACGTGTCGCCGGCCACACGCTTCACCGGGAAGCGGCCGCCGTCGAGCTCGGGGCTTACGCGTTCGATCACGACCCGGTTCTCGGCTAAGGCCTCGAGCCGCTTCTTCGACTCCTTATGGGAGAGGGGGTGGCCTGCGGCCTGTGGCGCCGTGAAGAGAAGCCGCGACTCATACGGGTCGAGATCGCCAAGGCTTGCGGGCTTCTTGGTCCACGGATCGAGAAAGCAGGTTGCATCGGCCGCGATCGCCAGCTCGGCAAGGGGCGGCGGTGCGCGGCCCTCACCGCTGCCGTTAATAAGAAGACAGGCCGCCGCGCCGGGCGCGTTCTCGGACGTCCGAACCAGCGCGACGGGCGACGTTCCGGGCGCGGAGCCGAGCCGAAGCGCGCCTTCGCCCGTAAGCACCGGCACCTTCCGCTTCAGCCGATTGATCGCGGCGATCTCCTCGCTCAAATCGAAGGGCGACTGGGTGCGCGTGAAGTCCCAGTCGGAGGTGCGGGCCGCCGGGCCGTCGAACACCACGGGGCTCGCAAACTCGTAGCCCATCGGGCAGATGATGCCGGACGATGCCATCGCCGCCAGGAGATAGCGTCCGCGATAAATGGCATGGCGCTGGTCAGGACCGGCGAAGGTGAGCCGATGGGCAAGCCGCGTGCCGTGAAGCGGCTCGGGGCTCGCGAGCGTCGGCACCAGCCGCGACAATTCCTGATGCTGTTGCAGGAACCAGCCCTCGCGGAGATCCCACCACGCGGCGCTGTTGATCAGATAGTCGAAGCCGGCCCCGGCGAGTGTCAGGACCTCTTCCCAGGGACGGCCGAGCGTATCGGCGACGAAGATCGCTCGGCGCTTGCCTTTGCGGAGCGCGGCAAGGGTCTCCCGCCAGTCGGCCGCGCTGCACACCGCCGCGTTCGAGACGAGGAATCCCGCAACTCCCGCCTTGACCCACGCCGCGTATTGAGCGGTCGTCGCCGGCGGCATTTCCAGCATGAGTTTGAGGTCCGCGCGCTGCGCGTCGCTCGCGAGCGCACCGATGTCGGCCGGCTCGTGATCCGCCGAAGCGGCCCAGCAGACCCAATCGAACCCGAGAGATGCGACGCGCGAGAAGTGCTTCGCGCGCTCTTCAGAGCCGCCGGCGACGGATCCATAGAGGATATAGATCCGCGGCGGCGCCCCGGGGATCACGCTCCCCGCGCCGCCAAACCCTTTTTCCGTCTTGATTTCAAGATTCAAGAAGCACCAATCGTGATGAGATCCATCACCATTCGTCTTATCGCCGCATAGTAAACGGGTGAGACAGTCTACCGTTCCCGTAACAAAAGTGAAAGGCGCCCAGGCTCGCGTGCATAACGGGTGGCAAACGTGTCTATCCAGGCAACGTGTCGCGGCGTCTGCTGGCTTTTCGGCCTCCGAACTTCGGGCTGAGTCACATCTTCAATCGAGTCGATTGAAAATGCTGCACATCGGTCCGCTTCTATTCAATTGCCGTCCCCACGTCGATTGCTCATGTCCCGATCAGATCAAAAAAGCGTCAGCAGATCAATCGTTTAGCACTTTTTGGCGTATATAGGAAGATATATAGCTGCATAGATATAATTAGAGAAATTCTAAGAACTTCTAGGGAGAGCTCGAGACATGAGAAAAAAAAAGGATAAAAACTATGAAGGCACCGCTATGGCGCCAAGAGACTCAGTTTATTCACCGATTGTGAGCGACATCGCGCTCACAAAAATATGAAATATCGAAGATCTTCAAACGCCAAACGACTCGAGACGACTCTCTCGAACTAAAATTCTAGTCGTCGTTCATGCAGATACGACACGGCGTATCTCGCTCTTAACGACGATATCCCCACTCACTGTCGGTGCCATAGAACGAGCGAACGATAAGCTTACTGCGCGCGTTAATGGAGCGAGCGATCGGACAATCGTAACCACCGCGATAAAGATAGAAGAAGAGAATGTCGAGAGCTATCCCTTGTTCTCGAAGCGAAGAGGAGAAAATAGGAGAAGAAGAGAAAAAAAAGGTAAAAAAAATAGGAGAAAAGAAAAGAAAAGAAAAGAGAGAGGTGGGCAAGCTGAAAAAAGACAGAGACTGGGACAGCTGGGCCGAGTTTCGGATAGATGCGAATGTCCGTTAATGACTAAGAAAGATAACTAGATCGGACAGGCCGAGCAACTACAGCGCGTCGTCTCGCGCGATCGTGAGCGCCCAGGCAATAAGTCTCCAGAAGGCACCTACGAGCTAAAGCCCCACAAGAGGGTAAGAGGCCGCGCATCGACGGCATCGTCGGCGACAGCCCGCTACTGTGTCATTATTTAAAAGGTGATGATAATAGATAAGTATAATTAGATGGTCTTGCTGCGTGGAAAGTAGGGAAAGGGAAAGTAGATAATCGGTCTGCTGGCTTTTCGGCCTCCGAACTTCGGGCTCATCACATCTTCAATCGAGTTCGATTGAAAATGCTGCACATCGGTCCGCTTCTATTCAATTGCCGTCCCCACGTCGATTGCTCATGTCCCGATCGCGATCAAAAAAGCGTCAGCAGATCAATCGTTTAGCACTTTTTGGCGTCCAAAGCCATTCACGAGCTGTCGCCGCGCGCCAAAGGCCCCTTCATCAAGATGAACAGCGCCGCGCTGCCGGAGTCCGTTCTGGAGTCGGAACTGTTCGGCCACGAGAAGGGCGCCTTCACCGGCGCCAGCAATTCCCGCAAAGGGCGCTTCGAGATCGCCGACAAGGGCACGCTGTTTCTCGACGAGATCGGCGAGATCTCGCCGTCCTTCCAGGCGAAGCTGTTGCGCGTGTTGCAGGAGCAGGAGTTCGAGCGGGTCGGCGGCAATCACACGCTGAAAGTGAACGTGCGCATCATCACCGCGACGAACAAGAATCTCGAAGAAGCCGTAGTGCGCAACGAGTTCCGCGCCGATCTGTACTATCGCATCAGCGTGGTGCCGCTGATGCTGCCGCCGCTCCGCGAGCGCAAGACCGACATTCCCTCGTGCGCCACCGAGCACATCGACGGGTTCGAAGAAGGCTTTCGTGAGTCGAACAGCCGAATCGAGCCCGCTTGAAGTGCTCGCGAGGTGCTACTTCCGGTCCTCGTTCAAGTTCGGCTAGGCGCGCGCGTCAGCCCAGCGCCCCGCCGCGGCGCGGTCGGCGAACCAGATGACCTCGCCGACGGGACGGATATGCGCGGCGGGAAAGTTCGTCTCACCCGACAGGATCTTGTCGAGGATGTCGCGTTTGCCTTCGCCGGAGACGAGGAACGCCACCACGCCGCTTGAGTCGAGCGCCGGGTAGGTGAGGGTGATCCGCTCCTCCTCCCGGCCCTTTGGCACCGGCGCCACCCACCGTTTGCGCTCTTGCAGCACTGGCTCTCCCGGCAGAAGCGAGGCCGTGTGGCCGTCCTCGCCGAGGCCGAGCAAAGTGAGGTCGAGGAGAGGGCGGTCGAGCTGAAGCGTGTCCGCGCCGTAAAGCCCTTTCAACATGGCCTCATACGCTTTCGCCGCTTCGTCGAGCGTCACCCCTTCGGTCTCCACGGGATGCACGTTCTGAGGGGGCACCGGCACATGGGCCAGGAAGGCGGCCCGCGCCATGCCGAAATTGCTAGCCGGATCCGACGGCGGCACGAAGCGCTCGTCGCCAAGAATCCAGTGCACCCGGTCCCAGGGAAGGCGTGATCGGATTGGGTCTTGGGCCAGCAACTGGTAGAGCGGCTTCGGCGTGTTGCCCCCGGAGAGCGCGATGATGGTGCGGCCCCGATTGCCGGCCGCGAGACTGCAGAGATAGTCCGCGCCGGCGTGAGCCAGATCGGCAGCATCCTCACAGACCCGAAGCGTTCCAAATGCTGGCTTCATGCACTTTGCCTCGTCTCGCCCCTCGGATTGAAGGATAGGGGCAAAAAGTTACCACTTGTCATTCCCGCGAAAGCGGAAATCCAGTAACCAAAGGTCTAGGATTTTCTGCGATGTCAGGGGTTACTGGATTGCCCGGTCAAGCCGGGCAATGACGCCAATCCGGCACTTGAGAGCGCCATGACCCACGAGATCATCATCGCGCCGTCGATCCTCTCCGCCGACTTCGCCAAGCTCGGCGAGGAAGTCCGCGCCGTGGACAAGGCCGGCGCCGACTGGATCCATGTCGACGTGATGGACGGGCATTTCGTGCCCAACATCACCATCGGCCCGGACGTGGTGAAGGCGCTTCGTCCGCATTCCAAGAAGCCGTTCGACGTCCATCTGATGATCGCGCCGTGCGATCCCTATCTCGAGGCGTTCGCTGACGCCGGCGCCGACATGATCACCGTGCATGTGGAGGCCGGGCCGCATCTCGACCGCTCGCTCCAGCTCATCAGGAGCCTCGGCAAGCGGGCGGGCGTCAGCCTCACCCCCTCGACGCCGGAGACGGCCCTCGAATACGTGATCGACAAGGTGGACCATATCCTGGTGATGACCGTGAACCCCGGCTTCGGCGGTCAGAGCTTCATCCCGGCGCAGCTCCACAAGATCCGCGCCATCAAGAAGATGGTCGGGTCCCGGCCCATCCATATCGAGGTGGACGGCGGCATCCATGTCGAGACCGCGCCGCTTGTGGTCGAGGCCGGCGCCAATGCGCTCGTGTCGGGCTCCGGCGTGTTCGGCGGCGGCAACTACGCCGACAACATCAAGGCGATCCGCGCCGCGGCCATGCGCGGCCGCGCCGCGGCCGCATAAACCTGACGTAACCTGGCGAGAGGAGCGCGAGCATGGACAGGGCTCTATCGCAGGGAAGGCTCGTCGCCGGCGTCTCGTACGACATTCCCGGGATGGGCTATAAGAACCCTCAGACCGGCCGCATCGACGGGTTCGAGGCGGACCTTGCGAGAGCAATCGGGGAAAAGCTGTTCGGCGCACCCGGCCATATCGAATTCGCGCAGGTCATCGACGAGAAGCGCATCGAAATGCTGCAGCAAGGTCGGGTGGACATGGTGCTGTCCCAGCTAACCATCACGCCGGACCGCGCCGAGCAGGTGGATTTTTCCATTCCCTACTGGGTCACGCGAGAAGGGATCCTCGTCCGCAAGGGAAGCGGCATAAAAGGCTTCGACGACCTCAAGGGCAAGCGCATCGTCGTCACCGCCGGATCCATTTCCCTGCGCCGCATGCGCGCTACGTTCCCTGAGACGGACCTCCTCGTCACGCCGCTCGGCATCGACAATCTGCGCGCAGTGGAAAAGGGCGAGGCCGATGCGGCGTCGAACGACCTGATCGACCTGTCGATGATGATCAGGAAGGCCGAGTACCCCGACCAATACGAGATCATCGATATCGGCGACCATTTCGATCCGAAGCCATTCGGCGCCGCCGTGAAGAAGGGCCGTCAGGCTCTCCTGGACCGTTTGAATCAGGCCATCGAAGCCCTAAAGGCGAGCGGCGAGATCGAGAAGCTTATGACCGAAAACATCGCGGCACTCGGCGCGACGCCTGCGTGACTCCGGCCAGCGCCTACGAGAACTTGTGCTTGCGGTAGCGCGTGATCAGCGCGTTGGTCGAGCTGTCGTGGCTGAGCTTCGGCGCATCCTGGCTCTTGAGCTCTGGGATGATGCGAACGGCGAGCACCTTGCCCAGCTCCACACCCCACTGATCGAACGAGTCGATATCCCAAACCGCGCCTTGCGTGAACACGCTGTGCTCGTAGAGCGCGACGAGTGCGCCGAGCGTTCTCGGATCGAGCTTGTCGGCGAGGATCATATTGGTCGGGCGGTTTCCTTCGGTGACGCGGAACGGCGTCTGCGCCGGCGGCGAGCCTTCGGCCGCGAGTTCCGCTGCCGTCTTGCCGAAGGCTAGCGCCTCGGCTTGCGCGAAGAGGTTTGCCATCAGCAGATCGTGGTGATCGGCGAGTGGGCTCAACGGCGTCAGAAATCCGATAAGATCGCAGGGGATGAGCTTCGTGCCCTGATGGATCAGCTGATAGAACGAGTGCTGTCCGTCCGTACCGGGCTCGCCCCAGATGATCGGCCCGGTCTGATAGTTCACATGCGCCGCGGCGAGATCGACATGCTTGCCGTTGCTCTCCATCTGCAGCTGCTGGAGATAGGCTGGAAAGCGCGCCATGTGCTCGGAATAGGGCAGCACCGCGAGCGTCTGTGCCCCGAAGAAATTGTTGTACCAGACCGTGAGCAGGCCCATCAGCATCGGCAGGTTCTGCTCGATCGGCGCCGTCTTGAAATGCTCATCCATTTCGTGGAAGCCCGCCAGCATGTCGCGGAAATTCTCAGGGCCGATGGCGATCATGGTCGAGAGGCCGATCGCGGAATCCATCGAGTAGCGGCCGCCGACCCAATCCCAGAACTCGAACATATTGGCGGTGTCGATGCCGAACTTCTCCACGCCCGCCGTGTTGGTGGACACGGCGACGAAGTGCTTGGCCACGGCGGACTCGTCGCCGAGGCCCTTGACCGCCCAAGCGCGCGCCGTCGCCGCGTTGGTCATGGTCTCGAGCGTGGTGAAGGTCTTGGACGAGATGATGAACAGGGTCTCGGCGGGGTCGAGGTCGCGGGTCGCCTCGTCGAAGCAGGCGCCGTCGACGTTTGAGACGAAGCGGAACGTCATGTCGCGCTTCGAGTAGGGGCGGAGCGCGAGATAGGCCATCTCCGGCCCGAGATAGGAGCCGCCGATGCCGATATTGATGACGTTCTTGATGCGCTTGCCCGTGTGCCCGGTCCACGCGCCGCTCCGGACCTTGTCGGCGAACGCCGCCATGCGATCGAGGACATCGTGAACGTCCGGCACCACGTTGTGCCCGTCGACCTCGATCACCTCGTCCCGCGGCGCGCGCAAGGCCACATGCAACACGGCGCGGTTCTCCGACACATTGATCTTCTCGCCGCGGAACATGGCGTCGCGCCGTTCCGCCACCTTCCGCTCCTTGGCGAGGTCGACGAGAAGCGCAACCGTCTCTTCGGTGATGCGGTTCTTGGAATAGTCGAGGGAGAGTCCGGCGCCGTCGACCGTGAAGCGCGCGGCGCGATCCGGATCGTCGGCGAAAAGCTGCCGCAAATGCGCGTCCTTGATCTTCGCGTGATGCGGCGAGGAGCGCCTGCCACGCCGGGGTGTCGATCAGCTGCGTGGGCATAGCGGCCTCCCTTTAGCTCAGCGCCTTGGTCTTGGTGTCGATGGACTTCAGCAGGTCCTGCCACGACGACACGAAGGAGGCGGCGCCTTCCTTCTGAAGCTGGGCGGCCAGCGCCGAAACGGAAATGCCGGCCTTCTCGTAAGCCGCCAGCACGTCCTCGCAGTCGCCGCCGTCCGGCGCAAGCACGCCCTCCAGTCTGCCGTGGTCGGCAAAGGCGAGCAGCGTCTTGTCGGGCATGGTGTTGACCGTGTTCGGCGCCGCAAGTGCGTATATATAAAGAGTGTCCGGCGCGCGGGGATCCTTGGTGCTGGTGCTTGCGAATAACAGGCGCTGTGGGCGGGCGCCATACGATGCAAGCCGCTGCCAGCGGTCGCTATCGAGCATCGCGCGATAGTCTCTGTAAGCCTGATGAGCGACGGCGATGCCGAGCTTGTCGCGTAAGTCGTCGGGCGCCTTGTCCATCACCGCCTTGTCCCAGCGGCTGATGAAGATGGAGGCCACGGAGCGGATGTCCGGATTGAGGCCGGCCGCGACCCGCCGTTCCAGCCCTTTCATGTAGGCGTCGGCGGCGGCGTTGCAGTCGTCCGCCGAGAACAGAAGCGTCACGTTGACGGTGACGCCGGAGAAGATCGCTTCCTCGATGGCCGGCAGGCCCTGTTTCGTGCCGGGGATCTTGATGAACAGGTTCGGCTTGTGCGCCCGCGCGTAGAGTCGCTTCGCCTCTGCCACCGTGGCCTGCGTGTCGTAGGCGAGAAGCGGGGAGACCTCGAGAGACACGAAGCCGTCGACCGTCGCCGTCTTCTCGTGGATCGGCAGGAACAAATCCGCCGCGCGCGATAGGTCCTGGAGCGCCAGCTCGAAGAACAGAGCCTCGCCCGTGAAGCCCGCCTTCATCAGCCGCTTGATCTCCGGATCGTAGCTGTCGCTCTTGGAGATTGCGTTGTCGAAGATCGTCGGGTTGGACGTGAGCCCGGTGACGGAGAAGTCGTCGATATACTTCTTCAGCGTACCGCTATCCAGCATGTCGCGCGTGATGTCGTCGATCCACAGGCTCTGGCCGAGCTCGTGCAGGGCTTGGGTTGGTTTCACGACAGTGTCTCCTTAAGCGTCGAGAAATCGTGCTCCATCAGGTCGGCGATGCGCTCGACCGAGATGTCCGCTGGTTTCTGGCCTGCCAGAATTTTCGGATCGTGCGCGTAATGGCCTTGCCGGGGAAATACGGTGGTCACCCGGTCGCCCAAAGCGGCCTTGACTGTATTGAGGACGCTGAGCTTGTCGTCGACCATCACGTAGTGCCGGGCCGGATAGGCGCGCTGGATGGCGTCCAGCTCCTGCTCCTTATGGACATAGCCGAGCACGTGTCCGTCGAAGGCGTCCCACAAACCGGATCGCACCAGTTTGTGCGGCTGAAACACGGCGTCGCCGTCGGTAAGGATCACCGGCTGCCCCCAATGGCGGGCATGGCGAATGAGCGCGAAGACATCGGGATAAAGCCGCTCGATGAAAGGATAGTCCAAGAGCCAGTTGGCGAGCCGCAAGGCGCTCGGATTGTCGATATGCTCCAAGCGGAACCGTTCAAGCGTGCCGAGGACGTCGACATAGCCGTGCTTGATCCGCTGCTCCTCGTAGAGGACCCAGAACCGTTCGTTTCCCGCCTTGCCGAACGTGTGCTCGACATGGGACGAGAGATCGTTCTTGACCCGGTCGTTGTCGAGCAACGTGTTGTCGACGTCGAAGAGAAAGAGGATGTCATGGGTCTTCGGCATCGTGCGGGCTAAGCAGGCTTGGGATTGAGCCAAGGCCCATCGCGGCCGACGAGCTGCTCGGCCTCGTCGGGCCCCCAGGTGCCGGGCTTGTACCGGTAGAGCGGGGTCACGTCGCCAAGCACGTTGTCGACGATGCGCCACTCCGCATCGACAATGTCCTCGCGGGTGAAGAGATCGCTGATGCCGTGCATGGCGTCGCCGAGCAGGCGCTGGTAAGGCGGCTTGTCCACGCCCGGCTGCCGGGTCAGGATCAGCTCGACATCGTCGCCGATCATGCGGTCGCCCGGCGTCTTGACCCGCGTGCCGAGCGCGATCGTCACGTCGGGCTGGATGCGGAAGCGCATATGGCCGCAGCCGACGGCTTCGATCTCCCCGAAGGTCTCCCGCGGCGGCTTTCTGAACTCCACGACTGCCTCGGCGATACTCACGGGCAGCATCTTGCCGGTGCGAATGAAGACGGGAACGCCCTCCCACCGCCAGCTGTCGATGGCGAGCCTGGCGGCGGCGAAGGTCTCCACCGTCGAGCCTGGGTGCACCCCTTTGACGTTCTCGTAGCCTTCATACTGGCCGCGCACGATATCGCCGGGCTCCAGCGTCCGGACCGATTTCAACAGGCTCGCCTTCCGGTCGCGGATCGCCTCGTGCTCCTGTCCCGTCGGCGGGTCCATGGTCAGCGACGCCAGGATTTGCAGCATATGGTTCTGCAACACATCGCGGATAGCGCCGGCCTCGTCGTAGAACGCGCCGCGGTCCTGCACGCCGAAATTCTCGGCCATGGTGATCTGAATGCTGCGCACATGGGTGCGGTTCCAGATCGGCTCGTAGATCGAGTTGGCGAAGCGCGTATAGAGAATGTTCTGTACCGGCTCTTTGCCGAGATAATGGTCGATGCGGAAGATGTCCTCTTCCGAGAAATAGTGATCGAGGATGCGGCTGAGCGCTTCCGCCGATTTGCGGTCGCGCCCGAATGGTTTCTCCACCACGAGCCGCGCGTTCTTCGCGCAGCCGGACTTGGCGAGCTGGGACGCGACCTCGGAGAACAGAACCGGCGGAATGGCGAGATAGTGCAGGGGACGCTTGGCATCGCCCATCTGCTTGCGCAGATCCGCGAACACGTTCGGATCGGCGTAGTCGCCGTCCACGTAGCGAAGTTGGCTCAGGAGCTTCTTGAACGCATCGGAGTTGATGTCGCCGCCATGGGCCTTGACGCTGTCGGCCGCGCGCTGCTTCAGCTGATCGAGACCCCAGCCCTGCTTGGCGACGCCGATAATGGGCGTGGACAAGCCCTCGTCGCGCACGAGCCCGTAAAGGGCAGGGAAGATCTGCTTATAGGCGAGGTCGCCGGTCGCGCCGAAGAAGACGAGGGCGTCGGAATTGCCTTGGCTTGCCTCGGTCATGGCGCCTTCTTCTCGAGGTGACCGCCGAACTCGAAGCGCATGGCCGACATCAGCTTGTCGGCGAACTCAGCATCGCCCCGCGAGGCGAAGCGGCTGAACAGCGCGGAAGCGATGACCGGGGCAGGAACCCCTTCATCGATCGCCGCCTGCAAGGTCCACCGCCCTTCGCCGGAATCGGAGACGCGGCCTTCGAACCCGGCAAGGTCCGGACTCTGGCGCAGTGCCGCCGCCGTGAGGTCGAGCAGCCACGAGCCGATGACGCTGCCCCGCCGCCAGACCTCGGCGACATCGGGCAGATTGAGCTCATATTGATAGAGCTCGGGGTTCCGTAACGGCGTCGTCTCCGCGTCCGTGACCTGTTTCACCGTGCCGGCATTGCCGTTCTTGAGGATGTTCAGACCTTCCGCGTAGGCCGCCATGATCCCGTACTCGATGCCGTTATGCACCATCTTGACGAAATGCCCGGCACCGTTCGGTCCGCAATGGAGATAGCCGTTCTCGGCCTGCGACGGCGCGCCGGTGGCGCCCGGCGTGCGCGGCGCCTCGCCGACACCCGGCGCCAGCGCCTTGAAGATGGGATCGAGCCGCGCGACCACGTCGTCCTCGCCGCCGATCATCATGCAATAACCGCGCTCCAAGCCCCACACGCCGCCGCTCACGCCCACGTCGACGTAATGAAGGTCTTTTGCTTTCAGTGCTTTGGCCCGGCGAAGATCGTCGTGATAGTAGGAGTTGCCACCGTCGATGATGATGTCGCCTTTGTCGAGAACCGGCGCCAACCCGTCGAGAACCGCGTCGACCGCCCCGGCCGGCACCATCATCCAGATGGCGCGCGGCTTATCGAGCCCGGTCACGAAGTCGCTCAAATTGGTGCTGCCTTTGGCGCCTTTGTCCGTGAGCGCCTTCACGGCGTCCGCGTGGGTGTCATAGACATGCATGTCGTGGCCGGCCTTCATCGCCCGCACGGACATGTTGGCACCCATTCGACCGAGGCCGATCATGCCGAGTTGCATCGTTCATCTCCTCGTTTCGATTCAATCGGAGCGCTCCGAGGGCCGGAACGCATGGGACTAGATGCCCAGCACCATCTTGGCCGCAGCCGCGACCCGGTCGGGCGTGAAGCCAAAATGCTCAGAGACAACCTTCAGCGGCGCCGAGAGGCCGAACGTGTTCATGCCGAGCACGATGCCTTTGGGGCCCGCATAGCGATCCCACCCGATCGGCGAGGCTTCCTCGACCGTCACGCGCGCCGTGATGGCGGACGGCAGCACGGACTCCCGGTAGGCCTCATCCTGGGTGTCGAACAGCTCGCGGCAAGGCATTGAAACGACTCGCGCTTTGACCTTGTCCTTGGCGAGAAGATCGCGCGCCGCAAGACACAGCGACACCTCGCTGCCAGTGCCGATCAGAATGACGTCGGGCTTGCCGTCGGCCGCATCGGCCAGCACGTAAGCGCCTTTGGCGAGCCCCGACGCCGGCGCGAGCTTGGAGCGGTCGAAGATGGGAAGCGCCTGGCGCGACAGGATCAGCGCAGCAGGGCGGTTGGTGAGCGGCATGACGAGGCGATAGGCCTCCGCCGTCTCGTTGGCGTCGGCCGGACGGATCACCATCATGCCGGGGATCGCCCGCAGCGACAGCAGCTGTTCGACGGGCTGGTGGGTCGGGCCGTCCTGGCCGAGGCTGATGGAGTCGTGGGTCCAAATGTGCAGGACCGGAAGGTCCATCAGAGACGACAGCCGGATGGCGCCGCGCGCATAGTCGGTGAAGATCAGGTAGGTGGATGCATAGGCCTTGAGACCCGAGAGCACCATGCCGTTGACGATGGCGCACATGGCGTGCTCGCGAATGCCGTAGCGCAGATTGTGGCCGCTATAGTCGCCGAGTTGGCCGTAAGGCTGGAACTCGCCGGCATCCGGATAGTCGAGGATGACCTTCGTGCTGCCGGCCACGTCCGCCGCGCCGCCCAGGACCCAAGGCACTTTCGCCGCAATCGCATTCAGGGTCTTGCCGGACGCCTCGCGCGTGGCGATGCCTTTGGGATCGGGAGCAAAGCTCGGAATGTCGCTGTCCCAACCTTTGGGCAGACCGCGACTACGGATCAGATCGATCTGCGCCGCTTCGTCGGGATGCTGCTTGGCATAGTCGGCGAACAGCTTCTCCCATTTGGCCCGCGCACTGGCTCCCCGCTGTCCCATGTGCGTGGTGAAGTGCTGGCGCACGCCGTCCGGCACCACGAAGAATTTGTCGGGATCGAAGCCGAGAAACTCTTTTGTCCGGCGCACCTCGTCCGAGCCGAGCGGCTCGCCATGAGCCGCCGGCGTGTCGTGCTTGCCGGGCGAGCCGTAGCCGATATGGCTGTGCACGATGATGATCGTCGGCTGATCGTCGGTGGTGAGGAACGCGTTATAGGCTGCGGCCAGCTGGGCGAGATCGTTGGCGTCGGACACTCGGACGACCTTCCAGCCATACGCGTCGAACCGCTTCGCCACGTCCTCGGTGAAGGTGATGTTCGTGTAGCCGTCGATGGTCACGTTGTTGTTGTCGAAGATCCAGCACAGGTTCGACAGCTTGAGATGCCCGGCGAGCGACGCGGCCTCGCTGCCGACGCCCTCCATCAGGCAGCCTTCGCCGCACAGCGCATAGACATTGAAGTCGAAGAGGTCGAAATCAGGCTTGTTGTAGGTCTCGCCAAGCCATTTGCCGGCCATCGCCATGCCGACGCTGGTTGCCACCCCTTGTCCGAGCGGTCCGGTGGTGGATTCGACGCCGGTGGTCCAGCCGTATTCCGGATGTCCTGGGCAGCGGCTGCCTTCCTCGCGGAAGCTTTCGATGTCGGCGAGCGAGACCGCTTCGCCGCCCTTTTTCTGGTAGGAGGTCTCCGCCGCCTCGACGCCTGCCAAATGGATCAGGCTGTAGAGCAGCATCGAGGCGTGACCCGCCGACAAGACGAAGCGGTCGCGGTTGATCCAGTGCGGCGCCTTCGGATCGTAGCGCAGGAACTGCTGCCACAGCGTATAAGCCGTGGGTGCTGCGTCCATCGCCGTGCCGGGATGACCTGAATTCGCTTTCTGGATGGCATCGATGGAGAGCGTCCGGATCGTGTTGATCGCAAGCTCGTCGATCTTGTCTTGGGTCTGCTGCATCACCGGTGCCTCTTCTCCCAAAGTGTCAGGCCACGGTCACAAAAGCGGATGAAGCTTCGGTGAAGGTCTGGTCCATGCTCTTGTCCCAAGCCTTCACGCCGCCGATGATTCCGTCTTGGTTGGAGACGGTCTTCACATTGTCCGGAAGGGGCGATTTGATCAACCGAGCGTTGCCGCCACCGATATAGAGCATGTCGTAGTTGACGACCGTTTCAAGGATCTTGATGATTTTTTGCACGCGCTTGTTCCACCGCTTCTTGCCGATCTTCTCGAGCGCCGCCTCGCCGATATA
Organism: uncultured Alphaproteobacteria bacterium; assembly: GCA_963826465.1. Taxonomy (GTDB): domain Bacteria; phylum Pseudomonadota; class Alphaproteobacteria; order Rhizobiales; family Methyloligellaceae; genus Methyloceanibacter. The sequence continues at coordinate 77,950 of CAWGXJ010000006.1, forward strand.
CTGGTCGTAGGTGATCCCGGTCTTGATCGGGTGCTGGCTCATCTCGAGATGCGGCGCGAGACGCCCATTGTCGAACAACGCAAACCCGAATCCTGTTCCCAGGGTCAGCGCGCATTCCACGCCGCTTCCCGAGATCGCGCCCAACCCTTGCACGGTCGCGTCATTCAGCATGCGCACCGGCTTATGCAGCCGCTCGTGGATGATCGCGGCGAGCTTGAAGCCGCGCCAGAGCTCGGTTCCGAGATTCGGAGCGGTGACGACGTAGTCGGCGCGCACCACGCCTGGAAAGCCGATCGTTATGCGGTCATGCGGTCCGAGCGCCTCGGCCAACCGGACCAGCGCCTCGACAACGTCTTCCGGTTTGGCAGGGCGGGGCGTATCCACCTTGTTCGGCCCCTTCAGCATCGCACCATCCGGCGACAGAATTCCCGCCTTGAGGTGACTTCCGCCGATGTCGAAGGTGAACGTCAGCGGTGTCTGGGCCTTAGCTTGAGTGGACGTCACCCGAAAAGCTCCACGGTTGCACGACTGTCGCAAAAGGGCGGCCTAGTGTCTCAGTGTTGGAACCTTGGCCGTAGGCACGGCGTGTTACTGCATCTCGTGCATGACGTTCTACGGCGACGGTCTCAACATAAAGTGAAGTAAACTGATCAAGTGTTAGAACCGATGGAATTTTTACGCGGTGTTTAGGTAGTCCCGCCCCCACGGGCAGATCAGCGGTGGGTTAGGGCATACTGCCCGGGACGAACACGCGCGCAGAATACTGCTTCGTGTGGTCGGAGAGCTGTGGATTTGTCCATCATATCCACAGGGCTCTTCCGGCATTCAGGCAGATTGGGGGGACTTGGTTGGAACGATGGGGCATCCTTCTGCGGAAGTGGCCCCTGATCGAGACCAGCAAGGAGGTCCCGGTGGCGACGTCTGAA